>NZ_CABVMM010000007.1 GCF_902499555.1 Mesonia oceanica
TAGCGAGGCGGAACATCAGCTCAACAGGCGAAGTGAATTTATTGTGATCAATTAAAACAGCCCTGTTATAACAACCTTACAGGACCTTTTGGTGCTGTGTGGGATGGTATTTAAAGCACCCTCTATATCATATGGGGTGCTTTTTTTGTTTGTGCTAATAGAATAGGTAGGTTTTGATTTTAAAAGCTACACTACGCGTTAGGAAACCTATAGATCTCTAGATAATGCGTGGGATTATTTTTTTGGTTCTGGAAAATTTTTGAGAATCAGCCTCTCTGGGGTGATAAAGCGAATATTTCTTTTGCAAATTATTGATAGTGCTCAAATGGCTATTGAATTGGAATATCCACGATTATATAAGTTACAATAATTACCTTTAACTTTGTAAAAAATGTAGTTAATTTATTAAATGAAAACCAGTGAGTTTAATGTTGGGTAGTAAGGAAGAGTTGCTAAACGAAGCAGATTTTAAAGCAGTTTTAAGTTCGGGGCCCGGTGGGCAACATGCCAATAAAACCAGTACAAAAGTGGTTTTAAATTGGAGTTTAACCGATTCTGAGGTTTTTACTGAAGAGCAAAAAGAACGATTGCATTGGAAACTCAATAACAGATTAACAAAAGATAAAGTCCTTCAATTAAGTTCAGACCATACCCGAAGTCAGCATAAAAACAAAGAAATATTGGTGAAGCGTTTCTTTAAGGTGTTGGAAGATGCTTTGAAAATTCCGAAGAAAAGAAAAAAGACCAAGCCTTCTCGAAGGTCAAAAATACAACGTTTAAAAGATAAACGAATTCAATCTGAAAAGAAAGCCAATCGAAAAAATCCGCTTAAGTGATTTTGAAAGCCATGATTACATGCCTGATGTAATGTGTGATTTTATTGAAATTAAAAGTCTGCTTTTTTATTAAAAATGTGTAAAAAATCCACAGGGCTATTGTGGTTTTTTTGTTTTCTACAGTTTCGGTATTTCCAATAAAATTTTGCTAAATAAGGTTTAAGGGGTTGAAAATAAGTGTCTTTTGAGTTTTTTCATTCATAAAATTTTAAATGGCATAACTATTTCAATCTAACTAAAAGAAACGATAAATATTTAAAAGATGAAAAAGTTAATCACTTGTTGTGCGATCTTAGGTTTATGTGCAATATCAAGCATAAAAGCTCAAGAAAAGGGCAAAGAGAATAGCGTTGAAATAATGAGCGAAGAAAGCAAAGAACAGGAAACTTTTCAACCTGTAGATGTAAGTCAGGTTCCTGCTCCCATAGTGGCGGCAGTAGCTAGTGACTTTAAAGGAGCTAAAATTACCAAAGCTTATAAAAATAGTAAGGACGAATATAAATTGGAAATAAAAACCGGTACAGAAAGCACTCCAAAAACCGTTTATGCGAGTGTCGAAGGAAAGTGGATAAAACCTTCCGCCTAATAATTATAAAAGCAATCATGAACTTCTTAAATGGATTGGCGTTTGTTTAAGATAGGGGGCAGTAAAGAAGCATAGTAATTTTTAAGAATTAATTTTTTTGGTAACCAAAAATGATATTTTTCAACGATGGTTAAGCGTGATCTTTTAGACTTTGTTGAAAACTAACTATAGGGAAGTTATTTGTTTATTTATATCATTAACGAGGTTACCCAACAGTAATTTTTTACTGCCCTTAGAAGAGGTCAATTTAGGTTGACCTCTTTTTTTATGATTATTTTACACAGGCAAGCCGTCATATTTTCTAATTTTGTGCAATAAGCAATCTTTATGGCTAGAGTTTTAATAGTAGAAGACGATGTAGCATTTTGCAAAATGTTGGAGACTTTTTTATCAAAAAAAGGGTTTCAAGTTAGCGTTTCCCATACAGGAAACGATGCAATGACAAAAATAAATGAAAGTTTCTACGATATTATTTTAGCCGATGTACGACTTCCCGATAAAGACGGAAACACCATTCTAAAAACGGTTACCGATAAATTCCCGAAAACCAAAGTAATTTTAATGACGGGTTATGCTGAAGTGAACCTTGCGGTAGATGCTATAAAAACGGGAGCTTTCGATTATATATCCAAACCTATTAACCCTGAAAAAATGCTGGAAACTATTCAGAAAGCATTGTCGGGTAAAGAGGAAATGCAACAAAAGCAAACCGGTACTAAATCTACACGAAAAGAAATTACCCCTCAAGATACTACGAGTTATGTGGGTGGGGTAAGTGATGCTTCTAAAAAATTGAACGATTATATTAAATTGGTGGCCCCCACCAATATGTCGGTATTGATTATTGGAGATAGTGGTACTGGAAAAGAGTACGTCGCCAAGAATATTCACGATCAGAGTAAACGTGCCAATGAAACATTTGTGGCGGTAGATTGTGGAGCGATACCTAAAGAAATTGCCTCGAGTGAATTTTTTGGTCATATCAAAGGTTCATTTACAGGAGCGGTAAACGATAAAACCGGGCATTTTCAAGCGGCCAATAAAGGAACTTTGTTTTTAGATGAAATAGGAAATCTTAATTACGATTTGCAAGTTCAATTGCTTCGGGCATTACAAGAACGAAAAATAAAACCCGTCGGGAGTAATGAGGAGATCAAGGTAGATATTCGGGTAATTGCTGCAACTAATGAAGATTTAAAGAAAGCGGTTGAAAATGGCGATTTCCGCGAAGATCTTTATCACCGTTTAAATGAATTCAGTATTCAGGTGCCAGCGCTTAAAAAACGAAAAGAAGACTTGATGCTTTTTGCCAATCATTTCTTGGAAAAAGCCAATGAAGAATTAGAAAAAGAGATTGTAGGTTTTTCTGATGATGTGCTAGAATTATTTACCACCTATGCTTGGCCGGGAAATTTACGGGAAATGCAAAACACGATAAAGCGTTCGGTTTTATTGGCGCAAGATAAATTGATTACCACCGAAGTTTTACCAAACCAAATGCATATAGCAACCACCGAAAAAGAAAGTTATAGTTTATTTAAAAACAAAAATGAACAAGAACTCATTTTAGATGCACTGGAGGAAGCTGATGGTAACAAAAGTAAAGCTGCCAGAATCTTAAATATCGATAGAAAAACGCTATATAATAAATTGAAGCAATACGATATCAAGCTTTAATCTCACTCTGTAAAGCTTCCAATAACTTTTTAACTTCCACAATCGCTTTTTTGACGAGTGCTAATACCTCTTTTAAGCGGAGTTGTAATTCGTGTTGTTGTTCTAGTTTTTCGACAATGGGGATAACATTTTTTGCTTTTAATTGCCGGAACATCGGTAGCATTTTATGGGCTACGAAAGCAATTTGCTGAGTGTCTTTTTCTTCCGAAGCCTTCTGTAAATCTTCACAATTTTTTGTAGAATTTTCTATAAAAGTTTGAAGCAATATCGTTAAGGATTCTTCGTCGCCATCAGAAAAGACCCTTAAATCTTGCAAGTCATACAATTTGGAGGTATTTTCTCTTTCAGGCTTTTTTGAGGTGGCTTTTCTACTAAATTCTTCATAAGGCAAGTCTAAAACCTTGGCGATTTTAATAAGCAATTCTCCTGCTTCGTAAGGTTTAATCACATTGGTTTCAAAGCCTTTTTCGGTATAAACACGCTGACTAATTTCTGTTCTTCCGGAAAGTGCAATTACCGGGATATGTTTTAATTTTTTATCTTTTTTCAGTTTCCTGATCAATTCAAATCCATTCATTTTTGGCATTTGAATATCAGAAAGAATCAAATCAAAAGCACCATTTTTGAGAAGACGTAAAGCTTCTTCAGGTTTTTCTGTAGCCATAATCTCAAAACCGGCTTGTTTCACGATTTCTCCCGTAAGTGCCAATTGGGTAAGTTCGTCGTCCAGAATAAACAGTTTTTTCCCTTTCGTGTCTAAAATCTTTACTTCTTTAGCATTTTCTTTCGTCGAAGTATATTTGGCATTTTCCACCGGAATAAATACCGTAAACTTACTTCCTTGACCGGGGTTGCTTTCTAGGTAAATCTCTCCGTCTAATAAATTCACTAGTTTTTTGGTAATGGCCAAACCTAAACCAGAACCACCATATTGTTTTTCAATAGAAGCTTTGGCTTGCGAAAATTCTTCAAAAATGCGTTGCTCTTGTTCTTTAGAAATTCCGATTCCTGTGTCTTCTATGGTAATTTTTAATTTATTGGTTTTAATAGAAGAAGTATCTAAAACCCCAGCGATTTTTATACTCCCCTCTTGAGTGAATTTGTATGCATTTCCCAGTAAATTAGTTAAGATCTGTTGAATTCTAAAAGGATCACTCAAATAAGAATTTTCAAATGAATCTTCTAACTTCAGTTGTATTTCTAAATTTTTAGGATCTTCTGAAGGAATGACGCCGTCAATACTGTCTTTAATTAAATTTTTAGGCGTAAATGGAAGCTTTTCAACCTGCATTTTTCCGGCTTCCAGTTTAGAAAAGTCCAATAAGTCGTTTACCAAATGTAAAATATAACCGGAAGATTTCTGAAGTTTTTCTAAGTAATGCGACTGTTTTTCAGATAAATCCGTTTTATATAGCAAATCAGAATAGCCGGTAATGGTCGTTAATGGCGAACGTAAATCGTGTGTTACGGTAGCCATAAACTGTTCGCGACGTTTTAATAAAAGTTCGGCATAAGCTTTGGCTTTTTCCAATTCGCTACGGTAAAGTTGGCTACGGTTGGTGTCTTTTAGAATTAGAACTACAAAAAGCAAAATGGTAAGTATGCAAGCTACTCCCAAAACAATCATTAGATTAGAGGTGTCTTCTAACGCTTCTTGAGATTGAGCTACTTGTAATACCGATTTCTGAACTTCTTCCTGTTCAATTTGTGAACGTAGTTTTCTTAATTGTGCCGTTAGATTTCTATCGTTTTCCAGCAGTTCATTTTCTTTGGAAATCACCGAATTTTGATACTCAATTTCTTCATTTTCCAAACGGCTCAGCACCTGTTTCATCGTATTGATTAACGAATCGGCCGATTGCTGGGTAAGTCGGTTGGCATTGTCTTTTTTGGCATATTCCAAATACTTCACCAAAACTTCCCGAACGTGGGGTTTGTATTCTTTTAGTCGTTCTTCGTAATTATCATCCTCAAAAATATAATTGGTTTTTTCCAGTTCATTTAACACCCGATCGTAATAGTTTTCACTTCCTTGTTCTTTACGAAGCGCCAACAGATCTAATAAGTTTTCTTTCTTCAGCAAAAGTAATTGCTGGATGCTATCCAAACTTTCCTTTGTCTCAGTTTGGGAAGGATAGGTTTGCTTTAACGAATCGATGAGTACTCCAATGGTGTCGAGTTGCGCATTGAAATCACTTATCTTTTCTGATTTTTTATTCTGGATAATATTTCGGCTAATCCCTTCTGCAGTATATAAATTGGTGACCGCTTCACTAATTAAAAATAACCGCTGGTTATTGATACTTCCTACTTTATTTGTTTTGGTAAGGGTTTCAATTTTACCATAAATAAACCATATCGTAATCCCGGCAAAAACCGTAAGCAAAATATATCCTAGAAGGACTTTAAAAGTTATCGATTTTTTAGTGTTTTTCACCATAAATTCAAAAATACTGGCTCGAGAAATAAAAACGCCTTAAAATTATTGTAAATTAAAAATTAACTCCTAAGTTTGCTGCAAATCTCAAAGGGGTGCCATTGTGGCTGAGATCATACCCGATGAACCTGGGCAGGTAATGCTGCCAAGGGACAAGAAAGACTTGCTAGCGGTCTTTCAACAATCGTATGTTACTCCTGAATAAACTTTATATGGTAGAAGTTTTTTCAGGATTTTTTATTTTATAATTTAATCTAAAACCTAAGAATAATCGCCCCTTTTATTCGTAAAACAAATTACGGATGAAAAATGTATTATTTTTAGTAGGCTTTTGCTTTATAAGCCTACTCGGTATCGCACAAGAAACCTACACACTTAGCGGTACAGTTATTTTAAACAACACGGCTTTACCTGGCGCCAATATCACGGTGAAAAACAGCAGTAAAGCAACAACGACGGACTTTAACGGATTTTATTCTTTAGCATTAGAAGAAGGGAATTACACGCTTATTTTTAGCTACGGAAATCAAAAAACAGTAGAAGTCGAACTGACCGGAGATCAAACTTTAGATGTAGATCTTACAGGAACACACGAGAGTTTAGAGGAAGTCTTTCTTTCTTCCATTCGGGTAGATGCCGATTCGCCCATTACCTATAGCAATTTAACCAATGAAGAAATTGAAGAACGTAACCTCGGGCAAGATATTCCTGTTTTAATGAATTATTTGCCTTCGGTAGTTACCACTACCGATGCTGGAAATGGTGTAGGTTATACCGGAATCAGGGTACGTGGTAGTGATGCGACACGAACCAATGTAACCGTAAATGGGATTCCGATAAACGATGCTGAAAGTCAAGGAACTTTTTGGGTAAATATGGGAGATTTTGCTTCCTCCACAGAAAATATACAACTACAACGGGGAGTAGGGACTTCAACTAATGGAGCCGGAGCTTTTGGGGCCAGTATTAATATTTTAACCGACCGGTATAGCGAAGAAGCTTATGCAGAAGTGGCCAATAGTTACGGGTCTTACAATACGCATAAACATACGGTAAAATTTAGTACAGGATTATTTAATGATCATTGGGAATTTGCCGGGCGTGCTTCACAAATTAAAAGTGATGGGTATATTGATCGTGCTGAGTCAGACTTAAAATCGTACTTCTTACAAGGAAGCTATGTAAACGATGGAACCCTCGTAAAAGCCATTATGTTTGGAGGTAAAGAACGAACTTATCAAGCTTGGTATGGAGTAACTCAACAAGAAATTGATTCGCTTGGGAGAACTTATAATCCTGCCGGAAGGTACACTGATGAAAATGGAAATGTGAAGTTTTATAATAATCAAACCGATAATTACCAACAAGATCATTATCAGCTTTTATGGAATCAGAAATACAATAAAAACTGGTCTTCTAATTTGGCTTTTCATTATACACGAGGAAAAGGTTATTATGAAGAATATGAAGTAGATAGAGTTTTAACCAACTTTGGTCTAGAACCGTTTATGGCGAATGGGGAAGAAGTAACAAAATCAGATTTAGTAAACACGAGTTGGTTAGATAATCATTTTTACGGAACTACTTTTAGCGTAAACTACCAAAATAATACAGTAGATGCTATTGTTGGCGGTGGTTGGAACCGTTATGATGGCGATCACTTTGGAGAAGTAATTTACACTAGGTTTGCAAGAAATAACGATCCTTATGAGCCGTTTTACGAAAACAATGCGGTAAAGACAGATTTTAATTTGTACACCAAAGCAACAGTTTCTTTAACAGATCAATTGGCGGTTTATGGAGATTTACAAATAAGAACCATTAATTATGAAGGGAATGGGCCCACACAAGAACTCCCTGATTTTCCTATCGATGCTAACTTCAGTTTCTTCAATCCTAAAGGAGGGTTTACGTTTCAGTTCAATGAAGAAAATCAGTTGTATGGATCGGTAGCAGTAGCTCATCGTGAACCTTCACGTTCAGATTATGAAGATGCTTTTAAGAATGGTGAAAATGAGCCCACGGAAGAGCGCTTGGTAGATTATGAATTGGGTTGGCGTTTTAAATCAGGAAAAACGCAAGTAAATACCAATTTATACTTTATGAATTATAAAGACCAATTGGTGTTGACCGGGGAAATTGATGAAGAAGGAGCGGCGATTAGAAAAAATAGTGGTAAAAGCTATCGGTTAGGATTGGAAGTAGATGCCAATATTCAAGTAAACGATTGGTTGTCCTTGAGACCAAATATAGCAGTTAGCCAGAATAAGAACAAAGATTTTGTTGGTTTTGATGATGATATTCAACAAAACCTTGGTGATACCGATATTGCTTATTCTCCTAACATTATAGCAGGAAATATAATTCGAATTTCTCCCGCAAGAAATCTTCAACTTAATTGGTTATCTAAATACGTAGGAGAACAATATATGACCAACTTGGAATTAAAAGCTTCTAAGCTGGAATCTTATTTTGTGAACGATTTCAATGTACAGTATGTTTGGGATAAAGCTCCCCTTTTTAAAGAAGTCGTATTTACAGGTTTAGTCAATAATATTTTTGATGTCAATTATATTTCTAATGGAAACTTCTATAGCAGTGAGTATATTATATATTATCCTCAAGCTACAATAAACTTTTTAGCAGGCATTACCTTAAAATTTTAAATTGAACTAACTAACTAACCATTCAATTGAAGGGCTTTCCGGAAACGGAAAGCCTTTTTTGTTTGAATTTTACCATGCTTGGTTTGAATAGCACTATACTCAACGAGGGTTCCAATCCTACTTTTGTCCTGTAATCAAAAAAGAAGAAAAAGATGAATCACAAATTAGTTTTAATTACCGGAGGAAGTCGAGGATTAGGAAAAAATATGGCTTTAAAAGTAGCCGAAAAAGGTTTAGATGTTATCCTTACCTATCATCAGAATAAAGAAGAAGCCCATCAAGTGGTTTCAGCAATAAAAGATAAAGGTCAAAGAGCGGTAGCCTTGCAATTAGATACTTCCAATACATCCAACTTCTTGAACTTTCAAGAAGAACTGCAAAGGGTGCTTTCTGAAGTATTTAAAGTTAAAAAAATAGACTTTTTAGTCAATAACGCCGGAATAGGTATCAATGAAGCTTTTGCAGAAACTTCTGAAGCTACGTTTGATAAACTTGTTAATATTCACTTGAAAGGCGTTTTCTTTCTAACACAGCAATTATTGCCTATGCTTGCTAACGAAGGCGGAATCATAAATATTTCTTCTGGACTGGCTAGATTTACCATGCACGGTTACAGTGCTTATGGAGCGATGAAAGCGGCTGTTGAATCGCTTACCCGTTATCAGGCAAAAGAATTGGGAAAGCGTGGCATTCGTTCTAACGTGGTTGCTCCCGGAGCCATTGAAACCGATTTTGGGGGAGGTTTAGTGAGGGATAATAAAGATGTAAATAAAATAGTAAGTAGTCAAATCCCATTGGGGAGAGTAGGTCAGTCGGATGATATTGGAGGAGTGGTTGCTTTTCTTTGTACCGAAGAGGCAAAATGGATTAACGGACAACGAATAGAAGTTTCGGGCGGGCAGAATCTATAATTGATGAATCCTTAATGCATTAATAAATTGAAATTAGTCAGTTCGAGTGATTTTGCGAAGTGAAACGAAGCAAAATTGTATCGAGAACTTAATTTTAGCTTCAAGTCCTAATTCTCGATACAAAAACCTTAACCGATTTTTACTCGAATTGGCGGTTTGGAAGGGAAAACTGTACAATGCACCAGAGTTTTTTTAATTCCCTTTTACAATAAACCCACTATTTTGCTTTGTGGGTTTTTGCTTTAAGACTAAATTTATAATGATGGAAAAAACAACTAGCTTAGAAGAGTTTTATAGAAAAAAACTGGGGGTTTTACCGAGTGATTTTTTTAAAAAGATCGGTGAGTTTAATGTTTTTAAGCTAAAAGACTATTTCGGAACCTCTAAAGAGATGCCTTATAGCCGAAAGGATTATTACAAGATAAGTCTTATCTCTGGTGAAAATACGGTGCATTATGCAGATAAAACCTTAAGGGTTAAAGATAATATGTTGTTATTTGCCAACCCACAAATTCCTTATAATTGGGAACCACTTTCCGAAGATAAAACCGGGGCTTTTTGTGTATTTACTGAAGCGTTTTTTGAAGATTTTGGGAATTTTAAAGATTATCCCTTATTTCAAACTAATGGGACGCCTATACTTTCTTTGAATGATGAAGAGTTTCAGCAAATTCAACAGATTTATAAAAAAATGTTTACTGAAATAAATTCTGAATATGCCTACAAATATGATGTATTACGAAATTTGGTTTTTGAATTGATTCATACAGCCTTAAAAATGCGTCCGGCACAACTAGAAAATGAAGAAAAAACCGTTTCTAATGCTTCCGAAAGGATTACTTCCCTGTTCTCCGAATTGTTAGAACGCCAGTTTCCTATTGAATCTGTTCAACAGAAAATAAATTTAAGGACTCCCGGTGATTTTGCCAAGCAATTAAACATTCATAATAATTACCTCAATAAAGTTTTAAAAAGTGCGACGGGTAAAACCACTTCAGCACTTATTGCCGAACGCTTTGTATTGGAAGCAAGGGCATTGTTAAAACACACCAACTGGACAATTGCAGAGATTTCTTGGAGTTTGGGTTTTGAAGATCCTTCTTACTTCATCAAATTTTTTAAAAAGAATGAAAAATTAACCCCCAACGGATTTAGAAGCGTTTAAAAACCATTCCATGAAAATAACCAAAAACCCAACTATTACTTCTTCTTTAGTGAAAGATGGAGTGTTTCAAAACATAGAAGAAACCCCACAAATGGCTGAAGAAGCTTCTGTCTTTAAAATTTTAAAGAAGCAGTTTTCAAAGCCAAAAAGTATAAAGCCAAGTTCAGAAATTCCGATAGTGAAAACAGACTTGAATAAGCTTCCTGCTCACCATCCAACTATCGTATGGTTTGGGCATTCTTCTTATTTAATTCGATATCGAAAAATCAATATTTTGGTAGATCCGGTGTTTTGTGGTTATGCTTCACCATTTTCGTTTATGATTAAAGCTTTTGCCGGTGCTAATCATTATGGAGTAGAAGAGATGCCCAGCATCGATTATCTTATTCAAACGCATAATCATTACGATCATTTAGATAAGAAAACGCTTAAAAAATTAGCAGCGAAAACCAAGAACTGTATAGTGCCAAAAGGCGTGAAGAAAGATTTATTAAGCTGTGGGATTTCTTCTGAAAAAATAACAGAACTGGATTGGGGTGAGCGCGCAGAAATTTCTTCAGAATTCCAAATTACAGCTACTCCGGCTAGGCATTTTTCAGGAAGAGGCTTAAAACGGAATACTTCGCTTTGGTCTTCTTATGTGTTAGAAATGTTTGGATACCGTTTATTTTTGGGAGGTGATTCTGGTTTCGGAAATCATTTTCAAGAAATTGGTCATGCGTTTGGCAAGTTTGATTTAGCCATTTTAGAATGCGGTCAATACGATGAATACTGGCCTAACATTCATAGCTTCCCAGAAGAATTATTGAAAATAGCAGAAATCCTTCAGCCTAAATGTATTCTTCCGGTACATTGGGCGAAATTTGCATTGGCACATCATCCTTGGAAAGAACCCATCCAACGATTAATAAAGGCCCCTAAAAATTCTAAAATACAATTAGCCACTCCTCAAATTGGAGAACCTGTGGTGTTAGGTGAACATTACCCAACAAGTAAGTGGTGGGAAGATTTATAGTAATTATCGATTGGTTATTCTTAAAGTACCATTGCCATTATCCGTCACTCGATAAGGATAAAGCGTATATTCTAAATCTTCTCCTTCAATAAAATTTCCGGTAAAAAGATCGTAGGTATTTCCTTCACAGCTGCATTTTAATCTAATGTCACCAACAACTTCCATCGAAATACAACTATCGTTTCGTGGATGGTTAGGGTCTGCCGCGTCATATGCTACATAATTACTTCCGGTGTTCATTAAAATAATTCCACCATTGCCATATTGCCCCACATACACCGAATTGCTGGGGAATTTTAGATTACTATATTGAGGTAAGCTTAAATCTACCATGAAATTTACATTCACGTTAAGAAGATTGGGGTTGTTTTGTCGGTGATCGTCACTACTACAGCTTATGAGCATCAATCCGGAAAACATGAATACAAGTAAACTTTTCATTTTAAAAATTTTAGTGGCGCAAGATAACATAATTGCTAAGCTTGTTAAAATTTATTATCTTTGTTTTAGTTGAATCCCATGGTACGTGGGATTCTTTTTGTATATATAAACGATGAAGTTATGAGTAAAGTATCTTATTATACTGAAGAAGGATTAAAAAAATTGAAAGATGAATTAAACCATCTGAAAGATGTAGAGCGTCCTGCTGCTTCACAAGCTATTGCAGATGCACGGGATAAAGGTGATTTAAGTGAGAATGCAGAATATGATGCCGCTAAGGAAGCGCAAGGATTATTAGAAATGAAAATCTCTAAGCTTGAGGAAGTCGTAGCGAATGCAAGAGTGATTGATGAATCTCAATTAGATACTTCTAAAGTGCTTATTCATAGTACGGTAAAGATAAAAAACACCACCAATGGTGCCGAAGTAAAATATAAATTGGTTGCGCAAAGCGAAGCCGATTTAAAAACGGGAAAAATCTCGGTAGATTCTCCCATAGGTAAAGGTTTGCTAGGAAAAAAAGTAGGCGATACCGCTGATATTAAAGTCCCCAACGGAACGATGACTTTTGAAATTTTAGAGATTACGAGATAGTAGTTTTATAATAATAAGTAAAACCGCTACTTAATTGGTAGCGGTTTTTTTGTGTTAACAGCATCCTCCACCATCATAATGAAAGGTAGATTCACTTATAAAAATATCTTTTCTATTTAAACTTTGAAGCGCGTTAGCTGTTTTATCACAAACCGCTAAAGGTTGGTTTTGTAATAAAACGTGTCCTTTTTTATCGTCAAAGAAATCTTCTTGTCCGTAATAAATAGCTGTTTTTCCTGTAAACACACAAGGACCGTCTTTAGGCATTGGGTCTTTAATGGCTGCTACTTCTATACTTTCAATATAAATAAGTTCATCGGTAGGATAGTGGGCAGGGGCTAAAATGCGATAAGGCTTTTTCGCTCTAATTTCAATCGTACCAAAACCGGCATCGGTAAGCATTTTTACATATTCTGCCATGGGTAGGCTTCCGCTTAGGCAAAGTGCCCTTAATTGTTCGTCATTACGGAGTTCTTCATTCATCGGTTGTTCACAAATAGGGTCGCTCATTACCAATCTTCCGTGAGGTTTTAAAACCCGGTACATTTCTGCAATGGCTTTTTTCAATTCTTCAGTTTTAAAAATATTGAACAAGCAGTTTTGTGCCGCCACATCAATTGAATTATCTTCTACCGGTAAATGAAGTGCGTCACCTTTTTTTAGTTCTACAAATTCTGAGTTGAACCACGGATTGGTTGCTTCAGCTTCTTTGAAATTTTTTCGACTCGCTTCGAGCATTTCATCAACGACATCTACTCCAATCACTCCATTTTTCTGTCTGGAGAAATAGGCAAATTGTAAGAGTTCCATTCCGCCACCAACACCTACATACAATATGTTGGGTTGGTTCACCAAGTCACGGGGATGTACAGTGCTTCCACAACCATAATTCATCTCCTGCATAATTTTAGGGATTTTTAAACCCGGCAATTCCCAAACAGGATTCGTCGTGCAACAGAGTCCTACATTGGGCGTTTCTGCGGCCTCTTTATAAACATTTTTGGTAGTTTCTAAATAGCTCATGAAATTTCAATTTCTCTAATTAAATCTTTAAATAAGATGATCATTTGCGGTTCGGCTTGTTCTGCCATAGCGATAATCTCTTTTACATTCACGGGTTGTAAATTATCGGGATCACCTTCATCGGTTAATACAGAAACGGCAGCCACCGGTAATTTTAAATGATTGGCAACAATAATTTCCGGTACGGTACTCATTCCAACAGCATCTGCTCCCATTGTTCGAAGCATTCTGTATTCTGCCCGGGTTTCTAATTGGGGTCCTAAGACAGAAGCATACACTCCTTTGTTTAATTTTAAATCGTGTTTTTGGGCGATGCTTTCAATTTTTTGGGTCATTTGTTGATCGTAAGGACAGCTCATATCTACAAAACGTTCCCCGTATTGAGAAACGCCTTTAAAGGCTAAAGGAGAACCACCCAATAAATTAATATGGTCGTCAATGAGCATTATTTCCCCTTTTTTAAATTTAGGGTTAATAGCCCCCGCCGCATTAGAAACCAACAGTTTTTTAATTCCCAAACGGTGCATAATCCTTACTGGGAAAGTGACATCTTGTAAACTGTAGCCTTCATATAAATGAAAGCGACCTTGCATAATCACTACTTTTTTGCCTTCTAATTCGCCATAAATTAAATGACCTTTGTGAAATTCTACGGTCGCTGTAGGAAAGTTGGGAATATGGTTATAGCTAACTTCTTCTATAATTTTTACTTCTTGTAAAAGCTTGCCTAAACCAGTTCCTAAAATAATTCCGACTTCAGGAGCTTTAAATCCTTTATTTTTTAAATATTTTACCGTTTGTTCTATGTATCTCATAATTTTAAATATTGTTGAAAAACACTAATGCCTTTAATATCTTCAAAAGTGTCGATGTCGTTTTTGGTTGCTAACAAAGTTACTTTTTTACTTTTTAAATCTGCTAACGTATCTTGAAGAACAGTAGCTGTACTCCATTTTTTTTGCTGAAAAATTTCAGGAATAAACGATTTCATTCCCAATAAATAATATCCGCCGTCTTTGGCCGGACCAATCACCACTTCATGAGTGTCTAAATTTTGAAAAGCTTCTTCGATAGTTTCTGAATGTAAATCGTATAAATCGCTTCCAATAATAATTACTTTTTGGTAGCCTTCTTGAAAAGCTTCTGCAAAAGCGTTACTCATTCTTATTCCTAAATCTTTTCCTTGTTGAAGTTTTTTCTGAAATAAGTTTGAATCGAAATCATCCTCCTGAATAATTTCTTTTGAATAGAAAACCTGTTTGTCTGAATTTACTTGATGTGAAACGCTAGCGGTGTGTTGTAATAAATGTTTATAGATGGATAAAGCAGCTTCATCACCAATACTTTTCGCTAAGCGGGTTTTGCATTTGCCCAATTCGGGATTTTTGGTGAAGATGAGCAATAGGTTTTTATTTTTCATTCGTAAACTTTTTCGGCATTATGGAGCCATTTTCCCCAACGTTTATTAAAAGCGTGGACTTTTTCGGTGATTTGTTCTTGGTTGTTGAAAACCGGATAACCTTTATTTTTCCATTCGAAAATGCCTCCGTAAAGGTTTTGAATATTATTATAGCCTAATTTTTTAAGTTGTTCTCCAATTTTTTCAGACCGAATCCCTAAGGAACAATAAACAACAATAGGAGTTTCTTTATTTTTTATTTGTTGCTGAATTTCTTCCGCAGAAAAATTTTTATATCCTACCCATAAGGCATTTTGAAGATGACTGATATGGAACTCTTCCCATTCGCGGGCATCTAATAACAGAAAGTTTTGTTGATGGGCCTTTAATTGTTCTACTGAAATAAAGGGAATGGAATGTTTGGTACTTCGCTCTAAAAGATTGTTTAACGAATCTTGCGAGTAACTTATAAAAGTGATGAAGAATAAGATATTGATAAAAAACCTCATTACGCCACCGATCCTTGACAACTACTTCCTGCACCGGCTGTACAACCATAACAATGTTGTGAGGTGATAATATTTCTGTTTTCTAAAACAGCTTCGTCGTAATTGCTAATGTGTTTAATCTTACTGGCTACTTTGAGCTCTAACATTTGGTTAAAATCACAATCATAGAGCCAACCATCCCAACTTATGGAAAGTGTATTTCTGCACATGACGTTTTTCACGGCAGTAGGATTGTAGGCGTTTACCAATTCATACATATAATCTTCGTAATTTTCTGAAGCGATGAGGTATTCTAAAAACCGACTAATGGGTAGATTGGTAATGGCAAAAAGATTATTGAATTCAATTTGAAAATCTTCCCAAAGCGCTTTTTTAAAATCACTTTCCATGGCTTCTTGATTGGTGGGTAAAAAAGCTCCGGAAGGGTTGTACACCAAATCCAGTTTTAGTCCGCTGCCTTCTTTTCCGTAACCTACTTCATTCAGCATTTTTAATGCTTTGATAGATTTATCGAAAACGCCTTCCCCCCGTTGTTGATCTGTTTTTTCCCTTTTATAAAAAGGTAAGGAAGAAACTACATGAACATTGTGTTTCTTAAAAAATTCAGGTAAATCGTAATACTTTTTATTGGCGACGATAATGGTGAGGTTCGAGCGAACGATAAAATCGTTGATTCCTGCTTTGGAAGCTTCTTCTACAAACCAACGGAAATTAGGGTTCATTTCCGGAGCTCCTCCAGTTAAATCTAAGGTGTGTGCTCCGGTTTTTTTAATCGCCTCTAGACAATGCTGCATGGTCTCTACTGTCATAATTTCTTTTCGGTCGGGACCGGCATCTACATGACAATGCGAACAAACCTGATTGCACATATACCCTAAGTTAAGTTGAAGTATTTCTAATTTTTTTGGTTGGAGGGGTGCGCTATCAGATTTTTCCAATTTGTTTTTAAAGGTAGGGAGCTCTCCTTCTGCAAATAATCCATCGTTTAAAAACTCCAATTGTTTTGCAGGATTGGATAATTCATTATTTCTAGCAGAGAGAGATTTGGTACTCATAAAATGATGTATTTTGGTTGAGATATGTAACGAAAAAAGGAGCTTTTCAGTTTTAAGTTACATCGATAGTTTTTTGTATTTATTCATCATTTGTACGCCGTGAACAAGGGTGGCGCCACTTTCTATGGCCGCTCCTGCGTGCACGGCCTCCATCATTTCTTCTTTTGTAATACCACGCTGCAAACCATCTTTGGTGTAGGCATCAATACAGTAGGGACATTTTACCACGTGGGAAACCGCTAACGCAATGAGTGATTTTTCTCGGGCAGAAAGTTTTCCTTCTTCAAAAACCTTTCCGTAATAATCAAAAAACTTTTCTCCAAGTTCTTTGCTCCATTCTGTGATTTCACCAAATTTTCTTAGATCTGCGGGGTCATAATATGATTTTGACATAATTTGCTTTTAATTTAAATGTATTGATAATGTGTTAATTTAATGCTTAATTTTTCTTAATTATTGTATAAAATATTAATAACAGGGAGTAGTATATCATAAATACCTTACTTTAAACTTGCTTAATTTGATAGTTTATTTAAATTTATAGAAATCAACCAAGTTCTTAGATGAAATTAAGGGATAACCAAAAATTCAATAATTGGTTTTATAACCATCCAAAGCTCGTTTCAGCATGTGCTTTTAGTGTGGTATTTTTTCTTTCCTTACTTATTTTTATAAAAGATTACACTATTTATAATGAAAAAGAAGAACAAGAGAAAGAGAACATTTTGTATAATGTTGAATCTAACATTGACCAAATTTTAAAAAGTGGTTATGTTACGACCCTCTCTTTGGCATTAACTATTGATAATAGTGGTCATCCCAAAAATTTCGAAAATGTTGCTAAGAAACTTATAGAGACCAATACGTATATTGATGGGGTTGAATTAGTTCGCGGTGGTGTGGTAAAATATGTTTATCCCTATGAGGAAAATAAAGCGGCAATTGGACTAAATATTTTAGAATATGAATATTCTAGAATAGAAGCTTACAAAGCTATTGAAAATAGGAAAATGCATTTTGCAGGTCCTTTAAATTTAAAACAAGGGGGAGAAGGGATTATAGGTAGGCTTCCTATTTTTATAAATAATGAATTTTGGGGGTTTTCTGTAGTGATCATTAAAATGGATACTTTTTTAAAGTATTCAGGCATTCAAGAATTAGAAGAAAAAGGGCTCAATTATAGATTTACGAAAATAAATCCAACTACAAGAAAAAGGAAGATTTTTACGGATGGTAATGATGATTTTGATTTTGAAAAAGCCACAAAAGTATATTTTGAAGAGGCTGATTGGGAAATTTACCTTTTAATGGACAGTGATTATGAGGCTTATATTTCTGCTTTACCATTTTTGATTTTTGGATTAGTGTTATCCTGCTTATTTGCTTTTTCGGTTTTTCTAATTTTAAAAAAACCAGCCCAGTTAAAACGGCACATTAAACTTCAAGCCCGAAAGTTACTGCATTCTGAAGTAAAATATAGAGCAATTTTTAAAGAAGCTGGTTTAGGAATTGTTCATATAGATGAAAATGAAGGAGTGTTAGAGGTAAACTCTCGATTTTTAGAAATGACGGGATATACTTTTTATGAAATTTCCAGAATGAAATTTTCAAATTTGATTAGTCTAAAAGGTAGCTCGTTTCAAAAGATACTTAATCATGAAAAGTTTGAAGCAAAGCTTAGTACCAAAAATAATTCTGAAAAACATATTAGAATCACCAATTCAACCTTAAGCTTAAACTTAAAGAAAACACATATTTTATTTATAGAAGATATTACCAAAAGAAAACTGGCAGAAAATAAACTTAAACATTTGCAAAGTAGAATGCAAATGGCTATTAGGGTTTCCAGACTTGGATATTGGGAGTGGGAATTAGAAACCGATAAAATTACCTGGTCAGATAGGATGTATGAAATTTTTAATTTTGGTAAAGAACAAAACCTCAATTCACATCTAATCGTTCAAAAAGTCCATCCCGACGATAAAAAGCTTTACAAGCGACAGATAAAAAAAATTCTAGAGACTAAAAAAGGTTCTACTTTTGAAACACGCATTACAAGAAATAAAGACGGAAAAGAAGAAGTTTTACATATTTTGGGTAGGGTAGAATGCGAAGAAGAAAATGGGAAGCTTCATAAGATTAAAGGTACGCTGGTAGATGTTACAGAAAAAAGACAAGCATTGATTAACCTACAACACTCTCACCAGATGGTGGTAGAACAAAACGAGAGGTTACTCAACTTCTCTTATATCGTTTCGCATAATTTAAGATCACATTCCAGTAATATACAAGGTTTAGTCACACACTTAAAAGAGGTAGATTCAGAGGAGGAGATGCGGGAAATGCTCCAACTTATAGAAGATGTTGCTATTTCGTTAAACGAGACCTTAAAAGATTTAAATGAAGTAGTTCACATTCATAAAAATTCGAACGGCATTATTAGTGATTTAACTTTATATGATTTTATAAATAGAGTCATAAAAATACTTCATAGAGAAATAAAAATTAACGATATAGACCTTCGTGTAAATGTGCCTCAAGATAAAAAGGTGTGGTTTAATTCTGCCTATTTACAAAGTGTTCTGTTAAATATTATGTCTAATGCGGTAAAATATAGAGACCCTGATAAAAAATCTGAGATAAAAATTACCTTTAGCGAAGATGAAAAATTTAAGATATTAGAAATTAGTGATAATGGTATAGGGATAGACTTAGAGACAAACAAAAGCAATTTATTTGGGATGTATAAAACGTTTACCGATTTTAAAAATTCCCGGGGGATTGGTTTGTTTGTAACCAATAATCAAATGCAGGCAATGGGAGGGAAAATAGAAGTGAGCAGTGAAATAAATATAGGTTCTACCTTTACCCTTTATTTTAAGAAATAGTTATGGAGATTTGTATAGTAGATGATGATAAAGTTTACCAACTTCTTATGAAGAAGATAATTAAAAAAATAGATCCCTCTATTTCTATTAAGGCTTTTTATAATGGAGAAGATGCCTATGAATATTATAAAAAGACCAGATGTGATTGCCATGTGCTTTTACTCGACATCAACATGCCACAAATGGATGGATGGGAATTTTTAAAACGCTTAAATGATGAACAAATAGAAATTTCACAAATATATTTAGCAACCTCTTCTATTGCCTATTCAGATATAGAAAAAGCTAAAGAATATAAAAGCGTAAAAGGATATCTCACCAAACCAATTACAAAAGATAAAATAATAGAAATAACCCAACAAAGTTGAGCTAGTTTCTATTATTTTAATAGATTCAAAGTTGTATTACTTCGCTAAGTACCCACCATCAAGAGGGTAATATGCTCCAGTAGCAAAAGAAGCTTTATCGCTGGCAAGCCATAAAAATAATTCGGCTACCTCATGAGGTCTGCCTAATCTTCCCATTGGGTGCATCTCCGCCAAAGAATTATAAGCCTCTTCAGAAAGGGAATCTTTTACCAGTGGGGTTTCAATAAAAGCGGGCCCCACCGCATTTACACGAACCCCGGTTTTCCCATATTCTATTCCAGCATTTTTGGTAAGACCTACCACGCCATGTTTTGCAGCAACATACGCACAACTATTGGCAAAACCCACTTGTCCTAAAATGGAAGCAACATTAATAATACTTCCTTTTCCTGCTTTTTCCATTTCGGGTAATTGATAGCGCATTCCGTAAAATACACCCGATAGGTTAATGCTTATCACTTTATCCCAATCATCAATAGGATAGTTTCCTATCGGTTCAGCGGGTCCTCCAATTCCTGCATTGTTAACAGCAATGTCTAGCTTTCCGAATTTTTCAATTGATTTCTGAACAGTCATTTCAGAATCTTTTGGCTTTGAAGTATCTGCCTTTATGAATATTGCTTCTCCACCATTGGATTCAATTTCTTTTACTACACTAGTTCCGTGCTCTTCATTTATATCGGTTACTATAATTTTAGCACCGTGTTCAGCGAATAATAAGGCCGTACTTTTACCAATGCCTGAACCAGCTCCGGTGATTAAGGCAACTTTGTCTTCTAAAGTTTTCATTTTTTGATTTAAATTTAATTAATAATCAGATGCTTAATGATGAGGAATGTCATTTCTATTCATCAACGTTTAGAATAATTTTACCAATATGGCTACTGCTTTCCATTAATTGATGAGCTTCTCCGGCTTTTTCTAACGGAAAAGTTTTTTCTATAAAAGGCTTTATTTGTTTGTCTTTAAATAAAGGCCATACCGTGGTTTCAACTTCTTTAGCAATTTTAGCTTTTACGTTAATGGGTTGAGGTTTTAGAAGGCTTCCGGTTAAGATGAGGTTTTTCGAGATTATTTGCCATAAATCAATAGTTACTTTTGCAGATTTCATAGCATTAATGTTTACTAATCTCCCTTTAGATTGAAGTAATTCTAAGTTTTTATTTGTGTAGTCACCACCGACCATATCTAAAATCACATCCAGCTTTTCTTCTTTTAGAATTTCTGAAAAAGCTTCTTTTTTATAATGAATAGCTTTGGAAACTCCGATTTTCTTTAAAAAATCTATTTTTTCTGAAGAACCTGCGGTAGCATAAGTAGTAATACCTAATGCTTGAGCGATTTGTAAACCCATCACTCCAATCCCACTTGTACCACCGTGAATAAGTAATTTTTCTCCTTTTGTAAGTTTTGCTTTTTGAAATAAATTGAACCAAACTGTAAAAATCACCTCCGGTAAAGAAGCTGCTTCAGCAAAACTTAAACCCTTGGGTATTGGTAAGCACAAGCGTTCATCTACACAAATATATTCAGCATAACCGCCGCCGGCAACGAGGGCACAAATTTTATCACCAACGTTCAACTTAGAATTTTTAGATTTAACCTCTTCAACAATCCCGGCAACTTCCAATCCCGGTATTTGAGCAGATGGCAAATCCTCACCATAAGCATCAGGGTTTTCACGGGTTAAAATATCACTTCGGTTTACCCCGGCAGCTTTTATTTTAACAAGAACTTCATTTTCTTTGGGAGCAGGCTTATCCGTTTTTTGTAGCTTTAAAACCTCAGGTCCGCCTGCTTCTGTAATAACTATTGCTTTCATAATTTCATATAAATGGGAATGTTTAGTTCCCCCTTATCTTAATTCTAGTTGATTAAGCTTTCATTCCGCCATCAACTACAAATGTTTGCCCTGTGGCATACGTATTGTCATCAGAAAATAAATAACAAACCATATGTGAAATATCTTCCGGAGTAGCATACCTTCCTAATGGGATGGTTGCGGTATAAGCTTCTTTTACTTCATTACCGTGACCGGGATTTACACCTTCTTCTATAGAACGCATCATACGATTATCGACAGTGCCTGGGTTCACCGTGTTCACACGAATATTACGTTCTGCTAATTCTAAAGCCGCAGTTCGCATAATTCCAATTACAGCATGCTTAGTGGTAATGTAAGGTACCATATTTGGAGATCCTTGTAAGCCGGCAACAGATGATGTAATTACAATACTTCCGCCATCTTTAATTTCCGGAATTACGTATTTCATACCTAAATAAGTTCCTTTTATATTTACGGCGACTACTTTATCAAAGACATCATCGGGATATTCATGCATGGGGGCAACTTTACCTTCTATCCCTGCATTATTAAAGAAACAGTCTATTTTTCCATAACGCTCAATACAAGTAGCTACATACTTTTTAACGTCTTCTGCTTTTGTTACATCTGCTACTACATAAGAAATTTCTAAATTTTCTTTTTTAGCTTCTGCTTCTTTTTCTTTTAAGGCTTTTTCATCAATATCTACTAATAAAACTTGAGCTCCTTTTTGGGCCAATTCTTTAGCAGTAACAAAACCTATACTTCCTGAACCACCGGTAATAATGATGGATTTATCTTTAAACTTACTCATAATATGTTTTTTTATTAAAGTTACTATTATTGCTTCATTTCGAGTCTTAATAAAAAGCTATAATTGTATTAATGTTTTAAATTATGGGAATTGGCGAATTTTATTTAAAGTAAAATTTTGAAAAATCAGTAAAATTGGATTTAAATGAATTTTTCATTTTTTGAAGAGTAGTTTATTGCAGATAGTACAAATGTTTAGAAAAGCACATTTAAGAAGACTTCCTTCTAAACTTTTTCATTTATATTAGTTTATTCAACATTTAAAATCAGCTTCTAAGGAAGAAGTTGATGATTTATTAATTTTTATAAAATGTAACTTTATGTGCGGAATTGTTTGCGCTTTCGATTTAAAGGAAGCTTCTGAAACGTTACGACCTCAGTTACTGGAAATGGCGAAATGTATTCGTCACCGTGGTCCAGATTGGAGCGGTGTGTACAGTAACGAGAAGGCCATTATGGCGCACGAGCGCTTGGCAATTGTAGATCCCACTTCGGGAAAACAACCTTTGTTGTCTGAAGATGGTAATTTGGTACTTGCTGCCAATGGTGAAATTTATAATCACTTAACTCTACGAAATCAGCTAAATGGTAATTATAATTTTCAGACCAATTCTGACTGTGAAATTATACTCGCATTGTATAAAGAAAAAGGAGCGAAATTCTTAGATGAATTGAATGGTATTTTCGGCTTTGCACTTTACGATGTAGAAACAGATGAATACCTTATTGCACGTGACCATATGGGGATTATCCCATTATATATTGGTTGGGATGAAAACGGAACCTTCTATGTAGCTTCAGAATTAAAAGCTTTGGAAGGAAAATGCATGAAGATCGAATTGTTCCCTCCCGGGCATTATTTATCAAGTAAAGAAGAAGGTTTTCAACGTTGGTATCAGCGTGATTGGATGGAATACGAAAATGTAAAAGGCAATGAAACGAGTATCGAAGAATTGCAGGAAGCTTTGGAGAAAGCTGTTCACCGTCAATTAATGAGTGACGTTCCTTATGGCGTGTTGTTGTCCGGAGGTTTAGACTCTTCCATTACTTCTGCCTTAGCAAAAAAGTATGCACAAAAGCGTATTGAAAGTCAAGATAAAGATGAAGCTTGGTGGCCACGTTTACACTCTTTTGCTATTGGGTTAGAAGGTTCGCCAGATTTAGCGGCAGCCAAAAAAGTAGCCGATCATTTAGATACGGTGCATCACGAAATAAAATTTACGATTCAAGAAGGCTTAGATGCGATTAAAGATGTGATTTATCATTTAGAAACTTATGATGTAACTACAGTAAGAGCTTCTACGCCTATGTATTTAATGGCGCGTCATATCAAGTCAATGGGAATTAAAATGGTACTTTCCGGAGAAGGATCTGATGAGATTTTTGGAGGTTATCTGTACTTCCATAAGGCACCTAACGATAAAGAATTCCATGAAGAAACCGTTCGAAAGCTTGATAAATTGCATATGTATGATTGCTTACGCGCAAACAAATCGCTTTGTGCTTGGGGAATTGAAGGGCGTGTACCATTTTTAGATAAAGAATTTATGGATGTGGCCATGAGGTTAAATCCGAAAGACAAAATGATCAATGGTGAACGTATCGAAAAATGGGTCTTGCGTAAAGCTTTTGAAGACTATTTGCCGGAAAGCGTAGCTTGGCGACAAAAGGAGCAATTTTCTGATGGAGTTGGTTACAGTTGGATCGATACCTTAAAAGAAATGGTAAATGAAAAAGTGAGCGATGAGCAATTAGCTAATGCGCACTTTAAATTTCCCATTCAGCCACCGAGCAGTAAAGAAGAATATTATTACCGTTCTATTTTTGCAGAACATTTCCCTAGTGATGCTGCCGCATTATCGGTGCCTTCGGTTCCATCGATTGCTTGTAGTACACCAACCGCTTTGGAGTGGGACGAGTCTTTTAAAAATATGAACGATCCATCCGGTAGGGCTGTGGCGAATATTCATAGTGATGCTTACAAAAAAGATCAGCCTGTAGGCTAAGCTTCACAAATTTATAAAATGAAAAACCCTGAAAGTTTTAGCTTTCTGGGTTTTTTATACTATTTAAATAAAACAGCCAAACTTATTTAGCTTTTAATGTTTCTTTTGTGGGTCATTTTTCAATCTAACTACTCTTCGGAACTATAAAAATGCAAGTCACCAAAATCGAAACTAAAGTCGGTAACAGGAGCGATAGGTTTCATTTTAGCCTCTACTGCTTGTCCTTCTTCGTTTAAGGAAAACAATACAAATACATCGGCATCAAAACTGCGATTATCCCATTTGGCAACATAAGTGGTTAGATTGTACGGAAGTAATACTCCTTTTAATTGCGTAGAACGTTCACAGGTAATCCTAAGTTCATCGCCTTGTTCTTCAATCGTGATATCGCCAAACCAATCATCTTCGTAAGTTCCGGTAATTTGTGAAGCTTCCAGCGCAGTTTTTTTCTCCATTTCTTCAACTTGTTGGTAAACCGCTTTTTTAATGCTATCGTTATAAGAAATCCATTTTTCATTTTTCTTACCGTATTTTTCTACCCAATTTCGATTTTCGTATCCTAAATAACTATCTTTAATCGTATTGGTAATCGAGCTAAATGCACTTCCCAACATTTGATTGGTAAGTACCACAATTCCTAATTCTAATTCGGGAATCATGGTGAATTGAGTAACTGTTCCCAATAATCCTCCGGTATGGGTAACTTGTTTGTAACCGCCTTTTACATCACTCACAAACCAACCTAAGGAATAACCAGAAAAATGCGTGTTATAATCATTGTCTTTTCGCACAGGAAGTGGATTTTGTAATTGCCATAAATTGTACATTTGTTCTTTGCTTAATAAACGTTCTCCATCTTTGGTAACGGCATCATTCATTAAAAACTCAGCCCAGGTAAGCATATCAGAAACATTGCTCATAATTCCACCGGCAGGATTCGCAAGTTCGTTCCAATCGTGCGGAATTTGAATCACTTTGCCTTCGGTTCTGGTATGCGCATCAATAATATTCGATTTGTCGGTTAACCGCTTGTAAGAAGCTTTGCTGTCTTTCATTCCAACAGGTCTCATAATGCGTTGCTCCACAAATACTTCCCAAGTTAATCCACTAACACGGCGAATCACTTCCCCGGCGATGATAAACATGTTATTGTTGTATTTAAATGAACTGCGGTAAGCACTTTTCTTGTCTTGCTTGCTCATATTGGCAATCACATCGTCAACGGTAAAATCGCTTCCTTCAGGAAAAAACATCAAATCACCGGCACCAAGTCCTAAACCACTTCGGTGGGTGACTAAATCACGAATGGTGAATTCTTCAGTAACAAAAGCATCAGGCATTTGAAATTCAGGAATGTATTTTCGCACTTTATCGTCCCAATCCATTTTTCCTTCATCTACTAGCATCGCTAATGAAAAACAAGTAAAACCTTTACTGTTAGAAGCAATACCCACTAGGGTTTCTTTGGTCATCGGTTGGTTGTTTTTAAGAGAACGAACGCCATGACCTTCTGCATAAACAATTTCACCATCTTTAATGATCCCTACCGAAATACCGGGAACATCAAAAGTTTCTATAGAATTTTGAATGACTTTATCGAGTTTGCGATTTTTAATCTGTGCTGAAAGACTTATGGAAATAAGAATACCAAAAAGAAAAAGGAAGTTTGTTTTTTTCATGAAAGTGTAAATTGAATAATTTGTTTTAAAAGCTATTTAAAATAAAATAAATACGTCAACCTGAACTGTCCCTCTAGCGGAGTCGAAGTGTTGTTTAAGGTTCTTATCGTAAAAGGATGTGATTCTGAAATAAATTCAGAATGACGCTTTTTTTATCTTGAAATTATATTTTTGCGTTATGCAAGAATATATCTCCTACAAAAATATACAAATTGCTTTTACTGTTGAAGGTAAAGGTAAAACAATCGTTTTATTACACGGATTTTTAGAAAGTTCTTCCATTTGGAAAAATATAGTTTCGGCTTTTAAAGAAACCCATCAAGTTATTACGATCGATCTACTTGGACATGGAAAAACCGATAAGTTGGGGTATATCCATTCCATGGAAACCATGGCAGAAACGGTAAATGCAGTTTTAGCTGAAATGAAAGTTGAAAAGGCTTCGTTTATTGGCCATTCTATGGGAGGCTATGTGGTGTTGGCCTTTGCTGAAAAATTTCCGCAGAAAATAGAAAAATTAATTTTATTGAATTCGACTACGGTAGCCGATTCTGAAGAGCGAAAAGAAAATCGGGATCGCGCCAAACGTTTGGTAAAGCAAAATAAACAAGCCTTTATAAGTATGGCTATTAAAAACCTGTTTACCGATGCTAACCGCAATAAATTAAGAAATGAAATTCATGTTTTGGTAGAAGAAGCCATTCAGCTTCCGGAAGAGAACATCATCGCTTCTGTGGAAGGTTTAAAAAACCGAAAAGACAGAACAGCTATTCTTCAACAATATTCAGGCAAAAAAGTAATTATTGCAGGTAAAAACGATCCGGTGGTGCCTTTTACAGAGATTCAAGCTATCGCAGAAAAAACAAATTCAACCTTTATTTGTTTTGAAGGCGGACATATGAGTTATCTAGAAAACCAAGAGGAATTGACAGAAGAATTGAAAAAGATTCTTTAAATAAAAAAGACTGCCCTAAGACAGTCTTTTCAGCAAGCATTTACTTCAAATAAATTAAGCAATAGTTGGTGTTAGCTTAAAGACGTAATCATTAAGCATTTTTAGGGTTTGGGGTTTATCTTCGGTGCTTACAAGTAAAGAAATATTATTATTGCTACCGCCATAAGCAATCATTCTTACATTTACATCTTGTAAAATTTGAAATAATTGCGGGGTGGTTTCGTGATGAATAATATGATTACCCACTAAGCAAACGATACTTTTATTTTCTTCCACTTCTACTTGGGCAAATTTTAGTAATTCTGAAGTGATTTCATTCAAGTAGGTTTTATCATCGATAGTTAAGGAAACGGCAATTTCTGAAGTGGTAATCATATCGATGGCTGTTTCGTATTTTTCAAAAATCTCAAATACTTTTTTTAGAAATCCATGCGCCAACAGCATTCGCTCAGATTTAATTTTAATAGCGGTAATTTCATCTTTAGCAGCAATAGCTTTGATGCCTTCACCTATGATTTGATTAGAAATTAAAGTTCCTTCAGCTTCCGGTAAATTAGTGTTTTTTAAACGTACGGGTATAGCTAGGTTTCTAACCGGTAATATGGTTTGTGGGTGAAGTATTTTAGCTCCGAAATAAGCTAGTTCAGCAGCTTCGTCAAACGAAAGTTGTGCAATAGATTTGGTGTTGTGCACGATTCGGGGGTCGTTATTATGAAATCCATCGATATCTGTCCAAATCTGTACTTCCTCCGCCCTGATTGCCGCGCCGATAATGCTTGCCGTATAATCACTGCCACCGCGTTTAAGGTTGCTTATGTTTCCTTCGTTACTTAAGCAAATAAAACCTTGGGTAATGTAAATTTGTTGATTGGGATTTTCTTTTAAAATTCGGTTAAGGTTCTGTTGAATATAGAAGTAATCAGGTTCTTTTTCTTTATCTATTCGCATAAAATCCAGTGCAGGAATCAATGAAGAAGCCACTCCTTGTTCTTGCAAAAAGTGATTCACCAAATAGGTTGAAAAAAGTTCTCCTTGAGCAACAATTTCATTGTAATTACTAATTTGCTGTTCTACAAAATACTGAAGTTGTTGAGAAAGGGAATAAATATACTTTTTGATGGTTTCGGTTCTCTCTTCACCTTTGATTAAACCGGAAACCGCCGCTAAATATTTTTGTTCTAATTGGTAAATGAGAGCTCTACTTTCTTCAACTTGATTGGTTTTTATATGCTGAGAAAGTTCTACTAACTTGTTGGTGCTACCACTCATTGCAGATAGAACCACAATCTTGGGCTCCCCATCGTTAATAATTTCTTTTACATTTTGAATATTGGCAATGCTTCCTACTGAAGTTCCTCCAAATTTTAAAACTTTCATTTTTAGTTTAATTTTTACCGAATGTAATTGAGTGGGAATGGTTTACCTTAAAAATGTGTAAATTTTACTAAATTTACACAAGAAGTTAAATAATTAACAAAATGAAAACCGTAGCTCAGAGTGTAGAACAGATTTTAAAAACGCAACCTTTTTTAGAAGATGCTTTACAGCGAAATATTATCAATTTTAGCGCATTGGCTGAAGAATTACAAGATGAAATTTCAGTAATTTTAAAAAAACCGGTAAAGACAGGTGCCATTATGATGGCTTTACGAAGGTATAAAGTTCCGGTAGGGGTGAGTAACAATATAAAAGTAAAAAAAGCTTTTCAAAGATTGGGAGATATTACGGTACGCTCCAATATTTCTGCTTTTACCTTTAAAAATACCAGTACCTTGGTGACTTGCCACGGGAAACTACTGACTTATGTTTCTGATAATACCCATTTGTTTTATGCCTTTACCCGCGGAATTTTAGAAAGTAATATTATGATTTCCGGATCGGAGACTGCTAAAGTGAATTCTTTTTTTAAAGAAGAGAATTTGATTATTCAAAGAGAAGGTTTAGCTGCGGTGAGTGTACAATTACCACAGGATAATGTAAAAGTAGCCGGTTTGTACTATCAGCTTTTTAAACACCTGGCTTGGCAAAATATTGCTTTGTATGAAGTGGTTTCTACCACGAACGAGTTTACGGTTTTAGTAGAAGAAGATTTAGTAGAACAGGCCTTTGCAGCAATTAAGAATTTGAAGAAATAAAAAATCCCACTTTACAGCAGGACTTTATTTATAAATAATACTCTTAAATTCTATTCTTCATCTTTTGCATCATCAAAAGAATTCCATCCACGAGATTGTATAGGTAATTTTTGGTTAGCTCGGGTGATGAGGTGCATTCCTTCTTTTTCTTCCGTCATATGACCGATGACCGTTAAATGAGGATTGCCTTTTATTTTGTCGTAATCTTTTTGATCGATCGTGAATAAAAGTTCATAATCTTCTCCGCCACTTAAAGCCACCATCGTACTATCGATATTAAACTCTTCACAAACAGAAATTACTGTCGGATCTAGCGGTATTTTCTCTTCAAAAATATTGGCACCCACTTTTGAATTCTTACAAAGATGAATCACTTCCGAAGAAAGTCCATCGCTAATGTCGATCATCGAAGTTGGTTGTACTTCTAAAGCGTTAAATAATTCAGGAATATCTTTTCGAGCTTCCGGTTTTAGTTGTCGTTCAACAATATAAGTGTAAGCGTCTAAATCGGGTTGTGCGTTTGGGTTGGCTTTAAACACTTGCTTCTCGCGTTCTAAAACCTGTAATCCCATATACGCTGCTCCTAAATCACCCGAAACCACTAATAAATCATTTGGTTTTGCTCCGCTTCTCGTAGTGATTTTTTCTGGTGTAGCTTTTCCCAGTGCGGTAATACTAATCATTAATCCGGAAGTAGAAGAAGTTGTGTCACCGCCCACTACATCTACTTTGTAAATTTCAGCGGCTAATTGAATTCCGGCATATAATTCTTCCAAAGCTTCAACAGGAAATCTATTGGAAGCCGCAATAGAAACTGTAATTTGAGTAGCTTCAGCATTCATCGCATACACATCAGAAAGGTTCACCATCACAGCTTTGTAGCCTAAATGCTTTAAAGGCATAAATGATAAATCAAAATGCACGCCTTCTACCAAAAGGTCGGTAGTGACTACAGTTTGGTCTCCTTCAAAATTTAGAACTGCGGCATCGTCGCCAATTCCTATTTTAGTGGATGGTTGATTGATGGTTAAGTAGCGAGTGAGGTGATCTATTAATCCAAATTCACCTAATTCAGATAAGTCAGTTTTACTTTCTTTATTATCAAACATAGTCTTTCAGCTTTCAAATTGCAAAGCTACGTTATTTTATGTGGAAATATGAACTTTTAAGTAGTTAGGAAGTTTTCAGAAATCGAATTTTAAAGAATTATTAATAGTAGATATTCGTCAGTTTTATGGATGATTTTCGACAAATGTACTGGATGAATGCCGATCTGTTTTGGATAATCTATCTATAACATTTCGTGATAATTTTATAAATTAGAATAATCTTTACTTATATGGTATTCACAAGACTAAATGGTATATTTGCAAAATAAGAAAAAACGTTATGATAAAAGTAAGTGACGATGCAAGAAAGAAACTAGCTCAGTTAATGACTGAAGAAGGTTTTGATGCGGTGCAAGATTATGTGCGTGTGGGAGTTAAGAGCGGAGGTTGTTCCGGTCTTTCTTACGATTTAAAATTTGATAAAGAACAAGTTGAAGAAGATAAACTTTTTGAAGATAACCAAATAAAAATATTGGTAGATAAACGCAGCTTTTTATACTTGGTGGGAACCATATTGGAATATTCCGGAGGTTTAAATGGAAAAGGATTTGTGTTTAACAATCCAAATGCGCAAAGAACATGTGGCTGCGGAGAAAGTTTTTCGCTTTAAAAAATGAAAGCATAAATTCAAACAATTTTGAATTTTAACTATTGAATTGAAAAAGAAATTATGGCATATACTGAAGATGATTTAAAGAAAGAGCTCGAAACCAAAGAGTATGAGTATGGATTTTATACCGATATAGAATCTGATACCTTTCCCGTTGGTTTGAATGAAGATATCGTGAGGGCAATTTCTAAGAAGAAAAATGAGCCTGAGTGGATGACCGAATGGCGTTTGGAAGCTTTTCGGGTGTGGAAAGAAATGGAAGAACCTGATTGGGCCAATGTAAATTATCCAAAACCAGATTTTCAAAATATATCTTATTATTCGGCACCTAATAAAAAACCGAAATACGATAGTTTAGATGAGGTTGATCCCGAGTTGTTAGATACGTTTAAAAAACTTGGAATTTCTTTAGATGAACAGAAAAAGCTTGCCGGTGTTGCCGTAGATGTCGTAATGGATTCTGTTTCGGTAACCACCACTTTTAAAAAGACATTGGCTGAAAAAGGAATTATCTTTTGTTCCATTTCAGAAGCAATTCAAGAACATCCTGAATTAGTTAAAAAATATTTAGGGACCGTGGTTCCGAAAACCGATAACTTCTATGCCGCTTTAAATTCAGCAGTATTTAGTGACGGTTCTTTTTGTTACATTCCAAAAGGCGTAAGATGCCCAATGGAACTTTCTACTTATTTCAGAATTAATCAAGCAGGAACTGGTCAGTTTGAAAGAACTTTGGTGGTAGCCGATAAAGAAAGCTATGTAAGTTATTTAGAAGGTTGTACCGCTCCTACGCGTGATGAAAATCAATTGCACGCAGCGGTAGTAGAGCTCATCGCCTTAGATGACGCAGAAATTAAATACAGCACTGTGCAGAACTGGTTTCCTGGAACTAAAGAAGGAAAAGGAGGAGTTTTCAATTTCGTGACCAAGCGAGGTTTATGCGAAGACAATGCAAAAATTAGTTGGACGCAGGTAGAAACAGGATCAGCTGTTACTTGGAAATATCCAAGCTGTGTGTTAAAAGGGAATAATTCCATCGGAGAATTTTACTCTATTGCAGTTACCAACAACTATCAGCAGGCAGATACCGGTACTAAAATGATTCACTTAGGGAAAAACACTAGGAGTACAATTATTTCCAAAGGTATTTCTGCCGGAAAATCACAAAACTCTTACCGCGGATTAGTTCAGATTAATAAACGAGCAGAGAACGCTAGAAACTTCTCACAATGTGATTCTTTATTAATGGGTAATAAATGTGGAGCACATACTTTCCCTTACATTGAAGTTAAAAACCAAAGCGCACAAGTAGAGCACGAGGCGACCACCAGTAAAATTGGAGAAGATCAAATTTTTTACTGTAACCAACGTGGGATAGATACCGAAAGGGCAATTGCTTTAATCGTTAATGGGTTTAGTAAAGAAGTATTAAATAAACTACCAATGGAGTTTGCCGTAGAAGCGCAAAAACTATTAGAAATATCATTAGAAGGTTCAGTAGGATAAAATTTAAAAAATGAAAAAAATCGTAATCGGCCTAATGGCAGTGGCAACCCTTATGGTGAGTTGCAAAAATGAAAGTAAAGATTCTGAAGCTACAGAAGAAAAAGCTGTGGAAACTGTAGAATTGCAAAACGCTATCAATAAAAAAGGAGAATTCACCTTGAGAGGAGAATTTATTTATACCGATGAAGCCGCTGTTTTAAAAGGAAACGATTTTATTTACGGAGTTCAATTGGATGAAAAAGCAAAAGAACTCGCAGAAAAGGTGAAGCCTTTAAAACGTGAAGATTACGATATGGTCCCGGTAATTTTAAAAGGGAAGGTAAAAAATAATCCAGATAAAGATGGTTGGGAAAAGATTGTAGAGATTAAAGAAATCATAAAAGTAGAAAAGCCTACTGCAGAACCTGCAATCAAAGTAAAAGGAGAATAAAGTTAAAAAGAAGATATGTTAAAGATAAAAAATTTGCACGCAAGTGTAGAGGGCAAAGAAATATTAAAAGGAATAAATTTAGAAATTAATCCCGGTGAAGTTCACGCAATTATGGGGCCTAATGGTTCTGGTAAAAGTACCTTGGCATCTGTTGTAGCGGGAAAAGAAGAATACGAGCAAACGGAAGGAGAAATCATTTTTGAAAATGAAGATATTTCAGAACTGGAAGCAGATGAAAGAGCACACAAAGGGGTATTCCTTTCTTTTCAGTATCCGGTAGAAATTCCTGGTGTTTCTGTCACTAACTTTATGAAAACTGCGATTAACGAAACCCGCAAAGCACAAGGCTTAGAAGAAATGCCTGCCAAAGACATGCTTCAGAAAATTCGTGAAAAATCTGCGCTGTTGGATATGGACAGAAAATTTTTGTCCCGTTCGCTTAACGAAGGATTTTCGGGCGGAGAGAAAAAACGTAACGAGATTTTTCAAATGGCTATGTTAGAGCCAAAGCTTTCCATTTTAGATGAAACCGATTCTGGGTTAGATATCGATGCGCTTAGAATTGTTTCTAACGGAGTTAATAAATTAAGAACTAAAGATAATGCGGTATTAGTGATTACTCACTACCAGCGTTTACTCAATTATATCGTGCCCGATTACGTTCACGTTTTACTAAATGGTAAAATTGTAAAATCAGGCGGAAAAGAATTGGCTCATAAATTAGAAGAGCAAGGTTACGATTGGTTAAAAGAAGAAGCCAAAGCGCTGTAAACTTCTTTTAGATTAATGTTGAATTGAATTAAAAAGTAACCCTATGGATTTAAAAGAAAAATTAATCTCTTCTTATTTTGCTTTTGAAGAGCAAGTAGATACCGATAGCGAAATACACGATATACGAAGCGAGGCCATTAAAAATTTTGAAACGGTAGGTTTCCCTTCAAGAAAAGATGAAGAATGGAAATATACTTCCCTCAAATCATTATTAAAGGAAGATTATAGCCTTTTTCCCAAGAAAGAAGATACGTTAGATTATAAAGACGTTAAACAATATTTAGCGAACGATATAGATTCCTATAACATTGTTTTTATCGATGGGATCTACTCCTCATATTTATCGCAAACCACGCACGATAAATTTGACGCATGCTTGATGTCTTCAGCGCTTTCCAAGCCAAAGTATAAAGCGATTATCGATAATTATTTCAATAAAATAGCCCCTAAAGGTTCAGGATTAAACAATTTGAATACTGCTTTTTCCAAAGAAGGAGCTTTTATTAATATTCCTAAAAATATAGCGGCAGATAAGCCTATTCAAATTATTAACCTATCTACCGGTAATGAATCAGCGTTGATGCTTCAGCCTAGAAATTTAGTAATTGTAGGGGAAAATTCGCAAGTTCAAATTATCGAGCGTCACCAAAGTTTAAACGATAATCCGGTATTTACCAATTCAGTAACCGAAATTTTTGCTGAAAAAAGAGCGATTGTCGATTATTACAAAATACAGAACGATAGAAAAACCGCTTCCTTAATCGATAATACTTTTGTAGAGCAACACCAAGAAAGTTTATGCTCAGTGCACACTTTTTCTTTCGGCGGAAAACTGGTAAGAAACAATTTAGAATTTTACCAAAAAGGAGAACGCATTGATTCTACGATGAAAGGAGTCACCATTATCGAAGGAAAACAACACGTAGACCATAATACATTAGTTCATCATATTGAGCCTAATTGTGAAAGTCATCAAGATTACAAAGGAATTTTTGATGAAAAATCTACAGGTGTTTTTAACGGAAAAGTTTACGTAGAAAAAGAAGCTCAGAAAACCAATGCTTTTCAAAGCAACAACAATATTTTGTTAACAGATCAGGCTACTTGTAACTCCAAGCCACAACTGGAAATTTTTGCTGACGATGTAGCTTGTAGCCACGGTTGTACCATAGGTCAGTTAGATAAAGACGCTTTATTTTATTTAAAAAGTCGCGGTATTCCTGCAAAAGAAGCAAAAGCACTGTTAATGTATGCTTTTGCCAACGATGTCTTGGAAAGTGTAAAAATACCCGAACTTAAAAAACGCGTGAATAAAATGATTGCAGAGAAGCTGAGTGTAAACTTAGGTTTTGATTTATAAATCAGTTTATGTTTATGAAAAAACTATTCAGCCTAGTTGTTTTAGTTTTTACTTTTACTAACCTAACCGCTCAAGAGTTTTCTTATGGAATTTTAGGAGGAGTTGATATGTACAGTATTTCTACCAAAGAAGGTGACTTTACTTCTAACCAAGATGGTCATTTGAATTTAAATATTGGTCTTTTTGGTAGTTATCGCTTTAACGAAAAGTTAAGTGTAAAACTTAATTTATTATTTAATTCCTCTGAAGAAAATTATCATGTTAATGTTAGAGAGTCTAGTGGAATAGGTGGTCCGTTTTATGCTTTTGATTATCTAGGAGATACTTATTATTTACTCTATAACCTTAGCTCTAATCAATCTCAAATATTGGAGTTGTCTGAAACAATGAATTTCGAACTTAAGCATAAAAAAAAACAAATTCATGTGTCGCCACTTTTAAAATATAATTTTTTAAGTAACCTTGGGAGTAATAACGAATTATACCTTTTAGGCGGTCCTAGAGTTTCTTTTTTATTAAGCGCTAATAGTGAATCAATGAAAGACACTTCTTGGCAATCAGGGGATAATCCTTTTGATAATGAAATAGATGATGAACTAGATGTAAAAGAATTTTACTCATCTGTTAATTTGGGTTTGCAATTAGGTGCAGGAATAAAATTTTTAAAACATTTCTCTTTTGAAGTGATAGGCGATTATGGCTTTACTAATATTCTAAAAGATAACGAAACCAGTGCCAAAACATTGGGTGTGTATGGTCTTTTGAATGTAGATATTTCAACTTTATTATAAAAACAACTCATTTATGAGTCACCAAATAGATATAGAAAAAATACGCGCAGATTTCCCCATACTTTCACGTAAAGTAAATGGGCATCCGCTGGTATATTTTGATAATGCAGCCACCTCACAAACCCCAAAAGCAGTCATTTACGCGATTGTAGAATATTACGAAGGCTACAACGCCAATATTCACCGTGGTGTACATAGTTTATCACAAGAAGCTACCGATGCTTACGAAGAAGCTAGAGAAACTATAAGAGCGCATTTTAATGCGGAGAAAAAAGAAGAAATCATCTTTACATCAGGCACCACACACGGAATTAACTTGGTGGCCAATGGTTTTGCTTCAGAATTAAAAGTAGGCGATGAGGTAATTGTTTCTGCTTTAGAGCATCACTCCAACATTGTTCCTTGGCAAATGCTTTGCGAAAAAACGGGAGCAACATTAAAAGTCATTCCAATGACAGAATCGGGTGAGTTGAATCTAGATGCTTACGAAGAATTACTTTCAGAGCATACAAAGTTGGTTTTTGTAAACCACGTTTCTAATGCTTTAGGAACAGTAAATGATATTGAAAGAATAATTACGAAAGCGCATCAAAAAGGAGCTGCCGTACTCATTGATGGAGCTCAAGCTGCACCACATATTAAAGCTGATGTTCAGGCCTTGGATGTCGATTTTTACGTAGTTTCGGGACATAAAATGTGCGGTCCAACCGGAGTAGGAGTGTTGTATGGGAAGGAAGAATGGTTAACGAAACTTCCGCCCTATCAAGGTGGAGGTGAGATGATAGATCAAGTCACATTTGAAAAAACCACTTACGCCGGATTACCTCATAAATTTGAAGCAGGAACACCCAATATTTGTGGTGGAATCGCTTTAGGAAAAGCCATCGATTATTTAAATGCAATAGGCTTTGAAACCATTGCGGCTTACGAACATGAATTGTTGACTTACGCTACTGAACAATTATTGGAAATTGAAGGCGTAAAAATTTATGGAACTTCAAAAGAAAAAACAGCTGTTATTTCATTTAATATTGAAGGAATTCATCCCTATGATATCGGAACGATTATCGATAAACTAGGAATTGCCGTTAGAACAGGTCATCATTGTGCGCAACCCATTATGGATTATTATAAAATTCCGGGAACCGTAAGAGCTTCCTTTAGTTTTTACAACACTAAAGAAGAAATTGACGCTTTTATTCAGGCAGTGAAAAGAGCCAAGGTGATGTTGTCTTAACGAACTAAAAAGTTTTAATTTTTATAAATTTCAACCTATTTAAATCTATTGATATGAAATTAAAAGGTTTCATTTTATTGTTTGTAGCTTTCAATTTGATAGGTTGTAAGGATTCGGAAGAGAATTCAACTAAGGCATTAGAAACTGCAGCATATACTGTTGAAAAAGTTGGAGAGATGTCTGTTGAAGATTTTAAATTGACAATGAATATCAATTTAGGAGAAGACAGAATTAATGGTTTTGCAGGTTGTAATGACTACAGCGGTGTTTTAAACACTGCTGAAGAAAATAAGCTGAAGATTATGCAAGTTGTTTCTACTCGAAAAATGTGTCCAAATGCGATGCAGGCAGAAAATGGTTTTTTAGAAGCACTTCGTCAAACCACAGCTTATCAGTTTTCAGCAAAAAAATTACAGTTCACTAATGCTGAAGGTAAAGTTTTAATAGAGGCAAAAAAGAAAAAATAGTTTGAGTAATATAAAGGAAATACAGGAAGAGATTGTAGAAGAATTCGAAATGTTTGATGATTGGATGCAGCGTTACGAATATATGATTGAGCTGGGAAAATCACTTCCGTTAATCGACGAGCAATACAAAACCGACGAGAATATTATTAAAGGTTGCCAAAGTAAAGTTTGGGTTCATGCCGATATGAAAGACGGGAAGGTAGTGTTCACAGCCGATAGTGATGCGATTATTACCAAAGGGATTATTGCTATTTTAATCAGGGTATTTTCTAACCAAGAACCACAAGCTATTTTAGATGCCAATACCGATTTTATAGATGAAATCGGGTTAAAAGAACATTTGTCACCCACCCGTGCCAACGGATTGGTAAGTATGATCAAACAATTAAAAATGTATGCTTTGGCATATCAGGCAAAAAAATAAATGTTGTTTGAAAGAATTGTTTTTTGTATATTTAAAACAGTAATAAAAAATATATAATTATGCAAACTTCAAACTTCAAGTTTAATTTTATCTCTATTATTATTATTATGTTCCTGCAGTACAGAAGATCCTGAGAATCGTGTGACTAATTCTGGAAATTCACATTTAGATGAAAAAATAAGCAATAATATTGAATCAAATAATTCTGCTACAGAAATAGTGTATGATGACGCAGTAGAAGGAATTGATGAAACCAATGCTTTTGAACTAGTATTCGAATTTTTAAAAGTGCCTCAAAGAAATAGTTTAGATTGTAAGTTTAATTTTGGTTTTTGTGTAAGGATTATTATTCGATTTTATCAAGAACCTATAGATGATATTTTTGTTCCTGAAATTAATCTAGAAACAGGAAAAGTAAAGATGTTAGCTGAAATTATTGATGATTCAAATGTTAAGTTAACATTTCCTGCCGATATTGCTAAATCTAAATTTCATAGTACATCTGATTTTGATTATTTTATTGTACCAGAAAGAAGAACACACGGAGAAGTAGATTTTTTAGAAGGTGAATATCCTCTTGTTATTGATGACAATGGAAACTACACTTATACTATAGCTATAGAATCAGCTAAATAAAAATGAAAAATTTTATAATCATCAAAAAGAAATATACATCGTTTATCCTAACAAGTTTATGTTTCTTTTTTATTTCTTGTTTTAGCGTTAAAATAGGAGAAAAAAGTTCTACATCAACTTCTCAAGATTATGTGAAAAAAAATGCAGAGTACCTACAGATACCTAAAGCATCATTTCACTATGTTTCTAAAGAATCCTCGGCAAACTTTATAGATAATATGCAGCCATCTTTAATTTCTTTTGTAAAAGGAAATACTTCTACTTCAATTGATGAAATTATGGTAGATGAAAATGGGAATGGCAATTTAAAGCCACTTAATTCTTGTAGTAATTTTGATTTTATTACGGCAGAAGATATTAAAAAATATCTAAATAATAATAAGTCGTATGAAGACCTAGTTTTAAAAAGTATTGAAGATAAAAGTACTTATTCATTTCCTGAAGATGAAATAACAGCTGTTATTTTGTATAGTTCTAAAATGAAAAATTTTATGTCTAAATATCTGATGTTCCTTAATCATTTACGCGATCATGAAAATATACCATATGTTTTTGTAACTATGGATTTAGAAGAAATAAAAGCTATACCTGACGCTTACCAAAAAGCTATTATTAATTAGCCAATGATCTTTATGAAACACCCATTACTTTTTTTTGCGGTCGTTCTATTTACATTTGCTAGTTATGCGCAACATGATAATGAATATTTAGAAAAAGGTAGTATATGGCTTGAAGGGCAGGTAGGTTTAAATTTTTCAAATAACGAACTTGCTAGAATAGGTGAGCAATCCTACTTTAATCAAACCATTAATAATTCATTTCGTTTCCAGCTTATTCCAAAACTAAATTTTGCGATTGCTAATCGCTTACTTATAGGTCCACATATTGGTTACGGTTATTTAAACTATACCAGCAAGGACTCAGAAAAAATTAGAGAAAACAATTATAAAGCAGGTGGGCAATTGAAATATTATTTTTTAAAAATTATTCCTCAAATTTACCTTGGTTCAGAAATTGGACTAAACTACAATTACATTAACCGCAAAGGTCACTTTTTAAATGAGCATTTCTTAACAGATGCCCATTACGGGAAATCTTATCTCAATTTTAGCTTGAACTTTTTTATCGCAGATGAGTGGATTGTTGAAATAACATTTAAAGATATTTTTACCTGGCATTCTTCGACTCCTAATCCTACAATGCAAACAGGTGTTCATGGCATAGATAAATTTAGAAACTGGATTAATTTTCCTCATTTTTCACTTTTGTATAGAATAAATTAGCAGTACCTTTCGCTCTGATGGTCTCAACTGTTTTGTAACTTGAGATAAATTATTGTACAGATAGTTCGTAAGCAATCGCTAAATTATCAGACTATATAATAGAATTACAAATTGGATTTATAATGGCAGAAACAATAGATACTCAAGAGTTAGGAGAGAAGATTGTAAAGGTGTTAAAAACGATTTACGATCCGGAAATCCCGGTAGATATTTACGAGTTAGGTCTTATTTATGATGTTTTTGTAAATGAAGACTACGATGTAAAAATTTTAATGACCTTAACCACTCCTAACTGCCCGGTAGCAGAAACCCTTCCGCAAGAAGTTGAAGAAAAAGTGAAGTCATTAAATAAAGTGAACGATGTAGAGTTAGAGCTGACTTTCGACCCGCCTTGGTCACAAGATTTAATGAGTGAAGAAGCGAAACTCGAGTTGGGAATGTTATAAGATTAAGCTTCTTGGTTTAATTTGCGTTAACTTGAACCTGCACGTCCGGCAGGCGGGCTTGATTCAGGTTCTCATAAAGTTTTGATTATTAAATTGATGAGATTCTGAAATAAATTCAGAATGACGTCTTTTTACCTTTTTAAATAGCATATTTCAGAATTTAAAATTATGGCAGAAGAAATTATCAATAGAGTAGCCAACAGCAAATTGGTTACCTTTAATTTAGAAGAGTACTATCCGCAAGGAGAGCGTGTGCTTTTTGATATTAAAGACTGGCTTTATGAAGGTTTTGTACTTCGGGAGAAAGATTTTCGTGCCGAAGTAAAAAAACACGATTGGTCACAATACCAAGATAAATATTTGGCGCTTACTTGTTCTTCAGATGCGATTATTCCTGCTTGGGCTTATATGTTGATTACTACAGAGCTTCAGCCGTATGCCAAAAGGGTAATTCTGGGAAACCTTCAGCAATTAGAAACCAGTATCTATCAAGATATCATTAATGAGATTGAAGTAGAGGAGTTTAGGGATTTGCCTGTCATTGTAAAAGGCTGTTCTAAAAAACCCGTTCCTGAGAATGCTTATCTTCAAATTGTACAAAAACTTCAACCGGTTGTGAAAACAATTATGTTTGGCGAAGCTTGCTCTTCGGTGCCACTTTTTAAAAAGAAGAAGTAATTCAACTTTATATTTAATAAATCTTTAAGATTCACTTGTTGAAATAAATTAACTTTGTAGGCAATTTTACTATTAAATTTTGCACTATGAAGAAACTATTATTCATTTTACCTATTTTACTTTTTACTCAAGTTATTTTTGCTCAAGACGATAATGAATCTGATGAGCCAAAACAAGGTTGGTTAGGGACCGGAACATTTTCATTACTTTTTAATCAGGCCGCTTTTAATGCCGAATGGCAAGGAGGAGGTAGTTCTAACTATGCAGGAAATGCTACCATAAGTTACAACCTGAATTACAATAAAGGCAATTTTACTTGGGATAATACTTTTTTAGGTGATTTTGGTTTAACCAAAGTGAAGAATGACGAATATGTAAGAAAAACCAACGACCGCTTAGAGGTAAACTCTGTTGCAGGATGGGAAATTAATGATTCCAATTGGTACTATTCTTTCTTTGCTAATTTTAGGACCCAGTTTGCTAAAGGTTATGAATATGATGAAGTAGATGTGCTTGATGAAGTTACTGGAAATGTAGTGGGTACAGAAATCGTTAGAACTGAAACCACACATTTTATGTCTCCTGGTTATTTGCAAGTAGGTCCTGGCATGCTGTGGAAAAAGAACGAAAACTTTAAGGTGAATTTTGCACCGGCCACTGCACGTTTTATTTTTGTAGATGATAGGTTTACCACCATGGAAGGATATGAAGATGGCGACTATTTTGGGGTAGATCAAGGAAAATCCATGCGTTTTGAATTTGGTGCTTCGGTAAGTGCTTACGCCAAGTTTGACCTTGTGGAAAATGTGACTTTTGAAAATATGATTAACCTATATTCTAACTATTTGGAAGATCCGCAAAACGTCGATTTGGATTACACTGGAAAGTTGAATATGAAAGTGAACGACTACCTTTCTGCGAACTTTATTTTTCAAACCATTTACGATGATAATGCTGTAAAAGCATTTCAGGTAAGGGAAGTTTTAGGGGTAGGTTTTACCTATAAGATTAATCCGCAAGAAGAGGAGTAGTTTATAGCATTCAGAAAAAAGATCATTGTTGTTTAGTCGAAAACCTATTTATAGAAATAGGAGTTCTCAACTCCGCATTACTCTCGGCATACAGACTTGAACTAACATGTATTTATTATTGCTGAATGGTTAAATCAAAATATAAAAAAGGCTTTCTAAATTTTAGAAAGCCTTTTGTTTGTTATGCTTGCGAAGGTTGAAGTTCTTTACCTCGCTTTTTCTTGATTTTAATTTTACCCCGGTTGCTCAAGTAGAACATCACGGGAACAATAATTAAGGTTAAGAAAGTAGCAAAGGTTAATCCGAAGATTACAGTCCATGCTAGCGGTCCCCAGAAAACTACGTTATCACCACCAAAGTAAATTTTAGGATCGTAGTTAATCATTAAGCTGAAGAAATCAATGTTTAACCCTGTTGCTAGCGGAATTAATCCAAGCACGGTGGTAATTGCTGTTAGCAATACCGGTCTTAACCTAGATTTACCTCCGGCCACGATCACTTCAAAATATTGTTGTTTCGTAAGGTAATCGCTTTCTTCTAATCCTAGTTGTTCTTTCTTCCTATCTATTAAAATTTGGGTGTAATCAATCAATACAATCGCATTGTTTACCACAATTCCGGCTAACGAAATAATTCCCATCATGGTCATAATGATTACGAAATCCATATGGAAGATAACTAAGCCTAAAAACACTCCTCCTAAACTTAGTAAAACGGCCATCAAAATGATAATAGGCTTGGAGATCGAATTGAATTGCGCTACTAAAATTAATAGAATCCCACCAATGGCAATAAGTAAAGCTTTTAATAAGAAGCTCATGTTTTTTTGCTGCTCTTCCTGCTCTCCAGTAAAGCTGTAACTCATCTTTTCCGGTAATTTGTAATTCTTTAAGTCAGATTTTAATTGCTGAACGATTTCATTGCCATTATAATCTTCCAATACGTTCGAATAAAGTGTAATTACCCTTTTGAGGTCATCTCTTTTAATGGAACTAAACGTGGCGGTTTGTTTCTTGCTTACCAAGGAAGAAATAGGAATCTGCATGATTTCTCCATTATTCTGATTCTTAAAGGTAATGGGCTGATTGAAAATTGCGTTTTCGTTGTAACGTTCACTTTTGTTAAAGCGCACATTAATTTCGTAATCATCATCTCCTTCTTTGTAAGTAGAAGCTTCTTCACCATAAATAGCACGGCGTAGAGTTTGTCCTACTTGTACGGTAGAAACGCCCAACATACCTGCTTTTTGACGATCTACCCGAACATTTAACTCAGGCTTTACTTTATTCACATCAATTTTCAGTTCTTCAATTCCGTCAACATTTTGTTCGTTGATGAAGGTTCGCATTTTTTCGGCTTCATCTAACATTTTATCGTAATTATCACCGGTAATTTCAATGTTAATTGGATACCCTGCCGGCGGACCAACAGCGTCTTTTTCTACAATTACTGAAGCTCCGGGAAAACCTTTTACCGCTTGCCTCACTTCAGAAAGCACTTGTGAACTTTTTACACCTCTACGCTCATTAAATTCACGCATAGATAAGGTTACTTTTCCTTTATTGGGCATTTCATTTTGTTGGCCACCATCGGTTTGTGGGTTTCCTGCACCTTCTCCTACTTGAGAAATAGCCGATTCTACCATATAATTGTAGCCGTTATCATCATATTTTTTGATGACTTCAAAAATACGTTTTTCAATTTTTTTAGTAAGCTCGTTGGTTTTTTCAATATCGGTTCCTTGCGGATATTCTATATAAGTAATAATTTGATTGGGCTCATTATCCGGGAAGAATAATACATTGGGTTGTACTAAGCCTACCAATACAAAGCTTAGGATTAAAATACCGAGGGTTCCAAAGAAAAATAGATAGGATTTTTTTCCTCCTAAGGCAAAGCGTAAAAACCTTTCGTAAGAATTCTCTAGTTTTTTTAAAGATTTATACTGAAAATAATAAACAGCTTTTTTAAGGAACAATCTATAAAGCCATAAAAGGATAACGGCCAAGATCATCAAGTTTCCTAAACCTCTGAATAAGCCAGAATCCATAAAGAAACCGGCAGCTAAAACAACAATTCCTGCAATTCCTAAAATTAGACTTACCCGAATGGCTCTTTTTCTTTTCATGTCTTCTTCTTCCACTTGCATAAATTGAGAAGTAAGCATAGAGTTAATAATTAAGGCCACAAATAAGGAAGAACCTAAGACTACCGAAAGTGTAATTGGGAAAATAACCATGAATTTCCCTATAGTTCCCGGCCAAAGGCCTAATGGGAAAAATGCGGCTAGCGTAGTGGCTGTAGAAGCGATAATAGGCCAAGCAATTTCACCTAAACCTTGTTTGGCTGCTTTTATACGGGGCATGCCTTCACTCATTAACGTATACACGTTTTCTACCACAACAATACCATTGTCTACCAACATTCCTAGTCCCATTACCAAACCAAATAACACCATGGTGTTAAGGGTGTAGCCTAAACTGCTTAAGATAATAAAAGATAAAAGCATCGATAATGGAATGGCTACCCCAACAAATAGAGCATTTCTAAACCCTAAAAAGAACATTAAGACAGTAACCACTAAAATCACCCCGAAAATAATATTGTTTACCAAGTCGTTAACTTGGTTTTCGGTTTTGATAGATTGGTCGTTGGTAACGGAAATATGAAGGTTTTCCGGTAAGTAATCTTCTTTTTCGGTTTTTATAATTTGTTTGATTTGCTCTACCGCTTCAATCATATTTTTACCGGCACGCTTTTTAATGTCAAGCATTACTACCGGTTTTCCATACTCTCGTGCAAAAGTAGTAGGGTCTTTTTCTTGAAAATTCACTTGAGCAATATCCCGTAGGTAGGTAACTCCACCTTCCCTTTTCACCACGATATTTTCCAGTTCTTTTGGACTTTCAATTTCACCTACTACCCGAATGTTTTTTTGAACACCGTTTTGGGTAATATTACCTCCGGAAATTGTTTTGTTCTCATAACCAATAGCATTTATGATATCGTTAAAGCTAATTTTGGAAGCTGTCATTTTGTAGATATCTACAGCGACTTCTACTTCCTTTTCTTCGGCACCACGAATAGTAGCTTCTTTTATTTGGGGAAGCAGTTCAATTTTATCTTGAAGATATTCAGCATAATCTTTTAATTTCTGAACGGGAAAATCTCCGGTGAGGTTCACATTCAGAATAGGCATTTCTTCAGAAATATTTAAATCGAAAACATTTGGTTCTACTTTTGCACCATTATCTAAAGTAGGCCAAGTAGTTTCGGCTTTTACGAAATCTACCTTGTCTTTCACTTTTTGTTTCGCTGCGTCAACACTAATGTCTTCTTCAAACTCGACAATTACCATGGAATAATCCTGAAGTGTAGTAGAGGTGATTTCTCTCACGCCCGCAATGTCATTAAATTCTTCTTCGAGCGGCTCGGTAATAAATTTTTCTACATCTTCTGCCGAGTTCCCGGGATTAATAGAGCTTACGTATATTTTGGTCTCTATGATTTCTGGGAATGCTTCCCTTGGCATATTGTAATAAGACATTAGTCCGCCAAGAAGTACGATGGCAATAATGACGTAGACCGTCATTTTATTGTCTATCGCCCAAGAGGAGATGCCAAATTCTTTATCGGTATTTTTTTTACTGCTCATTTTCGGTAATTTTTATCTCCTGTCCTTCTCTGATGCTTCTTGCTCCTTCAATAATAATAGTTTCTCCCGCCTTTAAACCTTTGGTGATTTCTATTTTATTATCGTAATTAAGTCCGGTTTCTACTACTTGTTTTTGAGCTACTCCCAAAGAGTCATTTTCTTTGTTGACTAAATAAGCGATATACTCGTTCTGGGCATTTTCTTGTAAAATGTTCTGCGGAATAACAATCGCATTTTTATTGGTATAGTCGTTTAATTTAATGGTAGCGATAAGGTTAGGCTTTATAGCTCCATTTTTGTTGGGAACAGAAACCTTCACTTGGAAGCTTCTGTTGTTGGGATTAATGAAATTAGAAACCTGCTGAATATCTCCTTCAAATTCCTCTCCTATGGAAGACAGCTCTATAAGTACTTCGGTGCCTTTATCAATTTTTCCTAAGTAGTTTTCCGGGACTTCGGCGGTCACATACATTTTCTCTAAATTAACCAGCCTAAACAATTGGTTTTGTCCAGGGTTCACTACTTGGCCTTGGTCGGTAATTACTTCATCAATAGTCCCGCTGAAGGGAGCGCGAACAATAGTTTTTGAAAGTTGCGTTTGCAATTGGTTCACAGCGTTTTGTTGCGCTTCAAAATTGGTTTTAGCTTCTAAATATTGAATTTCTGAACCAATGTTTTGATTCCATAAACGCTCTTGTCTTTCGTAAGTGGTCTTGGCCAAAGAAAGTTTGTTGTTCATTTGCGCCAATTGACTTGAAAGACCGCCATCATCAATCTTTGCTAATTGTTGACCTTTTTTTACTTCTTGGCCTTCTTTTACATAAATATCGGTTAAAATACCATTGAATTCAGGATAGATAATAATATTTTGGTCGGTTTCCACATCACCCTGAACTTCTACATAATGTTTAAAAATGGTGTCTTTAAGGGTTTCTGCCGTCACCAACAACCTTTTTTTGTTGGTATCTAGCTTTTCGAGAGCTGTATTTAGCTTTTCAATTTTTTCTTGTAAAGCGTTTTGTTCTGTAGTGATTTCAGACTTCTTAGCTCTTATTTCTGAAAGGTTTCCGCTTTCAATTACATCATCTACAGATTTTTCTTTTTCTCCACAAGCAATAAAACTTAAGCTGATGAATGAAATGAATAAAAACTTTTTCATATTATTTTTCGGTATTGGTAAAGTTAAGGTTGGGTGTGTTTAATAAAGATTCTAGTTCTGCTTTAGTATTGAGAACTTCTAACATCGATTGTAATAATCCTTGTTGGGCATCGTAAAGTTGAGTTTGTGCTTGTCTTAACTCAAAACTAGTGGCTATCCCTTCAGAGAATTTAATTTGATTTTTATTTTCAATACGTTCTGCCAGTGCTAAATTTTGCTCAGCGGTCTGGTATTTTTCAATGGCATATTGATAGTTGTTTTTTGCCCGGTTAATTCCCAATCTAATCTGTTCTTTAGATTGTTCAAATTGTGTTTGTGCTTGGTCTAGTGCAATTCTAGCTTGAGCGGTTTGTGCACTTCTTTTTAAAGAACTGAAAATAGGAATGTTTAAACTCACTCCCCAAATGGAGGATTGAAACCATTCTTGATTGTCGTTTAAAAAAGTAAATTTTTCACTGTTTCCGGTAGTTGCGTAATTAATGAAAGTAGTTAAGCGGGGAAGGGCTTTTGCTTTTTGTAAGTTAAGCTCGTGTTCTCGTTGTTCTATTTGAACTTGCGCTAATTGATAATCTAGATTTTCTTCAATACTAGCATCGGTATTCATCAACGTAAGACTAATGTTTTTTTCGGTTAAACCCTTTAACGTATCTAGCAGGTTCACTTGCTTTTCTAAGGGAATCCCTAGTGTGAGTTTTAAAGCATCAGTAGCTATTTCTACTAGCCTTTTTGCATTTTTTAACTCATTACTAATTTGTAGAAAGGTAATTTGTAATTGCTCCACACTTTCCTCTTCTTGAAGTCCATTTTCGAAAATTTTTCTGGTTTCTTCCAGATTGTCTTCCAGGTTGTCTTTATTGTTCTGTAAAACCTCTACACTTTCTTTTGCGAGAAGCACATTACCATAGGCGTCAATGACATCTTGCCTGATTTCTAAGGCTGTTTTATTGGCGGAAGTCTTGGTATATTTTTCAAAAGTTTTTGCTGCTCTCACTCCAACAATATAGGAACCGTCAAATAATAATTGACTGGCGGTGGCGGTAGCATTCATATTTTGCTTTGTTCCAAATTGAACAGGGATAAAAGTTCCTGGTGCTTGCCCTACAATTTCTCCAGGTAATAATTGTACCGGTCTTTTAAGATTGTTTTGATAATCTATAGCGGCACTAATTTGAGGTAATCCATCTGCGGTAGTTTCCCATTTTTTCTTTGCTGCTGCTGCAATATCACGTTTTGCATTAATAGCGTTATAGCTGCTGTCCAATGCAAAGTTGATAGCTTCCTCAAGGGTGAATTTATAAGTGTTTGGAGGGCTTGAAAGTTCCTGAGCATTTGCCCAACAACTTATCAATACCATGAAACCAGTAAGAAATATTCTCATATCGATTTTTTGTGTTTTAAACTGTTGATGTATTTCAAACCTTTTTCAGAGACAATTGCCCTAAAATGGTATTCTAGAAAATGTTTGATTAGAAAAGAAATGGGATAATTTTCCATGGAGAAAAAGTCACTATTTTTTATGCCTTCTAAAGTCATAAAGTAGAAATTAAGAACTAGTTTAATTTCGATGTCATCTCTGTAAAAGCCTTCTTTAATTCCTCTGGTTAAGTTTTTGGATAAACATTTTTCTGTATGTTCAATTTTTTTCTCCCGGAGTTTCTCATTTATTTCGGGGTAATACTTATAAAGCTGAAATTGAGGCGAAGCATTCTCTTCCTTTAATTTGTTGAGGATAAACTCATGAATGTAAAGTTGTTCTGCGATAGGATTGTGGTTTTCGGCAACAATATCATCAATATTAGTGCTGATTTCTTCAAACAATTCTAGGACGCAGGCTTCTACTAATTGTTCTTTATTGGAAAAGTGACTATAAATAGTTTTCTTAGAAATGCTCAGTTTATCGGCAATATCATCCATGGTTACGCTTTTAAAGCCGAGACTTAAAAACATTTCTGTTGAGGTATCTAAAATTTTTTCTTTCATAATTCAGCGGCAAAAATAATCAGGAAACTTTAAATACCAAAAAAGTTTCCTAAGTTTCAAGTTATTTTTTTATTAAATAAATTCTCGGACTGAATTATTATGTAATTATGGTATTTTAGCGAAAATTTTTTTTGAATTATGAATGATCTCTCTTTCTATAGAAATGCGTTTTTAAATCATCTTGAACAAGAGTTTACTGTTGAAGAACCTAAAAATTTATACGAACCCATTTCTTATATATTAAATTTAGGAGGAAAAAGATTGCGTCCTACCTTGGTGTTGATTGCAGCAGAAGCTTTTGGTGTTTCTTATGAAAAAGCTTTGGATGCCGCCTTGGCCATTGAAGTTTTTCATAATTTCTCTTTGGTACACGACGACATTATGGACGATGCTCCCTTAAGAAGGGGGAAGGCGACAGTGCATGAAAAATGGGATATAAATACAGGAATTCTTTCGGGAGATGCCATGTTGATTAAAGCTTACCAGCTTTTTGAAAATTACGAAGGAGAACAATTTAAAGAACTGGCCAAGCTTTTTAGTAGAACCGCGATAGAGGTTTGTGAAGGACAGCAATACGATATTGATTTTGAAACCCGAGAGGATGTGACCGTTGAGGAATATTTAAAAATGATTGAATATAAAACTGCGGTTTTGGTGGGGGCAGCTTTAGAAATGGGTGCGATTGTGGCGAATGCTCCTAAGAAAGAACAAGAGCAAATTTATAATTACGGAAAATTAATAGGGATCGCTTTTCAATTACAGGACGATTACTTAGATGCGTTTGGAGATCCTGAAACGTTTGGAAAACGAGTAGGGGGTGACATCATCGAAAACAAGAAAACCTATTTGTATTTGCAGGCACTACAAAAGCTTTCTTCTTCAGAATCAGAGCAACTTCGGCATTTGTACACTATTTTCCCTTCAGATACGCAGCAGAAAGTGGAGGCCGTTACCCATTTATTTGAAGAAAGTGGTGCGGCAGCGAAAACCCGAGAGGAAATTGTAAAATATACCGAAGAAGCCTTTCGTCTGCTAGAGGAAATAAACATTCAAAAAGGGCAAAAAGTTCTTTTGAAAGAACTTGGGGAAAGTTTGCTAACGCGAACCATTTAGTTCATCGATTGTGAAGTATTTGTTAATTTTAACGAATCTTTTTGACTATAGATGGAAATATGTCTTGGTATAGGGGAAATTTATAATTTATTTCAAAGCTATATCTGGTAAAAATTGTATTTTTGACCATGTTTTAAAAACATAAGTGTATTTTCCTATTTTATGGATCAATTTTCATTTCTTAATGCGGCACACACCGCCTATTTTGCAGAGCTTTACGATCAATATTTACAATTTCCAGATAGTGTAGAACCAAGTTGGAGGGCATTCTTCCAAGGTTTTGATTTTGGTAAAGAAATATATGATGAAGAAGTAGCATCGTCAAAAGACCAACAATTTGTAGAATCAAGTGATGGTACGGTAGTTAATATTCCTGAGAATGTTTTAAAAGAGTTTCAGGTTGTACAACTTATCGATGGGTACAGGACAAGAGGTCATTTGTTTACAAAAACCAATCCTGTTAGGGAAAGGCGAAAGTATGTTCCCACCTTGGATATCGAAAATTTTGGGCTTTCTCAAGACGATTTAGATACCGATTTTTCTGCTGGAGAAATCCTAGGGATAGGAACAACCTCCCTTAAAAATATTATTGATCACCTTAAGAAAATTTACTGTGAATCTATTGGGATCGAATATATGTACATTCGTAAACCGGAAGAGATCAAATGGATCCAAAACCGATTGAATGTAAATGAAAACCATCCTGATTTTTCTTCAGATCGAAAAAAACATATTCTTAAGAAGCTAAATGAAGCGGTTTCTTTTGAGAATTTTTTACATAGAAAATATGTAGGGCAAAAACGTTTCTCTTTAGAAGGGAACGAAAGTTTAATCCCTGCATTAGATGCCTTGATTGAAGCTGCAGCAGAAAAAGATGTAAAAGAATTTGTGATGGGTATGGCTCACAGAGGGCGTTTAAATACCTTGACCAATATTTTTGGAAAAAGTGCAGAGTACATCTTTAGCGAGTTTGATGGCAAAGATTATGAGCAGGAAATATTTGATGGAGATGTGAAGTATCACTTAGGTTGGACCTCTTGCCGTACGACCGATAGCGGTAAAGAAATCAACTTAAATATAGCTCCTAACCCTTCTCACTTAGAAACTGTAGGACCGGTTGTGCAGGGAATTGCCCGTGCAAAACAAGATGGTCATTACTTAGGTTCTCCAAAAAATGTACTTCCAATTATAGTTCATGGGGATGCTGCAATCGCAGCCCAAGGAGTGGTTTATGAAACTGTTCAAATGTCACAGTTGGAAGGTTATAGAACCGAAGGAACTATTCATATTGTGGTGAATAACCAAATAGGATTTACCACCAACTATTTAGACGGTAGATCTTCTACTTATTGTACAGATGTTGGGAAAGTAACCCTTTCGCCGGTATTACACGTAAATGCAGACGATGTAGAAGCGGTAGTTCATGCGATGCTTTTTGCTTTGGATTTCAGAATGGAATTTGGTAGAGATGTGTTTATCGACTTGTTGGGTTATCGAAAATATGGACACAATGAAGGAGATGAACCAAGATTTACTCAGCCAAAACTATACAAAGCTATAGCGAAGCACGATAACCCAAGAGATATTTATGCCGAAAGATTGTTGAAGAATGGGGTAATCGAAAAAGGTTATGTAGAAAAGTTAGAGGAAGATTACAAGAAAAAATTAGAAGAAGATCTTGAAAGTTCCCGTAAAGAAGAAACCACACAGATTTTCCCTATTATGCAAGATGAATGGGAAGGTTTTTCTTATGGATCTGAAAGTGATATGATGGAAACCGTCAATACGGGAGTAGATATAGAAGAACTTACAGAGGTTGCCGAAAAAATAACGCAGCTTCCCGAGGACAAAAAATTCCTTAAAAAAATAAAGAAGCTTATCAACATGCGTCACGAAATGTATTTTGATAAGAACCAACTTGACTGGGGAATGGGAGAGTTACTCGCTTATGGAACTCTTCTTAAAGAAGGACATAATGTGCGAATGACCGGTCAAGATTGTGAACGGGGTACGTTCTCTCACCGTCATGCTGTTTTAAAGGTAGAAGATAGTGAGGAGGAAGTAATATTGCATAACAAGCTAGCCGAAGATCAAGGTCATTTTTATATTTATAATTCCTTGCTTTCAGAATATGCTGTAGTTGGTTTTGATTATGGTTATGCTATGGCAAATCCTAAAACCTTGAGTATTTGGGAAGCCCAATTTGGAGACTTTAGCAATGGAGCCCAAATTATGATAGATCAATATATTTCTGCAGCAGAAGATAAATGGAAGTTGCAAAACGGATTGGTGATGTTTTTACCACACGGGTATGAAGGGCAAGGAGCAGAACATTCTTCCGCAAGAATGGAAAGATACCTGCAGCTTTGTGCAAAAGATAATATGTACGTAGCCGATGTAACAACTCCTGCAAACTTATTCCACTTGTTAAGAAGGCAAGTGAAAGTAGGATTTAGAAAACCACTTATCGTTTTCACTCCTAAAAGTTTGTTGAGGCATCCTAAAGTGGTGTCCACTAAAGAAGAATTCGCCAACGGAAGTTTCCAAACCTTAATTGATGACGAGACCGCAGATGTAAGCAAAATTAAAAGTTTGGTGTTCTGTACCGGTAAATTCTATTACGATCTTTTAGAAAGAAAAGAAAAAGAAGAACGCGATGATGTAGCTTTAGTTCGGTTAGAACAATTGTTTCCAATTCCAACCAGCCGAATTTTAGAAATCATCAATAAATATGAGCAAGCAGACGATTTAGTTTGGGCGCAAGAAGAGCCTAGAAATATGGGAGCCTATTCTCACTTATTACTTCATTTAAAAGAAATGAGGGATTTTAGGGTCTGTAGCAGAAAATTCTACGGTTCTCCCGCAGCAGGTAGTACTGTGAGATTTAAGCGAAGACACGAAAGAGTTATCGATAGTGTGTTCGATAAAACAATTAATGACTAACTTTAGAAATACGATACCGAAATTATTTAGATTATGGCTTTAGAAATGAAAGTCCCTTCACCAGGGGAATCAATTACAGAAGTTGAAATAGCAGAATGGCTTGTTGAAGATGGCGATTATGTAGAGAAAGATCAAGCTATTGCAGAAGTAGATAGTGATAAAGCAACACTAGAATTACCTGCAGAAGCAAGCGGAATTATTACTTTGAAAGCAGAAGAAGGTGACGCTGTGAAAGTAGGAGAGGTAGTTTGTTTAATCGATACCGAAGCAGAAAAACCTGGTGGTGGAGAATCTGCTGAAAAAGAAGAAGCAAAAAGACAGGAAGAAGCAGAAGATGATGACAGTGATAAAGCAGATGCGAAGACTGAAAAGCCTTCCAAGCCTTCCACTCCAGATCAAGAGCAGGATGATAAAAATTACGCAACAGGAACACCTTCTCCGGCAGCTAGGAAAATTTTAGATGAAAAGGAAATAGATGCTAAAGAGGTAAAAGGTAGTGGCAAAAACGGTAGAATCACCAAAGAAGATGCCGAGAAAGCTAAACCTTCTATGGGGTCTCCCGGTAACGGAAGCCGTAGTGAATCCCGTAAAAAAATGTCGATGCTTCGTCGTAAAGTGGCAGAACGTTTGGTAAGTGCCAAAAACGAAACTGCCATGCTTACTACGTTTAATGAAGCGGATATGTCGGCTATTTTTGAACTTAGAAAAAAATACAAAGAAGACTTCAAATCTAAGCACGATGTAAGCTTAGGGTTTATGTCTTTCTTTACCAAAGCAGTCATTCGCGCCTTAGATCAATACCCTGCTGTAAACAGTATGATCGATGGAAAAGAAATGATTACTTACGATTATAAAGATATTAGTATTGCCGTTTCAGGGCCAAAAGGCTTAATGGTACCGGTAATTAGAAATGCTGAAAACTTAAGCTTTAGAGGAATTGAATCTGAAGTAAAACGTTTAGCGCTTCGAGCTAGGGATGGTAAAATCACAGTAGATGAAATGACTGGAGGAACCTTTACTATTTCTAACGGTGGAGTTTTTGGTTCTATGCTTTCTACTCCTATTATTAACCCACCACAAAGTGGTATTTTAGGAATGCACAATATTATCGAGCGTCCTGTAGCAATTGATGGTAAAGTGGAAATTAGACCTATGATGTACTTAGCACTTTCTTATGACCATAGAATTATTGATGGTAAAGAATCTGTTGGTTTCTTGGTAGCTATAAAAGAAGCTTTAGAAAGTCCAGAAGAATTACTGATGGATGGCAATATCAAAAAAGCCTTAGAATTATAATAACAAAACGTATTTCTATAAAAAAGCCTTGGTCGAAAGATCAAGGCTTTTTGTTTTTTATCTATTTAAGGTAAAACCTTACTTTAAAAACAAATAGTTAGATTTATAATCAATCACTGCTTTTCCTTTCTTTAAAATATCTGCACCGATAATGCCGTGAACTTTTTCGGCATCGTGTTCTGTTAGTGCTTGGTTGACATGGCTTAAATCAAAGACCACCAAATCTATTTTTTTCTTTTTCCAATCTTTAATCTCGATGCGGTTTTTAGTGGAAACTTGCGTGAGCATATTGGTGGCTCCTGCTCCGGCAGCACGAACATCGCTGTCTTCTGCAAAAAGTTTAAAATGTTCTACCACATCTTGTCCCACACAAGAACTGGAAGCGCCGGTGTCTAAAATAAAATTTCCCTCTATGCCATTTATTTCAGCAACTAACTCTAAATGATTGGTAGCGGTTGTGGTTAATTTGATTCTGTGGTAACCTTTTTCTGTTAAAAATTTTCGCAAGCTCGACATTCTTCTTTTTTCAGCAAAGATAGACGAAGAATTTAAATTAGTTTTGCCAAATGAAAAAGCTTTACTTTCATTGAAAAGAATGAAGAATTTGGCATTTCAGTAAAAATAAATTGAAAACCCCATGAAACTTATAGATACCCATACGCACTTGTATAGTGATGCCTTTGAGGAAGATCGAAAGGAAATGATCGAACGGGCAATAGAAAATGGCGTCGATAAATTTTACATTCCGGCGATTGATTCTGAAACTACACAGGCCATGTACGATTTAGAAAAAATATTTCCAGATCGGATGTGCTTAATGATGGGGCTTCATCCTACTTCGGTAAAAGAGAATTATGAAGAAGAATTAAAGCACGTTGAAGAAGAATTAACCAAACGAAAATTCTATGCAATAGGAGAGATTGGGATTGATTTGTATTGGGACCAATCTACTTTAAAAATTCAACAGGATGCTTTTAGAAGGCAGATTCAACTCGCTAAAAAGTATGAGTTGCCGATTGTAATTCACTGCCGAAATGCTTTTGATGAGGTTTTTGAAATCTTGGAAGAAGAAAAGAATGACGATCTTTTCGGGATTTTTCATTGTTTTACAGGAACTTTGGCACAAGCTCAACAAGCCCTTTCTTACAACATGAAATTAGGAATTGGTGGAGTGGTGACTTTCAAAAACGGGAAAATCGATCAGTTTTTAAATGAAATCGAGTTAAAGCATATCGTTTTAGAAACCGATTCGCCTTATTTGGCTCCAAAGCCTTTCCGAGGAAAAAGAAATGAAAGCGCTTATGTATTGAAAGTAGCTGAAAAGTTAGCGGAAGTTTATGAAACTTCTGTAGAAGAAATTGCCGCAATCACTACACAAAATGCTTTAGAAGTTTTCAATGTAAAATAAAATTTTCATGCACGATAATATCTCTAAAATCTTGTTGATTTATACCGGTGGAACTATTGGTATGATTAAAGACTATGAAACAGGAGCTTTAAAGGCCTTCAATTTCGATGAATTGTTGCAAAATATTCCAGAGCTTAAGCATTTGGAGCATAGCATAGAAACCGTAAGTTTTGAAGAGCCTATTGATTCTTCCAATATGAATCCGGAATATTATTTAAAGATTGCCGAGATTATTGAAGAAAATTACGAGATGTATGATGGTTTTGTGGTGCTTCATGGAAGCGATACTATGGCTTATTCTGCATCTGCATTAAGTTTTATGTTAGAAAATTTAAATAAACCTATTATCTATACAGGTTCACAATTGCCTATTGGAGATTTAAGAACCGATGCTAAGGAAAATTTAATTACTTCCATTCAATTGGCCGGTTTAAAGAAGAACGGAAAGAGTGTGATTCGGGAAGTAGGGCTTTACTTTGAATATAAATTATATCGTGCTAATAGGACCTCAAAGGTAAATGCCTCCCATTTTGAGGCATTCGCTTCACCCAATTACCCACCTTTGGCCGAATCTGGTGTAGAACTTCAAGTTTATGAAGCGACGCTAAAACGAATACATGGCCGAAAAAAATTCTTCATTCATAAAGAATTAGACAATAATATTATCATTATTAAACTTTTTCCGGGCATTAATGAAAAAACTTTGTCATATTTTATTAATTTAGACAGCTTAAAAGGAATTGTTCTGGAAACCTATGGTAGTGGAAATGCTTGTAATGAAAAATGGTTTACAGATATTATCAAGCAAGCTATTAAAAAAGGAATAAAAGTAATAAATGTGACCCAATGTGTTGGAGGTAGTGTGATTATGGGGCATTATGAAACAAGTACAAAGCTAAAATCCTTGGGTGTAGTGTCTGGAAAAGACATGACCACAGAAGCAGCAGTAGCAAAATTAATGTACTTAATACCTAAAAATTTATCATCTAAAGTATTTAAAACTATCTTTGAAACCTCACTTAGGGGTGAAATGTCATAAAAAATTAACGTTGTAGGTTTGAATGAAAAACTTTTTTTTTGTTATTTGCCACGCCTAAATAAGAATGTTAATATTTAGTAGTTAATAGAGAGGTGGCCGAGTGGTCGAAGGCGCACGCCTGGAAAGTGTGTATACGTCAAAAGCGTATCGAGGGTTCGAATCCCTTCCTCTCTGCTAATTTACATTTTTAATGAGTAATAATTTTTATATATTTAACCCTTTAACTAATTAAATTAAGACAACAAGTAATGAAAAGATTATTTTCAATTTTGGTAATCGCTACAATTATGGTCACTACTGGCCTTAAAGTTAATGCGACTAATAAGGTTAACGATTTTGCTCCGGCTATTAGTTATATCGTTCAGGATGATGAAACAGCTTCTTCAGACGATGCTAGCGAAGAAAAAGTAAGTTTCCATCAGGAATTAAAAAAACGTTTTATTGAAGGTGGACCAATCTTTATGGGGATTGTACTTCTTTGTTTAATCTTAGGATTAGCAATCGCTATTGAGCGTATCATTTTCTTAAACTTATCTACTACGAACTCTAAAAAGTTAGCACAACGAGTAGAGGATGCATTAAATAGTGGTGGTGTAGAAGCTGCAAAAGATGTTTGTAGAAATACAAAAGGACCTGTTGCTTCTATCTATTATCAAGGTTTAGATAGAGCAGATGAGAGTTTAGAATCTGCTGAAAAAGCGGTAGTAGCTTACGGAGGTGTACAGATGGGACAATTAGAGAAAAACGTATCTTGGGTTTCTTTATTTATTGCATTAGCACCGATGCTTGGTTTCATGGGTACAGTAATTGGTATGATTGAAGCATTCGATAGAATTGAAGCAGCAGGAGATATGCAACCGGCATTAGTTGCAGGAGGTATTAAAATTGCACTTTTAACAACCGTATTTGGTCTTATCGTAGCAATTATTCTTCAGATTTTTTATAACTACATTATCGCAAAAATCGATAGTATCGTTAACGATATGGAAGATGCATCAATTATTTTAATTGATATCTTAGTAGCTTATAAAAGAAAAAAATAATTTAATAGAATATAAATTATGACTTTACATAAAGTTTTAAAATATTTAGCCATTGTTATTGGTGTAATTGGTCTTGTGCTTCTTGCGAGAATAATTATTGCCGGTGACGATGCGATAGAAGCTTCGGCAGATACGCAAGCTAGCGTGTTGGCTCCTTTCATGTTCCTGTCTTATTTTGTAATGGCAGCAGTAATATTATTGGTGGTTATTTCTGTAGTTAAAGATTTAATTCACGGTGATATCAAAAAAACATTAATGTCCATTGGAGCTTTTGCTGTGATTGTTCTGGCGGGATATTTGATGGCTTCTCCAGACTTACCTCCAGGTGTTGATGCAACTGAAGTTTCTGCTTCAGGTTCTCAATGGGTAGGAGCAGGATTGATAATATTTTATATCCTAGCTGCAGTAGCTATTGGAGCAATGATATTCTCAGGAGTTAAAAAATTAGGAAAATAAGTTATGGCAAAAAGAAGTGCACCAGAAGTAAATGCAGGATCGATGGCAGACATCGCATTCTTGCTGCTTATCTTCTTCTTGGTGACAACTACTATTGAGACTGATGCAGGTCTTAATCGTAAATTGCCACCAATTGAAGATCAACCAGAAGATCCGCCACCATTAAAGAAAAAGAATATTTTTCAGGTTTTAATCAATCAAAATAATGATATTTTGGTTGAAGATGAGCCAATGGAAATTGGTAATATTAGACAAGCTGCAATAGACTTTATCGATAACGGAGGTCAAGATTGTGATTATTGCCAAGGAAAAGGAGATCCAGCATCGTCAGATAATCCAATTAAAGCTGTTGTTTCTTTACAGCATGTAAGGGAAACGGAATATGCCACTTATATCGCAGTTCAAAATGAATTAGTAGCTGCATATAATACGCTTAGAAATCGTGAAGCTCAGCGTTTATTTGGAGAGAACTTTACCACGATGGAAGCGAATTTCAACGATGGAGGTTACGAAGGAAATAAAGAATCGCTTGAAGAAAAGATTACGCAAATTCGAGAAATGTATCCTTTAAAACTTTCTGAAGCTGAACCTAAGGAAAGGGAATAAAATCAAGACGCTAATAAAATTTAACTATGTCTAAATTTAAAAAGAAAAAAAGCGGTGATTTACCGGCTATATCAACAGCATCTTTACCGGATATTGTATTTATGCTTTTATTCTTCTTTATGGTGGCTACTACAATGAGGGAAACTACTTTGATGATTCAGAATGACTTACCTTTTGCAGACCAAGTAGAGAAGTTACAAAAGAAAGATTTGGTAATGTATATTTATGCAGGGAAACCCAGTGCTAGATATCAGAGTCAGTTTGGTACAGAAGCAAGAATACAATTGAATGATAAATTTGCCGATATAGGAGATATCAAACAATTTATTCTTCAGGAAAAGGAATCTAAACGAGAAGAGTTGCAAAATAAATTGACAACTTCTTTAAAAGTAGATCAAGAAACCAATATGGGCTTAGTTTCAGATATTAAATATGAACTAAGAAAAGCAGAAGCTTATCGTATTAATTACACGACCAGAACTGGTGATGCCGCACAAAATATGCAATAAAACTTACTTGTTGTTCGCATATATAAAAAACATCCAACTATGTAAATTAGTTGGATGTTTTTATTTTCTACCCATTATTTTGATTATCTTTTTCCTATGAAATTTAAATTAAGCCTTCTCCTTTTTTTTGTGGCTATATCCCATCTCATTGCTCAAGAGAAAGGATCTATTAAAGAAAATGATTCTATTGTAATAGGTAAGCGAGTAGCAGATAGTCTATACCGGGAAGATCAGTTTTATTTGGGCTTTACCTTTAACCTGCTTTTAAATAAACCAAAAGGAGTAGACCAATCTGGTTTTTCGGGTGGTTTTCAAGCTGGTTATTTAAGAGATATGCCTATTAATAAATCTCGTACTTTGGCTATTGCTCCTGGTTTGGGATGGAGTATCAATACTTACGGCCAAAATTTATTGGTGACTGAAACTAAAAATGACGAGAGCCTTTTTATAGCCTTAGATGAAGATTATGAATATTCTACCAATAGGTTTACCACTTATTTGATAGAAGCTCCACTTGAATTAAGATGGAGAAACAGTACGCCAAGTTCATATAAGTTTTGGAGGATTTACGCAGGATTTAAAGTGAGTTATCTTTATCATTTTAAGTCTAAGTACGAAGGAACTCCCAATAATGTCATTCAGACCAAAGTAGAAGAATTGAATAGATGGCGTTACGGCGTCATGTTTACTTTTGGTTATAATACCTTCAATTTTCATTTTTACTACAGCTTAAACCCCTTATTTGATGCTCAAACCTACGAATCTGGAAGGCAAATAGGTTTGCATCCTTTAAAGATAGGATTCACTTTTTATATTTTATAAAATAATATTTTTTCCTATCAGAAGAATAAACTGTGGTAATCCACCGATAAGCGTCCCAACAATCAATTCTATATTAGAATGTGCTTTTTGTTGAATTCGGGAAGATGCCGTCCAGCCTATTGCGAATAAAGTAAATGCAATGAGGTAGCTTAAATTGATGCCATAAGTGATACTTAAACAGGCTAAAAAAACAGCCACTCCAGAAATACCCATCATATGAAGGCTAACTTTAAACTTGAAAATAACCAAAAGTAGTCCCATCATCGAAGTATAAAGTATGCCGCTAAAAAAATAAAAGAGCGCAATATATTCGCGTTCCGGTAAAATAAAATTAATCACCGTTAAAATTACCAAACAAAAAAAGAGCATTGGTAACCTTCGTTCCTGAGCCGTTTTTAGCATCATATTATCTACCAAATTTAAGTTCTTCAGCAGAAAGTAAAAGACGATAGGAATAAAAACGGTAAGAATGCTTATCGCTAATAGTTTAGCTTTTACGACGGGATCAGGAAAAAAACGCGGAGTGATTTCAAAAAAGATCAATGCTCCTATAAATGGCATCCATATCGGGTGAAATAGATAGGATGCCAGTTTAATAAATACTTTCATTTAAATTTCTTTACGTAAACGAGCCACCGGGATATCTAATTGTTCACGGTATTTGGCGACTGTTCTTCTCGCAATAGGATAACCTTTATCTTTCAAAATTTTTGAAAGCTTTTCATCTGTTAACGGTTTTTTCTTGTCTTCCTCACCCACTGTAATTTCTAAAATCTTTTTAATTTCACGAGTAGAAACATCTTCTCCTTGATCGTTTTTCATCGATTCTGAAAAGAATTCCTTGATGAGTTTTGTTCCGTAGGGTGTGTCTACATATTTACTGTTGGCAACACGTGAAACGGTAGAAACATCCATTTCAATTTCTTCAGCGATATCTTTTAAGATCATAGGTTTTAAGTCGCGTTCATCACCACTTAAAAAATATTCCTCTTGATGATGCATAATTGCGCTCATCGTTACAAAAAGGGTTTCTTGACGTTGTCGTATCGCTTCAATAAACCATTTGGCAGCATCCAGTTTTTGCTTAATAAACATTACTGCATCTTTCTGCTCTTTGGTTTTCTTTTTCGATTCTTTGTAGCCCTTCAGCATATTGTTATATTCCCTAGAAACATGCATTTGCGGTGCATTTCTACCATTTAAGGAAAGTTCTAGTTCTCCATCCTTTATTTTGATGGTAAAGTCTGGGGTTACGTGTTCTACCGGTTTTAAATTACCGGAATATGTTCCACCTGGTTTTGGGTTTAAATGCTCAATTTCATCTATCGCGTCCCGAAGCTGGTCTTCTGTAATGTCAAATTTTGCAAGTAATTTATTGTAGTGCTTTTTGGTAAATTGGTCGAATGCGTCCTTTAAAATTTTCTCTGCTAATTCTACACTTGCGGTTTCATTTCTCCTTTTCAGTTGAATAAGTAGACATTCCTGTAAATTTCTAGCACCAACACCAGCGGGATCCAACTGATGGACAATTTTAAAAATCCGTTCCACCGTTTCTTCATCGGTGTACACATTTTGAGTAAAAGCCAAATCATCTACAATATCGGGAACATCTCTCCTTATGTAGCCACTTTCGTCAACGCTTCCTACCAAAAATTCGGCAATTTGCATTTCATCTTCTTTTAGCCGAAAGGTTTGCAGTTGTGTTTTTAAATGCTGAGAAAAACTGGTCCCAGACGCATAGGGAACTGTTTTTTCGTCATCATCCTTACTGTAATTATTAGCTTGTAAACGATAATTTGGTATTTCATCATCACTTAAATATTCATCTACATTTATTTCCGTTTCAATTACTTCTGAGTCGGTGTCCTGGTCTTCGTTCTTAAATTCGTCTTCAAACTCATACTCATCAGTTTTTTCTTTACCACTATCTAAAGCAGGATTGTCTTCCAATTCTTGCTTTACTCGTTGTTCAAAAGCTTGTGTAGGCAACTGTATAAGCTTCATGAGCTGTATTTGTTGCGGTGATAGCTTTTGTGATAATTTAAATTTTAATTGTTGCTTTAGCATGGTTCATTAAATTGCTTATTACAAAATTAACGAAATTGGCACGACAATTGTTACCAAAATTTTGTTAAGCTTCTTCAAAAGCATAAAAATTTTTAACCGATAAACTTTTCGAATTTCTTCGGAAAAGTATTTTCAAAATGAAGTGATTTTTTAGTTGAGGGATGGGTAAACGCAAGCGAATGAGCCGCCAATAAAATCCCTTTTGCGTTTTCTGAAGAACCGTAAACTTCATCACCCACAATGGGGTTTCCATTTTTACTTAAATGAATTCTAATTTGATGTGTTCTTCCGGTGATAGGAAATAGTTCAACTAGCGAATAGGTTTTATCGTTCTTTTGGAATGTTTTCTTTAACTGAAATTTGGTTGCTGCTGTTTTTCCTTCAATAGGAGAATTGAATGTTCCTGTGGAAGGAATTTCTCCTGAAACAATTGCCAAATATGATTTTCGAATGTTTTTCTCCTCAAAGTCCTGATTCAATTTCACCTGCACATTTTTAGTTTTGGCAACTAGTAAAAGTCCGCTGGTTGGGTTGTCTAGGCGATGCACAGGAGTGGGATAGGGGAGTGCATCTTTTTCTGTTGAATTTTCTAAATTGTACGGAAGTGCATTTTCAATGGTTTTAAAATAGTTTCCGTTGGTGGGATAACCCGAAGGTTTTTGAATGACAGCTAAAAAGTTATCATTAAAAATGATTTTTAATTGGAGTCTAAATATCTTTTTCTGCGGAAGTTCTTCTGCTAATAATTCTAATAACTGACCTTCTTTGATCCAATCTCCGGTATTGGCCGGTTTTCTATTAAGAAGAATAAGTTGCTTTTTTATAGCTTTTTTAATTCCGCTACGAGTGGTAATCGTTTTAAAAATAGAAGAGGCATATTCTTGCAATCGAATTGGGTTTTGAATTTGCGGAACGATATGTTTTTCTACTACTTTCAAATTTATGATATGTTTTTGGGAAACAATTCCTGAAAATAAGCTGTATTTATTATACCCGCAAGGTCTTTAATAACTCAAATTTTAAAATTGGATTTCTTGCCAGGTTTTTAAAACCTTTTAGGTATTGTTTTTTCTATTATAGTAAGCATAAAAAAACCTGTGAGGTCTAACTTTTTTAGCAATTATAATATTTTAAAATTCAGCGTTTTTTGGTGTTCTAGGGAAAGGGATTACGTCTCTGATATTTCCCATCCCGGTAGCAAAAAGAACCAAACGCTCAAATCCTAAACCAAAACCACTGTGTACACAAGTACCAAATCTACGCGTATCTAAATACCACCATAATTCTTTTTCATCTACGCCCAATTCTTGCATTTTACTTTGTAAAACATCTAAACGTTCTTCACGCTGTGAACCTCCAACAATTTCTCCAATTCCCGGGAAAAGAATGTCCATAGCTCGAACGGTTTTTCCATCTTCGTTTAAACGCATGTAAAAAGCCTTAATGTTTGCCGGATAATCAAATAAAATTACCGGACATTTAAAGTGTTTTTCTACCAAATAACGTTCGTGTTCACTCTGTAAATCTGCACCCCATTCTTCAATTACATAATTGAATTTTTTCTTCTTGTTAGGTTTAGAGTTCTTTAAAATATCGATGGCCTCGGTATAACTTACTCGCTTAAAGTTATTCTCTACAATAAAACGAAGCTTTTCGCGTAAAGCCATTGGTGCACGTTCGGCTTGTGGTTTAGATTTGTCTTCCTGGATTACTCTATTTTCAAGAAAGGCTAAATCGTCGTCACAATTATCTAAAACGTGGTTGATCACATGCTTGATGAAATCTTCCGCCAAATCCATATTTCCGTCTAAATCACAAAAAGCGACTTCAGGTTCAATCATCCAAAATTCGGCTAAGTGACGAGACGTGTTAGAGTTTTCAGCTCTAAAGGTGGGCCCGAAGGTATAAATTTGTCCTAATCCTAAGGCGTAAGTTTCACCTTCTAGTTGCCCGCTTACGGTAAGATTGGCTTCTTTTCCAAAGAAATCTTCCTTATAGTTAATGGAACCGTCTTCATTTTTAGGCGGATTGTTTAAATCAAAATTTGTGACTTTAAACATTTCTCCAGCACCTTCCGCATCACTACCGGTAATAATTGGCGTATTTACGTAATTAAAACCGTTTTGGTTAAAGTATTGGTGTACAGCAAACGATAATTGTGAGCGTACACGCATAACGGCACTAAAAGTATTGGTGCGTACTCGCAAATGAGCTTGTTCTCTTAATTTTTCTAGGGTGTGACGTTTTGGGGAAAGAATAGTTTTCTTTACCTCTTCCGGATTTGCGGTTCCAAGAATTTTAATTTCTTTGGCTTCAATTTCTACCCGCTGTCCTTTTCCTTCGCTTTCCTTGAGCATTCCTCTTACCTCAATCGCAGCACCAACATTTATTTCTTCAAGGACTTCCTCTGGTGTATTTTCAAAATCTACCACACATTGCAAATTATTGATGGTTGAACCGTCGTTTAATGCAATAAAACGATTACTTCTAAAGGCGCGTACCCAACCTTTAGCGGTAAAGTCTTGTAAAAAGTGGTCGCTTTCTAATAATTCAGCAATTTTTGTGTGTTTCATCAGTTCAGTTTTAATTAGAAATTAAGTAATCAAAAAGTTTAGGCTTATTCAATTTTTCTTAATAATTAAGAAGCAAAGATAAATTTTTCGGGAAAGCTTAAAAAGGAAGAGCTAAGGAAATTAAAGTTTTAGTTTTCTTTGTCCTCTTTCTCTTCTTCCTCCATTTCTTCCCCATCGGTTAAAATTTGTAAATGAGGCTTTTTAAGCGTTTTCTTATTGGCAATATTCCTTTCTAAGGAAAGTAATAGAGATGGTAATAACAACAAGTTAGAGAGCATTGCAAAAAGTAAAGTGGCAGAAACCAATCCTCCTAAAGCTTTGGTGCCTCCAAAACTACTAATCATAAATACCGAAAAACCAAAGAACAACACAATAGAGGTATAAAACATACTCACCGTGGTTTCCCGAAGAGCAGGATAAACCGACTTTTTGATCTTCCAATTATGAGCTTTTAGTTCTTGGCGATATTTCGCTAAAAAGTGAATGGTATCATCTACTGAAATTCCAAAGGCAATACTAAATACCAAAATAGTAGAAGGTTTGATGGGAATACCCAAAAAGCCCATCATTCCGGCAGTAATTAATAGCGGAAGCAAATTTGGTACGAGTGAAATAATAATCATTCTGAAGGAACGGAACATCCAAGCCATAAAAATAGCGATTAGTACAATGGCTAAAGCCAGAGACATGACTAGGTTTTTGACTAAATAAGTAGTTCCTTTTTGAAAAACCAATGCACGTCCCGTCATGGTGATTTCGTAACGGTCTTTCGGAAAAATTTTATAGATTTTAGGCCAAAGGTTTTCTTCGATCTTTTCCATTTCCTCGGTTCCTACGTCCTTCATAAAAACCGTCATCCTCGCATATTGTCCGGTAGAATCTACATAGGCATCCAGTTGATTGCTGTTTCCATTGGAAAGCGATTTGATGTAAGGGAAAATAAAATTTTGTTCTTGCGAAGTGGGCAGCTGGTAGTATTTGGGGTTTCCGTTATAGTAAGCCTGTTTAGAATATTTTACTAAATCTACCACAGAAACCGGTTGTGAAAGTTCAGGGATATCTAAGAGTAACTCCTCTAATCGTTGCATTCTCTTTAAGGTAGAAAGCTTTAAAACCCCTTTTTTCTTTTTAGTGTTAATTAAAATTTCAAGCGGTAAAATTCCATCAAATTCTTTTTCGAAAAATTGAATGTCCTGAAAGAAGCCTGTGTCTTTTGGCATATCTTCCAATAAGCTTCCCGAGACTTTAATTTGGTATATTCCAATAATACTGGCCACTAAAAATAGAATGGAACAGATGTAGATGGTAATCCTTCTGTGTCTTACTGTACGCTGAATCCAGTCCACAAAGCCTTCAATCCACGTTTTTCCTAAGTGTTTCAAATGCTTTTCCTTAGGACGGGGCATATAGCTGTAAATAATAGGAATTATAAGCAGGCTTAAAACGAAAATAGCCAAAATGTTTACCGAAGCGACAATACCAAATTCTTTTAGCAGCGTACTTTCGGTAATGATAAAGGTGGCAAATCCGGCAGCGGTAGTTACATTGGTCATTAAGGTAGCATTCCCTACTTTGGTGATTACCCGTTGTAATGATTTAGCCTTATTACCGTGGTTCTTAATTTCTTGTTGGTACTTGTTAATCAAGAAAATACAGTTAGGGATCCCAATGACAATGATTAACGGTGGGATTATAGCAGTAAGAACGGTAATTTCGTAGTGCATTAAGCCTAAGAAACCAAAGGACCACATTACTCCAATAATTACGGTAAACATGGAAATGAAAGTGGCTCTAAATGACCTGAAAAAGAAAAAGAAAATTAAGGAGGTTACCAATAAAGCTCCCCCGACAAAGAGTCCGATTTCGTCAATAATACTTTGGGAATTCAGGGTTCTGATGTAAGGCATTCCAGAAACATGAACTTCGATGTTTTGCTCTTTTTCGAAGTTTTTAATAAGCGGAACAATTTCATCTAAAATAAAAATTTTCCGCCGTTTGGAATTTACAATGTCTTTTTTGATGTAAACCGCGGTTTGTACCGTATTGGTGTTTTTACTGTATACCAAACCTTCGTAAAATGGAAGGCTATCAAAAAGTTCTTTTTTATAATTAGAGGCTTGTTTTTGATTAACTTGGTCTTCTTTTACTAAAGGGACCAACTCAAATCGTGGAGGATTACTGAACTTTTGAAGTTTTTTAAGTTCGCCAATCCCAATGGTATATTCAACCTCAGGAAAAGAATCTAACTTTTCTGCAAGTTTGTTCCAAGCATTGAATTTTTCACGTGTAAATAAAGTGGGATCGTTGGTGGCGATAAGCAATACATTTCCTTCTTCGCCAAATTGATCTAGAAATTTTTGGTATTCCTGATTAATTTCATGATGGTCTGGAAGTAAATTCGCTTCGGTATAAGAGAAGCGCATGTTTTTCCATTGCATTGCTAAAAAAATGGTGATAGCGCCAATAATCACCAAGATTACAGTACGATTACGCAAAATTACGCCTGCAATGGTATTCCAAAACCCGAAACTAAAAATCTTAGACATATCTAAAAATTACGGGCGCAAAGGTATAAAATGCTAGTTAATAACCTATTGAAAATTGTATTAAAGCTTGAAATAAAACGTAAATTTAAAAGAGATGTTATCGGTAATTTCAGGAAGGTGATAATAGCCATAACGATAAGCGAAATTGAGACCAAATCCGGCGAAAATATTATTCACTTCAAAACCTGATTCGTTATACCACCGATCAAGTTTTTCAAAGTTGATCCCTAAATGTTTGATTTTGTCTTTCATGCCACCAATAGCGTGCCGGGTGATTAACACTAATTGCGGTTTTGAGCGTTTACCTAATTCCAAAGGTCTAAAAAAGTGTTTTACTTGAAGATTGACCAATTTATCAATAAAAAACTCACTGTAATACATGGTTTCAAAAGTTCTTCTTCCTGCTACCGAGAAACGCTGAAAAACACTTCCTTTATTGGGATTGTTGGGATAAGCATGAAAAGTGTGGGTAAGAGGCAAATCACCAACCGCATAATTCCCTTCTAGAATAAATTGAGTGGCGGTTTGGTTAAGGCGTTTGTAGGTGTAGTTAATTTTTGTGGCAAATTTGGTAAAGGCAAAATCACTACCTAAAATATTGTTGAGTGCTTGTTCTGCTTGAAAAGAAAAAATGGGATAGCCTTCTTTGATTTCGATGCTTCTGTCGTCAGCTTGTAAATAATCACTAAATGGAGTCCATCTAAAAGAGGCGGTCAAAATAGTGAGTTTATAGCTGCTGAAGAGTTGATTGTTGTGGTTGTAGATATAGCCTCGGGTTTGTTCAATACTGTTGCGGGAAATTTGAAATTCACTTAGCAATTCCGGTAAAAAACGGTGCTGTAAGCTTATTTGTGATTTTCGGTATTTATAATAGTAATTAATATTTACTAAGCGTGGCTCAAACAGAGAATAGACACGGGCGTCAGTAAGGTAAAAGAAACTTCCTACTTCTGCAATATCATCGGTATAAATGGCATTAAGCCAAGTTTGTTTTTTCTTATTTAATAAAACGCCACCTCCAAAACTATACTTGGCTTCTCGGTCTTTAAACCCATATACGCCATATCCTTGAAGCCTAAACTTTTCTGAAAGATTATCGTTGGTTACTCCGCCTAAGCCTAAACGGAATCCTTCATAGCGGTTGTATTTGATAATTCTTCTTAAATCGAAATCGAAAAAGCCTAGCGGAAAATAACCATTGTTAAAATGCTGTATGAGTTCAATTTTACGATCTATATTTTCAGCTTTAATAACACTGTCCACTCGTTGGAAAGTCTTTTGATCCCTACTGGTAAACGGAATGGTTCTTAGCTTTTGCCATGTGCTATCACTGGTTTTTATGGCTTCACTGCTAAGTTGTACTTTGGCTTGCTTGCTCTTGAGGTTGAGAGGAATATTAAATTCAACGTCTTGATAAGTGGTAACCGATTTTAAATAGAGTTTTTCATTATTGTCGCTCTTTTCAGGAAGCCTACCCAAATCAATATTCCCTCCAAAGATGGAAATTCCTTTTCCTTGATTTCCAGGTTTGATGGTAACGGTATTTTGCTTTGGAAACCAAATGTTTTCTTTTGGGTAGTAACTAAATTCTTGTACTGCTTCCAGATTGGCTTTTCCTTTTAGTTGCGCAATGGCTTTTTGCAAGCCATAATTTTCGGTATCTATATAAAGCACACCTTCTAAGTGGGCTACATTTTTATTTTTCTTAGGCTGAAATAAAATTACATAAGCCGGTCGCTGCGTTGAAGTTGTATCTAAGATTTTGAAATTATAATTTTTAAAAGCCTTGTTGGAAAGGGGAGAAGCGTATTCTGAACCGAAAATCACATAATCTTTTTCGTACCAACTATTCGATTGTACTTTGGTGGTTAAAAGCTCATAAACAGGTTCTTTAAAACCTGCGGTACGGGTAGCTTCTATGGTTTCTTTCTCTCCTTTTTTTTGTTCAAATTGAATTAAACTGCTTTTTTCAGCTAAGTAATTTCTTCCATCTTCAATAACTTTTTTAATACCTGCATTGGAAGAATCTGCAGAAATATTTAATTCTTCTTTTTGGTTGTCGATGATAAATTTATTGTAGCTGGAATATTGATAGGTTGAAAATTTTTGCTTGGGGTTATTTTGTGGTTTTCTGTCAATTGCTTCTAGGATAATAGCGTTGGCTTTATTGTCTTCGGAAGAAATGAAAATCTTATTTAATTCTTCTGGATTGCGTTGAAGCTGAATTTCATAAAAATCGGCATCATTGATTCGAATCAATTTAGAATTATAGCCAATATAGCTGATCGAAAATTGAGTAATACTGTCTGAGATTTGAAACTGAAAAGTGCCATCAGTATTTGTTAAATAACTCTCTTTGCTCGGAAGCAGTTGAAGGCTAGCGTATGGTAAAGCTTGTTGGGTTTCTTGGTCTTTCACTACCCCTTCAATAATTTGTTGCGCGTTGACCGGTGAAATCGCTAAAGCAAAGCAAAAAATAATAAAAGCTTGTAGGGGTTTGTTCATAAACACAACAATTGATCAGGAGGCTAATAAAATGAAAAAAAGCGACAAAAACTGTCGCTTTAATTAAAATTTAGTAATTATAGCCTTATTTATACGGTCATAATTTCTTTTTCTTTATGCGTTAAGACGGTATCTATTTTAGCAATGTACTTATCGGTAAGTGCTTGTACATCTACTTCTGCATTTTTCTTTAAATCATCAGAAGCATCTTCTAGTTTTTTAATTTCGTTCATAGCAGATTTACGATCGTTCCTTACTCCAACCTTAGCTTCTTCTGCTACTGCTTTAGCTTGTTTTGCCAATTCCTTACGACGTTCTTCAGTTAATGGTGGTACGCTAATAATTACGCTTTCTCCATTATTCATAGGATTAAAACCTAGGTTAGCTTTTTGAATGCCTTTTTCTATTTCAGGAATTAATGATTTTTCAAAAGGTTGAATAGAAATAGTTCTAGCATCAGGAGTGTTTATATTCCCAACCTGATTTAAAGGTGTTTTAGAGCCATAATACTCTACCAGTACACTACTTACCATATTAGGGTTGGCTTTTCCGGCCCTGATTTTTATCAATTCCTTCTCTAGGTGAGTTATTGCTTTTTGCATCGACTCTTCCGTAGAATCGATAATAAAATTAATTTCATCCATAACTTAATTTTTAAACCTGTTTTAGTTCAACTTAGAGGTTAACTTTTGTACCAATATTTTCACCGGAAACTACTTTTGTTAAGTTTCCTTCTTTATTCATATCAAAAACAATAATGGGCAATTCATTTTCTTGACTAAGCGTAAATGCTGTGGTGTCCATTACTTTTAATCCTTTGTTAATCACATCTTCAAACGAAATAAAGTCAAATTTAGTCGCTTGGCGGTCTTTTTCAGGGTCTGAAGTGTAAATGCCATCTACCCTTGTTCCTTTTAAAATAACATCTGCCTGAATTTCGATGGCTCTCAACACCGCTGCTGAATCTGTGGTGAAGTAAGGGTTTCCTGTACCTCCGCCAAAAATAACCACACGCCCTTTTTCTAGGTGCCTTAAGGCTTTTCTTCTAATAAAAGGTTCTGCTACCTCATTGATTTTTACAGCAGATTGTAACCGGGTTTCTATACCTGCATCTTCACAAGCGCTTTGTAAAGCTAAACCGTTAATGACGGTAGCGAGCATTCCCATATGGTCTCCTTGAACGCGGTCCATCCCTTTGCTTGCTCCCGCTACTCCTCTAAAAATGTTTCCGCCACCTATGACGATTGCTACTTGTACGCCTTGATCTACTACAGATTTTATTTCTTTTGCGTAATCTGCTAATCGTTCTGGGTCTATTCCATATTGGCGTTGACCCATTAGTGCTTCACCGGAAAGTTTTAGAAGAATTCTTTTGTATTGCATAGTTTTTCTTGTAGAGTTGTGCAAATATAGTGATTATCTTAATTTGAAAAAGTCTTGTATAAAAAAACCACTTTCAAAATAAATGAAAGTGGTTTTTATAAAAATTTATGTTTTCAGGAAATTATCCTAAAGCTACTCTTTCGAAAGCGGTAACTTCTACGTCTTTTCCTAAATTATCTGTAACATATTGTGCAACAGATTTTTTGTTATCCTTAATGAATGCTTGGTGAACCAAGGTGTTGTCTTTAAAGAAACGTTTGATTTTACCTTTAGCGATATTGTCTAACATTTCTTCTGGCTTACCTTCTTGACGTAATTGATCTTTAGCAATTTCAATTTCTTTGTCAATAGTTTCTTGGTCTACTCCTTCTTCGTTTAACGCAACAGGATTCATAGCAGCAGCTTGCATAGCCACGTCTTTAGCTACTTCTTCTGCATTGTCACCGCCTTTAGATAAACCTGTTAAAACCGCAATTTTGTTACCTGCGTGAATATAAGAACCTACGAATGGAGCTTCTAAGGTTTTAAAAGCACCTATTTCGATTTTTTCACCTATAACACCGGTTTGTTCAGTAAGTTTTTCTTCAACAGTAATTCCTTTGTAATCTGCAGCTAATAATTCTTCTTTAGAATTTAATCCTAAAGCTAATTCTGCGAAATCGTTAGCAAGAGCTACGAAATCATCATTTTTAGCTACGAAATCTGTTTCACAGTTTAAAGAAATGATTACTCCTTTGTTGGTATCTGCATTTACTTTTGCAATTGCAGCTCCTTCAGAAGAATCTCTGTCGGCTCTTTTAGCCGCAACTTTTTGACCTTTTTTACGTAATACTTCGATAGCGCTGTCAAAATCTCCTTCAGCTTCCACTAAAGCTTTTTTACAGTCCATCATTCCGGCTCCAGTAGCCTTTCTTAATTTATTTACTTCAGCAGCAGATATTTTTGCCATGTTGTTTGTTTTTATCGTTGAAAAAATAAGTCGTTTAGCTTACGATTTTAAGAATAAAAGAGCTAAACGACTTATCATTAAATTTATAAAATTGTTATCTTATTTGTCTTCTTTAGAATCAGCTTTTTCTAAAGTTTCGCTTTTAGACTCTAATTTAACGTCTTTTTTAGCTTCTTTCATTGCCTTCTTGTCTTCATCGTCTTTAGAAGGAACTTCACCTGTTGCTGGTTTAGGAGCTTCAACTTTTTCAGTTTGCTCTTTTTTAGCAGTAGCTTTTTGTTCTTTCTTCGCTTCTTTGTCGGCTTTTCTTTCTGTTAAACCATCCACGATAGAATCTGCCACATAAGACATTACTTTCTGGATTGATTTAGAGGCATCGTCGTTGGCAGGGATTACGTAGTCTACTTCACGAGGATCTGAGTTGGTATCTACCATTGCAAAGATGGGAATGTTTAATTTTTGTGCTTCTTTAATTGCAATGTGCTCACGTGTAATATCTACTACGAATAATGCTCCGGGTAAACGGGTCATATCTGCGATAGAACCTAAGTTTTTCTCTAACTTAGCTCTCATACGATCTACTTGAAGACGCTCTTTTTTAGAAAGAGAGTTAAAAGTTCCGTCTTTTTTCATACGGTCTACAGAGGCCATTTTCTTAACTGCTTTACGAATGGTAACGAAATTGGTTAACATTCCACCAGGCCAACGCTCGGTGATGTAAGGCATGTTTGCTTTTTTGGCTTCTTCTGCAACAATTTCTTTTGCTTGTTTTTTGGTAGCTACAAATAATATCTTTCTACCGCTTGCTGCGATTTTGCTAAGCGCCTCAGCGGCTTCTTGCATTTTTGCAGCACTCTTATACAAGTTGATGATATGGATGCCATTACGCTCCATATAAATGTAAGGAGCCATGTTTGGGTTCCATCTTCTGGTTAAGTGACCAAAATGTACACCCGCATCAAGTAATTCTTTAACTTCTACTTTGTTTGCCATTTTTGTAATAGTTTACGTTCTGTTGAGATAGCAATAAACAAGTGGCGATGATCTTCGGCCTTGCTTATTTAGATGCTAAACTAATCTCTGCCGGCTGACAGAGTAACAACAAATACTTTTTAAATATTTTAATTTTTTGAAAAAATAATTTCCAATTAACGTTTTGAGAATTGGAACTTCTTACGAGCTTTCTTCTGTCCAAATTTCTTACGTTCAACCATTCTAGGGTCTCTTGTAAGTAATCCTTCTGGTTTAAGGGCTGCTCTGTTTTCTGCGTCTAATTCGCACATTGCTCTAGCAATTGCTAAACGTACAGCTTCTGCTTGTCCTGTAATACCACCACCGTTAACGCTTACGCTAAGATCAAAATTACCTTCGTTACCAGTTAACATTAAAGGTTGGTTTACTTTATACTGTAAAGTTCCGGTAGTAAAGTAATTGTTAAGCTCTTTTTTGTTGATGGTAATATTTCCTTTACCTTCAGAAAGATAAACACGAGCTACGGCAGTCTTTCTACGACCAATTTTGTGAATTGTCTCCATTTACACAAGTTCGTTTACGTTAATAGATTTAGGCTTTTGAGCTTCGTGATCATGTTCAGAACCTACATAAACCTTTAAATTTTTGAAAAGAGCCGCTCCTAATTTGTTTTTAGGTAACATCCCTTTTACTGATTTTTCGATAAGTCTCGTAGGATCTTTCTCGAATAACTCACTAGCTTTTAAGCTTCTTTGCCCACCTGGGTAATTGGTATAACGAAGGTATTCTTTCGCGTCCCATTTTTTACCGGTCAAGTTGATTTTTTCTGCATTGATAACAATTACGTTATCACCGCAATCAACGTGTGGGGTGTAATTTGGCTTGTACTTTCCTCTAATAAACTTTGCAGCAATAGAAGCAAGACGGCCAAGCGATTGTCCTTCAGCATCCAACACGACCCATTCTTTATTTACGGTCTTCTTGTTGGCAGATACTGTTTTGTAACTTAATGTGTCCACACTAACTATTTTTAAAAATTAAACATTCCATTCCCTTCCCAATTCTGGGAAACGGGGTGCAAATGTACAATTATAAATTTATTTAGCAAGGGGTGTGGGTAGATAATTTTTGAGTAAGACTTCTAATAACCAAATATTTAATAGGTGATTGTTGTCTAAATCAAACAAATGAGTTTACAATATGTTAATAAATAGGTAAACTTATTGTAAATGGTTTTGATGGAAATATATTTATTTTTGACAAAAATTAATATCATGATAAAAAAAATACTTTTAAAATTACCTTTATTGGCGATATTGGTTAGTGTTAGCCTATTTGGGCAAACCACTCCAGTTACAGAAAGCTTTAGTAATATAGGAAATAGTGGTAGTTATGGCACAAGTACTTGGACAGGTGATGATGGGGGTACTTGGACAGCTACAGATGCTAGAGAAGATGAATCTATTAATGGTAAAGCCATAACCATAAGAGATGGAAAGTTAACTTCTCCAAGTATTACTGGAGGTGCGGGTACGATTACCTTAACGACACAGCGTAAATTTGGTGATAGTGGTAGTGGAGATTTGACTGTCTATGTTAATGATGTATTGGTAGGCGTTGCTCCTTATGATGCTTCTGTTCAAACTTCAACTATTACAGCGAATGTTTCCGGAAGCTTTGTTTTGACTGTAGAGACGCCATCTAATGGTAATCGAATTGCTATTGATGATTTGAGTATTACAGCCTTTTCTTCTTCTGATAATGTAGAAATTATTTATGAAGATTTTCAAGATTGTGATAATATATCTTTTACAGCATTTAGTGTAAGCTCAACTGCTAATTGGGAGTGTTCAAATTCAAATGGATATGAACAGATTAATGCATACAATGCAGATGAAGCCGCTGACGATTATTTAATATCTGAAGAATTAAACCTTGATACTTATAGCAATGAAGTGTTAACTTTTGAGAGTTATAATCAATATTCAGATGATAATATTGATGGTGCAGAGGTAGAGTTGTTATATACTACTGCTTATACCGGAGATCCCTCCACTACTACTTGGCAATCTATAGACGCTACATTTGCTTCTGCAGATTCAGAAACCTGGACGCCTTCTGGCGATGTAAATCTTTCTGCTATTTCTGGTAATGCGGTTAGAATTGCATTTCATTATACCTCATCGGGGACAGGTCCGGGAAGCTCCTCTTTATGGAGAATTGATGATGTGGAACTTTCAGGTGTTTTAGGTAATGTAGGTCCGGCTATTAACAATATCTCTCAAAGTCCTGCTACAGGCGTTACTCCAAGTGATGCTGTTACCGTTTCAGCAGATGTGACTGATAGTGATGGTATTGCATCCGTAGTTTTAAATTGGGGGACAGAAAGCGGGAATCTCCCTAATGAGATCACGATGAACCTATCGAGTGGTGATACGTATGTTGCCGATACCGATATCCCTGCTCAAGCAGATGGTACTACCGTGTATTATGAAATTGTAGCCACAGATGCCAATACTTCTCCTGAAACGAGTACTAGTACAACACAAAATTATACTTCTTTAGAACTTTTGAGCTTGATAATATCTGAAGTAGCAGATCCCGGAAATACTCCAAACGCTAAATTTGTTGAAGTTTATAACAATGGTTCTTCAACGATAGATTTTTCTTCTCAAATAGTTTATTTAGCAAGATATTCTAATGGTAACACTACCACTAATAATTCTAGCGTAGAGTTGACCGGTACATTAGCCCCAGGAGACTATTATGTAATAGCTTATAGTTCAAGTGCTTTTCCTTCAGCATATGGTTTTGAAGCAGATTTGTATAGTGGGTTTGTTTCTGGTAATGGAGACGATGTGTATGCACTATATCAAAATGGTGATGAAAATAGTGGGACTTTATTGGATATTTATGGAGAAATCGGTGTAGATGGTACTGGTGAAGCTTGGGAATACAAAGATTCACGAGCGGTAAGAAATAGCTTGTCTTATGAACCTTCTGCTACTTGGATTGCCTCTCAGTGGGATATCACTGCTGCTAATACGGAAGATATGACTCCTAATAGTGGAGAAGCTGTAGCCTATACCTATTCAGAGGGTACTTGGTCTCCGGCAAATCCTGAAGGCAACGTTACTTCTTCAGATAATATAGTGATAGAAAATGGACAAGTGAACTTTTCTTCAGACATTGAGGTCAATGATCTCATCATCAACTCAGATGGAGCCTTAACAGTAGAAGCTGTACTTGGTGTGAATGGGGATATTACCAATAATGGTTCCCTTACCTTTATAAGCAATAATACAAGTGTAGGTCAGTTAGGTGAATTTAATGGAAGTATCACTGGTAACGATATTAACGTACAAAGGTACATTCCCGGAGGCAATAGAGCATTTAGGTTCTTAACCAGTACGGTAACTACTTCAACAAGCATTCATGCCAATTGGCAAGAAAATGATGTTTCTAGTGAAGGTTATGGCATACATATTACAGGTTCTACCGACGGAAGTAATGGTTTTGATGCAACGCCTAGTGGAAATCCTTCTCTTTTTGGTTTTGATAATGCAAATGAAGCTTGGTTTAGTATTGATAATACAGATGTAAATACCCTTGTTGCCGGAGAACCTTATAGGGTTTTCGTAAGAGGGGATAGGACGATAGATGTTTCTCAAAATAGTTCTACTGCCACCGCTACGACCCTGAGAGCTACAGGGACTTTAGCGACTGGGGATCAAACAACCAACTTAGCAAATACTCAAGATAATTTTAATTTTATAGGAAACCCTTATCAGGCAATTGTAGATATGAACTTGGTGTTAGATAATTCTACCAATTTAAACACCAACCAGTATTATGTTTGGGATCCTAATATGAATACACAGGGAGCTTATGTTACGGTAGATTTATCTACTGGAGCACCAACCCCTTCTGGTTCGGCTGCCAATCAATTTATACAACCCGGGCAAGCCGCATTTGTAACTACCTTAACCAATGCTGATGCTTCTATTTTGTTTGAAGAAAGTGATAAGGCTACCGGAGAAAGCATGACTGGTGTGTTTAGAAATTCAGATCAATTCAATACTTCAACAATCAATATTGACCTACAGAGCCAACTGGCTTATGCCAATAATGGAAGTATGGCTGATGGAGCTTTATTGAAATTTGTAGCGAATGCTTCTAATGGTATTGAAGCAAATGATGCCGCAAAGCTTGGTAATATAGACGAAACGCTTTCTATTGTTAATGGAGGTCATTACCTAAGTATAGAAACTAGGGATTTACCTCAAATAGGTGAAGTGATTCCTTTTTACCTAAGTAATTACCGTCAAGAAGATTACGTATTCAGAATTAATTTGAATAACATTAATGGAGTAACCGCTTATTTAGTAGATGAATATTTAGGAACCCAAACTCCATTGGTAAATAATGAAGAGAATGTAATTAGTTTTAATGTAAATGAAGCTGATGAAGAAAGTGTTTCTCCAACTCGTTTCTCGATCACTTTTGCAGATAGTAATTTGGCAAATACAACTATAGATAAAAATAGTTTCGCACTATATCCTAACCCTACCAATACCGGTGAATTTACTATTCAATTGGCAGGTTCAAGTGCAGATCGTTTAGAGGTAAAAGTATTTGATATGCTAGGGAAACAAGTGTATGGTAAGCAGTTTGAAACTTTTGAAAATCAAATAAAAGTAACTGAGGTTGCTTTGCAAACAGGGATTTATTTGGTTCAATTAAATCAAAAAGGAAAAACTTACACTCAAAAATTAATAGTGAAGTAGTAAGTCTCATATGGACATATTTACTAAAGCCATCCCATTCCGGGATGGCTTTTTTATACCAGTGTAGCAAGTGAAAAATTCTTCAGATTAAAATAGATATAGATTTTTTGTCTTTTGATAAGTTGGATTTCTTAAACTCGGTGAGTCTAACAACGAACATAACAACAAGGTGAAAAGCGTAATAGGTAATCAATTAAACGTGCTATAGCAAAATGTAAAAACATTTTAGTAGTGAAGCACATTAGAAAAAAGACCTGCAACTGAACTAAAATTGTTAAGTCTCTATAGTTGATAATAAAACTTAACAAATTGCCTAGATAAGAAATAACTATCTACTAATCTTCATGCTATTTTCGTTTGTTGTTCTCAAAGCACAAAATCAGACAGATAACCAGCTAAATTCTTACGAGAAAAAAATGAATTAAAGCTAAATGTCCCATTACTTGTTTTGGGAACTTTTGAAGCTACTTATGAAAGAATCTTAAACGAAAAATCATCGTTAGGGATTTCTACTTTGTATGTGTTTAACAATGAAAACTCAAACGAAGATGTAAATTTTATGCTATCGCCATATTATAGAAGGTACTTCGGTAAAAAAACTGCATCAGGTTTTTTTGTTGAAGGATTTGGAATGTTAAGTTCTATTGACGGAAAAAAAATATATGATAAAGAAGATGATTCTACTTTTACAAAAGTGCAGACGTTATAGATTTTTCTCTTGGTTTAGGATTAGGTACAAAATGGGTTACTAAAGGCGGATTTATCATTGAAATAAATGCTGGTTATGGTAAACTATTATTTAATGCAGATAAGACTGACCATACAATTGTTGCAAGGTTTGGGGCTCATTTAGGGTATCGGTTTTAATCAACCAACATAAGATTTACAACAGCATCTAAAAATAGCCTAAGTCGTTACAGGACGAAGGCTTAGGCAATTCTGGGAAGTCTCAGACCATAGTAGTATATGCAGATAACCATAACCGGTCCTTGGGAAGCAAGTGGTGCTTTGACTAGTTTTAGAATAAAAGCACTTTGAGTTAAACCCTCCTAGCAATTACTTCGAAAATTCAGGACTTGTAAGATACTTAAGGGGTTTAGCTTATCAAATCTAAAATTAGCTTATTCTTATTAAGATTCTTCTTCCTTTGGTAGCTCTCCAGATAAATATTGGGTTTTTCCAAAGCCAAAACTCCAGTCGACGTCGGTATTGGACATAATCGAAACCAGCAGGTCTTTAGGGTCTAAATTGCAATTCGCCTGTAAATTTTGAGACAATAATTTGTAGAATTTATTTTTGTTAATCGTGGCTCTGGGACTTGTAAATACTTGGATTACGATGGCTTTTTCGCTACGCTCGAAGCCTAAGCCTGTATCGAGCAAAATCATTCTTCCAGGTTTATGTTCCGTAACTATTTGATAGCGATCACGTACAGGTACTTTAAAAGCTTCCACAGAACAGTCCTGGACCGTGTCCATTATATCCTTAATTTCTTTTTCTGATCTTCCTTCTGTAAGATCTATTCTAATAAGTGGCATTTTTAATATGTTTAAGTTAAATGGTGAATTTCTATAAATATCCTTTAAAAATTTAATAATAAAACCGAAAAACTTTGTTAAAATATAGTTTTTTAATAAATTAATATTTAAAAGGGTAATGAAAACAAGTATATAATAAGCAGTTTGAAACTCTTAAAAATCAGATAAAAGTGATAGATGTTAACAAACAGGAACTTATTTGGTTCGATTAAATCAAGAAGGAAAAACTTCAACTCAAAATAAATAGTGAAGTAGGAAGAGTCAAATTCAAAATCTTTACGAAAGCCATCCCGTTTTGAGATGGCTTTTTTTATGCCGGTGTAGCCAGTAAAATAAAATTAGCTAAAATCTTTATATTTGGGTAAGCTATAAATAGCTAAATAAACGCAATAGCATTTATCTGCATGTTGGCAACAATTTAACCAATGAACTTTCCTGAAATAGTATTCATGATTTATTTGAAAAAAATTAATCGTTCATTTTGAAAGTAATTATAGGTAGGCTCAAATGATTTATCAATTCTTCGCTTATATTCTCGTTAAATAAATGCGCCAATCCTTTTCTGCCGTGCGTAGCGATACCTAATAATTCTATGTTGTTTTTAGTAATAGCATTGTGTAGGCCGTTTTCAACATCGTCATCGTTATGTACCAATAATGGCGCATCTGCAGAGTTTATGCCAGCAGCTTCCAATAATTCATGGTATTGTTCCTTCATTTTTTCAGAAGCGACCGCAGAATCATTATAATCGTTAATATGTATGATACTGAAGTTGGTGTTAAATTGTTGTGCAACTTCCTTTGCTTGCTTTAAAGCTGAAGCACCTTCGGTGTTTAAATCTGAAGCAAAAGCAAACGATGTAGGGTTAAATTTTTCCATTCTTTTTTTGATGACCATTACAGGTATTTCTGAATGTCTCACTACCTTCTCTGTGTTAGAGCCCACAAAAAACTCTTTAATCCCAGTTGCTCCGTGAGAACCCATTACGATGAGGTCTGCATTGTGCTTTTGTGCTGTGATGCCTATTTCTTTGAAATTCAAGTGATTTTGTACGGCTTCTTCAAAAGCAACGCCTTGCATAAAATCGAGATTTCTTGTTTTTTCAAAGTTTTTTTGAGCCAATTTCATGTAAAAAAGAGCAGCGGGAGGATTGTTGGGGGTAGTTAGATTTGCAACATCGTTTGTGCTGTACTTATCATCTATAACGTGGTCTGGTATTTCAAGTAAATGCAATACGATTAATTTACTGTCGTATTTTTTTGAAAGCTGTACGGCAACTTCCAGTGCATAGTTTGCAGTTTCAGAAAAATCGGTAGGTACTATGATTGTTTTCATTATTATTCTTTTTAAATTTTTAGTTTGTGAGTTTCGGTTATTTTAATGGGCTATATTGATTTCAGCATCAGCTATAAATTCCTTTGCCATTTCCGGAGAGATGGAAGTTCCTTTTTTTAGTGCTGCTGAAATTTTCTTTAATTCATCTATTGCCATTTCAAGATTCAAATGATAGAGGCCTTTCAAATCTACTCCTTCTTTTTGAAGTGCCACAATACCTTTGTCAATTGCATTTGCAGCTTCTGTTTTTTTATCTTCTTTCATTAACGAAAGGGCTTTTTTAAAGATGCTGTCTGATTTATTAGGAGTGCGATTCAGTACATTTTCTTCTATTTGGTTGAGTCCTTTTCGTTCTTTTGTTTCATTGCAACCTATAAATACAAAAGTGAGTGAGGCTATAAAAAGAATGTTGAGCAAAAATTTCATCGTTCTAATTTTCAACAAAGTTGCCATCCTCATCAGAATATAGTGTTATGGTATTGTCGTTTTTATTAAGTACTATAAAATAGGTAATGGTACCTCCGGTAAGGTGGCGATAACTATTTACTATTTTCCACCCAGGATAATTTTTAGCTATTTTAGCACTCAAGGCAGGCGAGATAGTGTCATTGGGTTTGTTGCTAAGTACACTTAAGAGTTTACCATCAAAATTGAATGTGGCAAGTAGTTGCAGTTCATTGTCATCTCCTTCTAGATTAACTGAAAAAGCTTCAAAATTATCTATCAATCCTCCGTTAGATTCTTCAACAAACTCATCATCTGTTCTTTCTTGATGTATGCCTGAGTATTGTGTTGCGGTGTAATTTGGGAACTCTTTTTTTACTGCATTTTTGACAGCGGTTGGTATAACCGATTGTTCCAGCGGAGTTGTATTTTCTTCTTGCTGAGCAAAAATAGTTGAACTTTTCCCTATCATAAATAAGAATAACAGGATATAGATTTTGTTTTTCATCGTGGTTTAAATTTTAGTTATAATAGAGTAAATATACTTACCGGTATTGGGATTGAATGCTACTTAAGTAGCAAAAGTAAAATATTTGAATAGCGTTCATCTTGAATAAATTAAAGTTATAACTTAAAAACGATTCTCAATTTTTTTTATGAGGGCTTCAATGTCTTTAACTACAGTGTGTCTCCGTTGCATTTCAATAATCCCTTCTTTTTTAAGTCTTTGCAAATGTCTGTTTACAACTGCACGGGTAGAACCTATCAAACTGGCTATTTCATCATTGGTCAAATTATGGATAAGCTGTAATTCATTAGAAGATTTATCGATATTTTGCAAAATCAATTTAGCCAAACGTGTGGGAATGTCTGACAAAACATTATTGGTAAGGTTGGTTTCTAGTGATCGCATGCGGCTAGCAAGGTATGGCATTAAGGTCTTGTTAATTTCCGGATGTATCTGTATCCATTTTCTTGCCATTTCCATAGGAACATTTAGAACTGTAACAGTATCTAAAGTCTTAAACAGTTTTGTGTGTTTGTGTCCATCTAGCAAAGTAATTACATCAAAAACATCATTTTCTGCTAAAATGTATAGGGTGAATTCTCGGGTGGTGGTAGGATCAATCTGATAAACCTTAACCCTTCCTTTTAAAATGATATGAAATCTTCTAAGCGTATCGTTAATACTATAAAACTCTTGACCCTTTTCCCAGCTCTTTAGGGTCATTGCTTTAAGTAGTGTATTTAATATGTTTTCATCAATATTTTTGAAAAAGGGGTGTTCTCTTAACCCATTGAAAGCAATCTCATATTCTTCTGTACTTTTTTCCATCTTTTTTACTATTGGTTAGTAGGAGGAAGACACTTTATCCATAAGTATTTTAATATCGGTGACACCTATTATACTTTCAAAAGACCGGTATCCTTAAAAGTTTATAGAGATTTTTGAAAAGCCTTATGTAGCTCTTTTTTACACTGTGCTAATTGATTTAGAAAAGAAATTTAATTAAAAAAGTGTAATATAAAAAAATTTATAAAAAAAGCAGTTTTGTTAAGCTTTAGGGAAGCATTCGATTTATCAATTGAATCTTGGCAGGAAGGCCTTACGGTAAAAGACAATAGGAAGGGAAAGACAAAGACAAAGGTAAGCCATATGGCCAATAAAGACATCAAGAGCCTTTTGGACCAATGTACCAAAACGGCACTGCAGCACAACCCGGAAATGAAGCAATACGAGTATTTTGAGTATTCGGCAAATGAAGCATTAATGCTTTCAGAGCAAGAAGAAAAAACGATTGTTGGAATTATGGAAAACATTCAGCAAGAGTATCACGCAAACATTGATAATTTTAGCCAGGACATCATCATAGCCCATTTAGAAACGCTATTGAATTATGCCAACCGTTTTTATCATCGTCAATTCCTCACACAAAAGAAAGTCAATCATCAAATTCTTGACAAGTTTGAAAAATTATTGTTGGATTACTTCAAGAATGCTACGCTAACTCAAAAAGGCTTGCCAACTGTTCAGTATGTTTCTGAGGAACTGAATGTTTCTGTAAGTTATCTAAGCCGTTTGCTTAAAACCCTTACAGGACAAAGCACTCAACAGCACATTCACGACAAGTTAATTGAAAAAGCCAAAGAAAGATTAGCAACAACAGAATTAACGGTAGGCGAAATCGCCTATGAACTAGGCTTTGAACATTCACAATCGTTCAGTAAATTATTTAAGATCAAAACCAATCAATCACCTTTAGAATTTAGGCAATCCTTTAATTAAATTCTTTATTTTTTCAGTATACTCACAAGTCAGCAACGCCTGACAGCAAGAAAAGGAAAAATGCCAGTCACTGTATAAAAACAATTACTAGATCAGTGCTTATCAGAAAGTCCTATGGACATTCCTAATGTTGTTTTCTTTTTTTATCTTACAGGCCGTTAGCACGCAACAGTTCTTAAACCATTCGTTAACCAAAGTTTTAAAAAATCGAGATTTGATTGAAAAGTTTAAAGATATAGAATATTTAAAATTTGGAAGCGAAAGACAAAAACTCGCTTTTCATGAAATTAAACAGCATAGAATTTTAGAGATTCTCGAAAAGTATAACCCAATATTGACCGGAACTATTCCCATCGGAATTGATTTACCCGAAAGTGATTTAGACATTATTTGTCAATGCGAAAACCATACTGAATTTAAAAGGTATTTATCAAGTCAGTTTTCGGAGAAAAAAGGTTTCAAAATATATGGTTTAAAAACGCAAAATGGGGTCGAATCTACTATTGCTGAGTTTAAAACAGATAATTTTTTGATTGAAATCTTTGGACAACATATTCCCACTGAAAAGCAAAACGCTTATCGACATATGCTTGTTGAAGACAGAATTTTAAACGAAAAAGGAGTAGACTTTAAACAGAAAATAAAACAGCTAAAATCTAACGGACTAAAAACAGAACCAGCTTTTGCTCAACTATTAGGCTTGAAAGGAAATCCATATGCCGAATTACTAAAGTTGGAAATAAACACGTTAGAATAGAATAAACGCATGAAAAAAATCTATTTTTTATGGGTGTTAATTCTAATGTTTTCTTGCAAACATAAAAAGACGGAAGCTCACAAAAACCGAAGTACGCATACAGAACGGGAAATTATTATTCCGGAATTTCAAACAATTATCGACTCGGCAAAGCTTAAAGGTTCCCTTTTAATTTACGATTTAAAAGAGGATACCTATTATTCCAATAATTTTCAATGGGCGAAAAAGGGATATTTGCCGGCTTCAACATTTAAAATAGCAAATTCAATAATAGCTTTAGAAACCAAAGTAGTTGAAAATGACAGCACGCTTTTTAAATGGAATGGAGAAGAAGGGAGGTTAACAATTTGGGAGCAAGATCTAATACTCAAAGAAGCTTTTCATTACTCCTGTGTGCCTTGTTATCAGGAAATAGCAAGAAATATTGGTGCTAAACGAATGCTCGAATATTTGAATAAGTTAGAATATGGAGATATAAAAGTTGATTCCAGCACTATTGATATGTTTTGGCTAGCAGGAGAATCTAAAATTAATCAATTTCAACAAATAGATTTTCTAAAAAGATTGTACGAATCTAAGTTGCCAATTTCTCATCGTACCGAAGCTATTATGAAAAGAATGATGCTCATAGAAAATCAAGAGGCGTATAAGCTTAGTGGTAAAACAGGCTGGTCCATAAGAAACGGAAATAATAATGGTTGGTTTGTAGGGTTTGTAGAAACCCAAGACAAAACCTATTTTTTCGCCACAAATGTAGAACCTCAACAAGAATTTGATATGGAGATGTTCCCTATGATGAGAAAGGAAATAACGTTTCAAGCATTAAAACAACTCAAAATCATCAAATAAAGATACTATACTGTATGAGAATTATAGGGCTATCTATTAACAGGCTTACTTCCCATCACAAGCATTTCAAGATATACAGCAAAAACATGAGTAAAATTCCTCTTTTTTTATGCTTTGTAGTAATTGGATTCACTTCCTGTAAAAATCCAGACAAAGAAATTGACCGATTGGAAATTGCTAAAAAATATTATGAGGTTCTTGAACAATCCAATGTTTCTGAAGTTGAAAATTTACTCACCGATAGCCTTTTAACAAAGGAAACCCAATACGATTATGAACAAATCTTTACGAAAAAGGAATACGTAGATTGGTTAACTTGGGATGCTGTATTTGAGCCAACTTACAAAATACTTGAAATTGAACAGGAAAACGGAACTGTAAAAGCTAAAGTTTCTAAAATGGATAAAAGGATTTCCTTCCTTCATCAAGAGCCAATTATTACGGAACAAGTTATCCATTTCGAAAACAATAAGATAAGCCGTATTGAAACCGTCAATTATGTCGTTTTTAAAGATGCTATCTTTGTTAAAAACAGAGATGAACTCGTAAATTGGATTGAAAATAACCACCCTGAATTATCAGGATTTATTCACGATCAAACCAAAACCGGAGGAGTAAAATATTTAAAAGCTATTGAACTTTATAAAAATGAAAAATAATAAGCAATACATAGGCAAGAAAGCTTAAGTTTTTAGAGCTGTTCTTATAAATTGCCATCAACGTCAAATCTTTAATTTTAAATTTTAGCAATATTAAGCTTCCTCAATTTTAAAATTTACTATACGGTATATGGACTATTTTGGTTCTTTAGAGAGTTTACAAATATTGACATAAACTGAATTAAAAAAATGAATGAATTAGCACAACTAGGAAAGAAAAGAACCATATTAATCTCAATAAGTGTTTTATTAGTATCCATTCACACCATATATTTTTATCATTCTGTAAGACCTGAAATTGATTTAAAAAAGCTTATCCAACAGGTAATACGGTTTTTATTAACTGTTGGACTTCTAATAATGGTTTATAAAGGAAAGAATTGGGCGAAAATTCTTGCTGTGATTTTATTTTCTTTAGGCCTTATAGGAGCAATAATCGGGGTTGGAAGTTTAGATTCACTTTTCATAAACAAAACTCCTTTGTTGGTTATGATTTTTGTCTATGCAATGGCTATTTATCATTTTGGTTTCTCTAAAAGTTTTAAGGCGTTTTTTAAATTCCAAAATTCTCCAACAGAATCAGTACAAGATTCTAAACAAATCATGGAGGAGGAGAACTTTTGGAAGATTATTGAAACTACAAAATCTAAAAGTTCAGGAAATTATAACAAACAACAATGTGAACTTGAAAAAGAACTGCAAAAACTCACAGCCATAGAAGTCTTAGAATTCGATAATAAGTTTAGAACATTAAGGGGAGAAGTTTATAGATGGGATTTTTGGGCTGCTGCTTATATAATAAATGGAGGGTGTTCTGATGATTGTTTTTCTGATTTTCGGGCTTGGCTAATTGGACAAGGAAAATTGGTTTTTGAAAATGCTGTACAGGATATAGAAACTTTAGTAATGCTTGATGATACAAATGAGGGAGATTGGGAAGGATTAAGTTATATTCCTACTGAAGTTTATGAACAAAAAACAGGAGCTCCAATTCCTCAAGGAATACAAGAAAATTTAGAAATCTTTGGGAAAGAATGGGAAGAAAGTGAATTACCAAATAGATATCCAAAGTTATGGGGGAAATTTGGAACATAATGAAAAAAAATCCTTGGGCATTCGGAGTTTTGTTTTTTTTCTTAGCTGTTGCTTTTATGGTCAATAACTTTGAAATCCCTTTTTTTATTCATTTAAAGAAACTAGAAAAGCCGATGCATTAATCGTCAATTCAAAAATTGTAGTAGGCAAACTAACCCATACTAAAAACCTAAATGTTGATATTTTATTTAAAACTCAAGATTCTCTATACTTTACAAAGTTAACTTTAAATAATAAATATACCGACCTGAGTATAGGCGACTCTATAGCAATCGAATATCAAACCGATAATCCCTTAAAATGTAAAATTGAAAGAGCATATGGAAATGTGAAAAATAAATTTCCCTTTCAAAAAGAGCATCAACTATTCACTTATATTAAATCAAACGGATTTAAAGAATTAGAATTAAGAGAACAGGTTTTTAAGTTCACTGATTATGGTGAATACAAGAAAATCTTAACTAAGTATATTGGTCATTATGAGATTAAAAATGACACTATAAAGTTAAAACCATTAGTGGAGTTTAAAAATAACAGTTATGAAGCTGTCTCTAAAAAAGTGAAGTTAAGTGAGTTTTTAATCACTTACGACCAGAAGGTTTGGGAAATATACACCGAGCAAAAATATGATTAAACGAAGAAAAATTACCTACTCAAATCGCTCATCAAGCTATATTAAGATGAGGGTAGCAAGAGGAATTTCTATTCATCTGTATTCATTTTACATTCTTAGAGTCTATAACTTTGGCTGTCTTGCTTTTAGCCTAAATTGTATTTTTTTGTGAATTCGTAATAAAGATTGTGTAAATGGACATCCACACTACAAAATTTGAGTTACTGAAGGCTATTATAGAAAATGAGAATTCTGAATTCATTCAAAAAGTGGCTCACTTCGTGAAAAGGGAAAAAGCAGATTTTTGGAATGAGTTAGGCTCTGCGGAACAAAAAGAAATTAAAAAAGGTATTCGGTAATTAAAAAACGGCAAGAGAGTTTGTTATGAATCTTTTCTAAAGAAAATCTCTTGATGAAGGTGTTTTTGTTAGAACTAGCTGAATCAAAACCCACCCAGCTCTTAGCTTATTTACTAGAAGAATCTAGCGAAATTGAAATTATCACTCTATTTGATACGAGACAAAACCCCATCAATTAAATAAAGACATTAAATAGAAAAGTACAAGAAGTAGTAACCCCGAAAAAAAAATTGAAAGCCCTCTGAAGAGTTTTCAAATAGATTAAAATCACTTTAAAAACCCTTGAGCTTTTAAATCTTTGTGGTATTGGGCAATATCTTCAGGAATTTGATTTTGGATGAGCCAGTTTACGTCGAGACCGTTTTGGATAGCCATATGCATTAATGTAGGCAGCTCCGCAATCAATTCTCCTAATTCAGCTAAACCCTCTTCAAATTCCATATGTAAATCTTCGTGCATTTTGGAAATATGAATCAGAATTCGGTAAGTTCTTACAATCACATACAAATTGAATTTTTGCGCTTGTCTCGCATTTGATTGCTTATAAAGTTTTTTTGATTGTTGTAATAAGTTGTTGAGCATTAAAATATTTAAAGAAACTTCCCCAAACCTATCTTTGGTAATCCTTACGTGCTCACTAATTTCTCCGCTAAGATAGCGCGTGAGCATTTTTAGATGATTCAGCGATTTAGCATATCCGGTAATTTCTTTAGCTCTTTCAGCGACGCGGGTTTCCAGTTTTAAGCGATGATCGTCTACCGTTTGGTCGTCTATCAACTCGAAATAAAGTCGGTTAACCAAGTTTTCATCTTTCTTTAATAATCGAATGAGAAGCTTATCTTTTTCGCTTTCAGATAAATGCAGCACTGCTTCCTTAAATTCTTGACTGAATTTCATAGTTTTTTACTTCTAATACCTATAACCTATTCCCTACAACCTACGGCCTAATACCTACAGCCTATTCCCTACAACCTAATATGGTTTAGTGCGCTTCCAGCCAATTTTGTCCAACACCTAATTCTACATCTAAAGGAACTTCCAGTTGAAAGGCATTTTCCATTTCTGATTGAATCATTGGTTTTAGTTCTTCCAATTCATCTTTATGCACATCAAAAACCAATTCATCGTGTACCTGCAATAACATTTTAGATTTGTAATTGCCTGCCTTTAATTTCTCTTGGATGTTAATCATCGCCACTTTAATAATATCAGCTGCGCTACCTTGAATAGGAGCGTTTACCGCATTACGTTCCGCCCCGCTTCTCACCACGTGATTTTTCGCATTGATATCTTTTAAATACCGACGTCTTCCCATTACCGTAGAAACATAACCGTGTTCACGGGCAAATTCCACCTGCTCATCCATATAATCCCGAAGTTTCGGATAAGTCTTGTAATAAGTGTCGATTAATTCTTTCGATTCAGCTCGGCTTAAATCGGTTTGGTTGCTGAGGCCAAAAGCCGAAACCCCATAAATGATTCCGAAGTTTACCGTTTTAGCGTTGCTTCGTTGCTCGCGGGTTACTTCTTCCATCGGGACATTAAATACCTTTGCTGCAGTAGAAGCGTGAATATCTTCCCCGTCCTGAAAAGCCTTCATCATATTTTCTTCTTTGCTCAACGCAGCGATAATCCTTAATTCAATCTGCGAATAATCGGCAGCTAGCAACACATAATTTTCATCCCTCGGGATAAATGCTTTTCTTACTTCACGACCACGCTCTGTTCTAATCGGGATGTTTTGCAAGTTCGGGTTGTTAGAACTTAACCTTCCCGTCGCTGCTACCGTTTGCATATAATCAGTATGGATTCTTCCCGTTTTTTCTTCAATCTGTTCCGGGAGTGCATCCACATAGGTATTTTTCAGTTTTACCAGTCCGCGCCATTCAAGCACATCGGCTACAATTTGATGATCGTTAGCTAGGTAAGAAAGTACATCTTCTGCCGTAGAATATTGTCCCGTTCTGGTTTTTTTAGGTTTATCGACCAATTTTAATTTTCCAAAGAGAATATCACCCAACTGCTTAGGAGAACCAATATTGAATTCTTCCCCAGCTTCTTCATAAATGGTTTTTTCCAATTGAAGAATATCTTTCTCTAAAGCATCCGATAATTTTTTTAGAAAATCTTTATCCAGTCGAATTCCTTCCATTTCCATGGCAGCCAACACTCGAAGTAAAGGGATTTCAATTTCGTTAAATAGCTTTTCGTTATTGGCCTCTTTTAATTCTTCCGCAAAAAAACGTTTTAACTGAAGCGTAATATCAGCATCTTCCACCGCATATTCCGTTTGCTCCTTTACAGGAACTTCACGCATTGTTTTTTGGTTCTTTCCTTTCTTTCCAATAAGGCTTTCAATAGAAACCGGTTGATAGTTTAAATAAGTTTCTGATAGCACATCCATGTTATGGCGCATATCGGGATTAATAATGTAATGTGCCAACATGGTATCGAACAAAGGCCCTTTTACCTCAATATCATAATTAGCCATCACCTTGATATCGTATTTCAGGTTTTGACCTATTTTCTCTATTTCTTCAGCCTCAAAAAATGGGCGCAGTAAATTTACGGTATGTTGTGCTTTATCATCCTCTTTAGGAATAGGCAAATAATAGCCCTTTCCTTTTTCCCAACTAAAAGCAATTCCTACCAATTTCGCTTGATGCGTATTTAAGTCGGTAGTTTCCGTATCAAAACACACCGATTTTTGTTCCATTAACTTTCCGATAAAAATATCAGTAGCAAAACCTTCTTCAACCGTTTGGTAAAAGTGGGAGGTCTTTTCAATAGTTAAATAGCCCTGAATGTTTTCTGCAGAAATATTTTCTGAATCGCTGTCGTTTCCAAAAAGTGAAAATTGTCCTGCGCCAGCCGTTGGGCTTTTTTTCTTTTCAGAAGGAGATTGCGGAGTGGTTAAACCTTTGGTAGAAACTTCACCTTCCTGATTGTACATTTTTACAAACTGCTCGGTAAGTCTTCTAAACTCTAATTCTTTAAAAATCTCAATAACCTTTTCGGCATTGGGTTGGGAGAGTTCGTAATCATCTGCATCGAATTGCACATCACATTCGGTGAAAATGGTCGCCAGTTTTTTAGAAAGCAATCCTAATTCAGAATTTTCGATAACTTTCTCTTTCATCTTCCCTTTTAACTGATCGGTATTTTCCAACAAACCTTCCATGCTGCCAAACTGCGCTATAAATTTTTTAGCCGTTTTATCACCAACGCCGGGAAGTCCCGGAATGTTATCAGAGGCATCGCCCATCATTCCTAAATAATCAATCACTTGCTCGGGACGTTCTACTCCAAAACGTTTTTGTATTTCAGGAATTCCCCAAATTTCTATACCATTGCCCATTCTTGCCGGGCGGTACATAAAAATATTTTCAGAAACCAATTGTCCAAAATCTTTATCGGGTGTCACCATAAACACTTGGTAGTTTTCTTTTTCGGCTTGTTTGGCCAAAGTCCCAATAATATCATCAGCTTCCAGTCCCGAAAGTTCTATACAAGGAATGTGCATGGCTTTTAAAATATCCTGAATAATGGGCACCGAATCTTTGATAACCGTAGGCGTTTCATCCCGATTGGCTTTGTAATCTTCGTAAAGCTCCTTACGCTCGGCGCTTCCATCTTTATCAAAACATACCGCTAAATGATCTGGGTTTTCCCTTTTAATCACATCAAAAAGAGAATTCATAAATCCCATAATAGCTGAGGTGTCTTGACCTTTGGAGTTGATTCTCGGGTTTTTGATTAAAGCATAATATCCTCTAAATATAAGTGCATAAGCATCGAGAAGGAAAAGTCTTTTTTGTTCAGCCATTAGGAAGTAGGTTTAGCGTTTAATATTCAAAATTACATTTAAAATTAGAAAAAGCAGGGGAAATCTTTTTTTGAATGAAGGGAAATTTGGTAGTGTTTTACTCTTTAGGTGATATTTTTCTATACTTTCTTTCAAAAACAGTCAATACTTTTTGATCTTTAGATAACTTGATTTCCCTTTGCTTACCTTCTATCTTAAAATGTAGACTTCCATCTCTAAGGGAAGCTTTGTAGGGTTCTACTTTTTCATCTGTGTTATGATTGTGATCGTGATCATGGCCTTCGTGTTGTAAAGGTTCGTGGCTATGATAAACTAAATAATCTTTACCGTCTTTTTTAATCTCCAATTTTAAGGTTCCGTAGTGACCCGTATTTTCCCAAGTCCCCACAAAAGGATCTTTTTCTTGAGAACAAGCGGCAATAAACAGGGTGGATAAAACGAAAAGACTAAGTAAAGTAAGCTGAAGTTTTTTTCTATTGGTGTTCATGATTTTAGGTGTATTATATTTTTGGAATAGTATATGTTGATGCAGAAGCTAGTCAATTATTTTAGTTAAAATCTGTTGCTTGCAATTTAAAAATAAAAAGCAGATTATCTTCGCAAAAAAATGGAGTATATGCGTTGGGCAATTTTTATAGTGATTTATGTGGTGTTAGATATTTATGCGTTTCAGGCCATAAAAACCATCACTAAATCGAGTTGGGTTCATTATTTTTATTTGGCCATTTCTTTATTGGTATTGGGTAACTTTCTTTATCAGTTTCTACAACCCGGACAAGGTCGGGTACTTTCAATTGCCAAAAGTTATGCGTTTGGGTTTTTGTTGTCTTTGCTTTCTGCTAAATTAATTCTAGTGCTGTTTATGTTCGGGGAAGATTTGGTACGCTTAGTGATTGGTGGAATTCGTAAAGTTTCCGGTAGCCAAGCAGAAAAAATGATTCCTTCAAGACGGGGCTTTTTAAGTAAAATTGCTTTGGGTATTGCAGCCATTCCTTTTGCTTCTTTATTGTACGGAATGTATAAAGGAAAGTACAATTACCGCGTATTAAAATATGAATTGACCTTTGATGACTTACCGGAGGCGTTTGATGGCTACCAAATCACACAGATTAGTGATATACACAGCGGGAGTTTTGATAATCATAAAGAAATCGAATATGCCGTGAATTTGGCTAATGAACAACAAAGTGATGTGATTTTTTTTACGGGAGATTTAGTCAACAATTTAGCTTCTGAAATGAAAGATTGGAAATCGCTGTTTTCAACCTTAAAAGCAAAAGATGGGGTGTTTTCCATTTTAGGAAATCATGATTATGGTGATTATGTAGATTGGAGCAGTGCTAAAGCAAAAGCGGAAAACCTTCAACGTTTAAAGAATCTTCAACAAGAAATGGGCTGGGAGCTGTTGCTGAATGAACATCGAATTTTAAAAAGAGGAGAAGATCAGTTAGCCATTGTAGGGGTTGAAAACTGGGGAGCCGGTGGTTTTGTAAAACACGGTGATGCCGATAAAGCTTCTGAAGGACTTTTAGCAGAAGATTTTAAAATTATGTTGAGCCACGATCCCTCGTATTGGCAAGAGAAATTGAAAAATGATCCTAAGAAATATCAACTTACCTTAAGTGGTCACACCCACGGTATGCAGTTTGGAATTGAAATTCCGGGATGGATTAAATGGAGTCCGGTGAAATACAGGTATAAAAACTGGGCCGGGATTTACGAAGAATTTGGAAATTATATCAATGTAAATAGAGGTTTTGGTTATATAGGCTATCCTGGGAGAGTAGGCATTTGGCCGGAGATTTCTGTGATTAAGTTAAGAAAAAGAGCTTAATTTTTAGAAATATTTATAATTTTAGTTATTATTTTAACGGATTTATAATACCGTTCGTCGAAGTTGTTTTTTATTTTTGAGTAAATGAAAGAAAATGAAAACAAAATTACGCTCCCTCTCGACTTTTATACTTTTAAGTTTATTGACCTTGAATGTAAGTGCCCAAGTGGGTATAAATACTACTTCACCAAATGAATCTGCGGCTTTAGATATTCAAAGTACAGAAGCTGGATTATTAATTCCTAGAATGACTACCGCAGAAAGAAATGCTATAATAGATCCTGAAACTTCCCTATTAATTTATGATACTGATTTAGGGGGGTATTATTTTAATGGAGGAACCACTGCTGACCCAGACTGGGTTTTATTGTTAACTTCTAACAATGAACGTAAAAATTTTAAATTGGTCAATGCTACCAGTGATCTAGCAGACGAACTAACAGCGGGCGGAGGATCTACTTATGAACTTGAAGAGAATACCCTTTATGAGATTAACGGGACTGTTGTTATTGATAATCCTATTAATTTAAATGGAGCATACGTGGTTGGTTTAGACACTAGTGAAGATGTATTGGTGAATGGTACTGGTGGTAGTCTCTTTGAGAGTACAAGCTCTGGTGGAAGCTTACGAAACTTGACTTTAAACGGAAATGACGCTCAACTTTTTAGTATTAGTGGTGACGGCTCTCAGAGTTTTATTATGAATAATTGTGTGATTGCAGGTGCTAATAGTGTAGGGTCTTTTTCTAATATGAATGTCGTATTTTTTAGTATTGTACAATTTGTAAACAATAGAGGTGGGCTTACCTCTTCAGATATTAATTCTTATTTTTTTAATTTAGCGTATTGGAATGAATCTAATTCGGGTACTTTTCAAAACTTGTCTGGTAGTTTTACCGATATTCAGTTTGCGAGTGGAAGAATTATTACAGAAACAGGAGAAACCGGTTTAGATGTAAGCTCAAACCCTACTATTAATCGATCTGCCGTGATAACCGATGTAACTTTTGATGGCGCTGGTACAAGGGTGAATCCTTATACAGGTGCGGGTACCTACTCAGGGTATAATTTCACCAATGATTGGGAAGTTAATTGTCCTGGTATTCCAAGAGAATCTGATAATAATGCTTCTGGTAATATTTATATTCAACGAAACTCTACCACCAATAATCCTTCATTTAGTATTGCTTCCGCAACTCCTATTGATGCAAGTATAGCTGAAGGGGAATTATTCAGGTTTTCTACCGATAATGTGAATGTTACCAACAATAATATTTTGGTTTATGAAGGTAAAGAAACACGTACATTTAGTGTAAATGGTAATTTAGCTTTTGAGCCTACCTCGCAAGGAGGAGTTACTTTATATGCGTTTTATATTAGGAGATTTGATAATGCCGGAAATTCAATTGATATTCCATTAGGAACAGAAGTATATGAGGAAGTGGGAAGCGCTTCCAACGCGACAAGTGGAGATTATTTAGTGAGGGCGATACCTTTAAGTGGAAAAGTAACCTTGGCTCCGGGAGATTATGTAAGGCTATATGGACAGTTAATTTCCAATTCAGGAACTGCAAGAAATAACATTAGGGTCTATTCGGTAAGTTTAACCTTAGATTGATTATTTAAAATACTTTATTAAGATTATCTGCTGTTTTTTACGCTTAAAATCAACAATCTGTTTATCAGGTAAAAACAGCTTTTAGTCTTCTTATATTATTGAATAATCGAAAAAAATAAAATACACTCATAATTATATAAATATTTACTATAAAAACCAATTATTCTTCAAGTGTGATTTGGAAGAATTGGTTGTAAATAGCTATAATTATGAAAAAGATATATTTTTTAATCTTGTTGATTTTTAATATCACTGTATGTAAATCACAAGTTGGTATTAATACGGCTACGCCAGATGCTTCTTCTGCCTTGGATATTGAAAGTACCGACGGCGGAATATTAATTCCTAGAATGACAACTTCCCAAAAAACAGCAATAGTAGATCCTGCAAATTCTTTAATGCTGTATGATACCGATTTAAAACAGTATCAATATAACGAAGGAACTACTTCTACCCCTAATTGGAGAGCCATTTTGAGTGATGCAGTAAAAAGAGATAATTATAAAGTAATAAAATCTACCGCCGATCTTCAGGATGAACTAGTAGCTGGGGGAGGTAGTTCTTACCTGCTTAGCTCTAATTTTTTTTATGAGGTTAGTGGAACGATAACCATTGATTATCCTATTGATATTAATGATGCTTACTTAGCAGGATTAGATGTTGGCGAAGATGTATTGGTGAATGCTACGGGCGGTACGCTTTTTCAAAGTACTTCCTCGGGGGGCAGCCTAAGAAACTTAACTTTAAACGGTAATAACAATCAGCTGTTTAACGTTAGTGGAGATGGTTCTCAGCAGTTTACTTTTCATACCTGTATTATGGCAGGGGCGAGTAGTGTTGGTTCATTTTCTAATTTAGGGTTAGTTTTTTTTGACCTCATAGATTTTGTAAATAATACCGATGGGATTCAAGCTTCAAATATAGGTGCCTACTTTTTTGAATTGGGGTATTGGGAGCAATCTAATGCTGGTACGTTTCAAGAACTTTCCGGTACGTTTAACGATATTCAGTTTGATAATGGTCGGATTATCGTAGATACAGGAGAAGTAGGCTTTGATTTAAGCGCGAATCCTACCGTTAACAGAGCAGCGGCTATAATGGATTTTGTTTTTGATGGAGCTGGAACAAGGATAAATCCTTACACTGCGGGAACTTATGCAGGCTTTAGTTTTACCAAAGAGTGGGCTGTAAATTGTGCCGGTATACCTTTAGAGTCTGATATCAATGCTACAGGAAATATCTATTATGATGGTGATTTAACCACTGGTTATGCAATAAGCGTTAGTGATAATAATGCATTTAGCATTGCTACCAATGGTTCTACAGCGGCACCAAATCTATTTCGGTTTTCTTCCCCGCAAACGGGAAGGTTGACTTATGAAGGAGAAAAAACCAGAAATTTTCAGGTGAATGCTTCAGTCTCTGAAAGGGTAATCAATGCATCGGGAAATTTTTATGCTTTTTTAATCGCTAAAAATGGTGTTGAGTTAGTAGAAAGTAATTCGGTACAAAGAATCATTAATGATAGTGATATCCAGTCCGTTTCAATAACAACAACGGTGAAATTGGATCCCGGAGATTATATTGAGATTTATGCTGAACGATTAAGTGGGGGTGGGACAGATACTTTAGTGATCTTCTCTACCAACCTTACCATTCATTAATCAAGGTAGCTTTTTAAAAACATACCCCAAATTCGAATAGTGTTTTAAAACCTTTGGTAAGATTTCCCGAAGGTTTTTTTCTGCCTTTAAACTATCGTGAAAAATAATAATGCTTCCGTTTTTAGCTTGGGATAAAACTGTTCGTAAGCAATGTTCAGGGGATAGGTTTTTATTGTAGTCTTCACTAATTATATCCCACATCACAATTTTGTAACCTTTTTTAAGTATTGCCTTTGCTTGAGCAGAAGTGCATTTACCATAAGGAGGCCGAAAATACGCTGTGGAGTGCCCTAACTTTTCAAATTGGGTCACATCTTGTAAATATTCATCTGTATTAACTTTCCAGCCATTGAGGTGGTCAAAAGTATGATTGCCTATTTGGTGTGCACCCTCTCTTATTTGTTGAAGAATACCTGGGTGTTTTTCAATATTCTTCCCCAAGCAAAAAAAAGTAGCCTGAGCCCTGTATTTTTTTAGCTGTTGAAGTACCCATGGCGTTACTTCTGGAATGGGGCCATCGTCAAAAGTAAGGTAAAATACCTTTTCTTTTTTTGAAGGCAAGCGCCATAGTCTTTTAGGGTAAACAGTTTTTAAAAAAGGAACAAGTGTATTGAACCACTTCACAACTAAGAGTTAGGTTTTAGTTGTGAAGTAGTATCAACATCTAATGTTCTGGGCTGCATAAGCTCATTTTCCAATCCGTCGATTTCTGAATTTTCGGTAGGCTCAGAATCTTCTTCGAAACCTTCATTTTCATCGTAGAAGTGCTTAAACTTCTTTAAATAATTATTGAATTCTTCAGCCTTTGTACGCATTAGCTTTTCGTCTTGTTGAAGTATCAAAATATCTACCAAGCTTCTGTAACGTTCTATATTAGTGATAATTTCATCACCTAATTGGTATTGGTCTTGTAATGGCAGCTGACTGAAATACGTTAGTTTTTCTTGATATTTTTCAGCTACTTTTTGCCAAAGTTCCCGAGCTTTTTCAGTTTCACCTATTTCATAATAACCTTGAATAAAGGGCTCTAATAGGGTGTAATACCCAAACTTGTCTACCGGCATTTTTTCCATTCCTAAGTCAAGTACTTTCTTGGCTTTAAGGGTGTCTTTTTCTGCTAAAAGATTTTCTACTAATCTTGCTAAGTTTCCACGATAGGTAATCGAATTTTTACGGGTTTCTGGGTCGTGGTAAATATCATCACTTCCAGAGTTGCCCCATTCCCAGTTCATCACAATATCGTACATTTTATCAGTATCGATCCTACCCATATCATACGGAGTCTTAGGATCTATTGGAGTTTTAATGGGGACTAGCTTATAGCAAACCCCTTCTAATTGTAAATAATCTTTCATCCATAAGTAATCGGAGTCGTTAAAACTTCCTCCTGTAAAATAAATAGGACGTTTCCAATCGGTATTCGCAACTACATCAAACATTAAAAGCCTGTTCTTGTAAATAGCGTTGCTTTTAATGTTAATGTCGATATAAGGCACAATTTTATCCCTGTCTTTTGCTTTCACAATCCCGCTTTCAATAGCATTAGTGGCATTTACCGGTAGTCTAATATGCTTCGTTGGGAAGGTATTGATCATTTGTCCGTTTTGCATTTCAGCTTTTGTACTTGGATTTTCACTTTTAATGTATTTAATCCAATTCTCAATTAACATCGTATCACGAACCCTAGGGTCTTTGTAATACCTGACATAATCATTGGTTCCATAGCTATAATCGCTATGCTCTAAAGTAGTTTTTACCGCTTTGCTTTTATAGGCGGCACGCTTCATTTGATCGATGTACCAATCAGTAGCAAATAAAGAAGTATTGATAACGCGTACATCGGTTCGATAACCTTCAATTTCTTGAGCATACCAAAGGGCAAACGTATCATTGTCCCCAATGGTAAAGAGGATCCCATTTTCATCGACCGAGTCGAGGTACATTTTGGCCATAGAGGTAGCGGTGTATTTACCGGAACGGTCATGATCGTCCCAGTTATTAGCCACTAAAATGCCGGGAACTGCCAATAAGCAAACAATTGTAATTGCCGGAGCCAGAATTTTTGGGGTGACGTATTTTTTGAGCGAATCGAAAAGCGCATAAACCCCAAAACCAATCCAAATAGCAAAAACGTAAAAAGAACCTACAAGTGCATAATCCCTTTCCCGGGGTTCAAAAGGGCGTTCGTTGAGGTAAATTTTTAAGGCAATTCCTGTAAAAAGGAAAAATACCAATAGTACCCAGAAACTTTTGTTGTCTTTATTTAAATGAAAGAAAAAGCCTATTAATCCTAAGATAAGAGGTAAGAAATAATAGGTGTTCCTAGCTTTATTGTTTTCTACATCACTCGGTAAATTATCTTGCGAACCAATGTGCCATTCATCTATAAAATCGATTCCGCTTAACCAATTGCCGTGTAATCTTCCGTATTGCCCTTGTTGATCATCTTGACGCCCAACAAAATTCCACATAAAATAGCGCCAATACATATAGCCTATTTGGTATTCAAATAAATACCTGAAGTTAGAAGAAGCAGAAGGTTTTTCAACTTTGATATAAGGGGCAAATTGCTGAAGGAAACTTGCGTAATCATCATTGGAGATTTTTCCCATATTGTAAGCCCTTCTAAATTCATTTACCGTTTGTACAAGTTGTTGTTCACTTTGGTATTCAGGTAAAATAGTAAAATTGATGGGGCCGGTAAATCGCATGTAATTAGCCACATGATCGGTACTCCACATTCTAGGCAAAAACGTTTTATGCTCTGCGCTCGAATTCTGCTTCGCATTTTTCCATTCGTTTACGATAACATATTTACCGGTTTTTTCATCTTCCTCATATTTTGGCTTATCGTCAATATAAGGTTCGTCAGGGTCTAAACCTCCATAGATATCGGTGAACTGTGGGCCGTAGAATAATTTTGTTTCCGGGTACTGTTCACGATTATAATAGGCTAATAATTCCCTTGCGTTATTGGGACTGTTTTCATTGATGGTGGTTCCTGCATTGGCACGTATGGGAAGCATAATCCAACTGGAGAAGCCTACAAAAATAAAAAGCACGCATAATAATAGGGTGTTTGCGTGAATGTAATTTTTCTTTCGCGTATAATTTAAACCAAAATAGAAAAGCGCGATTAAAGCTAAAGCAGCAATAATGGTCCCAGAATTAAATGGTAATCCTATAGAGTTGACAAAGAAAACTTCTGCCACCGCAAAGAAGCTTAAGCTATAGGGTAAAAGTAATTTAAAAATAAACATTAATATGGCCACTACAATAATATTGGCGATAATGAAATTTTTAACCGTAACCTTTTCTGTGTTTTTAAAGAAGTATAAGAACCCAATGGCGGGTATGGTAAGTAACGCCATGAAATGTACCCCAAATGAAAGCCCTATAATAAAGGAAATTAAAATAAGCCAACGGTTTCCGCGTGGTTTAAACATATCTCTTTCCCATAGTAAACCGGCGTAGAACAATACCGCCATTAAGAAACTTGCCATAGCGTAAACTTCAGCTTCTACTGCACTAAACCAAAAACTATCGGTAAATGCAAAAGCTAAAGAACCTACTAAAGCACTTCCTAGCACTGCAATTTTAGAAGACGTAGAAAGTGTTTCTTCTGGTCCGGCTATTTTTCTAACTAATAAAGTAATGGACCAAAACATGAATAGAATGGTGAACGCACTACTGAAAGCAGAAACCAAATTTACCATAAGCGCTACTTGATCTGCATCTGATGCGAAAGTAGAAAAGAAAGCTCCCATCATCTGGAAGAGTGGTGCTCCTGGGGGATGCCCTACTTGTAATTTAGAAGAAGTTGAAATATATTCTCCCGCATCCCAAAAACTTGCTGTAGGTTCTACGGTACACATATAAGTGATGAGGGCAATAGCAAATACCAACCATCCTAATATTTTGTTCCACTTTCGAAAGTCAAAATTTGTCATAAAGCGTCATTAAGGTCTTAATAATCTTGGGCGAATTTAAGAATAAATGCTGAATGTAGTAGAAACGTTTCTTGGCTAAAAATATTTTAAAAAATAAATTTAAAAATTATTTGGAAGATTGTAAGAATGTATTAAATTTGCATCCGCATTACGCAATTGGCCTATGGTGTAACTGGCAACACGTCTGGTTTTGGTCCAGAAGAGTCTAGGTTCGAGCCCTAGTAGGCCAACAAGAATGAAAACCCAACCTTTTTAAGGTTGGGTTTTTTTATTTTGAAAAGCACAAAGGGTTTTAGAGCGAAAAGTTCATGTGGGGAGACTAGTAGAGGTAAGCCCTGTAGGCGAGCAAAAAATAAACCCCAATCTTTTTAGGTTGGGGTTTTTTCTAAAATGAATTAGAAATTTATAGTTAGATATTTGTTGTTTTTATGAATGTTTTACGCCACGTCTACACTGGTATTGTAAAAAGTAAGCATGTTTTGGTAAAAACTTAAATTTCCAAGGTCGTCTTCTAAGCAAGATTTTAAAAACTCTTCAAAGTTATTGTATTGAACTACTACATGAGTATATTGGCCTTCTTTAACCATTAACTTTAAATGAACTTCTTTTTTTAGTAAATCATTAGTTGCTTGAAGGGCTCCGAAATGTTTTTTGATTAATGCTTGTTGAAACTTTTCGAACTTAGGATTTACTTGTTGGCAGCTAGAAGAAATAAGTTTGTTCATTTCTTGTAAGATAGCGTTGTTTTCATAAGTAGTTTTCATATCATGATTTTTTTACTACCATAAACTTAAAAGATATCTTCTTAAAAAAGTTTTAAGGAAATGTTGATTAGCATATAATTAACTATTATTTTAGAAATGTTTGGCTTAATCGGGAATTTCTACCTGTATGGGTAAATTGGTTAATTTCAGGTGATTGTAAAAGGAAGTGGCGTTGATGTAAGTAATGTCTTTCCGCATTACTTTTCCGTAATTGTCGTGAAGATGCCCAAAAATATGGATAGTTGGTTTCTTCTTACTTATTTCTTTTTTTAGTGCAGGGCAACCTACTTCTACTTCGTAATTGGTAATGTCTAAAATTCCTTTAGGAGGTGTATGGGTGATTAAAATATCAGTATCCTCAGGTATTTTTTTCCAATGCTCTTCAATTTCGATGGGTGATTTAGTGAAAGCCCAGTTTTGTTGAAAAGGAATATAAGGCGATCCCCAAAATTTGTATCCGTTGATGGAAATGCCAGAATCATTTAAATAGGTGACGTTAGCGGGAATCAATTTTTTTATTGCTTTTTCTGAAATGTTTTCCAAGAAAAAGTCGTGATTTCCTGCGATGCATATTTTATGTGTAAAGGGGAGTTGAGCGAACCATTTAAAAAAATCACGTAATTCCCGTTGTGTACCTCCTTCTGTAATGTCTCCTGCATGAACAATTACATCTCCTTGTTCGGGGATAATAAGTTTGTCATGGAGGTTGTGGGTATCAGAGATACATGTAATTTGCATGGGTTGGATTTTAAACAGAAAACGAAAGTACGTAAACTATTCTGTCTTTCTTTTAAGATTCTTTTCCCTTCTATCGTCGTCTGGAAGTAAATGGTTGGAAAGTTTCATCACCAAAGCACAAACAATTATGGCAGAAAGCAAGAAAAATAAAAATTTAGCCATTAAACTTTCGCTCATCGCAAGACTGTATATTCCCAAAGCAATTTCGGCAATAATGAAAAATAATAAGAAGGCGAATTTTGCAAACATTAGTTGATTATTGGTTTGTTGCAAATATAGTAGTTAGATGCCTTGAAATGTAGGAGTTGTAATTATTTAGCGCAAATTTAACTTGAACCGCATACTTACTAAATGTTTTTAAGTTAAAAACTCTTAAATAGAATTTTAGAATAAAAAAGAATGATAAATTAGGTAGCAAAATGATACTTAGTGAAGAAATTTTTAATTATTCTAACCTCTATAATAGCCATTATTGTCTTGGCATATTTTATACTTCAAAGCCTTGCTGAAAGTAAAATTGAAAGTTTTCTGCAGAAAGAAATAGAATTCAAAGAAGTAGATGTAAATTTATGGAAGGGAAGTGTAAAGGTTTTTCAGCCTAAATTCAATAGAGATGGAAAAAACATTCAAACTGAAAAAATTAGTGCTTCCGGTTTTAGTTACTACGATTATTTAGTGGATAAAAAGATAGTGGTAGATGAACTTATTATTCATCAACCCGTTATCGAAATTGTGTCTTCAAATTCATCAAAAGATTCTACTTCAACAAAAAAATCTAAATCATCAAAATTTAAGAAAGACGTAGTTGTAAAGAATGTGAAGTTAGAAGATGGAAAATTATCTTTTCAGCAGGACACTTTAAGAAAATTAAAAGTCGAAAATTTCTCTGTACAAATAGATTCTTTAGGTCTTAATGAAAACACCTTGAAGCAAAAAGTACCTTTTCAATATAAAAACTTTTTAGTGAGTCTTTCTCGGTTAGATTATACAGTTAATGAATTACAGGATATTGCAGTAGAACATTTGGAGTTGACTCCCTCTCAAGTTGAATTCACTCAAATTGATTTAAAACCCCGTTTTTCTAGACAAGATTATGTGGAAGTAATTCCATATGAAAAAGACCTGATGAATTTAAAGCTGAAGAAATTAAATATAGAAGATTACGATTTCGTACTCAACGATTCCGGAAACGAATTTGATGCAAAGAAAGTGGTTTTAGATTCTATATATTTTACTATTTATCGCGATAAAACTGTAAAAGATGATACCCGGAAAAAGAATCTCTACAGCAAAATGCTCCGGAATTTAAAATTGAAATTGTCTATTGATAGCGTAAAAATTAAACGCGCTTATATTGAGTATGAAGAATTAATTCAAAAATCAAGACCGCCAGGAAAGTTGTTCTTTGAAGATTTAAATGTAGATATAGCCCATGTCACTAATAAAAATCTAGGTAGAGAGGATTTTCCTGAAACCAAAATTTCAATTCAGTCTCAATTTATGGGTAAGTCTCCTATTCAAGTAGATTGGGGGTTTAAAGTGAATAACCCCAACGATGTTTTCACCATAAGCGGAAGTAGTCATAACATTCCGCAAGAATCTATTAATTCCTTTTTTGTGCCTGCTATGTCCATAAAAACACAGGGAGAAGTAAATGATCTCTATTTTAATTTTAGAGGGAACTCTGTACAGGCAAGTGGAGATTTAGGTATAGATTATGAAAATTTTAAAATAGAGGTGTTAAAGAAAGGGAGTTCAGAAAAAAAAGGTTTCATGAGTTTTCTTGCCAACCTCGCTGTAAAGAAAAATTCCAAAAAGAATGGCAGTACAGAAAAGCATGTAGATGCTGTTGAACGTGATCCTACCAAATCTTTTTGGAATTATTTCTGGGTATGCATCGAAGCTGGGCTTCGCAAATCGATTATTGTATTTTAAAAGTAATCACTGGGGTTTTAGCGTGATTAACCAAATCTTCGCTAATGCTTCCATTTAAAAAATGAGCCAAGCCTTTTCTTCCGTGAGTGCTAATTCCTATTAAATCAGCATTCATTTTAGCGCTGAATTTTAAAATTCCTTTTTCAATAGATTCGGCGTTATACACATTTAAGGTGTAATTTTTAAAATCGACACCTTCTAAAAACTTGTTCATTTTTTTCTCAAGCTGTTCGGTCGTTTTAAATTTATTGGCAGTATTAATGTAAACCAAATGTATTTTAGCGCCTATTTTTTCAGCAAATTTGGTAGCCTCTACAAAAGAGTTTTTAACGTTAGGAACAAAATCGCTCGCAAATACTAAGTCATTTGTATTTAAAATATCGGTTTTCTCTTTAATCACCAATACTGGGATATCAGAATTTCTTACCACCTTTTCAGTATTAGAGCCAATAAAAACTTCTTTCAGTCCACTTGCTCCGTGAGACCCCATTACAATTAAATCGCAATCATTTTTTTTGCCGACTTCTAGAATCCCGTTAAAAGTTTCTTTAAAAATAACGGTCTCGTATACCGGAATACCATTTAAGATTTCCTTTTGTTTTACCTTTTCAAACTTTTCATGAGCTTTTCTCATAAAAAATATGGCTTCAGGAACTTGGTTGCTCCCGGTAGAAGTTGGGTTTAAGTCTATGAGTTGTTCTGGAAGCTCCAGTAAATGTAAAAGGTAAATCTCGCTGTCATATTTTCGAGCTAACTGTGATGCGGCCTCTAACGCATAATCTGCTTGCTCAGAAAAATCTGTTGGGACAAGAATTTTTTTCATAATTAGATTAAAGTTTTTAGGATAATTATTTCTTAATAGTAAAGTTACTAATAAATTAGTTGGTAATCAGGTTTATTAAGTCAAAATTTTTACTATATTTGCAAGCGGAAGTTAAAAATGAATATTGAGGGGACAATCTAGTCCCCTCTTTTTATAAAAGTTTTTCATGCGGGAAGAAGTAGTAAAAAGACTCATTGAGGAAGCGCTGGAAGAAAACCCATCACTGTTTTTAATTGAATTTGAAATCAAGGGTGATAATCAAATTTTAGTTGTTATAGATGGCGATCAAGGCGTTTCAGTGAACGATTGTATAGCGGTTAGCAGAAAAATTGAACATAATTTAGATAGGGAAGAAGAAGATTTTTCCCTAGAAGTAACTTCAGCAGGGGCTACTTCCCCTTTACAGCTTGCGCGTCAATACCAAAAGAACTTGGGGAGAAAGCTGGAAGTGAAAACCGAAGAACAACAATTTGAAGGAAATTTAGAAGCTGTTACTGAAGAGGGGATTACCCTTACTTGGAAAGCAAGAGAGCCTAAACCGGTAGGGAAGGGCAAAGTGACTGTTAAGAAAGAAGCTGTGTTAACATACGCAGACATTGTAGAAGCAAAAGTGAAGATAACATTTTAATCTGTTTTTGATATGGAGAATATCGAGCTAATTAGTTCTTTTTCAGAATTTAAAGATGATAAGTTGATAGATCGTGTAACCTTAATGGCGATCTTAGAAGATGTGTTTAGAAATGCCTTGAAAAAGAAATTTGGAGAAGATGATAATTTTGATATAATTATAAACCCTGATAAAGGGGATTTAGAAATTTGGAGAAATAGGGTCGTAGTGGCAGATGGTGAAGTTGAAGACGATAACCAAGAAATATCACTCTCCGCAGCAAGAAAAATTGAACCTGACTTTGAGGTAGGGGAAGATGTTTCTGAGGAAGTAAAATTAATAGATTTAGGGAGAAGGGCAATTTTAGCGTTAAGACAAAACTTAATCTCTAAAATTCATGAACACGATAATACCAATATCTACAAACAGTTTAAGGATTTAGAAGGAGAGATTTACAGTGCTGAGGTTCACCATATTCGTCATCGTGCCATCATTTTACTAGATGATGAAGGTAACGAATTGGTCATGCCAAAAGACCGACAAATTCCTTCAGATTTCTTTAGAAAAGGAGAGAATGTAAGAGGTGTAATAGAAAGTGTAGAGTTAAAAGGTAACAAACCGGTAATTATCCTTTCTAGAACAGCGCCTGTGTTCTTGGAAAAATTATTTGAACAAGAAATCCCAGAAGTTTTTGATGGGTTGATTACGGTTAAGAAAGTAGTAAGGATACCAGGTGAAAAAGCAAAAGTAGCTGTAGATTCTTACGATGATAGAATTGATCCTGTAGGAGCTTGTGTGGGAATGAAAGGTTCTCGAATTCACGGAATTGTTCGTGAGTTAGGGAATGAAAATATTGACGTTATTAATTATACCACCAATAGTCAATTGTTAATAACTAGGGCTTTAAGTCCTGCGAAAGTAATGTCTGTGAAAATTGACGACGAAACTAAAAGGGCAGAAGTTATGTTGAAGCCTGAAGAGGTTTCAAAAGCAATTGGTCGTGGAGGTCACAATATTAGGTTGGCAGGTCTTCTTACCGGCTATGAAATTGATGTTTATAGAGACGGTGAAGCGGAAGAAGATGTAGAACTTAGGGAATTTAGTGACGAGATTGAAGATTGGGTAATTAAAGAATTTTCACGTGTAGGTTTAGATACCGCAAAAAGCATCATTGAAAAAGATGTAAGTGACTTGGTGAAAATGACAGATTTGGAAGAAGAAACTATTCAAAATGTAATCCAAATCTTAAAAGAAGAATTTGAAGACTAAGGTTAATTATTTATTAAGTTGAACCATTAGTCAATTATATTAAGAATAAAGAGGTTAATTTAGAGGCAATTTATGGCTGAAGCAAAAAATGTGCGATTAAATAAGGTATTACGTGAATTCAATATTTCATTGGACCGCGCTGTGGAGTATCTCTCTTCACAGGGGTACGATATTGATGCGCGTCCTACCACTAAAATTTCAGGTGAAGTTTATCAGGTTCTCTTTGAAAAATTTCAAACAGATAAAAGTAAGAAAGTAGCTTCTAAAGAAGTGAGTGAAGAGCGCAAGAAAGAGAAAGAAGAACTTCGTCTAGCTCGTGAAAAAGAGCAGCAGGAAAAATTACGCAAATTAGAAGAGGAGCGTAAAAAGAAAGAAGAGGAAGAGAAGGAGAAGGAGAAAGAAAGGCAGAAAGAGAAAGAGCGTATAGTTAAGGCTACAAGTAAATTGGATGGCCCTAAACAAGTAGGGAAAATAGATCTTGATAAAGGTAGAAAGCCTAAAAAGCAAGAGCCTAAAAAAGAGAATAAGCCTCAGCCTCAAAAGCAAGAAAAACCTGAGCCGGAAACTAAAAAACCGGTGGCTTCTTCAGTTAAAAAAGATACCGAAAGCACACCTAGTGCGCCTAAAGAAGATCGAGTGGAAACCAAGTACCAAAAACTCGATGGTCCTAACTTTACAGGTCAGAAGATAGACTTAAGTCAATTTAAAAAGCCTGCGAAGAAGAAAGACGATAAGAAAAACGAAAAAGCTTCAGATAATAAGAAGAAGCGTAGAAGAAGAATTAGTAAAGATTCTGGTAGCGGTAATAATAAAAAAGGAAACTTCAACAAAGGCAACAATAGAGGACCGGCACGCGGAAGAAAGAAAGTTGCTAAGGAAGAGCCTACAGAAGAAGAAGTACAAAAGCAAATTAGAGAGACCCTAGAAAAACTTCAAGGGAAATCATCTAAAGGTAAGGGTGCTAAATATAGAAGAGATAAGAGAGATCAGCACCGTCAAAAAACCGAAGAAGAACAAGCGCAATTAGAGCAAGAAAGTAAAACACTTAAAGTAACAGAGTTTGTTACGGTAAGTGAAGTGGCTACGATGATGGATGTACCGGTAACAAAGGTAATTTCTGCTTGTATGTCACTGGGAATGATGGTGACGATGAATCAGCGTTTAGATGCTGAAACCTTAACTATTGTTGCTGAAGAATTTGGTTATGAAGTAGAATTTGTTACGGCAGATCTTGAAGAAACCGTTGATGTGGAAGAAGATGCGCCGGAAGATTTATCCCCTCGTGCTCCAATTGTAACCGTAATGGGTCACGTAGATCACGGTAAAACCTCTTTACTGGATTATATTCGTAAAGCTAATGTAATTGCAGGAGAGAGTGGTGGTATTACCCAGCATATCGGAGCCTATGGAGTAGAGTTGGATAGCGGTCAAAAAATAGCATTTTTAGATACACCGGGTCACGAAGCTTTTACGGCGATGAGGGCTCGTGGAGCACAAGTTACCGATATTGCGGTGATTGTAATTGCAGCAGACGATGATGTGATGCCGCAAACCAAAGAAGCTATTTCTCACGCTCAGGCAGCAGGAGTTCCTATTATTTTTGCGATAAATAAAGTGGATTTACCAACCTCTAATCCAGAAAAGATTAAAGAGAAACTTGCTTCTATGAATTTATTGGTAGAAGACTGGGGAGGTAAAGTTCAGTCGCAAGATATTTCAGCAAAACAAGGAACCGGGGTTAATGAATTACTTGAAAAAGTTCTTTTAGAAGCAGAAATTTTAGAGCTACAAGCCAATCCAGATAAATTAGCTTCTGGAGCAGTGGTAGAGGCTTATTTAGATAAAGGTAGAGGTTATGTTTCTACCATTCTTGTTCAGGCAGGAACCCTTAAAATTGGTGATTATGTGTTAGCCGGTACTACTAGTGGTAAGATCAAAGCGATGCAGGATGAGCGAGGTAATAATGTAAAAGAGGCAGGTCCTTCAACGCCGGTATCTATTTTAGGGCTTGATGGTGCGCCACAAGCAGGAGATAAGTTTTCGGTGATGCAGGATGAGCGTGAGGCGAAAGAAATTGCTGCTAAACGTACACAGTTGCAGCGAGAGCAAAGTGTAAGAACACAGCGTCATATTACCTTGGATGAAATTGGTAGACGTATTGCACTTGGTGATTTCCAAGAGCTGAATATTATCTTGAAAGGTGATGTGGATGGTTCTGTGGAAGCCTTAACAGATAGTTTCCAGAAATTATCTACAGAAGAAATACAAGTAAATATTATCCATAAAGGAGTTGGGGCTATTACAGAAAGTGATGTGTTGTTAGCTTCTGCTTCAGATGCGATTATTATCGGATTTAACGTAAGACCGGCAGGAAATGCTAGTCAGGTTGCGGACCGTGAAGAAATAGATATTAGAACATATTCTATCATCTACGATGCAATCAACGACTTAAAAGATGCGATGGAAGGTATGCTTTCACCAGAATTGAAAGAGGAAGTTACCGGTACCGCAGAGATTAGGGAAACCTTTAAAATTTCTAAAATCGGAACCATTGCAGGTTGTATGGTGACCAGTGGAAAAATTTACAGAAATAGTGGTATAAGACTAATTAGAGAAGGTGTGGTTGTCTATACCGGAGAATTAGCTTCCTTAAAACGTTTTAAAGACGATGTAAAAGAAGTTTCAAAAGGTTACGATTGTGGTATGCAGGTGAAGAATTACAATGATATTAGAGAAGGAGATGTAATTGAAGCTTACCGAGAAGTAGAGGTGAAGAAAACGCTTAAATAAAGCTAAGTTTTATATTCAATAAAAAAAGCGACTTGATCATCAAGTCGCTTTTTTGTTTTCATTTCTTATGAGTTTTAAGGCTTGAAAATAATAGCGCTCTTAAATTCATTATGAAGCCTTGCAAATGCTCTTTCAGCTTCTAGTTTGTTCCTGAAATTGCCTACCCAAACTTTGTAGTTAGGGGTTTCAAAAACAATATCTGATTTCCATTCGCTAAAGAGTTTTTCGTATTTATCTTTTACCTTGTTTGCTTCATTTAAATTAGATCCATAAAACAACTGGATTTTGTAGCGTTCATTTAATTGATTGTTTTCAGTCATTTTTGCCTTTAGTACCAATAATTCTTGTATTAAGGGATCGGCTTCAATTGAATTTTGAGCATTTGATTTGCTGGCAGTAAAAAAACAAGTTGCTGCAAATAAGCTAGCTATAAGGATTGATTTCATTTTCATTTTAAACAATTTTATACAAAAATAGAACTTATTCTGTATTTCTAATCAAGCTTCTTTATTTAGAAATATTATAAATTAGACATTAACAATACGCTAACATTCCTAAAATCATCTTTAAGTATTACTTTTGTCGGGGAATTTTACGGTCTGTTTTGAAGGTTAACGAGCTAACTTATTCATTATAAAAACCGTACCAAACTAAGATGTTAATTCAGCTGTAATATGGAAAAGGTGAACATCCGCCATTCAATTTCAAAAACGCTACTTTTCTTATTAGTAGTCTTATTTTCATTTTCACAATCATTTGGTCAGGAGAAATCCGCTAGCGGTCAAGATAACGGGGAGGCTATTCAGGCTGCTCAAGAAGAGACTGCCGGAGCTTCAGATACTGCGGAATCTGCTGCAGATGGGCTAGGTGATCCTGCTAAAGGCAAGGAGTTATTTAATTCTTTGTGTGCTTCTTGTCATAAACGTTACAAGCGATCTACCGGTCCTGCGTTGAACGGTGTGACCAGTAGACATAGTATGGATTGGTTGTATAGCTGGATTAAAAATAGTCAAGCTATGATTGCGTCAGGTGATGCTGAGGCAGTAGCTATCTATGAGGAGTTTAATCAAACGGCAATGACGCCATTCCCTCAACTTTCTAATGAGGATATCGATAATATTTTAGCTTATGTAGAGCAGCCAAAACCTGAACCTACTGCAGTAGTAGATGGAGGTGCTGGTGGTGCTTCCGGTTCAGGAAGTGGTAGTGGTGTTTCTACAGATATTATTTTAGGGGTGCTGGCATTTGTATTGTTGTTGTTAGTAGTGGTTTTGGTTTTAGTAAACAAAACCCTGAACAATTTTGCAGCAGCAAGCGGCGTAGAGCTTTCTAAAAAAGAAACTAGTGGTAAGCCGATTTGGAGAGCTTTTGCGGAAAACCAATTCTTGGTAATTGTAACTTCTATTTTCTTCTTGTTGGCAGCGGCTTATTTTGCTTATGGTTATTTGATGCAGGTAGGTGTAGATCAAACTTACCAGCCTGTGCAGCCTATTCATTTCTCACATAGAATTCATGCGGGAGATAATGGTGTGGATTGTAAGTATTGTCACTCTTCAGCTAGAGTTAGTAAAACTTCCGGTGTGCCTTCCTTGAATGTTTGTATGAACTGTCATAAGGTGATTAGTGAAGTTGCTCCTGAAACGGCTACGGAAGATTTTTCTAAAGAATTTTACGATAAAGAAATCGCTAAGTTGTATAATGCAGTTGGTTGGGATGCAACTACGCAATCTTATACTGGTGAAGAACAACCTGTGAAATGGGTGAGAGTTCATAACTTGCCAGATTTTGCATACTATAATCACTCGCAGCACGTAACTGTCGCTGGAATCGAGTGTCAGCAGTGTCATGGTCCTGTTCAGGAAATGGAAGTGCTTTATCAGTTTGCTCCATTAACGATGGGCTGGTGTATTAACTGTCACAGAGAAACGAATGTGAATTTAGAAGGTAGTGGTTACTACGATAAAATTCACGAACAATTATCAAAAAAATACGGTGTAGAGACATTGACAGCGGCACAGATGGGTGCTACAGAATGTGGAAAATGTCATTACTAATTTAATAAGAAGCTAATTCTATATATAATATGTCATCAAACAAGAAATACTGGAGAGGTGTTGAGGAGCTAAACGAAACTAGCCCTGTTGTTGAGAAGCTTCGACAAAACGAATTTGTAGAAGAAATTCCTACAGATGAGTTTTTGGGTGATAAAGAATCTTTAGAAAGTTCAGCAACTTCAAGAAGGGATTTTTTAAAGTTCGTTGGTTTCAGTACAGCGGCTGCGTCTTTAGCGGCGTGTGAAGGTCCTGTTACTAAAACCATTCCTTACGTTGTACAGCCAGATAGAATTGTTCCTGGAGTAGCGAATTACTATGCTACCACTATGGCGGATGGATTCGATTTTGCTAGTGTTTTAGTAAAAACAAGAGAAGGAAGGCCTATTAAGATTGAAAGTAATAAAATGGCTAAAGCTTCCCTTGGTGCTAATGCTAGGGTTCATGCTTCCGTTTTATCTTTATATGATAATCAAAGAATAAAGCGTCCACAGATTGATGGTGAGGATGTTTCTTGGGAAGAGTTTGATCGTCAAGTGGGTAATGCTTTGCAAAATGTTGGTGGGCAAAAAGTGTTGTTGACTTCAACAATGGCAAGTCCTTCAACTTCTAATTTGATCAAAGAATTTTCAGCTAAATATGGTAATGTAAAGCATGTGGTTTATGATGCGGTTTCTGAAGATGCGGCGTTAGATGCGTATCAGATGAAATACGGAGAGCGTGCTTTAGGGAATTACGATTTTGAAAAAGCTGAAGTTATAGTTTCTATTGGGGCGGATTTCTTAGGAGATTGGCAAGCCGGTGGAAACGATGTAGGGTATTCTAAAAGTAGAATCCCTAAAAATGGAAAAATGTCTCGTCATATTCAGTTTGAATCTAATATGACACAAACAGGAGCAAAAGCAGACAAGCGTGTTCCGTTAAAGCCTTCTCAGCAAAAAGCGGTGTTAGCTGCTATTTATGGTTATGTAGTTGGTGGAGGTTCAAAAAATAAATTGTCGCCAGCGTTGGATGATGTTGTAGTGAAGGCGGCAAGACAATTAAGAAGTGCCGGTGCCGGTGCGGTTGTGGTTTCTGGTATTCCAGATGTAGATGCGCAATCGTTGGTGTTGGCGATAAATGAAGCTTTAGGTAGTCGGGTGATGGATAGGAATAATCCTAAACTGATTCGTAAAGGTAATGCTAAGCAAGTGGCTCAATTGGTAAAAGATATGAACTCCGGTAGTGTTGGAGCACTTTTAACTGTTGGGGTGAATCCTGCTTTTAGTTTGCCGAATGCAGAAGCTTTTAAAGAAGGGATGAAAAAAGTGGAGGTTTCTGTGGCTTTTTCAATGAAAAAAGACGAAACCGCTAAGCTTTCAAAATATATAGCGGCTACACCTCATTACTTAGAGAGTTGGGGGGATGTGCAGTTAACTAAGAAGAATTTTAGTTTAATGCAGCCTACAATTAGACCGCTTTTTGATACCCGTCAGTTTCAAGATACTTTATTGAAATGGACAGGTTCTGAAATGAATTATAGAGATTATATTAAAGAGACTTGGGCTAGTAATCTTTCTGGAAGAGGTTGGAATCAGGCATTGCATGATGGTGTTTTTGAAGCAAATTCACCTGTATCATCAATAGCGACTGAGGAAGGTGATGTTGCAGGAATGGGGACGATGAGTGCTCCTAATTATTCTTCAGCAGTCAATAACTTATCTTCGGATGAAGGTTCTGAGTTTGAATTAAGTCTTTATACTAAAGTTTCTTTAGGAGATGGAGGTCAAGCCAATAACCCTTGGTTGCAAGAGTTTCCAGATCCAATTACTCGTGTTTCTTGGGATAACTACTTGTTGATTTCTAAACCTGATGCTGATAAATTGGGAGTTAAAAACCCAACAGTATCTAATGGAGCGTTAAACGGAAGTTATGTTAACTTGAAAGTTGGAGATGCGGTTGTGAAAAACGTACCGGTTATTATTCAGCCAGGTCAAGCAAAAGGAGCAGTTGGTTTAGCTTTAGGTTATGGAAGAAAAGAAGCTATTCAAAAAGAAATGCAGGTAGGGGTAAATGCTTATCCACTTTATAAGGACTTTAGTGCATTTCAAAATGTGACTATCGAAAAAGCAGATGGTATGCACGAATTTGCTTGCGTACAGTTGCAAAGTACGATGGCAGGTCGTGATGATATTGTTAAGGAGACTACTTTAGAGATTTTTAATTCTAAAGATAAGCATTACTGGAATCCAGTTCCTGAAGTAGATTACGATCATAATGAAATTTCAGTAAGAGAAGAAAAAGCAAGCTTGTGGAAAGAGTTTGATAGAGAAATTGGACATCATTTTAATTTGTCTATTGACTTAAACGCTTGTACCGGTTGTGGTGCTTGTGTGATTGCTTGTCACTCTGAAAATAATGTTCCTGTTGTAGGTAAAGAGGAGGTAAGGAAGTTTAGAGATATGCACTGGTTGCGTATAGACCGTTACTATTCTTCTGCAGATACCTTCAAGCAAGAACAAGAAGATTTAGAAAACCTTGGAGCTTTTGAGACTTACGATAAAATAGAGAATGCTTCTTATGATAACCCAGAAGTAGCTTTTCAGCCGGTAATGTGTCAGCACTGTAATCACGCGCCTTGTGAAACAGTTTGTCCAGTAGCAGCCACTTCTCATGGTCGTCAAGGTCAAAACCATATGGCATATAACAGATGTGTGGGTACAAGATATTGTGCAAACAACTGTCCATATAAAGTACGTCGTTTTAACTGGTTCTTGTACAGTGAGAATGAAGAGTTTGATTATAATATGAATAACGATTTAGGAAGAATGGTTCTTAATCCTGATGTGACCGTAAGATCACGAGGGGTTATGGAGAAATGTTCTATGTGTATTCAAATCACTCAAAAAACAATTCTTGATGCTAAGCGTGAAGGAAGAGAAGTTGGAGATGATGAATTCTTCACTGCTTGTTCTAGAGCTTGTGACCAAGGAGCGATGACTTTTGGTGATATTAATAATAAAGACTCCAAAATTGTTGAGTTGAAAGAAGATGATCGTATGTATCATCTGTTAGAAAGTACAGGTACAAAACCTAATGTGATGTATCAAACTTTGGTAAAAAACACAGGAGATTTATAAAATTAGTTAAAGAATCAATTATTAATTAAGAATATGTCGTCACATTACGAAGCACCTATAAGAGAGCCTTTAGTTACTGGAGAGAAATCGTACCACGATGTTACTTTAGATGTTGTGGCACCGGTAGAAGGGAAAGCAAATAAATCTTGGTGGTTAGTTTTCTCTATCGCCTTAGTGGCATTTTTATGGGGATTAGGTTGTATAATATATACTGTTTCTACAGGTATCGGATCTTGGGGATTAAACAAAACCATTGGATGGGCTTGGGATATTACCAATTTCGTATGGTGGGTAGGTATTGGTCACGCAGGAACGTTGATTTCTGCTGTACTATTGCTTTTCCGTCAAAAATGGAGAATGGCGGTAAACCGTTCTGCCGAAGCGATGACAATTTTCGCGGTAGTGCAGGCGGGTCTTTTTCCAATTATTCACATGGGACGTCCTTGGTTGGCGTATTGGGTGTTACCTATTCCTAACCAATTTGGTTCTTTATGGGTGAACTTTAACTCACCTTTGCTTTGGGATGTTTTTGCGATTTCAACGTATCTTTCTGTTTCATTAGTGTTTTGGTGGACAGGTTTACTTCCAGATTTTGCGATGATCCGTGATAGAGCAACAAAACCTTTTCAGAAGAAAATATATAGTATTTTAAGTTTTGGTTGGAGTGGTCGTGCAAAAGACTGGCAACGTTTTGAAGAAGTGTCTTTAGTACTTGCAGGTTTAGCAACTCCACTTGTACTTTCTGTACACACGATTGTATCTTTTGACTTTGCAACTTCGTTAGTACCGGGATGGCACTCGACCATCTTCCCTCCTTATTTCGTTGCAGGGGCGATTTTCTCTGGATTTGCTATGGTACAAACCCTTCTTATTATTATGAGAAAGGTAATCAACCTAGAAAACTACATTACTATTCTTCATATTGAATATATGAATAAAGTAATCATTTTAACAGGTGGTATTGTTACCGTTGCTTATGTTACTGAATACTTTATAGGTTGGTATTCTGGGATTTCTTACGAAAACTATACCTACTTATCTTTTGGAGCGGCAACAGGACCTTACGCTTGGGCATTCTGGGCATTAATTACCTGTAACTTTATTGTGCCATTGACACTTTGGGTAAAAAAATTAAGAAGAAATATTTTCTGGACGTTTATCGTAGCTCTTGTGATTAACATAGGAATGTGGTTTGAGCGTTTCGATATTATTGTACTTTGTTTGAGTAAAGGTAGAACTCCTTCTTCTTGGGCAATGTTCTCTCCAACATTTATCGATATAGGTACTTTTGTTGGAACTATAGGGTTCTTCTTTGTATTGTTCTTATTATATGCAAGAACTTTCCCTGTAATCGCACAAGCAGAGGTGAAATCTATCTTAAAATCTTCAGGAGATAAATATAAGAGATTAAGAGAAGAGCACGGCGATGATCATCATATTGGTGAAATAGAGCAATATCCTGCATCTGGTGGACCTTCTGCAAATATAGAAGGTAATAAATCTGAAGAAGATTTAGATAGCTTTGGTTCAACTAATAAAAATGATGAAGATGAAATTGAAAATGCTTTATTAGATACTGAAGAGAAGCGTATAGCAGCTGAAAGATTAATTGATAAAGTTGGAGAATTTGATCCTGAAAAACAATCTGAAGATAATTTAGAAAAGATTAACGGATTAGGACCAATAACTGTTCAACAACTTCATGAGTTAGGTATTTTTACTTACCATCAAGTGAGTAAAATGACGATGAAAGAATACAATGATTTAGATTTAATTATAGAAACCTTTAGTGCTTCTGTGGCCAAAGAAAAAGACTTTGCGGGACAGGCACAAAAACTTAAAAACAACTAGTATGGCGGCAAAGGTTTTACATGCTATATATAACGATGATGATTTGGTTTTACAGGCCGTAAAACAAATCAGGGACGAGAACTATCATATTTTAGAGGTTTTTTGCCCCTTCCCTGTTCACGGGTTAGATAAGGCAATGGGCTTAGCTCCTACTAGGTTGGCAATCACTTCATTTTTATACGGTTTAACTGGATTAACGGTTGCTGTGTTAATGATGAACTTTATGATGATTGATGATTGGCCTCAAAATATTGGAGGTAAACCAAGTTTTAGTTTCATAGACAATATGCCAACATTTATTCCAATTATGTTTGAGCTTACTGTGTTTTTTGGTGCTCACTTAATGGTAATTACTTTTTATATGAGAAGTAGGATTTGGCCTTTTAAAGAAGCAGAAAATCCAGATGTTCGTACTACCGACGATCATTTCTTAATTGAAGTAGAAGTGGCTAATCATAGTGAAGAAGCCTTAGTTAAGTTTCTTAATGATACTGGAGCTTCTGAAGTTAAATTAATAGATTAAATAAACCCATGAAAAGTTTATTCCGCATAATAACATTAATCACAGTTTCATTGTTAGTGGTTTCTTGTTTTGATAATAAACAAGATAGAAACTATCAATACTTTCCCAACATGTACAAGTCTCCTAGCTATGAAACTTATGTAGGTTATGATAATAGTATTTTTAAAGATGGTCAAGAAGCAAAGCTTCCTGTAGAAGGAACAATTTCTAGGGGTTGGTTGCCTTACGAGTATGAAGATACTAATGAGGGGTATGCTCAAGCCAAAGCCAATCTTAAAAATCCAGTCCCTTATACAGAAGCAAACCTTAATAAAGGAAAAGAGCTTTACACTATTTACTGCGCAATTTGTCACGGAGATAAAGGTGATGGTAAAGGAACCTTGGCTGAACGAGAGAAAATATTAGGTATTCCTGCTTATAACGATCCGGGAAGAGCAATTACTGAAGGAAGCGTTTACCACGTAATGTATTACGGTATTAACAACATGGGATCGTATGCTGCACAGACCAATGAGGTTGAACGTTGGCAAATAGATCATTATGTAATCGATCTTAAGCGTCAACTTAATGGAGAACCAAAACGTGAGTTTGTAAAAGAAAATACCGATGAGCCTTCATTTATGGCAAAAGGTATTGCTTTAAGAGATCAGAGCGTTGAGGCAATAGAAGAAGAAGGTCACGATCCTGTTGAAGTAGAAGGTCAGGAAGGTGAAGAGCATTCAGATATGAATGCAAATACAGAAAATCATTCAGAAGCAGAGCAAACTTCAGAAGAGAACTAAATAAAGATTAAACTGCATTATATTTTTTAGATATGTACAAGCTATCTGGTAAAGTAAAATTAATTTCTATCATTTTAATCGTAATAGGTGCCTTAGGTATTGGTTATGGTTTTTTAACAGCTCCATCTACTATAGATGAAGCTAAAGAAATATTAGCTGCGGAACATAGTGGACATGGTGAAGGCCATGAAGCAGAGAGTTCTCATTCGATGGAAGCTGAAGGTCATCATTCAGAAATGAATGCAACAGGACATTCTGCTCACGGAGAGGAAGCAGCAAAAGCTCACCACGGTGAAGAGGCTCACGGTGAATCTCACGAGGATCATCATTTAGAGCATGTTCTTCATCAATTACAAACAAAACCTTGGGCAGCTACTTTGGTAGCCGGTTTCTTCTTTTTGATGATAGCTTTAGGGGTACTTGCATTTTATGCGATCCAATATGTCGCGCAAGTGGGTTGGTCTCCTGTGTTGTTTAGGGTAATGGAAGGAATTACTTCCTATGTTTTACCGGGTTCAATTATTGTTTTAGTTATTGTATTATTTGCAGGAGAACATTTTTATCCTTGGCAAGACCATGAGTTAGTTGCCGAAGATAAAATCTTACAAGGTAAATCAGGATATTTAAACTTTCCGTTCTTTGTTATTAGAGCGTTTATCTATGTAATTGGATGGAACCTTTACAGATATTTTGCCGTTAAAAATTCTAGAGCTTTAGCAACTGCATCTAATTATGGCCCTTACAAAAAGAACTATAAATACTCTGTATTTTTCTTATTGTTCTTTATATTAACTGAATCAATGATGGCATGGGACTGGTTTATGTCTATGACGCCACACTGGTATAGTACTTTATATGCTTGGTATATTTTTGCAACAATGATTGTGTCTGCATTAACTGTTATAGCAATTACAACAATCATTCTTAAAAAATTCGGGTACTTACCATTTGTAAATGATAGCCATTTACACGATGTAGCTAAGTTTATGTTTGGTTTTAGTGTATTCTGGACGTATTTATGGTTCGGTCAGTTTATGTTAATTTGGTATGCAAATATTCCGGAAGAGGTAACCTATTTCACTATTAGAATACAAGAGTATAACTTGTTATTCTTTGGAATGTTGGTGATTAACTTCGTATTCCCTATATTGATATTAATGAATAGTGATTTTAAACGTATTCCTTGGTTTGTAATTATAGCAGGATGCTTCATTTTGGTAGGTCACTATATAGATGTTTACTTATTAGTAATGCCTTCTACAGTAGGATTGCATTGGTCTTTTGGTGTAACTGAAATTGCTGCCATCTTATTCTTCTTAGGCTTATTTATACTAGTTGTAGGAAGCGGTTTAGGAAAAGCACCATTGAAAATCAAGAACAATCCATTCTTGAAGGAAAGTGAAAATTACCATTATTAAATAAATTTGTTCTAAAGAAGATATTATCACAATGACTGTATTTTTAATCATAGTAGTTGTAGCGCTGTTAGGAGTTACTTTTTGGCAGATGTCAAAAATCCTCAAGTTATCGAAACCGGCGAACCATGATTCATCCCAAATAGCTAACGATAAAGATAATAGCACACAAGGCTATTTAATGTTGTGCTTTGTTATATTGCTTTACATTTTTATGTTCTATAGTTTCTGGAATTGGGGTGACCTTTATCTTCCTGAAGCTGCCTCTGCTCACGGAGTGGATTATGACACTTTAATGTTTATCTCTATTGCACTTATCATGTTCGTGCAATTAGTTACTCAATTTTTACTTTATTTCTTTGCTTATAAATATCGTGGAGAAAAAGGTAAAAAAGCATTATTCTATGCAGATAACGATAAATTAGAATTCATTTGGACAATTATTCCGGTAATTGTACTAGCAGGATTAATCATTTACGGATTGTTTACTTGGTCTGAGATCATGAATATTGAAGAAGATGATGATGCGATGGTTGTTGAAATTTATGCTTATCAATTTGGATGGAAAGCTAGATATTCTGGGGAAGATAATACCCTAGGTAAAGCAAATGTTCGTTTTATTGAAGGAGTAAATGTACTGGGTATAGATGAAAGTGATAGCTATGCAATGGACGATAAAATCACAACAGAATTACACTTGCCGGTAGATAAGCCTGTGCTATTTAAGTTTAGATCACAAGATGTTTTACATTCTGCTTATTTCCCATTCTTTAGAGCTCAAATGAACGTAGTCCCCGGTATGATTACTCAATTTAGTTTTACTCCAACAATTACTTCAGAAAATATGAGAAATTCTGAATTTATGCTTGATAAAGTTGAAGAGCTTAATAAAATTCGTAAAGAAAAGAGTAAAGAACTTGTAGCTAATGGAGATGTAGCTTTAGATCCTTACGAGTTTGATTACTATCTTCTTTGTAACAAGATATGTGGAATTTCTCACTTCAATATGCAAATGAAGATTGTCGTAGAGGAAGAAGATGCTTTTAAAGAGTGGATTGGTGAACAAGCTACTTTTGGAGAAGGCCTAGAGAAACAAAAAGAACAGCAAGTAACAAGCAATAACTAAAAAAGTAATAGTAGAAAGATATGTCAGCAACCGCAACCGCAACAGCAGCTCACGATCATCACGACCACGGTGATCATGGACATCATCACAAAGAAACTTTTATTACTAAATATATATTTAGTCAAGATCATAAGATGATTGCCAAGCAGTTCTTAATTACCGGTTTGGTAATGGGAACCATTGGTATCTTAATGTCAATTTTATTTAGAATCCAATTAGCGTGGCCAGAAGAGTCTTCATGGGTGTTCGATTTATTTTTAGGTAATAAATATTCCACCGATGGCGTGATGAATCCAGATGCTTATTTAGCTTTAGTGACTATTCATGGTACCATTATGGTATTCTTCGTTTTAACGGCAGGTCTAAGTGGTACTTTTAGTAACTTACTTATTCCGTTGCAAATTGGAGCACGCGATATGGCTTCAGGATTTATGAATATGCTTTCCTACTGGATTTTCTTTACTTCCAGTGTGATTATGTTAAGCTCTTTATTTGTAGAATCCGGACCAGCATCTGCAGGATGGACTATCTATCCTCCATTAAGTGCATTGCCTGAAGCTATTCCCGGTTCTGGTACCGGTATGACTTTATGGTTAGTTTCTATGGCACTTTTCATTGCTCAGTCATTAATGGGGTCACTTAACTATATTGTTACTGTAATTAACCTTAGAACAGAAGGAATGTCTATGACAAGACTTCCATTAACTATTTGGGCTTTATTTGTAACCGCAATTATCGGGGTAGTTTCTTTCCCGGTACTTTTATCGGCAGCGTTAATGCTTATTATGGATAGAAGTTTTGGTACTTCTTTCTTCTTAAGTGATATTTATATAAAAGGAGAAGTGTTAGCTCATCAAGGAGGATCTCCGGTATTGTTCGAGCACTTGTTCTGGTTCTTAGGTCACCCTGAAGTTTACATTGTATTACTTCCGGCTTTAGGAATCACTTCAGAAGTAATCGCTACCAACTCCCGTAAACCAATTTTCGGTTACCGTGCGATGGTTGCTTCTATTTTAGCAATTGCATTTTTATCAACAATTGTTTGGGGTCACCACATGTTCGTTTCAGGGATGAATCCTTTCTTAGGTTCAGTATTTACTTTTACCACCCTATTAATCGCGATTCCTTCAGCAGTAAAAGCGTTTAACTATATCACTACACTATGGAAGGGTAACTTGCAAATGAATCCGGGAATGTTATTTTCTATAGGATTGGTTTCAACTTTCATTACTGGTGGTTTAACAGGAATTATCTTAGGAGATAGTACACTAGATATTAACGTTCACGATACTTATTTCGTAATTGCGCATTTCCATTTGGTAATGGGTATATCTGCACTTTACGGTTTATTTGCCGGAGTTTACCATTGGTTCCCAAAAATGTTTGGAAGAATGATGAACAAAAACTTAGGTTATGTTCACTTCTGGATTACCGCGATTGGAGCTTACGGAGTTTTCTTCCCTATGCACTTTATAGGAATGGCAGGTTTACCAAGACGTTATTATACAAATACTAACTTCCCTTACTTTGATGATTTAGCCGATGTAAACGTATTGATTACTGTATTTGCTATCATCACAGCATTAGTTCAGTTGGTGTTTATTTATAACTTTATCCATTCAATTTTCTATGGAAAAAAGGCAACACAAAACCCTTGGAAATCCAATACCTTAGAATGGACTACTCCTGTAGAGCATATTCATGGTAACTGGCCTGGTAAAATCCCATCCGTATATCGTTGGTCTTATGATTACAGTAAGTTGAATAAAGATGAAACAGATTACGTGATTGCAGGACAGGATTATATACCACAGAACATTCCTCTTCAAAAAAACGAAGAAGAATTGAATCACTAAAAAGAATAACATACATTCATATCAAAAGCCTTTTCTCTCAGTAGAAAAGGCTTTTTCTTTATATTTGTAATATGAACGAAAACCTAGATGCTACCGGAGAAAGTTTCTCTCCAGAAGAATTTGATATAGAAAGAGCCTTGCGCCCGTTAAGCTTTGACGACTTTGCAGGCCAAGACCAAGTCTTAGATAATCTTCAGGTATTCGTTAAAGCGGCTAACTTACGGGATGAAGCTTTAGACCATACTTTATTTCACGGACCTCCGGGACTTGGTAAAACTACCTTGGCCCATATATTGGCTAATGAATTAAATGCAGGAATCAAAGTGACTTCAGGCCCCGTATTGGATAAACCTGGAGACCTGGCCGGGTTGTTAACCAATTTAGAAGAGCGGGATGTGCTTTTTATAGATGAAATACATCGGTTGAGTCCGGTAATTGAAGAATATTTATATTCTGCTATGGAAGACTTTAAAATTGATATTATGATTGAATCCGGGCCTAATGCACGTTCAGTTCAAATCAATTTAAATCCATTTACGTTGGTAGGTGCCACTACGCGTTCAGGACTACTAACTGCACCTATGCGAGCACGATTTGGAATCTCAAGCCGATTACAATATTATACTACCGAATTACTCTCAGATATTTTACAACGAAGTGCAGAAATTTTAAAAGTCCCAATAACGATGGAAGCGGCCATTGAAATTGCTGGAAGAAGTAGAGGGACACCACGTATAGCGAACGCTTTATTGCGTCGTGTTCGTGATTTTGCACAAATCAAGGGTAATGGGAAAATAGATATTGAAATCTCGAAATATAGCCTTAAAGCCCTTAATGTAGATGCCAATGGTTTAGATGAAATGGATAATAAAATCCTTTCTACCATTATAGAAAAATTTAAAGGTGGCCCTGTTGGGATCACTACACTTTCGACAGCTGTAAGTGAAAGTGCAGAAACTATTGAGGAAGTATACGAGCCATTTCTAATTCAGCAAGGATTTATTGTTAGAACACCTCGTGGTCGGGAAGTAACCGAAGCGGCTTATCGGCATTTAGGGAAGACAAAACATCATTCTCAAGGAGGATTATTTTGAAAAACTCCAATCAAATACCTGAAGTTTCAGCGTTCAAATTTTTAAGACACGCTGCTCAAATTATTGAAAATCCGCTTCCGTTTCATCAGGAGAATTTTCAGAAGTTAGGAGATATTTTTAGGTTAAGGTTAGGATTGGGGATAAGTAAGTCGGTTATCTTTTCTAGAAACCCTAAAATAGCTCAGCACATTCTTCAAAAAAATCAGAAGAATTATCATAAGTCCCCCATTCAAACCGAAGATTTGGCGAAGTATGTGGGCCACGGACTTTTAACAGCAAACGGTGAACATTGGCAAAAACAGCGAAAACTTATTCAACCGGCATTTCACAAAAAACAATTAGAAAAGTTAATGGATACGGTGAATTCGGCTATACAAGCCGAAGTCAAAAGAATTGAAACCAATAAAGAATTCGATATTTTCCCTGTATTTAATGATTTGGCTTTTCAAACTGTAGTGAAATCATTGTTTAGCAGTGCCGTGGGTGAAAAAGAAATTAATAGACTACAATACATTACCGAGGCCGATCAAAAAATGCTGGTAAAAGAGTTGCGGCAACCTTTTAAAAACTGGTGGTTTCGGTTAAGTGGCAAAATCCAGAAACATATCAATCTTACGCAAGAAGCTCGACAAATACTAAAAGAGATTGTTGAAGAGCGTAAAAAGTCTTCCATTAGACAAGATGACTTGCTAGATATGTTGCTTGATGCTCGTTATGATGATGGTACCGAGATGGATGAAGAACAGCTCATAGATGAGATTCTAATTCTTTTTACCGCAGGTCACGAAACAACGTCAAATTCATTAACGTTTACTTGCGAATTGCTGGCTAGGCATCCAGAGATTCAAGAAAAATTATATGCCGATGTAATTCAGGCAAAAGAGAATTCTTCAAATTTAATGGAATTTATTCAGCGTTCAACTTATGCGAATTTGGTAATAGACGAGTCTATGCGTTTGTATCCGCCCGCTTATTTTATTGACCGCATCAGTCTAGCCGAAGATGAATTTGAAGGAGTCGGGATTGGTGGTAACGAAAGTTTATTACTTTCCATTTACGAGATTCACCGTCACAATGATTATTGGCAACAGCCCGAAAAATTTATTCCTGAACGTTTTGCCGATGGTAAGCAACGAAAAAATATTGCTTACTATCCTTTTGGTGCCGGTCCGAGAAAATGCATAGGTAATAATTTTGCGATGTACGAAATGATTTTGGCCATTTCAGAAGTCATTGCCAAGTTCAAAATTGAAGAGAAAAAAGCTCCTATACAAATTACGCCGCTAATCACCTTGAAGCCTAAGAATGCTTTCTTGAATTTTACTCCGCGATAATATGCTCAACCAATCAGAAAAATATACAAAGCTTATTAAAGAAGAAGCTTTGCAGTTAGGCTTTATGTCCTGCGGGATAAGCAGAGCAGAGTTTCTGGAAGAGGAAGCACCTAGATTGGAGCAATGGCTCAATGAAAACCGAAACGGTGAAATGAGCTATATGGAAAATCATTTTGATAAGCGCTTAAACCCAAGCCTACTTGTTCCCGGTGCAAAAAGTGTGGTTTCTTTACTGTTGAATTATTATCCGAATGAATTCCAGCGAGAAGATTCCTACAAAGTGAGCAAATACGCTTACGGAAGGGATTATCATTTCGTTATAAAAGATAAGTTGAAAAGTCTCCTTCATTTCATTAATGAAGAAATAGGAGAAGTTCATGGGCGTGCTTTTGTCGATTCAGCACCCGTGTTAGATAAAGCTTGGGCAGCAAAAAGTGGTTTAGGTTGGGTTGGTAAAAACTCCAACTTGCTTTCCAAAAAAGTAGGATCGTTCTTTTTTATTGCTGAATTAATTATCGATTTAGAACTAGAATACGATACACCGGTGACCGATCACTGCGGAAGTTGCACCGCGTGCATTGATGCTTGCCCAACAGATGCGATTTACGAGCCTTACAAAGTAGATGGAAGTAAATGTATTTCGTATTATACTATTGAATTAAAAGACAGTATTCCTGAATCTGAAAAGGGAAAGTTTGAAGACTGGATGTTTGGCTGTGATATCTGCCAAGATGTTTGTCCATGGAATCGTTTCTCAAAACCGCATAGCGAACCCTTGTTTGATCCCCATCCCGATCTTTTGCAAATGACCAAGCAGGATTGGGAAGAGATAACGCGGGAAACCTTCAGTGAAATCTTCCGGAAATCGGCCGTAAAAAGAACAAAATATCAAGGACTTAAAAGAAATATCAACTTTTTAGATTAGTTGTTTTTCTATTTTAAATGGTTAACTACCTTTGTTATTCATCTAAACCTAAAACGATGAGTAACGAACGTAAGAGAAGAGAAGCATTAGTTTATCATGCTAAGCCAAAGCCTGGTAAAATAGAGGTAAGACCTACTAAAAAATATAGTACACAACGCGATTTGTCGCTAGCATATTCTCCAGGAGTGGCAGAACCGTGTCTAGAAATTGCAAAAAATAAAGAAAACGTTTACAAATACACTACTAAGGGAAATTTAGTAGCTGTTATTTCTAATGGAACAGCCGTTTTGGGCTTAGGAGATATTGGTCCCGAAGCTTCAAAGCCGGTGATGGAAGGAAAAGGTTTATTATTCAAAATCTTCGCCGATATCGATGTTTTTGATATTGAAGTTGATACCAAGAATATAGATGAATTTATAAATACTGTAAAAAATATAGCCCCAACTTTTGGCGGAATTAACTTAGAAGATATTAAAGCTCCAGAAGCTTTTGAAATTGAAAGAAGACTTAAAGAAGAGCTTGATATTCCTGTAATGCATGACGATCAGCACGGGACGGCAATTATTTCTTCCGCAGCCTTATTGAATGCCTTAGAAGTTGCCGAAAAAAATATTAAAGAAGTAAAAATTGTAGTTTCAGGAGCTGGTTCTGCTGCAATGGCTTGCGTCTCTTTATACTGTTCGCTTGGGGTTAAAAAAGAAAATATCGTGATGTTCGATCTAAATGGTGTGCTTCATGAAGATCGAGATGATTTATCGGAAATGCAAAAGAACTTTGCGGTTTCAAAAGAATATAAATCATTGGCAGATGGAGTAAAAGATGCCGATGTGTTTTTGGGACTTTCAGTAGGAGGTGTGCTTACTGCAGAAATGCTGAAGACCATGAACGAAAATCCTATCGTTTTTGCCATGGCCAATCCTGAACCGGAAATCGATTATGATTTAGCCGTGAAAACCCGTGACGATATTATTATGGCGACGGGAAGAAGTGATCATCCAAATCAAGTAAACAATGTGCTTGGCTTTCCGTTTATTTTTAGAGGGGCTTTAGATGTTCGTGCTACTGCTATTAATGAAGAAATGAAAATGGCGGCCGTTAGGGCCTTGGCAGATTTGGCCAAGCAAAATGTACCTGAACAAGTGAATATTGCTTATGGGGAAACAAAGTTAATTTTTGGTAGGGATTATATTATTCCTAAACCATTTGATCCTAGATTGCTTACTGAAGTTCCTCCTGCGGTAGCAAAAGCAGCAATGCAAAGCGGTGTGGCAAAAGAGCCTATTTACGACTGGAAACGTTATGAAGAAGAGCTTTACGAACGTATGGGTAACGATAATAAAATTACCCGTTTATTAATCAACCGTGCCAAGATTAATCCGAAGAGAGTGGTTTTTGCGGAGGCAGATCATCTTGATGTACTCAAAGCTGCTCAAATTGTAAACGATGAGGGCATAGCTAAGCCTATTTTATTAGGACGAAAAGATGTAATCTTGGAGTTGATGAGCGAAATAGAATTTGATGATGAGAATATTGAAATAATCGACCCTAAAGAAGACGATCAAAAAGAAAATACGATAAGGTATGGAGATGTATTTTGGAAATCACGTCAACGAAATGGTGTTACGCAATTAGACGCCCATAAATTGATGCGCCAACGAAATTATTTTGCAGCCATGATGGTGAATGAAGGTGATGCAGATGCTTTATTAACCGGTTATTCTAGAGCTTATCCAGGAGTAGTAAGGCCCATGTTGGATTTAATTGGAATGGAAAAAGGAGTGAGCAGAATAGCTACTACTAATTTAATGAACACCTCAAGAGGGCCACTTTTTATAAGCGATAGTTCTATTAATATAGATCCAGATGCCAAAGATTTGGCAAGGATTGCACAAATGACGGCTCATACCGTTAAAATGTTTGGAATGGAGCCTGTTATAGGAATGGTTTCTTATGCTAACTTTGGTTCTTCTAAAAACCCTCATGCCAGAAAAGTGAGAGATGCAGTTTCCATTTTGCATGAGCATTGCCCAGAAATTACAGTTGACGGAGAGGTTCAAGTAGATTTTGCATTGAATAAAAATATGCACCAAAGCAAATTTCCATTTTCAAAATTGGCGGGAAGAAAAGTGAATACCTTGGTTTTTCCAAATTTAGATTCAGCTAATGGTACTTATAAATTAATTAAAGAGCTTAACCATACCGATTCTATCGGACCTATTATGATGGGATTAAAAAAACCTGCACATATTTTACAGCTAGGAGCTAGTGTAGAAGAAATGGTGAACATGGCAGCAGTAGCCGTAGTAGATGCCCAAGAAAAAGAAAGAAAAAGGATAATACCTGTAGGGATTTAATAAGAAAGCAGTTGTTAAACTGAACATGGGGATTTTGGTATCTTAATAATTTTCCTACATTTGAAGGATTTTTAACTTTTGCTTAACTAATGATTGCACACTTACGGGGTAAACTAGTTGAAAAGAACCCAACAGATATTATTGTTGAATGTAATGGAGTTGGGTATTTTTTAAATATTTCTTTACACACATTTTCACAACTTCCTACCGAGGAGAATATTTTTATTTATACTCACCTTCAAGTACGGGAAGATGCTCACACGCTTTTTGGGTTTATGCAAAAATCTGAAAGAGAAGTGTTTAGGAAGCTTATTTCAGTTTCTGGGATAGGAGCTAGTACGGCAAGGACGATGTTATCTTCCTTAACGCCATCTCAAGTTATTGAGGCCATTATCCACGAAGATGTAACTGTAATCAAAGGGGTAAAAGGGATTGGTGCTAAAACAGCACAACGGGTAATTATAGACCTGAAAGATAAATTAGGAGAAGTTTCAGCAGATGTTAATGAAATTGTAACGTCTTCACGCAATACGTATAAAGATGAAGCGTTATCTGCATTAGAAACCTTAGGATATACCAAAAAGCAATCAGAGAAAGTGGTAAACAGAATTATTAAGAACGATGCTGAAGCTTCTGTAGAAACAATTATTAAGCTTGCTTTAAAAAACCTCTAGTACCTTGAGAAAAAATAATTTCTTTAATTTTAATTTTTCTTTTTTTGCAATCACGTTCTTCTTAGCAACGATGGGTGCTTTTTCTCAGGAAGAAGATAGTGAAACCGAGCAAGATTCAACCAAAACAGGTTATAAGTTAGGTGAAATTCAGTTGCAAAATCCCAATAGTATTGTCGGGAAATATACCTATGATCCAGTTTTAGATCGCTATTTATATACAGAAAAGATTGGTGATGTAGATGTTTCTTATCCCATTGTGTTAACTCGTGAAGAATACCGAGAGCTCATTCTGGAAGAGCAAATGAGGGAATACTTCAAACAAAAATCTGATGCAGTTTCAGGAAGGGATGAGGATTCAGAAGAATTTCAAAAAAACCTCCTGCCTATTTTTTATGTAGATAATGAATTTTTTGAATCTATTTTCGGAGGAACTGAAATAGAAGTTATTCCACAAGGTTCGGTGGAAGTAGATTTAGGAGTTTTGTATTCTAAACAAGATAACCCATCCCTTTCTCCGAGGAACAGAAGTAACTTAACTTTTGATTTTGAACAGCGAATTAGTTTAAGTTTATTAGGTAAAGTAGGGGAGCGTTTACAAGTAAATGCCAATTATGATACCGAATCTACCTTCGATTTCCAGAATCAGATTAAGTTAGAATATACGCCTGATGAAGATGATATTGTAAGAAAGATTGAAGTAGGTAATGTAAGTATGCCTATCAATAATTCACTTATCCAAGGTTCACAGAGTTTGTTTGGGGTGAAAACACAACTTCAGTTTGGAAGAACCACCATTACCGGAGTCTTTTCAGAACAAAATTCAGAACGTCAAACAACACAAGTGCAAGGTGGCGGAGCGGTACAGGAGTTTGAAAAATTCATCTTAGACTACGACGAAAATAAACACTTTTTCTTAGCTCATTATTTTAGGGATCATTACAATAAGGCTTTAGAGAATTATCCATTTAGAAATAGTAACGTTCAGATTACCAGAATTCAAATTTGGGTAACCAATAGAACTAACAACACACAATCTTTAACCAATGCCAGAAATATTGTAGCGATTCAGGATTTAGGAGAGTCTGATCCTGAAAATATTGGTGTTTTATTAGATGCAGAAGGAAATCTAAATAACGATCCGGCATTTGCCAGTTTTCTTAATGCTGCGCCTGGGTCTTATCCTAGTAACGCTAATAACGATTTTAATCCGTTAGGAATTACAGGTCCACAACAATCGGTGTTAACACAAGCAATTAGGGATATCTCAAGTGTTCAACAAGGATTTGGAGTGAATTCTGGCGATGTAAGCGAAGGAGTAGATTATGCTAAACTTGAAAATGCCAGACAGCTTCAAAATAATGAATATACATTATATCCGCAGTTAGGTTATATATCCTTAAATCAGAGAATTACCAACGATGAAGTTTTAGCAGTAGCTTATCAATATACGGTAAACGGTCAGGTTTTTCAAGTTGGAGAATTTGCCAATGACGGAGTTCAAGCTACTAATCCTGAACAACAACCCAATAACGATCAAGATGTAGATGTTGCGATAACACAGAATTTAGTTGTAAAAATGCTAAAAAGTCCCATTACCAATGTAAATGAACCTATTTGGGACTTAATGATGAAAAACATCTATAGTTTAGGAGCATATCAATTAGAAAAAGAAGATTTTAGGTTTAATATTCTTTATACAGATCCGCAGCCGTTAAACTATATTACTCCTGCAGGATCTACACCTTTACCTAGCGATGTAGAAGATACAAACCTGTTACGGGTATTCTATTTAGATAACCTAAACTTGAATAATGACCCTGTGGTGGGAGGTGATGGTTTCTTTGATTACGTACCCAACACTACTATCGATACCGAAAATGGTAGAATTATCTTTACCAAAGTAGAGCCTTTTGGGGAATATTTATTCGAAAAATTAGATAATACCCCCAATGGCGGATCGGAAGATTACAATAATCCTGTAACCTATAACGATAACCAACAAAAATACGTTTTCAGGTCTTTATATAACACCACCAAGACCCAAGCCGAGCAAGAGCAAGCAGATAAAAATAAATTTCAGTTAAAAGGAAGTTACAAATCATCGGGTCAAGACGGTATCCCTATTGGAGCATTTAATGTTCCGCAAGGATCGGTTACTGTAACCGCTGGAGGACGTGTACTTCAAGAAGGAGTAGATTATACTGTAGATTATCAATTAGGAAGGGTGAAGATTATAGATGAAGCATTATTAGCTTCAGATACACCCATACAGGTTTCCACCGAAAATAATGCGATGTTCGGTCAGCAAACCAAACGTTTTACAGGAATTGATGTTCAGCATCAATTCAATGAAAACTTCTTGATAGGAGGTACGTATGTTAATCTAAATGAACGTCCATTAACCCAGAAAGCAAATTATAGTTATGAGCCTATCAATAACTCGATGTATGGTTTCAATATTAATTATTCTACCAAAGTTCCTTTCTTTACGCGTTTAGTTAATAAGCTTCCTAATATTGATACCGATGTAGAATCTAATCTTTCGGTAAGAGGTGAATTCGCTTATTTACATCCAGGCTCACCAAAAGGTGATAATTTTAATGGAGAAGTAACCAGTTATGTAGATGATTTTGAAGCTTCCCAAACTTCTATTTCTATTTTATCACCGCTGTCATGGAGTTTATCTAGTGCGCCTGTTGGCTTTGGAGGAGAATTGGCTAATAATGATTTAGCGGTAAATTATAAACGGGCAAAATTAAACTGGTACAATATAGATCCTATCTTTTATAGTAATCAACGTCCCGGCGGAATAAGTGATGAAGACCTTTCAACTTATGCAACAAGACGTGTTTTTATAGATGAAATTTACCCTAACACAGATATCGTTCAAGGTCAGCCACAAGTAATATATACTTTAGATTTAGCTTATTATCCCGGCCAACGAGGGCAATTCAATTACAATCCGGCAGCTTCGGGAGGTAATAATTTACCTGATCCTGAAGGGAATTTTGGGGGTATTATGCGGGAAATCACCACCACTAACTTCGAGCAATCAAATGTAGAGTTTATTGAGGTTTGGGTAATGGACCCCTTCGTCTACAATGAAAATAATGGAATTAATGAGGGTAAAATGACCTTTAACCTCGGAAGTATTTCTGAAGATGTTTTAAAAGATGGAAGAAAACAATACGAAAACGGTCTGCCTAGTGATGGATCTACTGAGAATACTTTAGAAACAGCATTTGGTCGAGTTCCAGCCAATCAGTCCTTGGTTTATGCGTTCGATACAGAAGGGCAGCAAAGGACTAATCAAGATATTGGTCTAGATGGGCTTAGCGATGCTGAAGAACAAGCCAAATTCTCTGCTTTTGCCGGGCTTGAAGATCCTTCTAATGACAACTATGAATACTATTTGGCACGTGAAGGAGGAATTTTAGAACGTTATTACAAATACAATGGTACTCAAGGAAATTCACCTACCGAAGTTGGCCAGAATAATCGCGGAAATTCGACCGTGCCTTCCGTGGAAGATGTGAACCGTGATAACACTATGAATACTATTGATAGTTACTTTCAATACGAAGTTCCTATTTTTAGGGATATGAGTGTTGATAACAATACGAGTTCTATCGCTGGGATAAATGAAGATTATATTACAGATGTAAAAGAATTGAATACCACGATGCAAAACGGAGATCAAATTCCCGTACGTTGGGTTCAATTTAAAATTCCTTTAAGAACTGAGAGTGAATATGCCGTAAATGGTATTGCAGATTTGCGTTCAATAAGGTTTATGAGAATGTTCCTTTCTGGTTTTCAAGACGATGTAGTGGTAAGATTAGGAGCGTTGAATTTAGTAAGAGGGGATTATAGAAGATATAATCAAGCCATTGTTCCTAATGGAAGTGACCCTGATAATACTCCGGGAACAACTTTAGAAGTAACAGCCGTAAGTGAAGAGCAAACATCAGACTATGTGACGCCACCGGGAGTAGTTAGGGAAGAGTTGGTGAATAATAATCAAACTATTAGGGAAGACGAACAATCCTTGGCATTAACCGTAAAAGGTTTGGATCCTAATGATTCAAGAGGGGTTTATAAGAACTTTCAAGTAGATATGCGTCAATATGAAAGCTTGAAAATGTTTTTACATGCCGAAAGCCTTCCGGCACCATCACCAACTTTACAAGATGGAGAGTTAACTGCCTTCCTAAGAATGGGAACCGATTTAACCGATAACTTCTATCAAATTGAAATTCCTTTAACCATTAGTGATTTAAATTCTACAAATCCTAGAGATGTTTGGCCTATTGAAAATGATATGGATTTGCCGCTATCGTTACTACAGAAAGTAAAATCGGTTATTATAGGAAATGATACTTATAATCCAGCAGAGCTAAATTTCTTCAATTCAGACTTAGAACCTTCAGTAGGTACTGCTTTAGGTGAAATGCGTATAGGTATTAAAGGTAATCCGAGTTTTGGAAACATCCGTTTAATGATGCTTGGGGTTAAAAATACCGGAAGTACAGATGCTGCAGGGGAAGTTTGGTTTAATGAATTAAGACTGGCCGGGTTAAAAAATCAAGGAGGTTGGGCAGCCGTCGTAAATATGGATACCAACTTTGCAGATTTTGCCAATATCACTGCAACAGGAAGAAGAAGTACCGTTGGTTTTGGTTCAATAGAACAAGGTCCTAACCAAAGAAGCCGAGAAGATGTAAAACAATATGATGTTGCCACCAATTTTAATATGGGGCAATTGCTACCTAAAACTTGGGGAATAAATGTTCCGTTAAGTTACAGTAGAGGAGAAGAGCTAATAACTCCGCAATACGATCCGGAGTATTTAGATATTGAATTGGAAACACTTTTGGACAATACCCAAAGTGAAGAGAGAAAGGATGAATTACGCGAAAGAGCTGAAGATTATACAAGAAGACAAAGCATTAGCGTTATAGGGTTAAGAAAAGAAAGGGTGACGCAACCCGGAGAAGAAGCTTCTAAGCCAATGCCGTGGGATGTAGAAAATTTTGCATTTTCGGGTACTTATAATCAAGTAGATCATCGAGATTTTGAAATTGAACAATCATTAAATCAGAGTGTGAATGTTGGGGCAACTTACGATTATGGTTTTGAGCCTTTTAAGTTAGAACCGTTTAAAAATATTAAGTATTTAGATAGTAGTGAATATTTTAAAGCTATAAAAGATTTCAACCTCAATTTATTGCCCACCAGTCTATCGGCAAGTTCTAATATTACTCGTCAATATAACGAACAAGTTTATCGTGAAATTAATTTGCCTCCGGGTTCTTTAGGTTTACCAAAACTTTACCAAAGAAATTATGTATTCGATTGGCAATATACCGTGAACCATAATTTAACCGAGTCTTTGAGGTTTACTTTTAATTCTTCTAACAACAGAATTGTAAGAAATTATATCAATGAAGACAATGTTCAGGATAATTCCATCGGTATTTGGGACGGGTTCTTCGATGTTGGGCAACCCAATCAGCACTATCAAAGTTTACAGCTTAATTATGATATCCCATTTAATAAGCTTCCGCCTTTAGAGTTTTTAAGAGCTCAATATTCCTATACCGGTAATTTCCAATGGCAAAAAGGTTCTGAAATATTGAGAAGTTTAGAAGGAATTCCAGATTTAGGGAATACCATTCAAAACTCCAATACCCATCAAATCAATGCAACTTTCGATATGGCTAAGCTGTATAACTTTGTCGGGTTAAAAAAGAAGCGTCCAGCAAGTAGTAGAGCTAATCTTAGAAATGGCAGGATCAACTCACAAAGGTCGGGTAATCGTTTAGGGTTTTCTAGGGTTGGTGAAAATGAAAGTTCGCAAGGAGGAGAAAATGATGATAACAAACTCTCTGCAGGGGATAAAGCTAAGAATACATTAATCGATATGGTTACGGCTGTTAGGAGGATTACTGCAAACTATCAAGAAACCAATGGTATTTATATGCCAGGTTATACCAATGATATTGGATTTGCAGGTACCTTAAAACCAACAGCGGGCTTTACTTTTGGTAGCCAAGCAGATATTAGGGAAATTGCGGCAAGAAATGGTTGGTTAACCATGTATCAAGAGTTTAACGAGCAGTATACAGAAAACGAAATGAAAACGCTTACACTTCAAGCGCAACTGGACTTATTGCCTGATTTAACTATCGATTTAAATGCTAACCGAACCTATTCTGAAACTTATACAGAAAACTACCGGGTTAATCAACAAGACCTACAATACCGCTCCCTTACCCCAAATACTTTTGGTAATTTTAGCATCACCAATATTATGATTGGTACAGCCTTTAGTGAAAGTAACCAAGATTTTTCAGAAGCTTTTGAAACATTTAGGGAAAATAGGCTTACTGTTGCTAATCGACTAGCACAGCAAGCAGGAATAGATACCAATAATCCTGATAATTTGGATGAGGAAGGGTATCCTACTGGTTTTGGTAAAAATTCTCAAGCGGTTTTACTTCCTGCATTTCTTTCTGCTTATACCACGCAAAATGCAGAAGATGTAAATTTGGGATTCAAAAAAAGTACGCCACTTCCTAACTGGAATGTAAAATATACCGGTTTGATGCGTTTAGATTGGTTCAAGAAAAGATTTAGGCGTTTTAGTTTGCAACATGGATATTCTTCTATTTATAATGTAAACCAGTTTCAAACCAATTTAGATTACGATAGAAATAATCCATATGGAGATTTAAACCGCGATCAATCTGGAAACTTTAAAAATGAATATTTAATTTCTACGGTTAACTTGGTGGAACAATTCTCACCACTTGTAAAAGTAGATATGGAGATGAAAAATTCTGTAAAAATTCTTGCAGAAGTAAGAAAAGATAGGTCACTTTCTTTAAGTTTTGATAACAACCTTTTAACTGAAGTTCAAGGAAATGAATATACTTTGGGACTTGGCTATCGGGTAAAAGACTTAAAGGTTTCTACTAAAATTGCTGGACAACCAAGGGTTTTAAGTAGTGATTTAAATTTTAAAGCAGACGTTTCTTTTAGGAGAAATGAAACAATAATCCGATATTTGGACATTAATAATAGCCAGACCACGGCAGGGCAAGATATCTGGACCATTAATTTCACAACAGATTATGCATTGTCTAAAAATTTAACGGCTATATTTTATTACGATCATACGTTTTCAGAATATGCTATATCAACAGCATTTCCGCAAACAACAATTAGATCTGGTATAACATTAAGGTATAACTTTGGAAATTAATAACAACTAAAAAATCGATTATATGGCAATTCCTAAAGACTTAAAATACACCAAAGACCACGAGTGGGTAAAAATTGAAGGTGATGTCGCAACAGTAGGTATCACAGATTTCGCACAAGGAGAATTGGGTGATATTGTTTATGTTGAAGTAGAAACAGTAGGAGAAACACTTGATAAAGAAGAAGTTTTTGGTACTGTAGAAGCTGTGAAAACAGTTTCAGATTTATATTTGCCACTTTCTGGTGAGATTATTGAATTTAATGAGTCTTTAGAAGACGAACCAGAAAATGTAAATACAGATCCTTATGGAGAGGGTTGGATGGTAAAAATACAAATTTCTAATCCTGATGAGGTAGAAGGTCTTTTAGATGAAAAAGCTTATCAAGAACTTATTGGAGCCTAAATATACGCTGATACTGGCAATTTTTTGTACTGTCGCTATTTTGGTTTCTTCTTTGATGAATCCTGAGAAGTTACCTGTGAAGAACTTTAACCAGTCAGATAAATTATTGCATTTTTCAGCCTATTTTGTACTTACAATAACTTGGTATCTTTATTATTTTAGCAGAAAAGAATGGAGTTGGGTGTTCTTGAAGCCTATTGTAATTATTTGTTTACCAATAATCGCTTTTGGCATTTTTATTGAGGTTTTACAGGGAACACTAACGACTTACCGTACTATAGATAGCTTAGATGCTTTGGCAAATAGTATTGGTGTTTCGCTAGCTTTTATACTTATCGTTTCTTTTAAAGAGAAATTGAAAAAAGTTAAAAGCCAATTATAATTTAGATTTTTATAAAAAATAATTACTTTAGCAACACATAAAAAATAATTATGGAACCTAAAAAGAATCCAAAAAAAGACATGAGAAAGTACAGTGGTCTGTATTTTCAAGTAGGTCTTATTTTGATGTTACTTTTCGTATGGCGGGCAATTGAGTGGAAAACCTACGAGAAAAAAGAAATAGAACAACAGGTTGTTCAGTTTGATCAACTTGATGAAGAAGAACAAGTAATGGTGATGCCGCCAAATACGCCTCCACCACCTCCACCGCCACCGCCAGCTCCAGAACCGGATGTGATTGAAGTGGTAGAAGATGATGTGGAAATTGAAGAGCAGGTAATTGAATCTACAGAAGTAACTGAAGAAGTTCCTGAAATAGTGGAAGTTAGTGAGGTTGCAGAGGCTCCTGAAGAAGAGCCTATTGCAGATGTGCCTTTTTCTGCGATTGAAGATGTACCTATTTTTCCTGGTTGTGAGAAATTTAAAAATAACGAGAAGCGTAAACAATGTATGAGTGACAAAATCAGAGATTTTGTAAATAATAAATTTAACACAGATCTTGGTTCAGAGTTAGGATTAAGTGGTGTTAACCGAGTTTACGTAATGTTTAAAATTGATAATAAGGGTAATATTGTAGATGTTCAAGCAAGAGCACCTCACCCAAGACTTCAAAGAGAAGCTGAGCGGGTAGTGAAAATGTTACCTAGTATGACACCTGGAAAACAGAGAGGTAAACCAGTAGGGGTTTTGTATAACCTTCCTATTGTCTTCCAAGTTCAAGACTAAATTATTATACTTTTATAGTTTAAAAAACCTTCAAGTTTCCTTGAAGGTTTTTTTGTGTTTAAATTTTTGGCAGCATCCTTGATATCCTCATGAATATTAACATAAAATTTAATATTATGAGAAATTTTAACGAAAAACCAAAAGTAAAAAGCAGTAGAATCTATTTTCAATTAGGGCTTATCATCGCATTGGCTTCAGCATTGTTCTTTATTGAACATAGCACAAAAAAGGTAAGTTATGAGGCAAATAAGGTAGATCACGATACTTTTAAAATTGAAGAGGCTTACCATGAAAAAATAATAGTAGAAAAAGAGAAGAAAGTTCCAGAGAAACAAGCTAAAACAAGCAAACCTAAAGAGCCTACTCTTAAATTTAAAAAAGTAGATAATATTACTGAAATTTTTGAGCCTAGTGATTCTTCTAATCAAGATTTAAATGTTGATAGTCTTGAAAACCCAGAAGATGGAGATATAGAGGTGCCAACTATTACTATAGATGATAGTCCAAGAAATTTAAATACTGTTTCTGAAGTTCCTGTATTTCCAGGCTGCGAAAAATATGCAACTAAACAAGAACGTATCGAATGTTTTTCAGATCACGTAGCAAAATTGGTACATAGAAAGTTTGATGGTAGTTTAGGGTCAGAACTAGGTTTGCAAGGAGAGCAACGAATTTATGTTCAATTTACAGTTAACAAAAATGGAGATATTATAGACGTGAAAGCTAATTCAAAATCTAAAGAATTAAGAAAAGAAGCAGAGCGAGTAGCTAGACTTTTACCTTCCATGATGCCCGGTAAACAAAACGGGCAGCCGGTTAATGTTGTTTATTCGTTGCCCATTGTATTAAAACTATAATGTTTAGAAAGAGGTTCCGATCTTTTAAGGGTATTCAGGATAACCTAATTTTTACGTATATTTCCCCCTGAAAATAAATTATTTCTATGAAATATTACGTGGTTATTTTGAGTGCCCTTTTTGGTTTAAATTTAAAAGCTCAAAATTCTCTTCCAGAAGACGAACGTTATCCTGTTTTTCCTGATTGTGAAAATACAAGCTATGTCGAACAGGAAAACTGTTTCAATAATCAAGTTCGAACCCAACTAATAGATAATTTAACTGTTCCTTCTGTAGTTGCTAAAGATGGTTATCAAGGGAAAATGACTATTCTTTTTGAAACTACCCCGGAAGGTGAATTCAGGTTAATCTACGTTGATGCCTATTACAATGAGTTAAAAACAGCGGTGGAGGAAGCTTTTGAAGCATTACCTGCTGTAAAACCGGCGACCTATAGTGGAAATCCGATTTTTATGCAATTTAGGATGCCTATTTACATTCCTCTAGATAGAAATGAAACATTGAAAGGATCCAATAAGATAGTAGAAAAGAATACTTCTTTTTCAAATTCATCAGAAGAAAATCCACTTCAAAAAGAGTACGATAGTATAACTAAGGCACAAGTCCCATATACTCATCAACAATACACGAGTCAATTAAATATTCCTTTTTCTCATGAAGTCTATAATAGGTTTGATGATGAATTAAATATGGTGGGCACTAATACGCATACCGCTTCTAAGCCATTGCTTTATAGTGATGTGAATCCTTATTACAACTTCAGAAAGAAAAATAAAGCAGTAGAGTATAATGTTGATTCTTGGTTGGGCAGAAAATTTTTCAATGAACATTTAGTCAGGTTACAAGGGGAAGATTATTGGTTGGTTGCCGATATTGCTGCCGATTTACAAATAGGTAAAGATTTTGATGCCGATTTTAATACTACTTATAATAATACACGGGCAGCGGTAATTCAAGGAGGGTTAGGTAAGAACTTAAATTTTTACGCTGCAGTTTACGAAAGTCAAGGACGCTTTGCGCAATATTTTAATCAATATGCGGAATCTATTAGGCCTGATGGTGGAAATCCTGCGATAATTCCTGGGCGTGGAATTGCCAAAGATTTTGGGGAAGATTATGATTATCCGGTGGCTGAAGGTTATCTTTCCTTTAGTCCAAGTAAACATTTTAATATTCAATTTGGTCACGGTAAAAACTTTATTGGGGATGGTTACCGTTCTTTAATATTGAGTGATGTGGCAAGTCTTTATCCATATTTTAAATTAAATACCACATTTTGGAAATTAAAATATACCAATACATGGATGGCTATGCGGGATGTTAGACCAGATGTAACAGAAAGTGGAACTTTCAGAACGAAGTATGTTGCCAATCATTATTTGAGTTATAACGTGAGCAAACGTTTAAATGTTGGATTTTTTGAGTCAGTTGTGTGGGAAAACGACAATGGGCAAGGCTTTGATTTGAATTATTTGAATCCTGTGATTTTTTATCGGGCAGTGGAATTTTCTAATGGGGGAAGAGGTGGAAATGCCCTGATAGGGCTAACGTATAAATTCAAGTGGAGCGACCATTTTAATACTTACGGGCAGGTGATGATTGATGAATTTTCTTCAGCCAATATTTTTTCTACCAATGAAAGTTATAAAAACAAAATTGGACTTCAATTAGGGGCGAAATATTTCAATGCATTTAATGTTGAAAATTTATACCTTCAATTAGAATACAATAGAGTGCGCCCCTATACCTATTCCCATAATGAAATTGTGTTGAATTACGGGCATCAGAACCAATCCTTGGCACACTTATGGGGGGCAAACTTTAGTGAATTAATTGCAATTGCACGCTATAAAAAAAATAGGTGGTATGGTCACCTTAAGTTAATAGCCGGAAAGAGAGGTTTTGAATTAGAAGAAGATTTAAACCCTTTTTATGGAAGTGATATCTACGGAAATGATGAAGAACGAATTTCAGATACCGGAAACGAAATGTATCAAGGGAATACTGCCGATTTTCTTTATGGAGAATTAGAATTGGGCTATATAGTAAATCCAGCCACTAATTTAAAAGTCTACGCCAATTTTATCAATAGAAATATTAAACCGGAATTAGATGATACTTTCATAAATTTCCAGGAAAATACTACTTGGTTGAACTTTGGTTTTAGAACAGATTTATTTAATTGGTATTACGACTTTTAATTCTTAGAAAGTTAAAACCAAAATAAGCTTCTTTTCTCTCTTGTGAAACGGGTTTTTAAGACTATCTTTGCAGGCGCAAATTAAATATCTCTTAAGCAAGGTTTTGGCAGTTACCACTAGCGTAAACATAACTTCAGATTTTAAAGAAATCACCAAAATGCGGTTAGCGGTAAGCGTCGTGTTTTCTTCAGTGGCAGGGTATTTTCTTGGTGCAAACGTAATCGATTTTGTTACGGTTTTATTACTTGCTATTGGTGGGTACTTGATGGTTGGGGCTTCTAATGCGTACAATCAAGTAATTGAAAGGGATCTTGACGCCTTGATGAATAGAACTAAAAATCGACCAATACCTTCGGGGAGGATGTCGGTTACTCGAGCTCTAATTATCGCAAGTATTTTTACAGTTTTGGGCGTGGCAGTCTTATATTTTATAAATCCTATAACCGCCATGTTCGGCGCAATTTCAATTGTTTTGTATGTGGCCGTTTATACACCTTTAAAAACCAAAACACCGCTTTCGGTTTTTATAGGGGCATTTCCTGGTGCAATTCCTTTTATGTTGGGTTGGGTTGCTGCTACTAACGATTTTAGCATAGAACCGGGCACCTTGTTTATGATTCAATTTTTTTGGCAATTCCCACATTTTTGGGCCTTAGGTTGGTGGTTGTACGATGATTATGAGAGAGGTGGGTTTTTTATGTTGCCTACCGGAAAGCGGGATACAGGAACAGCAGTTCAAATTATACTTTATACCATTTGGACTATTATCATTTCTTTAGTTCCGGTAACAGGGCAAACAGGAAGCCTTTATTTAACACCCGTTTCAGGAGTTTTAATATTTCTGTTAGGATTGTTAATGTTGAGGTACGCTATTTTGCTTTATAAAAGAAGAGATGAAAAAACCGCACGGCAATTAATGTTTGCCAGTGTAACCTATATTACTTTATTACAGATAATTTACGTATTAGATAAATTTATAAGAGCATGGATTTAACAAAAGGTACCGAAGAAGAGAAAAGGGCACGCTCTAAAAAAATGATGTTGTGGTTTGCAATTATTAGCATGTCTATGATGTTTGCCGGACTCACCAGTGCTTATGTGGTAAGTAAAACAAGACCCGATTGGTTAAGTGAGTTTGAATTGCCTTCAGCATTTGTTTGGAGTACACTAATAATTTTGTTGAGTAGTTTTACCCTTCATTTTGCCAAAGAATTAATTGTAAAAAACAAAAGAGATCAAGCTTCTTATCTAATGTGGATTACTCTACTCTTAGGAGCGGCATTTGTTTATTTACAAATTTCTGGGTTTGAGCAGATTTTATCGGAAGGTTTTTACTTTACCGGAAGTGCTAGTAGTATTACTACTACCTTCGTGTATTTAATTGTAATTGCGCATTTAGCGCATATTTTTGCAGGAATTATCGTTCTTTTGGTTGTAATTTATAATCATTATAAACAACGATACAAAGCAGGGCAAATGCTTGGTATAGAACTGGGTGCAACCTTTTGGCACTTTGTAGATGTACTATGGATTTTCTTGTTTTTGTTTTTATATTTCTATAGATAAGATTTTTAACTATTTTTGCGTAATATTTAACAACAATTTCTCTTTATGGATGCTACTGTTGCAAGGACAGGAACCGAGGGTAAAACTTGGGGAGGTGGTTCTAAGTCTCCGTTAAAAGCTAGTTATGGTAAGATGATGATGTGGTACTTTATCACGTCAGATGCACTAACGTTTTCTGCGTTTCTTGCCGCTTATGGTTTTTCAAGATTTAAATTTTTAGATGAATGGCCAATTGCCGATGAAGTTTTTAATCACTTTCCATTTTTGCATGGCGTAGATGCTCCCATGTATTACGTGGCATTAATGACTTTTATTCTGATTTTTTCTTCAGTAACAATGGTGTTGGCGGTAGATGCAGGACATCAATTAAAGAAAGGTAAAGTAACTACTTACCTTTTCTTAACCATTATCGGAGGGTTAATTTTCGTAGGCTCACAAGCTTGGGAATGGAAAAATTTTATTAAAGGAGAGCACGGAGCAATAGAAACTGCTAATGGTCGTATTTTACATTTTGTGAATGCCGAAGGAGAGCGTGTTTCTTTAAAAGATGTCGCAACACCAATTGAAGGCGTACGAACAGAACACGAAAATAATAATGGTGTGTGGTTTCTTAAAGAGCCTTCTACGATGTCGAGCTATTCGTTAGAAGAAGTGATAAAAGGCTTTGAAACCAAGGATGATTTCTTGGTGAGAACACATGTTTTGAATGAAGAGGAAGATCACTCTAAAGTAAGAAAAGTTTTATCAAGAGAAGAATCCTTAGAAATCTTAAAGAATAACGCAGTAGGAGTTGTGGAAGGTGCTAACCTAACACATAACGAATATGGCCCACCTTTATTTGCAGATTTCTTTTTCTTTATTACAGGTTTCCACGGTTTCCACGTATTTACCGGGGTTTTAATTAACATCATCATTTTTATTAATGTAGTGTTGGGAACCTATGAAAAAAGAAGAAGCTACGAAATGGTAGAAAAAGTTGGTCTTTACTGGCACTTCGTAGATTTAGTATGGGTATTTGTTTTCACATTCTTCTATTTAGTATAATTCAATTAAAAGAGTATTAAAATGGCACACGAAGCTACTCACGAACATAAATCAGCTAGTAAAAGAATTTGGACGGTATTTGGAATACTTTCCGTATTAACTCTTGTTGAAGTTCTCTTAGGTATTTTTAGACCAGAATGGTTTACCGAAACTACGCTGCTTTACATGAGTCTGTTAAACTGGATTTTTATTATCCTTACACTTTATAAAGCATATTATATTACTTGGGCTTTTATGCACATGGATCACGAAACTAAAGGTTTAAGAAGGTCGGTAGTTTGGACGGTTATCTTCTTGGTAGCTTATTTGGTTTTTATTTTATTGACCGAAGGAGATTATATTTATGAAGTTTATAAAAGCGGACATATAGCTTGGGATTTTTAATGATTTCCTATAGAAATTAATATTGTAAAAAGACGGCCTAATTGAGCCGTCTTTTTTATTTTTGTACCAACTGAAAGTTAGGTAATGAAAAAGTTTTTTGTACTAGGCGTTTTATTTGTTCTCCCTTTGGTTGCCTATCTATTTTTTTCTTCTGGAGTAAACAATTTTGCTAAACTTCCTATCTTAACAAGGGATGTGGATAATTTATCTAATTTCCAATTGCTTAATGGGGATCAGGTGGTCTTGAATGATAAAATCACTATTCTCTCCATTTATGGAAGTGATATTGAAGCGAGGGAAGGAAATGCTTTTAACTTAAATGAAAAAATCTACGATAAGAACTATCAATTTAATGATTTTCAATTTGTGGTTTTAGCAGAAAAAGGAACCGAAAAACAAGCTAAAAAATTATTGAAAGAATTATCGACCACCATAGATACCAAAAAGTGGAATTTCCTCTTTGGTACAAAAAACGACATCAAAAAATTCTACCAAAGTTTGAAAGCAGATGTTCCTTTAGATGAAAATACAAGTACATCCTATGCGTTTATTATCGATAAGTCTAGAAATTTAAGAGGTAGGCCAAAAGAAGAAGATGAAGCTGTAAAATATGGTTATGATACTTCTTCTGTTGCAGAATTAAGTAACGTTATGACCGACGATGTTAAGGTGATTTTAGCTGAATATCGATTAGAATTGAAAAAGTATAACAAAAAAGAAGGGCTGCAGTGAAGCGTAAATATTCATATATAGGTTTAGCGGTAATTATATTAGTTTTTGGAGTAATCGTAATTCCTAAAATAATAGAAAGAACTGTTGGTAATGAGGTCATAGAAAATGATCGATTAAACAATAACCCTGATATTCATCAAAAAGAATTAGCTTACATCATCTTAGATGGTGAAAAAGCGAAAGTTCCAGACTTTGAATTTACCAATCAAAAAGGAGACCCTATTTCCAATAAAGATTTGCAGGGTAAAGTTTACGTAGTGGATTTCTTTTTTACTACTTGTCCAACCATTTGCCCAAAAATGACTTCTAATTTAAAAGATGTAGAAAAGAACTTTAGGGCAAATCCTAATTTTGCTATTGCTTCTTTCAGTATCAATCCTGAGAATGATTCCCCAGAAATATTAAAAGAATATGCTCGCGAATACGGAATTAAAAACCCCAATTGGTATTTCTTAACCGGAGAAAGGGAAAAGATCTACGAATTAGCTAACAAAGGTTTTAACCTATATGTAGCAGAAAACCCTGAAGTTGCCGGTAATTTCCAACACTCAGGCTATTTTGCGCTAGTCGATCAAGAAGGCTATTTAAGGTCTAGGTTAGATAAATACGGTAATCCTATCATTGCTTACAATGGTCTTGAAGAAGATGATTTGAAAATGTTAAGGGAAGATATTAATAAACTATTATAAACTATGGCTGTTGAAAAAAAAGATAAAGTTGCTATTCCCGTCATTATTATTTTGTCGGTATTAGTTCCGTTAATTGTTTTAGTTTTAATGAATTTACCCGAGCGTTATAATTTTCTTGGCGTGAAAGTAGGGATGTTTCCATTGTTTCACGCGATCATAAATGGGCTAACATCAGTTTTATTAATGTTAGGCTTTTTCTTCATCAGAGCAGGAAAAATGAAAGCGCACAGAAATGTCATGATTTCAGCATTTGTGCTCTCCTGTATATTTTTAGTGAGCTATGTTATTTCAAAAATCAGTAACGATCCCATCCCTTTTGGAGGAACAGGTTTTTTACGTCCTATCTATTTCTTTATTCTAATAACTCATATTGTACTTTCCGCCATTATCGTTCCATTAGTATTGTTTACGATGTATAGAGGCTTGACTAAACAATATGAAAAACACCGTAAAATTGCCCGTTGGACTTTTCCCATTTGGTTATACGTATCCATTACCGGAGTTTTAGTTTATTTGTTTATGATACCTTATTATTAATGATGAAATATTTTAAAAAAATAGCATTTTTAATTTTACTCTTTGCTCTTCCATTAACCGCAAGTGCTCAATGTGCTATGTGTAGAGCGGTATTAGAAAGTGATGCAGATGGAGGCGCGGCAAAAGGTATTAATGATGGGATAATTTACCTTATGATATGGCCTTACTTGCTTATTGGAGGAGTAGGTTTTCTTATTTATCGAATGATTAGAAAGTCTGTTAAAAATTGATGAACTGTTAATTTTAACATTTAAGTAAGGTTTTTAATGTAACGATTCCGCTTTTCTATAGTCATATGGGTAAATACTTCTTAGCAGAAGAAATTTATACTTTATGATTGAAATAAAAGACCTCCATAAATCTTACCGAACAGGAGCAACCTCTCTCCACGTTTTAAAAGGTATTAATTTTAGCGTACAAGAAGGGGAATTGGTTTCTATCATGGGTTCTTCTGGTTCTGGAAAATCTACCTTGCTTAATATTCTCGGAATGTTAGATGAAGCAGATGAAGGCTCTTATACGCTTGATGGAGTTCCTATTAAAAATCTAAATGAGCGAATCGCCGCCAAATACCGAAATAAATTTTTAGGATTTATTTTTCAATCATTCAATCTTATCAATTATAAATCTGCTTTAGATAATGTAGCACTTCCATTATACTACCAAGGAGTTTCCCGAAACGAAAGAATGGAAAAATCGTATGCTTACCTAGAAAAAGTGGGTTTGGCAGATTGGGCAAAGCATTTGCCTAATGAACTTTCCGGAGGGCAAAAACAAAGAGTAGCTATTGCCCGTGCGCTTGCCAGTGACCCCAAAGTTTTGTTGGCAGATGAACCTACCGGAGCGCTAGATACCAAAACTTCTTACGAAGTAATGGATTTAATACAAGGTATTAACGATGAAGGGAAAACCATCTTGATAGTTACCCACGAGGATGATATTGCCCATATGACTAAGCGTATTGTAAACCTAAAAGACGGAATTATCCTAGATGATTCCCGTGTTCAACAAGTTAGAGCCATAGAAAATGTTTAGTCTAGAACGCTGGGAAGAAATATTTGAAACCATTAGTAAAAATAAACTAAGAACTTTCTTAACAGGAGTTTCTGTAGCTTCAGGTATTTTTATTCTAGTGATTTTATTGGGGGTTAGTACCGGAATGCAAAATGGTGTTCAGCAGCAGTTTCAAAGAGATGCTGCCAATAGAATTTCAGTTTGGACCGGCGTTACTTCAGTAGAATATAAAGGCTTAAATCCCGGTAGGAGAATTCAACTAAAAAACAGGGATTATGCCTTGGCCGATCGAAAATATAAAGATCAATTGGAATATAAATCGGCTTTATATCGAATTTGGGGTGGATTGGTAAATTATAAAAATGAGTCAGGAAGTTATCGTGTTGAAGGGGTTTTGCCGGATTATCAATTTTTAGAAAGCGAAGATTTAACCGAAGGAAGGTATATCAATTATTCAGATAACGATCAATATAGAAAAGTTGCCGTTATTGGTATGAAAGTATATAACGACCTTTTTAAAGATAAAAAACCGGCAGTCAACAGACAGATTGAAATTAGGGGGGTGCTTTTTAAAGTAGTAGGAGTGTATAGCGATCCCGGAGGAGAAAGAGAAGAAGCGCGGGTTTTCGTTCCCTTAAAAACAGCACAAAAGGTGTTTGGTGCAGGAGATAATCTTGACCAGTTGGCTTTTACTTTACCCCAGGAGGATAACTTTGAAAAAGCGGTAAAAAACTCTCAAGCTTTTACCGAAAAACTCTCCCGACAATTAAAGGAATTTCATACCGTAGCTCCAGAGGATGTGAGTGCTATACGTATAAATAATTCGCTAGAGAATATGAAAAATGTATATGCCACTATTTATATAGTAAGATTATTTTTTTGGTTTGTTGGGGTTGCTACTATTTTTGCAGGTGTAGTTGGAGTCAGTAACATAATGCTCATCATTGTAAAGGAACGCACCAAAGAAATAGGAATTAGAAAGGCATTAGGTGCTCAACCTTTGTCTGTAATTGGTATGGTCTTACATGAATCAATATTTATAACCATAATTTCAGGTTTTACAGGCCTTTTAATTGGGATGTTTTTTCTTCAGTTTATAAGCCCATATATTCCATTTTTTCAAAGCGATTTTATATACAATCCAACAGTGAATTTTCAAGTGGCAGTTACAACAGTTTTAATTCTTATAATTGCTGGTGCATTTGCGGGATTTTTCCCAGCGTGGCGGGCAGCTAGAATTAAACCAATTGTTGCATTAAGAGACGAATAGTATGTTTAGTAGGGATAAATGGAATGAAATAATAGAATCGCTAAGTGCTAATTGGTTTAGAACAGTTATGACCTCATTAGGGGTTCTTTGGGGTATTTTTTTGCTAGTAATATTATTGGCTGCGGGAAAGGGAATGCAAAATGGAATTATGAGAGGTTTTAGTGGAATGGCAAGTAATTCTATGTTTATGTGGACACAAACTACTTCTAAATCTTATAAAGGAATGCCTAAAGGAAGAAGGTATAATTTTAAAATAGGTGATGTTCAAGCTATAAAAGATAATGTGAATGGGTTGCGGTTTGTTTCTCCTAGAAATCAGCTAGGTGGTTTCGGAGGGAATAACAATGTAATCCGTGGACTAAAATCTGGAGCATTTAATGTATATGGTGATTATCCCGAAATTATTCAGCAGCAACCCATGGACGTGACTTCCGGTAGGTTTTTAAATTATAACGATATCAAAGAAAAACGAAAAGTAGCTATTATTGGAGAAGGGGTTAAAAATTCCTTGTATGATTATGATGAAAGTGCTTTGGGGAGCTATATCAAAATTAATGGAGTTAATTTTCAGGTGATCGGTACTTACCGAAAAAAAAGTGGCGGTGGTGGAAATTCAGAAGAAGATCAAAAAGAAATCTATGTTCCTTTTACCTCGTTTTCCCAAGCTTTTAATATGGGGGAAATTGTAGGCTGGATGGCTATCACCGCAAAGGACGATTATTCCATTACCAATTTAAAATCAGAGATTTTTGAAGTAATCAAAAAACGACACGATATACACCCGGAAGACGATCGGGCGGTAGGGAATTTTGACTTGTATCAAGAGTTTAATAAAATTACAGGCTTATTTACCGCACTTAATGCCGTAGCTTATTTTGTGGGTATTTTAGTTTTGCTTTCAGGAGTTATAGGAATAAGTAATATCATGCTTATAGTAGTTAAAGATCGAACGAGTGAAATTGGAGTGCGTAGAGCTTTAGGAGCTACTCCAGCATCAATTAGAGGTCAAATATTAATGGAATCTGTAGTTCTTACAATTGCTTCAGGTATGGCGGGTATTATACTTGCGAGTCTGCTGTTATGGTCTGTTAATAGGTTTTTAGATGCAAATAATACTTCGGATATGATGTTTGCAAATCCAAGTGTAAATGTAGTGGTTGTAATTATTGCATTACTTGTACTCGTGATTTCAGGATTATTGGCAGGGCTAATTCCTGCACAAAATGCAATTAGAATAAAGCCTGTAGATGCTCTAAGTGCAGAATAAATTAAAAATAAAATAATAAAATGAGAAGAATTATAACTATTTCAATTTTAATAATAATTGTAGTCGGTTTTGGAGGTGCACTATACTATTTATACCAAAAAAATCAAGAAAGCCCAGTAGTTTACGAAACCGAAAAACCTTCTATGCAAACCATTGTTAAACAAACGGTGGCTACAGGAAGTATTGTTCCTAAAGAAGAAATTTTAATTAAACCAAACATCTCGGGAATTATCGATAAAATATATATCGAAGCCGGAGATCAAGTAAAAGTGAACGATTTAATTGCGCAGTTAAAAGTGGTGCCTAATGTTTCTAATTTAGCGAGCAGTAAAAACCAAATAACTTCAGCAAAAATAGCATTAGATAATCAGACGAAAGTTTATAACCGCCAAAAAGAATTGTTTGATAAAGGAGTGATTTCTGCTAATGATTTTGACCAGGCAGAAGTAGCTTATAAACAAGCAAAACAAACTTACGCTGCAGCACAGCAAACTTATGAAATTGTAAAGACCGGTACGGCAAGCGGAGTAGGCACTGCTGCGAATACTCAGATTAGAGCCACAATTGCGGGGATGGTGCTAGACGTTCCTGTAAAAGAAGGTAACCAAGTAATAGAGTCTAATAACTTTAATGAAGGGACTACTATTGCTACCTTGGCAAATACGGATAAAATGATTTTTGAAGGAAAAGTAGATGAATCTGAAGTTGGTAAAATCAAAGAAGATTTACCTTTAGAAATAACTATCGGAGCTATTGAAGACAAAAAGTTTGATGCCGTATTAGATTATATTGCACCGAAAGGGCTTGACGAAAATGGAGCTATTCAATTTGAAATTGAAGGAACCTTAAAAAATCGGGATAGCACATTTATTCGTTCCGGGTTAAGTGCAAATGCATCCATTATTTTAGATAAGGTAGAAGATGTATTGGCTATTAAAGAATCCTTGCTTCAATTTGATCCTAAAACACAAGAGCCATTTGTAGAAGTGAAAACCGGAGATCAAAAATTTGAAAAACGGGAAGTAAGCCTTGGACTGAGTGACGGTATTTATGTGGAAATTAAAGATGGTTTAAGTAAAGACGATGAGATAAAAGTCTGGAACCAAGTAAAACCTTCTCAAAATTTCGGGAGATAGTTATCGTAAACTGTAACAAAATAAATTAGAATAGACTTACTCATTAGAAATCATCAATCAGCATGAAAAAATTAACCCTTATCGCAGCATTATTTGGTGTGTTTTTTACCGCCCATGCGCAAGAAGGTAAAAAATGGACTTTACGAGAGTGTGTTACCTATGCGTTGGAAAATAATATATCTGTAAAACAATCACAGTTAGATTTAGAAGCAGCTGAAATAGATAAATCTGATGCCATTGGAAATTATTTGCCTAGTATAAATGGACAAGCTTCTAACTCGTGGAATACAGGTTTAACCCAAAATGTGACGACAGGAGTACTTCAAAATCAAACTACGCGAAATTTATCTGCTGGTGTTACTGCTAGTGTTAATGTGTTTAATGGTTTAAGAAACTTAAGGCAATTGCAACGTGCAAAACTTTCGAGAATTGCCGCGATGTATTCCTTGGAGCAAATGGAAAATGATATTGCTTTGTTTGTTGCCAATAGCTATTTAGAAGTGTTGGTGAATAAAGAAGTGTTGGAAGTTTTAAAAGAACAAAACCAATTAACAAAAGAACAATATCAAAGAACACAAGACTTGGTAGATGCAGGAACTTTACCAGAAGGAGATTTGTTAGAAATAAAAGCGACCAATGCTGACGAAAAACAGCAAATTATTGTTGCCGAAAACAATGTTCGTATAGCATTAATAAGTTTAGCACAAACTTTATTGATTGAAGATTATGAAAATTTTGATATAGTAAAGGAAACTTACAATACTCCTATGGCTAGTATTCTTGATCAAAAACCAGAAGAAATCATCGATAATGCCAAAGAAAATAGATATGAAATCAAACTAGCCGAACAAAATGTTGAACTAGCTGAAAAGGATGTAGAAATATCAAAGTCGGCTTATTACCCTTCCTTGAGTGCGTTTTTTAATTATAATACGCGTGAGTCGGGAGCTGAACGAATTACCCAAGGTGGCGTAGATTCTAGTCAACCCACTCAGGTTATTGGTCAGGTTGAATCTACAGGTGAAGTAGTTGTAGCTCCAAATTTTGCATTAGAAACCCTTCCGCCTAGACCATTTATTGATCAGTTATGGTTAAATGATGGTATTTCTTACGGGGTACAACTTAACGTGCCTATCTTGAATGGCTTTTCGACAAGAAATTCAGTAAAGCGTAATGAAATAAACGTAAAAAGAGCAGAATATCAATTAGAGCAGGCAAAACTCGATTTAGAGTCTAACATATATCAAGCTTATGTAGATGCGCAAGGTTCTGCGAAGGCCTATGAAGCAGCTAAAACTGCATTAGAATCACAAGAGCAAGCCTATGCCTATGCTCAAGATCGTTATGATGTAGGTTTGACCAATGCGTTCGATTTTAGTCAATCTAAATTCAGGCTGTCTAATACCCAAAGTCAATTAATTCAAGCCAAGTATAATTATATTTTTAAGCTAAAGGTTTTAGAATTATACTTTGGAGTAGATCCTGAAGATATTAAATTATAATCCATGAAAAAGAAAACACTTCTTATTATCCTCCTTGTTGTTGTAGTTTTGATTATTGCCCTTATTGTTGGGAAAAAATCAGGACTGTTTGGGAAGACCGGTAATTTTAAACAAGTGGAAACCACTATTGTTGAAAAGATGAATATTACCGAAACCGTTTCTGCAACTGGGAAAATTCAACCGGAAGTAGAAGTAAAGCTTTCTTCAGAAGTTTCCGGGGAAATTATAGAACTTCCAATAGCGGAAGGGCAAGAAGTGAAAAAAGGGGATTTATTGGTGAAAATAAATCCAGATCTATACCAAAGTAGTTTACAGCGTTCGGAAGCAAGTTACCAAAATATAAAAGCCAATTTGTCGCAAACCGAAGCTTCTTTAAAACAAGCAAAAGCCAATTATGAGCGAAACAAAACCTTATACGATAAGGGGGTTATTTCGAAATCTGAATGGGATAATATTGTTTCTCAATATGAAGTAGCCCAAGCCAATAAACAATCGGCCTACTATAATGTGCAAAGTGCTGCTGCTAGTGTTAATGAAGCAAAAGACAATTTAAACCGAACTACTATTTATGCACCGATGAGCGGAACGATCTCTAAGCTTGACGCAGAATTAGGAGAACGTGTTGTGGGAACTCAACAAATGGCCGGAACCGAAATTTTGCGAGAAGCTAACTTAGGTGAAATGGAAGTAGAGGTAGAAGTAAACGAAAATGATATTGTAAAAGTTGCTGTTGGTGACTCTGCTATAGTTGAAGTAGATGCATACTTAGGAAAAGAATTTACAGGTATTGTTACTGAAATTTCCAATTCTGCCGCAGACGATTTAACCGCCGATCAAGTAACCAATTTTGATGTAAAAGTTCGAATTTTAGAAGATTCTTATCAAGATTTACTTGAAGGGAAGCCAGAAGATTATTACCCGTTTAGACCGGGAATGACGGCTACAGTCGATATTGTTACCAATCGAGAAAAAGATATCATTGCCGTACCTATTAGTTCTATTGTTGTTAAAAACGATACTACAGCAACCAAAACAGGAAAAGCTTCTAAAAATGCTAGTGAAGAAACGTTTGAATGCGTATTTTTGAAAAAAGGAGAAGAAGCAAAACTTCAGGTGGTGAAAACAGGTATTCAGGACGATAGTAATATTCAAGTAATTTCCGGATTGGAAGATGGAGATGAGGTGATTACCGGTCCGTATAACATCGTTACCAAAGTTTTAGAATCTGGAGATAAAGTTGAAGTACAATCTGCTAACAAAAAATAAAACTTTTTGGCTACGATTTTAAATTTAGAAACTTCTACCACCAATTGTTCGGTAGCAATTGGAATTAATGGAGAAGTTGCCGTTTTAAAAGAAGATAAAGAAAAAGGCTATTCCCACGCAGAAAAACTACATCTGTTTATTGAGGAAGCCTTAAAAGAAGTAAATTTAGATTATAAAGATTTAGATGCTGTTGCGGTAAGTAAAGGCCCAGGTTCCTATACGGGGTTGCGCATAGGTGTTTCCGCAGCCAAAGGACTGTGTTTTAGCTTGGATATTCCTCTTATTTCTGTTTCTACCTTAACCGTATTGGCAAAGCAAATTTCAGCTAAGGAAGAAGAAGTGATTGTCCCAATGTTGGATGCTCGTCGTATGGAAGTCTATACCGCGGTTTATTCTAATAGACATGTATTGATTTCTCCTGTGGAAGCTAAAATTTTAGAAGAAGATTCTTTTGCAAACTATTTTAGCGATTTTATTCCTGTTCATTTTGTGGGAGACGGAGTGAAGAAGTTTGAAGAAATTTCTAGCGCTAAAAATGCATTTTTTATAGATGCGCTTCCTTCTGCTAGGGAAATGGTGAAGCTTTCTGAAGAGAAGTACAAAAAAAGCGACACCGAAGATGTCGCTTATTTTGAGCCTTATTATTTAAAGGATTTTAAGGTAAATAAGAAAAATTAAGCCTCTTTCTTAGATTCCTTTTCTACTGTTCCGTTCATTTTTGTCTGATCGTAAACATAAATGTCTCTTTGAGGATAAGGAATGGTCATGCCAGCTTCTTCTAATCTAATTTTACCTTGCTCAATCATATTCCAGTGAATATCCCAGAATTTATCGTTAGGGGCGAAATAACGTACCGAGAAGTTAACTGAGCTATCAGCCAATTCAGAAACGAGTACTTGCGGAGCAGGATCTTCTAGAATGCCATCTTGTTCTTTTACTAATTGCATTAATACTTCTTTTGCTTTCTTAATGTCATCATCATAAGAAATACCAAAGCTTAAGTTTTCACGGCGTTTACCATTTACTGTGTAGTTTACAATATTGTCGTTAGCCAAGCTTCCATTAGGGATAACTGCTTCTTGATTGCCAAACGTGTCAATTTTGGTGTAAAATAAACTTATTTCTTTTACGCTACCGGAAACTCCTTGGGCTTCAATCCAGTCTCCAATTCTAAAAGGTTTCAAAATAATAATTAAAACCCCACCGGCAAAATTGGCTAATGAGCCTTGTAGGGCTAATCCTATAGCTAAACCTGCGGCACCAAGTACTGCGACTAACGAAGTAGTTTCTATACCTACTTGCGAAATAGCAACAATAATTACCAATATTTTTAAAGCCCAACTCACTAAAGTGGTTAAAAAACCTTCTAAGGCAGGATCGTAATCTTTCTTTTGAAGGGCTTTTTTCATATATTTTATCAATCGCTTGGCAATCCAAAATCCTATGATGAGGATTAAAATGGCCGCGATTAAATCGGGCAAAAAGTCTATGAATTTTTCGATGTATTCTTTAGCTAGTTGAGAAAAATCGTTAAGTTTCTCCATAATTAATTTTTAAGTTTAATTTTTAGAATTTTCAATTTAAATGAATTTTTACCTTTTTCTTCGTTTAATTTTTGTTAAACTTATTTGAAAAATCCAGATAGCACCTGTTCTATGCTTTTCTGTGGTGCTTGACAGGAATTTTCTTGGCAAAGAAAGTAAAATTCTTCGTTACTTTCTTTACCTTGAGTTAAAGGAATTTCTTCTTGTGTCACACAGCAGATTAGTTGAGGGGAATAGTTTTGTTGAATTTTCCTAATGGCAGAATCATTCTTTACAGAACATACCAGTTCATAATATTCTTCTGTATAATTTAAATATAAAGAAAGCCAGTTGCTGTAGCCTGAAAAATAATCATTGATTTGAGGAGTGATTTTTTTCAGCATTAATTCAGCTACTTTCCGCCAATCTGCATCCAGGTAAAATTTTGAAAGCTTAAAGAGGTTGTTTGCCATTACAGAGTTAGAGGCAGGCATGACGTTGTCTTGCGTTTCTATGCTTCGCTGAATTAATTGTACATCTTTGGAAGTGAAAAAGAAAAAATTACTTTCTGCATCATAAAAATCTTCAAAAACCTTTTGAGTTAAATTTTTAGCTAGTGTTAGGTAAGGGACTTTAAAAGTAGTTTGGTATAATTCAATTAAAGCATCAATCAACAGTGCGTAATCTTCCAAATTTGCCCGAATACTTTTTTGGTTTTTATAATTTCTAAATAGCAGAAGTCCTTCCAATAAATTTTCAGTTATAAAATGCATTGCTTTCTCCGCCGAATGCAAATGATCTTCTTTTTGAAAAACTTGATAGGCTTTAGCATAAGCCTTAATCATCATGGCGTTCCAAGATGTAAGTCCTTTGTCGTCTAGAGCAGGACGTTGCCTTTCCTTTCTTTTTTGGAATAGAATTTTTTTACAATTTTTAATTTTCTGTTGAAGTCCTTCTAGAGATAAAGAAAATTTATCTGCAATTTCTTGTTCGCTTTTCGTTAGGATAAAGACATAATTGTTGTTTTCCCAATAACCATAGGGATTCACATTGTAATATTCGGCGAATACTTCAAAATCATTTTTTAAGGCTTGCTGAAGCTCTTCTTTTTTCCAACTATAAAAAGCACCTTCTTCTTTTTTATTGTTTTCATTTAAACTATCGGCATCTAGGGCGGCATAAAAATAACCTTGCGGTGCAGTAAGTTCCCGTTCTATAAATTCTATGCTTTCTTCTACTACATTTTTAAAAATCTCATTTTGATAAACGGAATAAGCTTCTGTATACAATTCGATTAATTGAGCGTTATCATAAAGCATTTTTTCAAAATGTGGGATGTGCCAGCGTTCATCTACGCTATATCGTGAGAATCCGCCACCAATTGCATCGTAAATTCCGCCCTTTGCCATTTTTTCTAAACTGAATTCAACAAAATTTTGAACTTCTTTGTTTTTGAGCTGAAATCCGTAGCGTAATAGCAATGAAAGGTTGTTGGGCATCATAAATTTTGGAGCACCTTTAAAGCCTCCATTCTCTAAATCAAATTTTGTTGACCATTGGTGGATGGCTTCCTCTAAAAAAGAAGAAGAGAATTCTTGTTCCTCTACTTCTTCAACAACCAGTCGGTTCAATTGCTTCATTCCAGCTGCTAATTTTTCAGCGTATTCTTCCATATGTTCCGGTGATTGCTGAAATAGATCTTTTAGTTGGTGAAGTGTTCCCATCCATTTTTGTTTAGGCAGGTAAGTAGCTCCCCAAACCGGTCTACCATCAGGAAGAGCTATAATATTTAATGGCCAACCGCCTTGCCCGGTCATAATTTGTAGAGCATTCATGTAGATTTGGTCAACATCCGGGCGTTCTTCCCGATCAACTTTAATGTTGATAAAGTTTTTATTCATTAATTGAGCAACTTCTTTATCTTCAAAACATTCATGTTCCATCACATGGCACCAATGGCAGGCAGAATAACCAATGCTTATTAATAAAAGTTTATTGTTATCTTTAGCAAGTTTTAAAACTTTATCGTCCCAAGGCTGCCAAGCTACGGGGTTTTGTGCGTGCTGTAATAAATAAGGACTGGATTCTTTAGAAAGTATATTTTTTAGTTCTTGCATAATTGAGTAATATTGGCATCAAAATGATAAAGTTACAAGCTTTGTGTCTAATAAGAATAGGCTTTTGATTTAATGTTTTGATAACAATGGAAGCTGAAAAATTTTAAATTATTAGGGCATTTTTGCAGATTGTAAATAAAAGCTATTTATGGAGAATATTTATATTGTAATGCTTGTGGTGCTTTTTGCCCTAGCAATTACAGACTTGGTAGTAGGAGTGAGTAACGATGCTGTTAACTTTTTAAATTCTGCTATAGGGTCTAAGGCTATTTCTCTTAGAACAATCATGATTGTTGCGAGTTTAGGGGTAGCAGTAGGGGCTATTTTTTCCAGCGGACTTATGGAAGTAGCCAGAAAAGGTATTTTTATGCCTAGCCAGTTTTATTTTGATGAAATCATGATTATTTTTATGGCGGTGATGATTACCGATGTCTTGCTGCTTGATTTCTTTAATTCATTAGGCTTACCAACTTCCACCACGGTTTCTATTGTTTTTGAATTATTGGGTGCGGCAGTTTCTATAGCGGTTATTAAACTTTATACGCAAGAAGAGTCCCTTTCTTTACTTTCAGAATATATAAATACAGCTAAAGCAACTGAAATTGTATTGGGTATTTTGCTTTCTGTAGTAGTGGCGTTTACTATTGGTGCTGTTGTACAATATATTTCGAGATTGGTATTTACCTTTCAATATGAAAAGAAATTAAAATACTTCGGTGCTATTTTTGGAGGTGCTTCTATGGCTTCCATTTCTTATTTCATCTTTATTAAAGGGATGAAAAGTATTACTTTTTTATCTTCTGATTTAAAAGACTATGTGAATGAGCATACTTGGTTAATAATCTTAATAAGCTTTGTTTTTTGGTCTTTGGTTTCTCAATTATTAATGTCTGTTTTTAAAACCAATATATTAAAAGCGATTATTGTAATAGGAACTTTCGCCTTGGCATTAGCGTTTGCCGGAAACGATTTGGTGAACTTTATAGGAGTTCCCATAGCCGCATGGCAATCTTTTGGATTGTGGCAAACGGCTTATGAGACTTCAGGTGTTTTGCCTTCAGAATTTGCGATGAATGGTCTTGCCGGAAGTGTACAAACCCCAGAATTTTTACTAATCATTGCTGGAGGAGTAATGGTGCTTACGCTTTGGTTGTCCAGTAAAGCTAGGGCAGTCGTTGATACAGGTGTGAATTTAGCAAGGCAGGGAGACGGAGCAGAAAGGTTTGAACCTAATTCTTTAGCTAGAATTTTAGTAAGGTATTCTGTTGTGGCAAGTAATGTGGTAACAAGCATACTTCCCGGACGTGTAAAAAACAAAATAGAATCTAAGTTTGAGAAACCTAACTCAGCATTAGCTGATAGAAGAGTTGATGCTCCAGCTTTTGATACCGTAAGAGCTTCTGTCAACTTAGTAGTGGCAAGTATATTGATTTCAATAGGTACTAATTTAAAATTACCATTATCTACTACCTATGTTACTTTTATGGTAGCGATGGGTACTTCTTTGGCAGATCGCGCTTGGGATAGAGAAAGTGCTGTTTATCGTGTAGCCGGAGTGGTGAATGTTGTTGGTGGTTGGTTTGTTACTGCTGGGGTAGCATTTTTAGCTGCTGCTATTTTTGCAGCTATCATTTGGTATGGCGGTAATATTGCTTTAGCGATTTTAGTAGTTTTAGCGGCTGTTTTAATCATTAGAAGTGCAATAATTCATTCTAAAAAGGTTAAAGAAGAAAAAAGCAAGAAGCGTTTTAATCGTCATGATATTATTACGATTAATGAAATTACCATAGAAACTTCTCAAAATATTTCTAGTGTAATTAATGGTATTAATAAGCGTTACAGTAAAACGGTAGATCACCTTGGGTATCACGATTTAAGTAAACTCAGAAAAGATACCAAGAAGCTGAATAACTTAGAAGATGAAGTGGATGAGTTGAAAGATAACGTGTTCTACTTTATAAAGTCATTGGAAGATAATTCAGTAGGAGCAAGTAAATTTTATATCTTGTTTTTAGATATCCTTCAAGATATGGTTCAGTCAATTGGGCAGATTACACGCTCTAGTTATCGCCACGTGAATAACAATCATAAGAATTTGAAATTTAATCAGATTAGGGACTTAAAGAGTATTGATAGGGAAATGCAAGTGCTTTTTGATGAAATCATCGAAACTTTTGATAATCACTCTTTCTCTAGGATCGATCAGATTTTAAACGATAAACAAGCCCTTGTAGATAAAGTTTCAGGATTAATTCAAAAACAAATTGAACGTATTAGAACTTCTGAAACCAGTCCAAAAAATACAAAGCTGTACTTTGGTCTGCTATTGGAGACAAAAGATTTGGTAACTTCTACCATGAGTCTTCTTCAGCTGTTTAAAGAATATTATGAAGATGCTAAACGAGAGTTTTAAGTATAAAACACTTTAAATAAAAAAAGGAGAATCAAATTTGATTCTCCTTTTTTATTGGTGTGAAATCAATAACAGTTTTACCCATTAATCGCTTCTACAGTATTTACTTTTCCTTGAAGCATTTCTTTTAACATCGTTTCAATTCCATTTTTTAAAGTAATGGTGGAAGAAGGACATCCGCTACAAGCTCCCTGTAAAACGACACTTACATTTTTAGTTTCGGGATTATATGAATTGAACATAATATTACCGCCATCACTTGCTACGGCAGGTTTTATATATTCATCTAAAATCGCTACAATTTGTTTAGAGATATCGTCTAAATTTTCAGTAGAAACTTCTTGGCTGGTGTTTTCTGTAGTAGCTGAAGAAGAGTTTCCTGCTTTTATGTCATCTAATAATACATCATTTCCTTCTTGCAAGAAATTTCTGATGAATTCGCGTAATTCCATGGTGATTTCTTCCCATTCAGCCATATCGTATTTATTGATAGAAACATAGTTTTCGTCAAAAAACACCTCTTTTACAAAAGGAAAGTGAAATAATTTTTGTGCTAAAGGAGAATTTTTAGCATCATCAATATTTTTAAATTCAATGGATTGTAAAACTAATTTTTTGTTAGCTACAAATTTCATCACCTTTGGGTTGGGTGTGCTCTCTGCATAAACGGTAATCGGGATGTTCTGCTTGGTTTCTTTTACGATTTCTTGACCAGAATTTAAGTAATTTTCAATTTGTTCAGCAACTTCGTTTTCTACATCTTTCCATTCAACAATGTTATATTTTTCGATGGCAACAAAATTTTGTGCTAAATAAACCGTTTTAACAAAAGGAAGATGGAATAATTGCTGCGCAAGTAGAGAATTTTTGGCTTCGTCTATATTTTTAAATTCAAAGCCTTCTCCCTTTATTAAGAATGAATTGGCTTCAAATTTAATGATGGAAGTATTATTGGTAGGCTTTATTTCTATAGAATAATTACTCATAACATAAATTTTCGACAAAAATACTAAAAGAAATACAATGAAATCAATATATTTACGGGCAATATTTTATTATTAAATTTATCTAATTGCTTAACTTATCTTATTTTAGGTGGTTTAATTAGAATTAATATATTTGCCGATAGTTATAAGACTTTAACAATTTAGCAACAAATTTTGCAAAAGTTGTTTTAAAGCTTATTTTAGTGACGAAATAACCCTTTTTTACCCATGAAAAAACTTAACCCTTTATTAATACTTCTACTTTTTATTGGTTCATTTGGTTTACAAGCGCAAGAGCGTGGGATTCCAGTCTATTCAGATTATTTAACAGATAATCTTTATTTAGTCCATCCATCAATGGCAGGAGCGGCTTCTCAAACCAAATTAAGACTTACGGGAAGACGACAATGGTTTGGTGTAGATGATGCTCCAACACTTGAAACAGCGAGTTTAAATGGTAGAGTAGGGGAAAATGTTGGTCTCGGTGCCATTTTATACAATGATAGTAATGGTAGGTTTTCCCAACAAGGGGTATATGCTACTTTTGCCTATCATTTACTTTTATCTCGAAATAGGATTGACTTAAACCAGCTTTCGTTTGGTTTAAATGTTGGAGTTTTACAGGAAAAGTTGGATGAAAGTGATTTAATAGGAGGTCCTAACCCTAACGATCCAATTATTTCTGGTGCAGGACAAAGGGATTCTTTTTTTAATGTAGATTTTGGGATGTCTTATTACCTTTTTGAGTTTTATGCTCACTTTACGGTAAATAACTTAATCCCGCAACAAAGAGATATTTTTTCTCAAGAATTTGAAAGTGATAATCAAAGGCAATACTTGTTTTCTGCCGGCTATATAATCGATCCTTACAGTACCGAATGGGCTTTTGAGCCTTCTATTTTGTTTAAGGTAAAAGAAGAAACCTCAGAGGCTTCTATTGATGTGAATTTTAAGGCTTACCGTGATTTTGATTTTGGTAAACTTTGGGGAGGTTTATCTTATAGAAGAAGTTTTGATGGGGCAGAATACACAACAAATGGTACTTCTGTAGATAACCAAAAACTACAATATGTTTCTCCTTTTGTGGGAATAAACTATGGTAACTTCATGTTTGCTTATACTTATACTTATCAAGCAAATTCTATCGTTTTATCTAATTCTGGTTTCCATCAAATTACCCTAGGTTACAACTTTGGTGAAGATTCTAAACCTTACGAATGTAACTGTCCAGCGATTAATTACTAAAAATCTAAATAGTGTACCGGATGATCGGGTACAAAATGCTTTAATATTTCAGGGCTTTTATTGGTGTAAAAACTAATAGAAGCTTTTTTTTGCTCTTCATTTAAAAGTCCGAGGCTGTTAAGTATAAATTTTGTTTGACGCGCTACAGCCTCTCCAGAATCGATAATAACCACATTCTTTGGTAAGAGTTCCTGTAAGATTGGGATAAGGTATGGGTAGTGGCTGCAACCCAGGACCAGATAGTCTATACTTTTTGCTAACATAGGCTGAAGCAATTCTTCTAGTAATTTTTTTGTGGATGGCGTGTTTTCTTCACCGGCTTCAATTGCTTCTACTAATCCTGAACCGATTACTTCGATAACTTCAACATCTTTGGCAAACAATCCGGAAGTTTTATTAAATAATTCGCTCGAAAGAGTTCCTTTTGTAGCTAAGATTCCTATTGCTTTTTGTTTGGTTTTTAAAGCTGCAGGTTTAATGGCAGGTTCAATCCCAATAATAGGTACATCATAATTATTCCTTAGAAAATCTATAGCATTAGTTGTTGCGGTATTACATGCTACTACGATAATTTTACAAGATTCTTGTAGTAATAGCTCTGTATTTTTTTTACTCAGCGCTATAATTTTTTCTTTAGATTTTATTCCGTAGGGGGCATTAAAACTATCTGCTAGATAAATAATATCTTCAGAAGGCAGTAGTGTGTGAATTTCCTTAAAAATGGAAGTGCCGCCAATACCGGAATCAAATATGCCTATGGGTTGAGATTTCTTCATAAATAAAAAAGCACTTTCAAAATTAATGAAAGTGCTTAAAATAAATATAAGTTTTATTTTTTCTTTAGATTTTTAGGTCAGATTTAACATCAGGCATTAAATCGTATCCGTCTGCCAAGATTACTCCACCTGCTCCTGTAGTAGAATCTAATACATAATCAAATCCTTTTTCTCTTGCTACTTTTTGGATAGATTTACGAGCCGTTTCATAAACTGGTCTCAGTAATTCATTTTCTTTCTTTTGAAGCTCTTTTTGGGCATTCTGTTGGAATTGCATTATTTTCTGTTGATCTTCCTGTAACTCCTGCGCTCTTTTAGCGTTTTCTTCTTCTGTTTTGTTAACAGCTTCTTGCTGGTATCTTTGATTTTTGCTTTGCGCTTCTTTTAGTAAATCTTCGATATCTGCTTTGTAGGTGCTTTCTAGTTTTTGTAATTGAGACATGGCATCTTTGTAGGCGGGCATAGACTCAATTAGCTCTTGAGTGTTTATGTGAGCAATTTTGGAATCTTGTGCATTTGTTAATGCTACTGCTCCAAAAACAAAAGATAATGCTATTAATAATGTTCTAAACTTTTTCATTGATATAAAAATTAAGGTAATTAGATTTATTTAATTGATTATTATTTAAACTTTTATCTGCCTGGTGGCGTGGTATTATTTTTTTGATTTCTTAGCTTTTCTAAAGAATCTCTTCTTCTTTCTCGTGCTTCTAATAATTTAGCTCTTCTTTCTTCAAATTCTTTTTGCCTTGCAGCTCTAATTGAATCTCTTCTTTGTTGTCTTTCGTTAAGCATCTGCTCTCTTTCATCTTCTTTTGCTTGTCTTATGGCATCTCTTTCAGCAGCTTCTTCTTTGTCTTCTGCCGCTTGTTCAACAGACTTATAGGGCTCTTCAATTTTGCTGTTTTCTTCCTCTTCCTTTTGTTTTCTTCTATCTTCTAAATCTAACTTTCTAGAAGAACGTTGAATGATATTTAAAACCTGATCGCTAATATCGTGCCTTTTTGCTGAAAAAAGTAAAAGCGCATCGGCAGAATTTTCAAATATGAAGTCATATTGTCTTTTCTCGCCTATTTCCTGCACGGCATTAAAAATTTGATCTTGTACCGGTTGAACCAATTGTCTTTTTTGAACAATAAAAGCTCCTTGGGGTCCAAATTTTTCTTCCTGATATTCTAAGATCGCTTGTTCTTCATAAGCAATTTCTTCTTCTCGCTCTTCAATCAACTCTTTGGTTAAAAGTGCTCTTTCATTGCTTAGGTCTTGCTTCATGTCTTCGACATTCTGCATTTTTTTCTGAATTTCAGATCTCCATTTTTGTACCCTTGCTTCTAATTGTTGACTGGCTTCTTGATATTCCGGTACATTTTTTAAAATATAATCCATATCAATATAGGCCATTTTAATTCCTCTCTGAGCAGTTATCGCTAAGGAGCTAAGAAAAAGCAAGCATACAAATAAAAATCTTTTTTTCATAATTTTTTTGTTTATAGAAAATATCGTGCCAAAGCTTAAAACTGTTGACCGATAATAAAATGGGTTTCCCATCCATTAGGTCCAGAATTGGTTCCTGGAATAGGATCGAAACCATATCCAAAATCAATTCCTAATAGACCAAAGGCCGGCATAAATATACGAACTCCAAAACCAGCAGAACGATTTAATTCAAAAGGATTAAAATCTCTAAATCCATCGTATGATGCTCCTCCTTCTGCAAAGGTTAAAGCGAAAATAGATGCTGATGGCTTTAAGGTAATAGGGTATCTCAATTCTAAACTATATTTATTATAGATGGTTGCTCCATCGTTTCTTGTAGCACCACGTGTGGTAGCTGTGTAATTTCTGTCGATAGGTGTTAACGATTGGTTAGGGTAACCTCTTAAACGAACAGTCTCCCTTCCGTCAAGACTGTAGCCTCCTAAACCATCACCACCTAGATAGAACCTTTCAAAAGGTGGGATTCCACGATCATTGTTATAAGCTCCTAAGAAACCATATTCAACATTAGTTCTTAAAACAAATTTATCGAATAAATTATTGTACCAATCTCCGTTAAATTTAATTTTATAATATTCTAACCAGTTGAATTTTTGCTGATCGATTTTAGCTAAATCAGGATTTCCGTTTTCATCTTGATATTCCGGTTTGTTTTTTAGGTTACCATAGTCAATACCATTCCAAAGTGAATAAGGAGGGGTGAATTTTGCGGTAATGCTAAATTTAGAACCTCCCATCGGGTAAATAGGATTAGTGAAAGTATTATCACGGCTTAGCCCAACAGTAATTGCGAAATTATTGGAATATCCATCAGGGAAATTAAACAGACCTACGTTGTAATTTTTAAGGTTAAAATGTTGAAAACTTAATGCTGTTGAAAGTGTAAAGTAATCATCGGGTATAGTTAACCTTTTGGCGAGTCCTATGGAACCTCCAGTAATTAAGAAACTTCTATTGGAATTTTTATCCCTGTTGTAGAAATCATAGTAATACTGAATGGTATGGGAAAATGAAGTGGTTAACCTAATAGGTTTTTTACCGCCCAACCAAGGCTCAGAAAACGATAAACTATAGGTTTGGTAGTAGCTTGCTGCTTGTGCTCTTAAAGAAAGCGTTTGACCGTCTCCCATAGGTAAGGGTTTGTAAGCATCTTTATCAAAAATTCCTTTTAAAGAGAAATTATTGAAAGATAAACCTAATGTACCAACAAAGCCACCGCCGCCATAACCTCCTTGCAATTCAATTTGGCTGGCACCGCTTTCTACTACATTGTATTCTAAGTCTAGTGTACCGTCGTTAGGGTTTACGTTTTTAAATTCAGGGCTTAATTGCTCTGCGTCAAAAAAGCCTAATTGCCCTAATTCACGAACGGTTCTAACGACATCTTCTTTACTGTATTTTTGACCGGGACGTGTCCTTAGGTTTCTATAAATTACGTGATCGTTGGTTTTATCGTTTCCTTTTACCACTACATTGTCAAAATAAGCTTCTTTTCCTTCAACAATTCTTATTTCAAAATCAATGGTGTCATTATAAACCCTTGTTTCAACTGGATTGATTTGAGAGAATAAATAACCGTTGTTTTGGTAAAGATTGGTTAAGTCGTCTCCATCCGGTCTCTCGGTATCGGCAATTTTTTTCTTTAATAAGACACCGTTATAAACATCGCCTTTTTGAATACCTAAAACTTGTTTTAATTGTTCATCTGAATAAACACTGTTTCCTAAGAAAGAAATATTACCAAAATAATATTTATTGCCTTCTTCTATTTTTAGGTTTATAGCTATATCGTCTTCATCTAATCGGATGATGGAGTCTGAAACAATTCTGGCATCACGATAACCTTGTGACTTGTATTTTTTTACGATTTTATCTTTATCTTTTTCGTACTGCTCGTCAATAAATTTAGAGCGTTTCCAAAAGCGTAAAAAGTTTTTACGCTTGGTTTTCATTTGTCGTCTTATTTTCCAATCGCTGAAAACTTCATTTCCTGAAATATTAACCGATTTGATTTTTACCTTATCGCCTTTTTCTACATTCACAATCATATCAACTTTGCTGTTGGATTGTTGAACGTCTGCAGTGTCTTTTACTTCACGGGTAACAATTTTTACATCAGTATTGAGGTAGCCTTCGCTGGTGTATTTTTCTTTAATGTTAGCACGCGTGGTAGCAATAAGGTTTTCGGTGACTTTTGTACCAGCTTTGAGCTTATTCTTTTTGAGTATTTCTTCACGGTGTTTTTTCTTTTTTAACCCGTTAATTTTTACATTTCTAAGTTCAGGAACTTCTTGAATTTCCAATTCCAGATAAACATCGTTTCCTTCAACTTTATCTATATAGAAATTAATGTCGCTAAAAAGCCCTAGGTCCCAAAGCTTTTTAATAACATTACTCATGCGGTCTCCCGGAATGTATATTTTTTCTCCTACACGTAAGCCGGTAAAGGTAATTACTGTGTTTTCGCTATAATTAGAACTTCCGGTTACCTTAATATCTGCAATGGTGTATTCTTTACCATTTGCAATAGGAATATCTTCTTGGGCTATACTTTTAAAACCAAATGTAATGGTGCAGATTATAAGTAGTAAAAATTGTTTGTTCATCATTACATTAACTAAGTTGCTCACTCGTTTTTCCAAATCTTCGTTCTCTATTTTGATAATTTAATACGGCCTCTAACAAATTCTCTCTTCTAAAGTCTGGCCATAAAGTTGGGGTAAAATACAATTCGGCATACGCAATTTGCCATAATAAGAAATTACTAATGCGTTGTTCCCCGCTTGTTCTTATAAGTAAATCTACATCGGGTAGATTATGGGTGTATAAATTTTGCTGAATAATATCGTCGTTAATTTCTTCTACTGAAATCTTACCTTCTTTTACTTTTTGAGAAATAGCTTTTACAGTACTTACAATTTCTTCACGGGAACCGTAACTAAGTGCTAAGGTTAAAGTCATCATAGAATTATTGGAAGTTTTTTGGATAACTTCCTCTAGTTCTTTTTTGGCTTTAGAAGGTAAATTGTCAATGCAACCAATGGCTTTTAATTTAATGTCATTATCCATCAAGGTTGAAATCTCTTTTTTTAGGGAAGAGACCAATAAATTCATTAGGGTTTTTACTTCCAGTTTTGGTCGGTTCCAATTTTCAGTAGAAAAGGCAAATAAGGTTAAATTTTTAATACCAATTTCTGCACAAACCTCTACGGTTTCCCGTACAGCGGTAGTTCCGGTTTCATGCCCTTTTACTCTTAGCAGCCCTTGTCTTTTAGCCCATCTGCCGTTACCGTCCATAATGACTGCAACGTGCTTGGGTAATTTTTCTCTATTTATTTGTGCTTTTAAATTCATTTAAAAATTACAATAACAAGGTTTTCTTCCAAAGGTATAGGTTATGGTGAAACCTGTAAACATATACCAATCATTTGTATTTGGGTTGCCAAAGGAAGGCAAATTTTCGCCGCCATCAAACTCTTCCGGGGAACTTCCGTCTAAATTATCGGTAAAAGTGTAACGCGCACCCACTTCAAAGCCAAAAACAAAATGTGTATCAAATGTCCATTTAACCCCTAACACCATCGGAATGGCGAAATCTATTTTTCTTTTTCTTTCACTGATTTCGTTATTTCTATCAAGTGCCATTTCGTTACTTAAAAAACCAGTGATCCCTGTGTATAGGTAAGGAACAAATTGGGGTTTATAGTTGTGTAAATTCCATTCCCAAAAAGTATATTCCAATCCCAAAGATCCTTCCAGTATAGAATTTTCAAATTCGTATCCTCTTTGGTTTCTTCTAGAATCGTCTGCATCAGCATCATCTGCCGACAAAGAGGTGTACAGTAAACTTGCCCTAAATGAATGGCGGTTACTTCGGTTCCATTTGGCAATACCGCCAAAAGCAAATTTATTAGGAGAGATGTAGCTAGTGCTCCCTACATCGCCAATATAATTGGCGCCGCCAGCCATGATACCTATTTCATAGGTTTGCGAATATGATGTAGAGCTAAATAATACCATTATTATCAGTGCTGTTATATACCTCATAAATTTCTAAAAGTTTGCAAATATATAAATTAAGTTCTCACTCACTTAATTATATAGGTGTCTATTTGGTATAAAAACACTTTTCAGTAAAAATTATTGTTTTAATTACGTTTATCTTCTCCCCATAAAAGTTTCTGCCGAAGGGTTTTTATAAAGCTGTCTTCATGCAAAGAAACCAATCCTATGGTAAATGGGGCTTTTTTTATGGTAATTGTGGTGTCGTTAGTTAGCGTGGTTAATCTTGAATCTAAAGAAACCAAGTATTCTTCCTCCCGTCCAGAAACTTCTAATTTAATCTCCGTTTTTTTAGGGACTACCAAGGGGCGGGCATTTAAGTTGTGTGGGGCTATCGGGGTTAAGGCAAAAGCATCGGTTTCTGGGGTAATTACCGGTCCGCCACAACTTAAGGAATAACCTGTCGAGCCTGTGGGAGTGGTGATAATTAAACCATCTGCCCAATAAGCGGTGAGGTATTTATCGTCTAGCCAAGTTTTAATTGTAATCATAGATGTCGTATTTTTTCGACTTATCGCTATTTCGTTTAAGGCGAAGTTGACATCAGAGAGACTTTCGTTTTTGGGAGATGTTGCAATGCTTAACAATTCCCGTTGAGAAATATTATAATTTTTTTGAAGTATAGAAGCAATCGTTTGTTCTATTTCCTCTTTTTGAATAGTTGCTAAAAAGCCTAATCTTCCGGTATTTATTCCTACAATTGGTATTTTTAGGTCTTTTACATAATTTATACTTTTCAAAATAGTGCCATCACCACCTATACTGAAAAATAAATCGTAGCTATTATCTAATTGAGTAAAGATTTTAAATTTTTGGTAATCTTTTTTAATGACTTCGTTTTCCCTGATAATTTGAAGAAAATTTTCTTCGATGTGTACTTCAATATTTCTTTCTTCTAAAGCATCCAGCAGTTGCTGTACATATTTTTCTGAGTTTTGATGGTAAAACTGTCCGTAAATAGCTACTTTCATAAGTTATATATTGAGGTATTTGTCGAGGTAATCAGAACGTTCTTTGAGGTTCTTTAAGAAAACGTCTTCTTGATGAGCGCTTACAATTTTATAACTATACCTTCTGAAGGTTTGGATGATTTCATTTAAACCTAATAAGCCAACTTTAATAGTGATTTCTGCTACGTCGTTATTTATTTTACTAACAAAGGCACCAAGCATCCTGCCGTCGTTAGACTCTATTATCTGGCTTATTTCACTAAAGGAATAATCTTTTAAGCCGCGTTCAATGACGACAATAGCTCCGGGTGAATCCATAAAAGGGGTTTCTCCCAAATACATCAAAATGTCTCCTAATTCAATATAACCTAAGTATTTGTTTTCTTCTTCAGAAAGTACCGGCATTAAATTCGTGTTGTTTTCAGCAAAACTTTCCAAGATATCCAGCCAGTTATTGGTTTCGCGTACAGAAAAGTGTTCTAAAGAATATTGGTAATCCTCTAGGTTCTTCTCGTTGTCAAAACAGCGCACATCATTTTCTGAAATACAACCTATGAACTCTCTATTTTTTTCAATGGGAATATGAGAATAGGTAAGTTCATCAAATAGCTTTTTAAATTCTTTTGTCTTTTGGTTAACCGATTGTATTTCTAAATCGTTTATAATATAATCATTAATATTCATAGCCGCTTTTTATGCAAATTAAGGAAATTATAGCACAAGAAAGCTTTTCTACTTTGTATTTTTGTGATCTAAAAAGATTGAAATGACAAAATTGAGCGTGAATATTAATAAAATTGCCACCCTTCGTAATTCCCGCGGAGGTAATGTTCCCAACGTTTTACAGGCTGCCAAGGATATTGAAAACTTTGGAGCCGAAGGAATTACTGTGCATCCGCGACCGGATGAACGTCATATTCGTTATCAAGATGTTCGGGAGTTGGCACCTGCAGTAACTACAGAATTCAATATTGAAGGAAACCCAATTCCACAATTTATAGATTTAGTACTTCAAAACAAACCGACCCAAGTAACATTGGTTCCTGATGCTGAAGATGCGATTACTTCCAATGCAGGATGGGATACAGTAAAACATAAAGATTTTTTAATAGAAGTGATTCAGGAATTCAAACAAAACGGAATTAGAACTTCCATTTTTGTGGACCCAAACCCTAAACAAATAGAAGCTGCACAATATACCGGTACTGATAGGGTGGAATTATATACCGAAGCCTATGCAGAAAAATATGCGCAGGGCAACAAAAACGGAATTTTACCTTATATGGAATGCGCAAAAGTGGCTCAAGATATTGGGATAGGTTTAAATGCTGGCCACGATTTATCACTTGAAAATATTCGTTTTTTTAAAGAGAATATTCCAGGTTTAGACGAAGTTTCTATAGGGCATGCCCTTATTGCAGAATCACTTTACCAAGGACTCGAAACGGTTATTAAAAAATATCTTCAACTTTTAAAATAATTTAGATGAAATTATATGCCAATGTTTTAGGGAAAGGAAAGCCATTTATTATTCTTCATGGGTTTTTAGGGATGAGTGATAATTGGAAAACCTTAGGAAAGCGTTTTACTGATGAGGGTTTTGAAGTGCACTTAGTAGATCAACGGAACCATGGTAGGAGTCCGCATACAGAAGAATTTAGCTATGAGCTCATGGCTCAAGATATTCAAGAATATTGCGATAAGAATAATTTAAAGGATATCATTCTGTTAGGTCATTCCATGGGAGGGAAAACCGCTATGAAAACCGCTTGCGAATATCCTGATTTAGTCGAAAAATTGATTATTGCAGATATAGCTCCTAAATATTATGCACCACATCATCAAACCATTTTAGAAGGGCTTACCATGCTCAGTAATTCTGAACTGACCAGTAGGGGTGAAGCCGATGAAAAGTTAGAAGAATATATTAAAGAGTGGGGTGTGCGGCAATTTCTTTTGAAAAACCTGTATTGGAAAGAGAAAGGAAAGCTTGCTTTGCGAATGAATTTAGAGGTTTTAAAAGAAAAAGTAAATGAAATAGGCCAAGCTTTAACTTCACAAGATGTTTATGAAGGCAAAACCCTTTTCTTGAATGGCGGCAAATCCAATTACATTAAAAAAGAAGATAAATCTTTAATAAAAGAACATTTTCCTGCTGCTGTACTGGTCACCATTAAAGATGCAGGGCATTGGTTACACGCTGAAAAAGCAGGTGAATTTTATCAATCAGTTGTGAAATTTATTGAGAATGTGTAAAAAAATTACTGTGCTTGCATAATATTTCGTAATTTTAGTTGCATAAAATTTTTATTCTACTAAATTTGATTAACGAATTTTTAGAAAAATATAATCAGCTTTAATTATGAAGAAACTTTCTTTAGTGATGGTTTTCCTGTTATTTGCAGCAGCAACTTATGCAGGAGGATACCGTGTGAGTACGCAAGGACAACGAGCCTTAGCAATGGGACATGCCGGAGTTGCGGTGGTGAATTCTGCAGAACTTGCTTTTTTTAATCCTGCCGGTTTGGTTTTTTTGGAAAACAAATTGAACATCTCTGCGGGGATGACGGGAGTTATTTCAAACGTGAAATATCAAAATGAAATGACAGGGGCATTTGCTAAAACAGACAGTAGCTTAGGAACTCCATTTTATTTGTACGCATCTTATAGTATCTCAGAAAAACTAGCCTTAGGCTTAAGTATTTATACTCCTTATGGGAGTAGTGTAGAATGGCCAACTGACTGGTCTGGTTCTCACTTGGTAAATAATATAGATTTACAAGCTATTTATATTCAACCTTTAATATCTTATAAAATAACAGATAACTTAAGTGTAGGGGGTGGGCCAATATTTGTTACAGGTTCTGTGAATTTCAATAGAAATCTTAATAGAACACTTACTAATGAAGAAGGAAAAAGGTCTAATGTAGAAATAGATGCCTCTGGAGTAACCAATTTTGGATGGTCTGTTAGTGCTATGTTTTCTCCTATTGATAGTTTAAGAATTGGTGTGAATTATAGGTCTGAAATTATATTAAAGGCGGAAGATGGTGATGCTACTTTTAGTAATGTTCCCAATTCTCCTTTAGCACCGGTTTCTAATGGAACAGTTGCGTTTAATGCAGAATTACCATTGCCTGCAGAGCTAGCTATCGGAGCTTCTTATGAATTTGATAAATGGCTTTTTGCCTTTGATTATAATCGTACTTTTTGGAGTGTTTACGAATCATTAGATATTGATTTTATTCCCGATGATATTCCAGATTCTATTAACCCGAGAAATTACAAAGATTCCTCTACCTATCGATTTGGAGTACAGTACAAAGCTTTAGATAACCTAGCGCTGCGGTTGGGGTATTACTATGATCAATCTCCTGTACAATCAGGATATTTTGCTCCAGAAACTCCACGTAACGACTCTCAAGGATATACAGGAGGTTTCTCGTTCGATATCACCCCTAAAATTGCTATCGATGCTTCCTTTGTTTACTTAAGATTTAAACAAGTAAATGAGTCTTACGATCATTATCAAGAAAACGGTCAGGAAGTTTCCTTTAGAGGAACTTATAAAAGTAATGCGTTCTTACCGGGATTAGGAGTTACACTTAAATTATAATAAAAGAATACAACGATGAAGAATTATATAAAATATATGGCAGTACTAGCTTTGGGGCTAGTAGCTTGTGAACCGGAGTTTGACAATTCTGTAGAAGATAATGACGGTTTTTACGATAGTGGAGAAGCAGATTTTAGTACTTATGTAGCCTTGGGAAATTCCTTAACTGCGGGTTATGCTGATGGAGCGCTTTACATTCAAGGACAAGAAAATTCTTACCCCAACATTTTAGCTCACCAGCTAGAGAAAGTAGATGGAGGTGAGTTTACCCAACCTTTAATGAATGATAATTTAGGAGGTCTTTTATTAAATGGAACTCAAATTCAAGATACACGTTTAATTTTAGAACTAGGCGCTAATGGCTCACCGGCTCCAGGTAACATTCCGGGTACACCAACTACAGAAATCACCAATAAACTTTCGGGATCTTTTAATAATATGGGAGTGCCGGGTGCAAAAAGTTTTCATTTGGTGGCAGAAGGTTATGGTAATGCTGCTGGAGTTCCTACGGGACAAGCAAATCCATATTTTGTGCGTTTCAGCTCCTCAGAACAGGCAAGTGTATTAGGAGATGCAGTAGCACAAAATCCTACCTTCTTTTCTTTATGGATAGGAAATAACGATGTTTTGAGTTTTGCAACTTCTGGAGGAATAGGTGTTAATCAGCAAGGTAACTTCGATCCAACTACCTATGGTCCTAATGATATTACAGATCCGAATGTATTTGCTCAGGTTTATTCTTCTGAAGTTTCAGCATTAATGGAATCAGCTTCAAGTGGTGTGGTGATCAATATACCTAGTGTAACCGATACACCGTTTTTTACAACAGTACCTGTAAATGCAATACCTTTAGATGCGGATACAGCAGCCTTTTTGAATTCTCAATTTGCGGCTTATAATCAACAAGTCCTTCCAGGAATGGTTCAACAAAGTGTAATTACTGCTGAAGAAGCTCAGGCAAGACAAATTAATTTTGAAGAAGGACAAAATTATGTAACAATTGCAGATGAAGATTTAACAGATTTAACTCAGATTCTTCAAGGGCCTCCATTTAATTTGAGTCCACAGCAAGCAGCTGTTTTAGGGCAATTAAGACAGGCGACAGATGCAGATCTAATACCTCTTACTTCTGCTTCATTTTTAGGGACTTTAGTCAATGATGACCCGACTCTAATAAATGGAGTAAGTGTTCCGTTAGGTGATCAGCATGTGTTAACTACAGAAGAACAACAAATAGTAGCACAAGCCACAGCAGCTTTCAATGCAACCATTCAAAATGTTGCCGATGCTAATGGTTTGGCTATGGTAGATGCGAATGCTATCTTAAATAAAGTCGCCAATGGTGGGATATCTTATGATGGAGGGGTTATTACTGCAGAGTTTGCTACAGGTGGCGCTTTCTCTTTGGATGGAATTCATTTAACACCAAGAGGAAATGCTGTAATTGCTAATGAAATTATTAAACAGCTTAATGAAACCTATAATGCAACAATACCCGTAGTGAATATTGGGTATTATAGTGGAGGTCCTGCGATAGGAAGCGGTTCAGCCCAATAATAAATAACTGTAAAAGTTTTAAAAAATAGCTAAAAGTGTCTGCAAAATGTAGACACTTTTTTAATTTTATAACATAAAGTTTTATCATGAAGACAATACTAAAAATCTTAATTACGGCATTTATCGTCGTCGCATTAGCTCATTTGTTGCCGGGAGTAGCAATTCAAAATTACTTTACCGGTATTTTGGTAGCAGCTGTTCTGGGCTTAATGAATTTAATTGTGCGGCCCATTATCGTTTTGTTTACCCTACCGGTAACCATCGTTACATTGGGCTTGTTTCTTTTGGTAATTAATGCTTTTATTGTGTTAATGGTCGACGGTTTAATAGGTGGTTTTGTGGTAGATGGTTTCTGGTGGGCATTACTTTTTAGTATTTTGCTTTCCTTTTTTCAAGCCGTATTATTTTCGGTTTTTGATGAAAAGAAATCCTAAGGATTAAAAACTTGGTTGGCAGGTAAATAAATTGTAATTTTGCACACCAATTTTTTAGAAGATTAAAGAATGAACATCACAAGAGAAAATATCGACGAGCTTAATGCTGTAGTGAAAGTTGAAATAGAAAAAGACGATTACAATCCAAAAGTTGAAAAAGTTTTAAAAGATTACCGTAAAAATGCCAATATACCGGGCTTTAGAAAAGGTCACGTACCTATGGGCTTAATTAAAAAGCAGTATGGGCAAGCGGTACTTGTAGATGAGGTGAACAAACTTCTTCAGGAAAACTTAAATAAATACCTAACCGAAGAAAAACTGGATGTATTAGGAAATCCACTTCCAAAAGAGCAAGAAGATTTCGATTGGAATAAAGACAACTACTCTTTTGAGTTTGAATTAGGGCTTTCTCCGCAGTTTGAGGTAGATGTAAAAACCAAAGAACCTATTACCCATTATCAAATTGTTGCTGATGAGGAGATGGTAGAAAATCAAATTAAAACCATTCAAAAGCAATACGGGAAATTAGTTTCTAAAGACGAAGCAGAAGAAGGAGATTTAGTAGCCGGTACTTTCAAAAATGAAGAAGAAGGAATTGAAAACACTACGACGCTTCCACTAGAAAAAATTAAAGGAAAGCGTAACTTAAATAAATTTGTAGGTGCTAAAGTTGGAGATGTTTTAGAATTAAAAACAAAAGGCCTTTTTGAAGACGATCACGATTTAATCGAATTCTTAAAAGTTGAACACGATAAAGCACACGACTTAGATATTGAAGTGACTTTTGAAATTACTGAAATCAATAAACAAGAACCTGCAGAATTAGATCAGGAATTGTTTGATAAATTATTCGGAAAAGATAATGTAAAAACCGCTACCGAATTAAAAGAGAAAATCAAAGAAGACGCAGAAAATCAATTTAAGCAACAAAGCGATCAACAATTATTGAATGATGTAACGGAAGCTTTAATTGAAAAAACAAATTTTGATCTTCCTTCAGAATTTCTTCAACGTTGGATTATGGTAAGTGGAGAGAAAGAACTTACCGAAGACGAAGCAAAAGAAGAATACGAAAAGAGCGAAAAAGGGCTACGTTTTCAGTTAATAGAAGGAAAATTAATCCAAGAAAATGAGCTTCAGGTTCAGTTAGAAGAAATCAAAGACTTAACCAAAGACCGCATTAAAATGCAAATGGCTCAGTTTGGTCAAATGGATCCTTCAGAAAAAGACTTAGAAGATATTACAGCAAGAGTGCTTTCTAACCAAGATGAGGTGAAGAAAATATCAGAACAGGTAATGAACCAAAAGTTATTGGATTTCTACAAAGAGAACGCTAACTTAGAACAAAAAGAAGTTACTTACGAAAATTTTGTTAAGGAAGTTTATAAGTAATTTTTTTGATAATTTATAACTATATTTAAGGCGTTAAACCAGTAAGGAATAACGCCTTTTTTAGTCAAAATACACGGATTTCCCGTGCAAAAACCGAAAGGAATTTATAACTATGGATTTTGGAAAAGAATTTGAAAAATTTGCTGTAAAAGATCAAGGAATTAACAGCAATTACTACAATAAAATTGTAAGCAGTATGATGCCGCAAGGCATGACACCCAACATTATCGAAGAACGCCAGATGAACGCAGTAGCGATGGACGTTTTTTCACGTTTAATGATGGACCGTATTATCTTTATGGGAACTGCTATTAACGAGCAAGTGGCAAATATCATTCAGGCACAATTACTTTTTTTAGAAAGTACCGATGCCAATAAAGATATTCAAATCTACATTAACTCACCGGGAGGAAGCGTTTATGCGGGCTTAGGTATTTACGATACCATGCAGTTTATCAAGCCCGATGTAGCTACTATTTGTACAGGAATGGCAGCTTCTATGGGAGCCGTGCTATTATGTGCTGGAGAAGCCGGAAAACGTAGCGGATTGCCTCATTCAAGGGTGATGATTCACCAACCCTTAGGTGGAGCTCAAGGACAAGCCAGCGATATTGAAATTACGGCTCGTGAGATTTTAACCTTAAAAGAAGAACTTTATAAGATTATCGCTAAGCATAGTGGTCAATCCTATGATAAAGTTCATGAAGATAGTGATCGTGATTACTGGATGAAGGCAGATAAAGCTAAAGAATACGGTATGATCGACGAAATTTTAGTTAGAGAGAAAGAATAATTTATGGCGAAAGAAGAATTAGAATGTTCCTTCTGCGGAAGAAAAAAACCAGAAACCAATTTACTCATTGCCGGACTTGATGCGCACATTTGTGATCGTTGCATTGAACAGGCACACGGTATTGTGGTGGAAGAATCTAAGCAAGAAGGCGCAAAAGAACTTACTTCAGAATTAATGCTTCGTAAGCCGAAGTCAATACATGCCTTTTTAGAAGATTATGTGATTGGTCAAGATTATACTAAAAAAGTACTTTCTGTGGCGGTTTACAATCACTATAAACGTTTGTTGCAACCACAAGATGAAGATGATATTGAAATTCAAAAAAGTAATATCATTATGGTGGGGCAAACCGGTACCGGTAAAACCTTAATGGCAAAAACCATTGCGAAGATGCTTAATGTACCTTTGGCAATTGTTGATGCTACTGTTTTAACCGAAGCAGGTTATGTAGGGGAAGATGTAGAAAGTATTCTTACCCGTTTGCTTCAAGCAGCAGATTATAATTTAGAAAAAGCACAACAAGGAATTGTTTTTATTGATGAAATCGATAAGATTGCCCGTAAAAGCGATAACCCTTCCATTACTCGTGATGTAAGTGGGGAAGGAGTGCAACAAGCATTGTTGAAGTTATTAGAAGGGACCACTGTAAACGTTCCGCCAAAAGGAGGAAGAAAGCATCCAGATCAAAAATTTATTGAGGTAGATACCAGTAACATTTTGTTTATTGCCGGTGGTGCTTTTGATGGTATTGAACGCAATATATCTAAGCGATTAAATATTCAGGCGGTAGGTTATTCAGCTTCCCGAAGTGAAGATCAAATTGAAAAGGAAAATCTTTTAAAGTATATTATTCCAAAAGATTTAAAAGATTTCGGTTTAATTCCTGAAATTATTGGTCGTCTTCCTGTATTAACGTTTATGAATCCACTAGATGCGGAAACATTAAGAGCGATTCTTACCGAGCCTAAAAATGCCTTGGTAAAACAATATAAAAAGCTATTCGCTATGGATGATATCGAGTTTGATATTACCGAAGGTGCTTTAGATTATATTGTGGAGAAGGCTATAGAATATAAACTTGGAGCAAGAGGTTTACGTTCGCTTTGTGAAGCTATCCTAACCGATGCGATGTTCGATTTACCTGAAAGTGATGAAACTGAATTTAAGGTTACGAAATCTTATGCAGAAAAAGCTTTGCAGAAATCAACCATCAAGAAATTGAAAGCAGTTTCCTAAGAATTGTATAAGCAGATATTTTAAAAACCTACTCATTTTGAGTGGGTTTTTTTTTAAGTTAAATTTTTAACTTCATAAGAAATCCAACTTCTTATTGATATTTTTCCGTCATTCCAGACTTGATCCTGAATCTCATATCGTATTAAAAATAAAACTTTAAGGTTGTTAAGAAGCTAAATTAAGCCTCGCCTGTCTAGAAGGGAAGTTTCAGTGTAAAGATGTCTTAGGGTAATTTTTTTTAAATTAGAATCTCAAAAATGACGTGTCTTCGAGTGTAGTCGAGAAGTGATTTTTCTTAATACTACCTATCCTTAAAAATAATATTAAACATTAATATTACCCCACCAAGTGCAGCAAGAAGAAACAAGATAATCGCTAAGCCGGGATACCCAAAAATAGTGAAACTGGTAGGAACTTGCATCAGCATAGCTGCTCCGATAATTAAGGAAGCTAGAATTAAGCCCAGTGTAATTCTGTTGGCAACTTTTTGAAGGCCTTGCGTGAGTTGTTTTTCATCTAGAACTTCTAAGTTTAGTTTTAGGTCGTTATTCGCTAATAAACTGGAGACTTTGTTTAATCGGCTTGGGGCTTGCTCAATTAACTTCTTTAAATCAATAAGTACGTGGAAGAAGTTTTCCGGCTTCAATTCCTCCCACATTTTCTTCTGCATTAATTTTTTTAGGTGATGTCTAATGGCAGGTTGTAATTCATATTCCGGATCTAATTCAGCAATGATCTGGTCCATGTTCATCAGTACTTTTCCAAGGATATTGATTTCCACAGGGATGTGAATTCCGTTTTGAGCTGCTACTTGGTTAATCTGAATAAGCAATCGCCCGGTTTTTAAATCTTTAGCTTTGCTGTTTTCGCTTTCAAATAATAATCGATTTAAGATATGTTTAAAATGCTCGATATCGGCATCTTTATCTATTTCGCTTATTTGTTGTAAAAGGTCTGCTGTTTTATCGCCATCAGTTTTACTGACAGCCATTAAAAGCTGTAAAATGTTTTCTCTTAAAGTTGAAGAAAACCGAGCTGTCATTCCTGCATCGAGTAAGACTAACTCAGAATCTTTGTTAAGATGAATATTTCCCGGATGAGGATCTGCGTGTACAAAACCATCTTCTAAGATTTGCTGCAAATAGGCTTCTACCAATTCTTCTACAAGTGGAGTGTAATTCTCTTCAATTTTTTTGAAGGGAGAAATAGAAGTCACCTTTACACCCTCCATATATTCCATGGTCAATACGCGTTTGGTGGAATAATCTTGAATGGGCTTGGGGATTCTAATTTTTTTGAAATGTTGCAGGTTCTTACTCAGGATAGTTAAATTCCGGGCTTCTTTTTCATAATCTAATTCTTGTAAAAGAATATACCGAAGTTCTTCCAGTACATCATTAAAAGCGTATTGTTTAGCGGTTTTAGAATGTTTAACTGCAAAATCTGCAATTTCTGAAAGCGTATCTAAGTCTTTTAAAAAGTCTTCTTGAATGTTGGGGCGCTGAATTTTAACCACTACTTTTTTACCTGATCGTAAGCGGGCCATATGCACTTGACCAATGGAAGCACTGGCTAAAGGTTTTTCGTCAAACTCTTCAAAAGCTTTAGAGATTCGCGTGCCTAATTCTGCTTCAACAATTTCATGCACTTTTTCATAGGGAATGGTAGGCGCATCATCTTGTAAGCAAGCCAATTCATTTAAATAAGGCTCGGGCAGTAAATCGGGTCGGGTAGAGAGTAATTGGCCTAATTTAATATAGGTAGGCCCCATTTTCTTTAAATCTTCTGCTAACTCTTCAGGAGAATGTTCAAAGTGAAAATCTTTCCGACTTTGAGTTTCTTCCATCGCTTGGGAAGAAGTGTATTTTAGCAGTTCACTATTCCAATACTTCAGCATAAAGCTGAAAAATTTTTGATAGTGTTGAAGTTTTTCAGAAAAGTTGGTCATTCCCTAGTTTTTTCTAAAAGTAGTTATTTAAAAACTAGGCTTGCTGTTTGTAAACTATATTTTAACAAAAGAAAACCCTGCTGTATTTCAGCAGGGTTTGTAAATTTAAGATGCTTGATCTTACATCATTCCTGGCATTCCGCCTCCCATTCCTTGTGGCATTCCACCACCTTTGTCTTCTTCAGGAATGTCGATTAATGCACATTCTGTAGTTAAGATCATTCCAGATACAGATCCTGCATTTTCTAAAGCAACACGGGTTACTTTCTTAGGATCGATAATTCCGGCTTTAAGCATATCTACATATTGCTCGGTTTTCGCATCGTAACCAAATCCTTTTTTACCTTCAAGCACTTTGTTGATGACTACAGAACCTTCTCCTCCTGCGTTTTCAACAATCGTTCTTAATGGATATTCAATAGCACGGTTAACAATTTGAATTCCGGTTTCTTCATCTTTGTTTTCAGCTTTAATTTTTGATAGCGCTTCTTTGGCTCTTACTAAAGCTACACCACCACCGGCGACAATACCTTCTTCTACCGCAGCTCTCGTTGCGTGAAGTGCATCATCTACACGGTCTTTTTTCTCTTTCATCTCCACTTCAGAAGCTGCTCCTACATAAAGTACAGCAACACCACCGGCAAGCTTCGCTAAACGTTCTTGTAGCTTTTCTCTGTCGTAATCTGAAGTTGTGCTCTCAATTTGAGCTTTAATTTGGTTTACCCTAGCTTTGATAGCTTTATCATTACCAGCACCATTTACTACGGTAGTATTATCTTTATCGATACTTACTTTTTCTGCAGTACCTAATTGATCGATAGTGGCGCTTTCTAAAGTAAATCCTCTTTCTTCAGAAATGACAGTTCCACCGGTTAAGATAGCAATGTCTTCTAACATAGCTTTTCTTCTATCTCCAAATCCTGGAGCTTTTACGGCAGCGATTTTTAAGGAACCTCTCAATTTGTTTACTACCAAGGTAGCCAATGCTTCACCATCTACATCTTCCGCAACAATTAATAAAGGCTTTCCGCTTTGAGCAACGGGCTCAAGAACCGGCATTAAATCCTTCATCGTAGAGATTTTCTTATCGTAAATAAGAATGTACGGATTCTCTAAATCGGTGGTCATTTTTTCGCTGTTGGTAACGAAGTAAGGAGAAAGGTAACCTCTATCAAACTGCATACCTTCCACAACATCTACATAAGTGTCAGTTCCTTTGGCTTCTTCAACTGTAATTACTCCTTCTTTTCCTACTTTATTAAAAGCTTGAGCAATTAAATCACCAATTACATCGTCGTTGTTGGCAGAAATAGAAGCTACTTGTTTAATTTGCTCAGAAGTACTTCCTACTTCTTTACTTTGCTTAGCTAGTTCTTCCGTAATTTTTGCTACTGCCTTATCGATACCTCTTTTTAAATCCATTGGGTTAGCACCGGCAGCAACGTTTTTTAAACCTTCTGCAACAATTGCTTGTGCTAATACAGTTGCGGTAGTGGTTCCGTCTCCGGCAAGATCGTTGGTTTTAGAAGCCACTTCTTTTACCATTTGCGCTCCCATATTTTCCAATGCATCTTCTAGTTCAATTTCTTTAGCTACAGAAACACCATCTTTGGTTACTACTGGGGCACCAAAAGATTTGCTGATAATTACGTTACGTCCTTTTGGGCCTAACGTAACTTTTACTGCGTTTGCTAAAGCATCTACGCCGCGTTTTATACCGTCTCTTGCTTCGAGATCAAACTTTATATCTTTTGCCATTTTCTTAAAATTTTTAATTGATTAATTCTTACTTGAATTTTTGTGAATTGAGATTAATTAAAGAATACCTAAGATTTCGCTTTCTTTCATAATAAGGTAATCTTTACCTTCTAATTTAAGCTCGGTACCAGAAAATTTACCGTAAAGAACTTGATCTCCTTCTTTTACGGTCATATCGTAATCTTTAGTACCATTACCTACGGCTACTACTTTCCCATGTTGAGGTTTCTCTTTTGCAGAATCCGGAATGTAAATACCAGAAGCGGTTTTAGTTTCTGCCTCTACCGGCTCTACTACAACTCTATCGGCTAGAGGTTTAAATTTTAATCCCATATTGTTAAATATTTTAGTTAATATATTTTGATTGTTTGGCTTTAGATGATTCGAAAATTATGCCAATAGAAGTTTGCTGCCAGAAGGCAAAAAAAAATGCCAACTTGTCATTGACAGTTGGCATTTTTTATGAAATTGTAAATATACTCTCTTACTCTTCTGAATTGTTTTCCGTTTGTGGAGTTACCGGAGCTTGATCTGTAGCAGGAATTTCTGTTGCTGGTTGAGCTGCCGGAGCTTCATCACCACCAATAATTCTAGAGCCACTAGCACCGCTCGTATCCATAATGGCAACATTAGATAATAAGATAAGTACTAAAAGAACAGTAGCTAATGTCCAAGTACTTTTATCTAAAAAGTCGGTTGTTTTCTTCACACCTCCTAGTTGTTGAGTGCCACCTCCTCCAAACGAAGAAGATAAACCACCTCCTTTAGGGTTTTGAACCATAATAACAACTATTAGTAAAAATGCTACGATAACGATTAAAGCTAAAAATATTGTAAACGTACTCATTGTGTTTTATTTTCTTGTAAATTTTTAATCTCCTCAATTCGGTCTGCAAATAAACCACTTTTTTCGGGATTTTTCAAAATTAAAATTTTATATGCTTGAATTGCTTTGGAATAGTTTTTTTGTTCTAGGTAAACACGCGCCAAAGTTTCTGTCATTAATTGATTGCTAGGGCCTTTGTCTGCTAGCTTTAGCTCTTTAGGGCTATTTTCTTTCTTCGGAACAATTTTAGGATTATTGGCTATAAAATTATCTATTAATTCAAATTTTTTAGAAACTTCTTGATCTTGATTTTCAGAAGAATTCTCTTCTTTGCGTTCTATTTTCTTAGCACTGGTGAGTTTTAACCATTCTGAAAAAGAATGCGATTCTTTTTTATTGAAATCCAGCGGTTGGCCAATTTCCAGTTGGTCTGGTTCCTTTTTTTCTTTTGGTGGAGCTTTTTTCTTTTCTGAAGCTTTAAAAAGGTCAGGGTCTAATACCTGATTGGCTTCAGAAATGTTCATTTTAACTGCTTCGTCAAAAGTTTCCTGTTGCTCTTCTTTGGCACTTCTATTTTTTATTACTGCGGAAATTTGGTGCTGATTGAAATGCTCGGAAGTAATAAAATCGAATAAAATTCTCCTGTCCGTAGTATATGCTGCGGTTTTTCTTAATTCAGCATTATAAGAGAAATGATGGTTTTGTTTAAGCCCTTTTAAAAGAAGTGCTCTCGCTGCTTGAAAATACGGGTATTCTTCAACAATAGCTTCCAATTGGTGAGTCTGCGATTGGGTAAGCGCAGTTTCTTCTTCTATGAGTTCTAAAAATTCAGTTGAAGTCATTACCAATCGGTTAGCGATGCATTAAAAATATCTTGTGTGATTCTTGTGTAAATTTCATCTATGGCTGTTTCTAATTGTGGACCGGTCAATTGTTGTCCCGCGGGGTAATCATAATAAAACGAAAATTGTTTTTCAAAATCTTTTTCAGGATCTAAATTATTGTAAAACCTTACATTGACTGCAATAGTTAAACGGTTTTGTGCTGCCCGGTTATCGCTGGTCGCCGTCATGGGAGAAATGTAATACTGGGTAATTTCTCCTTCGTAAATTAAATCTCCACTGGAATTGACCAAACTTAAACTGGTTTGGTTCTGAATTAAATCTTGAAGCTGAAAGGTGAATGTTCTGTCAATTCCAGGTTCTACCAAATCGGCATTATTTTGAAAGAAATTTACCTGAAAAGTTTTTGCATTACCAATGTCTGCTCCCGTAAAAGAATAAATTCCGCAACCTTGTAAAGTGGCCGCCATGAAGATAAGCGCAAAAAGGGCTTTGAGTTGAAAAGATAGGCGTAGCTTCATTTATAGATCGTATTGTTTTATTTTTCGGTAAAGGGTACGTTCACTAATTCCTAATTCTTCAGCGGCAGCTTTCCGTTTTCCGTTATGACGCTCTAAAGATTTTTTAATAAGCTCTATTTCTTTATCCTGAAGTGATAAGGTTTCTTCTTCTTCAATTTCTTCAGCAAAAGAGTATTTATCTTCTTGCGGCGTTTGCGACACGGGTGCTTTCTGACTTTTCTCTGGAATCTGAAGTACTTGCATTTGTTCTTCTAAATCTTCTTCATATTGTGCTTGCTCTTCGTCGTTTCCGTAAATTTTCTGAATTAACCCTTCATTGTCACTTCTTACTTCTTCACTGTTTCCATTTTGCATGAGTTCCATTGTAAGTTTCTTTAGATCGTTAAGATCATTTTTCATGTCAAAAAGAACTTTGTAAAGAATCTCACGCTCATTGCTGAAGTCACTCTTGCTTTTCTTCTCGTTTACCAATGCCGGAAGATTGTCGCCTACATTGGGTAAATACGAGCGTAATTTATCTGCGCCAATACTCCTTTCTTGTTCTAGAACTGAAATTTGCTCGGCAATATTGCGTAATTGTCTAATATTTCCGCTCCAACGGTATTTCTGAAGTACTTGTACAGCGTTTTCGTCTAACCTGATGGATGGCATTTTATATTTTAGTGCAAAATCTGAAGCGAATTTCCTGAATAATAGATGAATATCATCATCACGTTCGCGCAATGGTGGAAGGTGAATTTCTACCGTGCTTAATCGGTAGTATAAATCTTCTCTGAACTTTTCTTTTTTAATAGCTTCAAACATATTCACATTGGTCGCTGCGACAATCCGAACATTGGTTTTTTGTACCTTAGAAGAACCTACTTTAATAAATTCTCCGTTTTCCAACACACGTAGCAAGCGTACTTGTGTGGTTAATGGTAATTCGCCTACTTCATCTAAAAAAATGGTGCCGCCGTCAGCTTCTTCAAAATAACCATTTCGGGTTTGTGTAGCTCCGGTAAAGGCTCCTTTTTCGTGACCAAAAAGTTCACTATCTATCGTTCCTTCAGGAATCGCACCGCAGTTAACCGCAATATATTTTCCGTGTTTACGATGGGATAGGGAATGTATTATTTTAGGAATACTTTCTTTACCAACTCCACTTTCTCCGGTGACTAAAACGGAAATATCGGTAGGAGCTACTTGGATCGCTTTTTCGACGGCTCGGTTAAGACCTTTGTCATTACCGATAATGCCAAAGCGTTGTTTTGTTGCTTGAACTGATTCCATTTGTTAGTTGTTATCTGAATAGCCTACAGGTTCGCCAATTAATGTTGCTGTTGTACAGTCAAGAATTTTTACGTTTACAAAATCACCCACTTTGTAATGCTCTTTTGGGAAAACAACCATCGTATTTTGGGTATTTCGACCGCTCCAGTGTAAATCAGATTTTTTAGATTCTTTTTCAATGAGTACTTCTTCTACTTTTCCTAAATGTTGTTGGGTACGGTAGTGAGAATGTTTTTGTTGAAGATCAATTACTTCTTGCAAACGCCTTTTCTTTACTTTTTCCGGAATATCATCTTCAAACTTTCTACCAGCCATGGTTCCGGGCCTTTCAGAATAAGCAAACATAAATCCGAAATCGTATTTTACATATTCCATTAACGAGAGGGTGTCTTGGTGATCTTCTTCCGTTTCTGTTGGAAAACCGGTGATCATATCTTGAGAAATGGCACAATCAGGAATGATGTTTCTGATATTATCGATTAGTTCAAAATATTCTTCGCGCGTATGCAAGCGATTCATTTTCTTTAAAATACGATCACTGCCACTTTGTACCGGTAAGTGAATGTATTTACATATATTTTTATGTTTCGCCATTGCTTCAATCACGTCTAAGGTCATGTCTTGCGGATTAGAAGTGGAGAATCGTATGCGCATTTTAGGTTGTGCTTTGGCTACCATATCAAGCAGTCCGGCAAAATTTACTGAAGTTGCTTTTTGCATTTCAGAAGCTTTAACAAAATCTTTTTTGAGTCCGCCACCATACCATAAGTAACTATCTACATTCTGACCTAAAAGCGTAATTTCTTTAAACCCTTTTTCAGCTAAATCGTTCACTTCTTCTAAGATACTTTGCGGGTTTCGGCTACGTTCTCTTCCGCGGGTAAAAGGTACCACGCAAAACGTACACATATTATCGCAACCTCGAGTAATCGATACAAAAGCGGAAACACCATTGGTTTGTAAACGTACCGGAGAAATATCTCCATAAGTTTCTTCTTTAGAAAGAATCACATTTACCGCATTTCTCCCTTCTTCAACTTCATCAATTAAATTGGGTAAATCTTTATAGGCATCGGGACCAACAACAAGGTCTACGATTTTTTCTTCTTCTAAGAATTTTTCCTTTAAGCGTTCTGCCATACAACCTAATACGCCTACTTTCATTTTCGGGTTTTTCCGTTTTACGGCATTGTATTTTTCTAGACGTTTTCTAACGGTTTGTTCTGCTTTTTCACGAATAGAGCAGGTGTTCACTAAAACCAAATCTGCATCTTCTAACTGGTCGGTAGTGTTAAACCCTTCTTTGGCTAAAATGGAAGCGACAATTTCACTATCACTAAAATTCATTTGGCAACCATAGCTCTCGATAAAAAGCTTACGGCCGTTCTCTTTCTTTGGTTCCATCACCAATGGGCTTCCTTGTTTTTTTTCGTCAATTACCTTCTCCATAAATCAAGGTTCTTATTAAAAGTTGAGCGGCAAAGATACAGTTAAATACAAATTCTGACAAACTGACAGCTTTAAGAATTTTTAATTTTTATTACGCAACCTTTCTATTCAACAAGTATCTACAAAGTGTAGCTAATCAATTAATTATAACTTTAATGAAAAAAATACTTCTACTTTTTGTTTTTGCTGGTCTTTGTTTGGGTTGTGATGATGATAACAATTCAAAGTTAGAGCGGGTGCAAGTAGCCGTTCCGTTAACCATGTCTTTAGATGAATTGAGGTCGTCTGTTAGTGTAGAGAGTGCTCAATCTATTGAAGAGTCTGGTAAAATTTATACTTATCAAGATTTAATTTTTATTAATGATAATCTAAAAGGAGTTCACGTAATAGACAATAGTGATCCTTCCAACCCTGTTCAGAAAAACTTTTTGAAAATTCCGCAGAATACCGATGTTGCTGTTAAAGATAACAAGCTGTATGCGAATAGTGGTCCCGATTTAGTGGTGTTCGATATTAGTAATGTGAATGGAATCCAATATGAAACAAGGATGGAACATGTTTTTCCGAATTACTATCCACCGGTTATGGAGGAAGCCGATTATGTAGATTATCCTGAAATTGATTTTGCTTCTGAAATTATTATAGGTTATGAAGTGAAGACGGAATTTAGAAAGATCGAAGATGTAAGGGTGTTTGATGGAGTTGAAAATTCAGATGCTTTAAGTGGAAGTGGAACCGGAGGTTCTATGGCGAGGTTTAAGATTATAAAAGATTATCTCTATAGTGTTACCGAAAACCAAATACATATATTTAATATCTCGACTCCTGAAAACCCGACAGCAGTAAATACTGAATATGTAGGTTGGCAAATAGAAACCATTTTTAATCAAGGCGATTACCTGTATTTAGGAAGTGCTGATGGAATGTATATTTATGACATTACAAATGCTACAGTCCCTACTTATGTTTCGCAAATAAGCCATGTGATGGGTTGTGATCCTGTAGTGGTTCAAGGAGATTTAGCTTATGTGACTATTCGTGGCGGAAATATGTGCGGTCAAGATTTTAGTCAGCTAGAGATTATCGATGTTTCAGATAAAGCCATGCCGGAGCGTATTGCGGTTTATGAAATGGAAGAACCTTACGGTTTAGGAATAAAAGATAATCACTTATTTGTATGTGATGGAAGTGCAGGTTTAAAAGTTTATGACGCTTCAGCTTCACCGGAACTTACGTTAATCGATCGGTTTGAGGATATTGAAACTTTTGATGTGATTCCCTTACAAGATGTGTTGTTAATGGTTGGTGGAGAGAAACTTTATCAATATCGTTATACTTCAGAAGGTATTCAATTATTAAGTACGTTTAGTTTAAATTAAGTTGGTTCAATTGCTATGGAAAATTGCTCTCTATATTATTTATAGGGGGCTTTTTTGTTTTAAATAGCTAAAAAGCCTTTTCTTTGGCGAAAAACTAATTTACACCTCTCTTTGTATGAATTTAACTACGCTTCAACAAAAAATAGAAAAAGCACCTGATTTAGATTTTGGTGATATTTTTAATAATTCTATCGAACTTTTTAAAAAAGTTTGGGTGCAGGGTTTTCTGGTAATTTTACTATCTGCTTTATTAATCGTACCATTGATTTTTGTGTTGTATTTGCCAATGGTTTCTATTGGGTTAATTAATCCTGAATTTTTTGAAAATAATGCGGAACCTTCAGGGTGGCTTATCATTCCTATGATTGGCTTTTATGTAGTATTTCTCATATTTGTTTCAGTAGTTGGTTTTTTAATGCGGGCCGCCTTCTACAGGATTTGTAAAAACAAAGATTTAGAAATTCCTGATGCTGAAGATTATTTCTATTATTTCAAAAAAGATTATTTAGGTAAGGCGGTTTTGTTAGGTTTAATGACTGCTGGTATTTCAATTGTGGCGTTATTGCTTTGTGGTTTGCCCATGATTTATGCGGCAATACCTATTAATTTTATTCCGCTGTTTTTTGCTTTCAATCCAGAGTTAACTGCTCAAGAAATCATAAAAGCAAGTTTTAAACTTGGTACAAAAAAGTGGTTTCTTGCTTTCGGTTTAATGTTTATCTCCGGTATTTTAGCTCAATTTGTAGGGATGATGCTTTGTTTTGTGGGGATTTTCTTTACTGCATCTTTTAGTTTGATACCACAATATTTTATATATAAAAAGACCATTGGGTTTGAAGGAAATTTAGCAAAGGAAACTGTTGGGGGTGATGCAAATGAAAACCTTTTTTTGAAATAAATTTTTAATGAATGATTTGAAAGTATTTCAGGATTTTAACACGAAAAAATTTCAAATAAAAAAAATCAACTACTTTTGCATCCAATAAATTATTGATCTATGGCGAAGAATTTAGTGATAGTTGAGTCACCTGCGAAAGCAAAAACCATTGAAAAATTTCTAGGAAAAGACTACAAGGTAGAGTCCAGTTTTGGTCATATAGCCGATTTGCCTACCAAGGAGTTGGGGGTTGATGTAGATGGAGATTTTCAACCTAAATATATTGTTAGTAAAGACAAAAAGGATGTTGTTAGAAAGTTGAAAAACTTAGCTGATAAATCTGAAATGGTTTGGCTAGCGAGTGATGAGGACCGTGAAGGAGAAGCGATAGCTTGGCACTTAGCGGAAGAACTTAAGCTGGATAAAAATAAAACAAAACGTATTGTTTTTCACGAAATCACTAAGAATGCCATTTTAAAAGCGATAGAAAATCCACGCGGGATCAATTATGATTTGGTGAATGCGCAACAAGCCAGAAGGGTTTTAGACCGATTGGTAGGTTATGAACTTTCGCCGGTATTATGGAGAAAAGTAAAAGGTGGTCTTTCTGCCGGGCGTGTACAATCGGTTTCAGTACGATTGATTGTAGAGCGCGAACGGGAAATTCAAGATTTTGAAACTACCGCCAGCTATCGTATTGATGCTGAATTTTCTACCGAAGAGGGGAAATCGTTTAAAGCAAAAATCCCTAAGAATTTTGATACGAGAGAAGAAGCAGAAGAGTTTCTTCAACAAAATATAGGAGCTAATTTTAAAGTCGCAGATTTAACTAAAAAACCTGCTAAGAAAACTCCAGCGCCACCATTTACTACGTCTACGCTTCAGCAGGAAGCCGCCAGAAAATTATATTTCTCGGTAAGTAAAACCATGACCATGGCGCAACGACTATATGAGGCCGGTCATATTACTTATATGAGAACTGATAGTGTAAATCTATCAAATGAAGCTAAAAAAGGAGCTGCAGGAGAAATTTCTTCGGCTTATGGAGAAAAATACTTAAAGCCTAGAAATTATAAAGGGAAGTCTAAAGGAGCGCAAGAAGCTCACGAAGCAATTAGGCCTACCCATTTTGAAAACCATACGGTAAATGTAGAGCGAGATCAGCAACGTTTGTATGAATTAATTTGGAAGCGTGCAATTGCCTCGCAAATGAGTGATGCTCAATTAGAGCGAACCAACGTGAAGATTGAAGCTGATAATCACGATAAACAGTTTACAGCGAACGGAGAGATTTTAAAATTTGATGGTTTCTTAAAAGTTTATCTAGAAGGAACCGATGACGAAGAAGAAGAGCAAGCAGGATTGTTGCCTGCAATGAAGGTGAATGATTCGCTTGAAAATAACTACATCACCGCAACGGAGCGTTTTACCAGACCGCCTTCTAGGTATACTGAAGCTTCTTTGGTTAAAAAGTTAGAGGAATTGGGGATAGGAAGACCTTCCACCTATGCGCCAACCATTTCCACTATTCAAAATAGAAAATATATAGAGAAAGGTTCAATTGATGGTCAAGAACGTAACTACTCAAAATTTACTTTAAAGAAGGATAAAGTTTCAGAAAAAACATTGACCGAAATGGTCGGTTCAGATAAAGGGAAGCTGATACCAACCGATGTGGGAATGGTGGTGAATGATTTCTTGGTTCAGCATTTTAAAAATATCTTAGATTATAACTTTACGGCAAAAGTAGAGCAGGATTTTGATGATATTGCTGAAGGTAATGAGAAATGGACCGAAATGATGAATGAGTTCTACAAAGAGTTTCATCCTACGGTGCAAGATGTAGCAGAAAATGCCGAACGTGAAGTAGGGGAGCGTGTGCTGGGTAAAGACCCTAAAACCGGAAAACCGGTAAGTGCGCGTTTGGGTAAATTTGGTCCGATGGTTCAAATAGGTTCTGTGGAAGATGAAGAAAAACCTCAGTTTGCCAGTTTAGGTCCAGATCAAACCCTAAATTCTATAACTTTTGAAGAAGCTTTAGATTTGTTTCAGCTTCCAAAAGAAATAGGAGAATATAAAGGAGAGAAAGTTGAGGTGAATAATGGTCGCTATGGTCCTTATGTGAAATTTGGAAAAAAATATGTTTCCTTAGAAAAAGGAGAAGACCCGTTAGATGTTTCTTACGATAGGGCTTTAGAGCTGATTAAAGAAAAAGAAAAAGCAGACGCTCCTATTTATAATCACGAAGGAAAAGACGTGCAAAAAGGGGTTGGTAGATTTGGTCCTTATTTAAAATGGGACGGAATGTTTATTAACGTTAGTAAGAAATACGATTTTGATAATCTTTCTGAAGATGATATCGTTGAATTGATTGAAGATAAGAAAAAGAAAGAGAAAGAGAAATTAATTCATCATTGGGAAGATGAAGGAATTAAAGTGGAAAAAGCACGTTGGGGTAGAAGTAAGATTACCAAAGGAAGGACTAAAATAGAATTGCCTAAGACGGTAGATGCTGCTAAGCTTACTTTAGAAGAGGTGAAAAAGCTTATCGAGAAAAAAGCTCCTAAAAAGAAAACCGCTAAAAAAAGCACCAAGAAAAAAACCACAGCAAAAAAGAAAACTACCAAAAAATAATCGTGCATGAGTTTTGAGTTTCTGCGTCCTGTAGATAGCAATTTGGTTGAAAAAGCCGCGTCGCTTCATAAATCTGCACTTGGAAATCAAATTTTATTTCATTCTGAAGAAGGAATGCCTGATTTGTCGAATGTGAAAATGGCAATCGTGGGAGTGATTGAAGATAGAAGAAGTCAGCATCCACAAGACATCCCTTTTCATTACAATCAAGTGCGGGAAGAGTTTTACCAACTTTACTCCGGTAATTGGAATGAGCAAATTGCCGATTTAGGAGATATTTATCCTGGAGAAAGTGTTGATGATACATATTTTCTGCTAAAGTCTATTACCGAAGATTTACTTAATAGAAGTATAATACCCATTATTTTAGGCGGGAGTCAAGATTTAGCCTATGCGCAGTATCGTGCTTACGATGATTACGGACAAATGGTGAATTTGGTAAACGTAGATGCGAAATTTGATTTAGGAGATACTGAGCAGGAATTATGCAATAAGTCCTATGTGGGGAAAATGGTAGTGAATGAGCCTTACAATTTATTTAATTATGCGAATATTGGCTATCAGACCTATTTTAATCCGCAGGAAGAAATAAACTTAATAGAAAAACTTTTTTTTGAGGCTTATCGTTTAGGAGATATTTCTTCTGATATTACACTCTCAGAACCCGTTATGCGGGATGCAAATATAGTGAGCCTTGATGTTTCCTCTGTGGCAATGCCTGGTGTTAATCCTGCTATGCCTAATGGCTTTAATGGAAAAGAAATATGTGCGCTGGCTCGTTATGCCGGAATAAGTGATAAAGTAAGTTCCTTTGGGGTTTATGAAATTCAGGATTTGCATATCTCTAAAAATAGTGCTATGTTGGTATCCCAAATTTTATGGTACTTTATTGAAGGCGTTAATTTTCGTAAAAAAGAATACAATAATTCGTTCTTAAAAGAGTTTACAAAGTTTACGGTTCCATTGCAAGATGAAACACTTGTTTTTTATCGAAGTGAATTATCGGGAAGATGGTGGGTTGAAATACCAAATTCAAAAAGTTTTAACAATAAATTAAATAAACAATCGTTATTGTCATGTAGCCATCAGGATTATCTGGATGCTTGCAATCATTTAATTCCAGAAAGATGGTACAAGGCTTGCAGAAAAAATGAAATTTAATTTTGTGATTTTATTAAGTCTATTTTATAAATATTTTTCTTAAAAAATTGTTTTTTAGGAAATAAATAAATAGGTTTACGCCCTTAAATTTAAGATCACCCTTAACCTAAATGTTATGAAGAAAGTATTTTTAATTATTGCAGTAGCTTCTTTTTTGGCTAGTTGTAATAGTGGTAATCAAGGTCAACTGGTAGGTGCCCGAGGTAAAAAGTGGCATCCGGTGAAGCCTTACGGGATGACCGAAGTGCCTGGAGGATCGTTCATTATGGGGAAGTCTGATGATGATATTGCTGGTCTTGATAATGCTCCTACAAAAACTGTAACGGTGAATTCTTTCTATATGGATGAAACCGAGATTACGAATGCCGAATATCGTCAGTTTGTTCAGTGGGTTAGAGATTCTATCGTAAGACAGAAATTAGCAGAAGCAGCCGAGCTTGGAGGCGGTGGCGGTGCCCAAGGAAATAATGGAGGTAAATCTGGTTCTATCGATGATTATGCTTTTAAAGGAGCGAATCAGAATGGAGGTAGACGTAATAATGGTACAGGGCAAACTACTGAGACTCCTTATCAACAATATTCAATTCACTACGATCCAACTAACCAAAGATTAAATTGGGATCCAGAAATTTTATGGGCAACAGCAGATTATCCTGATCAATATTATGTTGAGGTAATGGATGAAATTTATCTTCCACCAAGTCAATCATATAACGGTCAGCGTCTAATGGATGTAACTAAATTTGTGTATAGTTACAAGACAATGGATATTGAAGCTGCGGCAAGAGATAAAGGGAATCGTGAAAAATATATTCAAGAAGAAAAAGTACCTGTTTATCCAGATACTACAGTATGGATAAAAGACTTTAATTATTCTTATAATGAGCCTATGCACAATGATTACTTTTGGCATGCGGCCTATGATGATTATCCGGTAGTTGGGGTGACTTGGACACAAGCTAAAGCTTTTTGTGATTGGAGAACTCAATTTCATAATGGTTACAGAAAATCTAAAGGATTGCATAATGTAAATACTTACCGTTTACCTTCTGAGGCAGAATGGGAATATGCAGCAAGAGGAGGTTTGGAGTCTGCAACTTATCCTTGGGGTGGTCCTTATGCTAAAAATGATAGAGGTTGTTTCTTGGCAAATTTTAAACCTTTGAGAGGTGATTACGCTGCAGATCAATCTTTATACACAGTAGAAGCAGATTCTTATGAGCCTAACGATTATAATTTATACAATATGGCAGGAAACGTTTCAGAATGGGTTAACTCTTCTTACGATCCTTCGTCATACGAATTTTATTCTTCTATGAACCCTACGGTAAACGATCCTAAGAATCGTCGTAAGGTAGTGAGGGGAGGTTCTTGGAAAGATGTTTCCTACTTCCTTCAGGTAAGTTCTAGAGATTATGAATATCAAGATTCAGCTAGAAGTTACATTGGTTTTAGAACCGTTCAAGATTATCTAGGTGAAGATATAGATCTTAACCAGCCTCCACGATAGTCAAAATAAACTTGAGAACCTTAATTTTTAATATTTTACTAAACTTAACTTAAACAACTAAAACTTTAATTATGGCAAAGTCTAAAAAAGGAAAAAAAATAATGAATATGGTATACGGTCTTGGAGCGGCCGTAGTAATTTTAGGTGCATTATTCAAAATTATGCACTGGCCAGGAGGTAATGGGATGCTTATTGCAGGATTGGTAACAGAGGCTTTGGTATTTACTATTTCAGCTTTCGAATCTGTAGATGATGAATACGATTGGTCTTTGGTTTATCCTGAATTAGCAGGAGGAGCTGGAAGTCCTATGAATGTGGCTCAAAAAGGAGATGTAAAAGAAGCGGAAGTATCTTTATCTAAAAAATTAGATGAGATGTTGAAAGAAGCTAAAATTGATGGAGCTTTAATGAACAGTCTTGGAGAAAGCATTAAAAACTTTGAAGGAGCAGCAAAAGGAATTGCCCCAACTACTGATGCAATGGCTTCTCAAAAGAAATACAGTGAAGAAATGACCTTGGCAGCTTCTCAAATGGAGTCTTTAAATAATCTATATAAAGCTCAAGTTGAGTCTGCAAGTAAACAAGCTGAAGTTAATCAGGCAGTAGCAGATAATGCTGTGAAATTAAAAGCTGAAATGGAGTCGTTAACTACAAACTTATCTTCATTAAATAATGTTTACGGAGGTATGTTAACCGCAATGAGACCTCAAGCCTAATTAATAATTAAAAACAATTACTACACATGGCAGGAGGAAAACAAACCCCAAGACAGAAAATGATTAACTTGATGTATTTGGTGTTCATCGCGATGATGGCATTAAATATGTCGAAGGAAGTGCTTACTGCATTTGGTTTAATAAACGAAAGTTTAACAGAAGCTAATCAAAATGCAGAGCAGAGAAATACGGCTTTTATGGCAGGTTTGGCAGCTAAAGCAAATGAGCAGCCAAAACAATATAAGCCTTTACAGGAAAAAGCTCAAAAAATCCAGAAGGTTTCTTCAGATTTGAATAACTATATTGCTCAGTTAAAAGAGGGAGCTTTAGCAACAGAAAAAGATCCTAAGGATTATGAAGCAATGGATAAAGCTAATTACTTTAATGAGCGGTTTTACCAAAGTAAAGTAACTAAAGATGGTGAGGATTTTGTCGCTCAAGTCGATAAGTACCGAAACCAAATGACTGCTTTAATAGGTGAAAATTATCCTGATATAACTAAAGAGGTAAAGAGTAAATTCTCTACAGAAAAAGTTGAAGATAATGAAGGGGTGAAGAAAGAATGGATCTATTATAACTTCGTAGGTTTCCCTTTAATTGCATCGATCACAAAGTTGACTCAAATGCAAAACGATATCAAAACTATCGAAAACGAAGTGCTTTCTAAAATGTTACAAGGAGAGCAAGCCAGTCAATTATCTATGAGTAATTACGAGGCAATCGTTATTCCAGATAAAACAGCTTTCTTTAGTGGTGAAAACTTTAAAGGAAAGGTTGTATTAGGTCGTTTTGATAACTCTTTAAGTTTTGATAAAGTAGTTATTAATAAAAAGGAAATTGATAATCCTGGTACAGGAACTGTTAACCTTGATTTTCCTGCTGGGAATATTGGAGAGCAAAAAATACAAGGAACACTTCAATTTAAAGAAGGGGATTCTATTGTAGACCTTCCATTTACCACTTCTTACGCAGTAATTCCTAAACCAAATTCAGCTGTAATATCTGCAGATAAAATGAATGTAGTTTACCGTGGTGTTAAAAACCCAATGACTATTTCTATTCCTGGAGTGCCATCTGTAACTGCAAATGCACCTGGTTTATCTCAAAGTGGAGGAGCTGGTAGTTATGTAATGGATGTTACTAATGTAAAATCTAGAGAAGTTACTATTAATGTTTCAGGGAAGCTTCCTACAGGAGAAACTGTTTCAGATAGTAAGAAGTTTAGAATTAAAGAGATCCCAAGACCAGTTGGTGTGATTGGAGCTAAAGATGGTTCAGGTGGAATTATAAGAATGAACAGAAACCAAGTAGAAATTAGTCCTGTTTCAGCTACCTTACCAGATTTTGATTTCGATTTAAATTTAACTGTAAGTGGATTTAAATTCCAAGTAATTGGTCAGCCTGTAATTCAAGTGAGTGGAACCCGTTTAAATGGTTCTGCAAAATCTGCTTTAGCAGGAGCTAAAAGAGGTGCTACCGTTCAAATTTTCGACATCCAAGCAAAAATAGCTGGTAATGGTTCGTATAAATTACCAAAAGTAGCCCCACTTGTTATTGAATTAACTAATTAAGATTAAAAAATTAAACGATGAAAAGGAGTTGTTTTATAGCATTATTAATATTTTCTACCATTTATTCTTATGGACAGGTTAATATTCTTAATGCAGGTAAGCCTGATGAAATTGGGAAAATAAGTGAAGCTGCTACGCAAGCTAATAATGATGACGAACCACTACCCTATGGATATGTTGGAGAACGTGATATTTTATGGGCAAAAACAACTTGGGAAGAGATAGATCTAGATCAACGGGTTAATTTTCCTTTGCTTTATCCTATAGACAAAGTAAGTAGTGAAAGAAAAGCACTATTTGATCTTTTAGTGGAAGCAGTTACCGAAGACGGCATTAAAGCCTATAGAGATTCTTATTTCAATCAGGAAATGACTACTGAAGAAATTAACCTTAACTTAAAGGCTAAAGAATTAAGTAATGCTGGATTGGAAGCTCAAAATGCAGGTGAAGAAGTGCAAGATTGGATGTATAATATTGCAGAAACTACTGCAGCTCAAGTTCAAGCATATAGAATTAGAGGATATTGGTATTTTGATAAACGTCAAGGTGAATTAAAATATCGTTTACTTGCTATTGCACCAATTGTTTATTCAGCTCAGAACTTATTGCAAAAGCAAGAAAATCCTGATATTGAAGTTCAGGGAGTAGAATTATTTTGGGTTTTTTATCCCCAAATAAGAAATAAGCTTCACCGACATTATGTGTTTAATGGTAAGAATTCTGCTAATCCAATTACTTTTGATTATCTTTTAAATGCTAGACGCTTTGATGCAACTATTTATAAAGAAGATAATGTACAAGGTGATAGAGCTGTAGATGATTACATTGTAGATAACTCCTTAATGCAATTGTTAGAATCCCAAAGAATCAAAGAATCTATAAGAAACTTTGAATCTGATATGTGGAATTACTAATTATTGTTTCATCAAAATAATACAAACGCCCTTGAAAAAGGGCGTTTTTTTATAGCCAAAATTATGAACGTAGATTATATTATTGTTGGATTCGGTTTAAGCGGATTATGTTTAGCTGAAAAGCTTGGAAGAGAGCATAAAACTTTTGTGGTTTATGATAATCAGTCACAAGACGCTTCTCTAGTGGCAGGAGGTATTTTTAACCCCGTAATTTTAAAGCGCTTTACATTAGCTTGGAATGCTCAAGAACAAGCGCCTCTTGCAAAAGATTTTTATACTGAATTAGAGCAATATTTGGGAGTAAAACTGGTAAAAGCTTTGCCAATTTTACGACGTTTTAATTCCGTAGAAGAACAGAATAATTGGTTTGATGCTGCTGATAAAACTTTTTTGGAAGACTATCTAAATACTTCATTAATTAAAGAGGTAGAAGGCGTGAACTCTTCTTATTCTTTTGGGAAAGTCGTAGGAACAGGAATTCTTGATACAAATCGATTAGTTGCTGCTTATAAAGAGAAATTACTAAATGAAAATTTACTAGTTGAAAAGTCTTTTGATTATGATGAATTATCAATGGATTCTTCTAAAGTAAATTATAAAGAAATCACTGCAAAACAGATTGTATTTTGTGAAGGATTTGGATTAAAGCAAAATCCGTATTTTGATCATTTACAATTAGTGGGAAACAAAGGAGAGTATATAACCATTAAATGTGATGGTTTAGAATTAAAAGATTGTATGCTCAAATTTTCATTTTTTGTTATTCCTTTAGGCGATCAGTTTTTTAAGGTTGGTGCTACTTATAATAGGGATTTTCAGGATAGGTATGCTACTTCTGAAGCTAAAGAAGAAATTGTTTCAAAATTAGAAAAAGTATTAAGCGTTCCTTTTGAAGTTGTCAAACAAGAAGCCGGAGTGAGGCCTACAACTAAAGATAGACGTCCACTTTTAGGTCAACATCCAACCTATAAAAATATTTATGTAAATAATGGTTTTGGAAGCCGCGGAATAATTATGGCTCCATCCGCAGCCAATTGGATGTTTAATTTTATAGAAAAGGGAATAGAATTGCCAAAAGAAGTAGATATTAAACGTTTCTATTAATCTTTTCCTTTATAGCTGAAGAAAAAGTTTATCCAAATATTTCTGGATAAACGCATAATTAATGGCATTGCTAAAATGAGTACAGCAACAATAGAAATAAATGAACCTAGCAAACCGGCTCCTAGAAATACGTGTGCAATTATAAAAGTTGCTACTGCAAAAGCGACTCCAACCCCATAACTCACGTACATAGCACCGTAGAAAAAAGAAGGCTCGATTTTATATTTTGTCCCACAATGGCTACAATGCTCGTGCATATCGTGAATGCTGGATAGCTTATATGGATTACTTTCTTTGTACATGCTTTCTTCTTGACATACAGGACAAGTACCTGTAAAAATGCTATAAAGTTTAGTTCCTTTTAATAAGCCCATTTCATAATTTTTATACCAATACAAATTTAAGCATCTTTGCACAATATAAAGGTAATTAAAGTCACATATGCTAAATATTCATAATCTATCTATTTCCTTTCAAGGAGAATTTTTGTTTGAAGAGATTACTTATCGTTTAGGTGCGGGGGATCGCATTGGTTTGGTAGGTAAAAATGGAGCCGGGAAATCTACCATGCTAAAAATATTGGCGGGTGAATTAGAACCAGATACGGGACAAATTGCCCGTGAGAAAAACTTAAGTATAGGTTTTTTGAAACAGGATATAGATTTTGTAGAAGGAAGAACGGTTTTGGAAGAAGCTTATGAAGCTTTTGAAAAGATTAAAAAGTTAGAAAAAGAACTAGCTGAAATTAATCAGCAATTGGCTGAAAGAACCGATTATGAAAGTGAATCTTATCATCAATTAATGATAGATTTAAATGAGGTTCAGCATCAATATGAAATATTGGGAGGTTATAATTACCAAGGGGAAACAGAACGAATTCTACAAGGCTTAGGTTTTAAAAGAGAAGATTTTGATAAGCTCACCGATACTTTTTCAGGAGGCTGGCGTATGCGAATAGAGTTGGCTAAACTTTTGCTTCAAAATAACGATGTATTATTGTTGGATGAGCCTACTAACCACTTAGATATTGAAAGTATAATTTGGCTAGAAGGTTTTCTTAAAAACTATTCCGGTTCTGTAGTGATTGTCTCTCACGATAAGATGTTTTTAGATAATGTAACCAATCGTACCATCGAGATTTCTTTGGGTAAAATCTACGATTATAACAAAGCTTACTCTAAATATTTAGTCTTGCGTCAAGAGCGAAGGGAGCAACAATTAGCTGCGCAGAAAAATCAACAAAAAGAAATTGAGCATACAGAAAAGCTTATTGAGAAGTTTAGGGCAAAAGCTAACAAAGCTTCTATGGCCCAATCCCTTATTAAGAAACTAGATAAAATAGATAGGATAGAAGTAGATGAAGTTGATAAATCGGTAATGACATTAAATTTTCCGGTATCAGTAAATCCAGGTAAAGTTGTTATTGAAGCAGAAAAACTATCTAAATCTTATGGTGATAAGAAAGTACTTCGAGAAGTAGATTTAATGATTGAGCGCAATACCAAAACTGCTTTTGTAGGTCAAAACGGACAAGGAAAATCTACCTTGGCGAAAATTATTGTGGGGGGAATCTCCCATCAAGGACATTTAAAGTTAGGACACAATGTACAGATTGCTTATTTCGCCCAAAATCAAGCCGAATACTTAGATGGAAACAAAACCGTGCATCAAACGATGATTGATGCCGCTAATGAAACTAACAGGACAAAAGTACGTGATATATTAGGAGCTTTTCTATTCCGTGGGGAAGAAGTAGATAAGTATGTAAAAGTGCTTTCTGGAGGTGAAAGAAATCGCTTGGCACTTGCAAAACTGCTCTTGCAACCATTTAATGTACTGGTGATGGATGAGCCTACAAACCATCTCGATATACAGTCAAAAAATGTATTAAAAGATGCGCTGGCCAATTTTGAGGGTACTTTAATTTTGGTATCTCACGACCGTGACTTTCTTCAAGGATTAACTAAAAAAGTTTATGAGTTCAAAGATCATCAAATAAAAGAGTTTTTAGGTGATATAGATTACTACTTAAAAGAACGTAGTATCGAAGATTTACGGGATGCAGAAAAGAAAACCGTCGTTAAGGAACAAAAGAAAGAACCAGCTAAGTCTAAAAACTCTTATAAAGACCAAAAGAAAATTAAAGCGTTAAAAAATAAGCTAAGCAATATTGAAACAAAAATTAGCAAGCTAGAAAAAGAGATTAAAGAAATTGATGTGGAGTTGGAGGTGAATTATGATAAAACCGTTGCCGATCCTGAGTTTTTCGATCAATACCAGGCCAAAAAGAAATCCTTAAGTGCCTTGATGGAAGATTGGGAAGATATTCAGCTTCAGTTTGAAGAATATAACGAATAAGATTATGCTTGAACATTTTTTTCAATGCCCTTATTGTTGGGAAGAGGTTTCAATGTTATTAGACCCTTCTCAAAATCAGACTTATATAGAAGATTGTGAAGTCTGCTGCAATCCAATTAAGGTAAGTGTGAGTTTTGAAAATGGTGAATTGATTTCTTTTCAAGCAGAAAATATAGAACAATAAAAAAGGATGCAATGGCATCCTTTTCAAAATCTATCAAAATTAAACTTACCTTCTAAATAGTCTGGAAATTAGTGAAATCACTAAGAGGACTATGAAAATGTAAAAAATGATTTTGGCAATATCAGCCGCTCCTTCTGCAATTCCGCCAAAACCGAAAACTGCAGCTACTAAAGCGATGATTAAGAAAATTACAATCCATCGTATCATAATAATTAATTTTTAGTGGTTAGTATTGATTTGTTGTTGAAAGTTGAAAACCCCTGCTTTACCTGATAATAAAAAGAAAGGTTTTTGTTATTCTTTTTAATACAAGACAGTAGTAGGGTTTTTAAGTTTGTATAATGTACTTCTACAATTCTTGTGTTAGCTACTAAAATTTTATCATCAGTCACATATGGATTGGTATGACTAAATTGCAAAAAAGCAATTTTTCTTTGATAGTCAATCACTACATTTTCTGCTTTAAAGTGGTTTTTGATTAAAAAACAATAAAGCTTGTCTGAAGTTCTCTTTATAGAAGAACTTTCCAATGGGAGAGAATTTCTTATTTCAGAAATCATCTCACTTTCATAATAAAATTCTTTTACCTTCACTTTTTTTGTTTAAAGGTAAATTTAAAAGAATTATTAGTCAATCGGTGAACGCTAGTTTGGCTTTAATTTAACGTGGAGAATTTGTAATTCTTAAAAAAATTAAGAATTATTTTGTTTTTCGGGGTTAATAATGCCTTTTCTATATTGATTTGGTGTTATTTTATACTTTTCTTTGAATACTTTTGAAAAGTAGCTTGGGTTTGTTAATCCTATTCTTTCTGTAATGGCACCAATACTCAAGTCTGTATTCAATAGTAGATCTTTAGCTTTTTCCAAGCGTAAGGCTTGAATATAGTTATTAACCGTATCCTTATATAAGTATTTAAAACCTTCTTGTAATTTGTTAATATTCATCCCGATCTTATCAGCTAATTCTTGTACCGTATAGGTTACAGAAAGGTCATCGGTAATTCGTTGAGTAATATCTACAATCTTATCAATTTCCTGTTTTCTGATTACCGACTGATTCTTACTGATTTTTAAGTCGTCTGCATACTGGTCTATTTGTACACAAAGCATATTAAGGGCTTGGGATTCAAGCTTGAGAGCTCTTAAGAAGTCTGAAAATAAATCGGTATTCATTTCAGAAATTATATCGGCGGTTTGAAGACTGTAATTACCCTGATAATAAAATAGCTTTTTAGCGTCAACATCTTGAAGTAAAGGCTTTAGGGGATGATCAAATTTAGATAAACTACAATGATAATAGTTGGCAAATTCTTGCCTGTTAATTTCCAAGCTATTGATATGTACTTTTATGTTAGCCTCAAAATGGAGTATATGTCCATTAAAATCGCTACTGGCCACCAATACGTTTTGATAGGTCTCAATAGTATTGGCTTGCTCAAGTTCCTCAAAACAATGTTTCATAGAGCCTTCACTACAAAAAATAAATTTTAAAGGGTGAACTTGGCTTAAGGAGAAATGAATTTGTAGGTCTTCCTTAAAAGAACAATTGTATTCTATTACCCCGAGTCCTTTACCAAAATTGATACCTCTTATAAAGCCATTGCCAAATTCTTTGGGTATTTCTAAAATAAATTCATCACAATGTTCTATAATACCACAGGAAAACTCCTTAGATAAATCTAAAATTACGTCTTTTAATGGCAATGATTTTACGTAAAGGTCTTTCATCGATGTATTTAAGGTATTTATTATTTGAAATGAGTTAATAGGTTGTCTACTTTCTTATGAAATTTGATAACTAAATTACATAATTTTTAATAAACTCAAACTAAACTCCATTAATGAAAATAGCTGTTATCGGTTTTAGCGGATTTCCCGTCCTTCCCAAGGCTAATAATTATTTACAAGAATATACCTATCATTTAATTAAAGGCTTGGTCGATTTGGGTTATGAGGTGACTTATTTTGGGTTATACGGTTCTAAGCTGCCTTGTGAGGTTTATCCCTTAAATTTAAATTCTATAGATTGGAGCTATGATGAAAATGTTTCTGACGGTTTCAAACAATTTGGAGAAGAACAACATAGTTATTTTGAAATCTTTAAATATTTACAAGAAACAGATTTTGATTTGGTACATAATATCTCTCAAAATCAAATCCCGGTCTTTACAGCTCAGTTTTTAGAAATACCAACAATAACTACTTTATTTAAAAGACCTCAGGGATTATTACAAAGCGCACTTAAGCTAAATCAAACCTCCAATAACTTTTATATAGCTATTGATCATGCGATAGCTAATGCCTGTACAGGGCATAGTAAAATTGATGATATTATTTACTGTGGAATTGATTATAATGCTTGGTCTTTTAATCTTAAGCCGCAAAGTAATACCCTATTTTTTGCGGGTGATATTGTTGCTGAAAATCATATTGAAAATATAATTGAAGCCGCAGAGGACGGAGGCTTTCAACTAGCTGTCTATGGTGATGTTATAAATAGCGATTATCATGAGAAAGTAGTGGTTCCTAAGGTAAACGATAAAATTAAAGTTTATACGTCTTTAAAAGAAAACAATTATAAGCAATGCTTGCAGAATGCAAGCTTAGCAGTTATTACTAAAAAAATATTTATGTCTTCCAGCTATTTAGTTTTAGAAGCATTTAGCTGTGGAACTCCGGTGGTGATAATTTCAGATAACCTGAATACGGACTACCTGCCTAATAGCTGTAGTATTCAAGTGAACACTTCAGATCCGCAGGAATTGAGGAGAGCTTTCGTGAATGCTGCCAGCAAATCAAGAAAAACTTGTCGGGAGTATGTGATGGAAAAATTTGATTATAAAAAAATGATTGAAAGCTATATTGATTTCTATAACAGGGTTTTATATTGAGTTTATGTTTCTAATCTGAAGATAGAGAAATAAATCTAAAATTTTATTTGGTTAGTATCATTTAAATGCCTTATATTTGCAGTCGAAATCGCGGGATAGAGCAGTAGGTAGCTCGTCGGGCTCATAACCCGAAGGTCACAGGTTCGAGTCCTGTTCCCGCTACTAGCAATGACAAGGCTTTACAGAAATGTAAGGCCTTTTTTTATGGACTGGGTACAACATAGGTACAACATTTTTGGAAAGCCAAATTTGAATAGAAAATAATGTTAATTAACATTATTTGGGGATATTTCCTATCTCATTCGAAGTGTAACTTAGTAATTTGAAGGATTTGTATAATTCTCTATTTCATTAAATAGCTTATTAAAAAACAATGTTCTAATTCTTCAGTATAAGATCTTGGTAATTTTTTAATTGAAATTATTATCAAATTATGTGATAAACCTTTTGAAATCTGTTCCTATTCTTTTTGCACAATCTGTGCATTGATTTTTTTTTATCTTTGTAGTGTGAAAATTATCGCTGTCATATTATCTCTATATATATTCGGGCTTAACTTATTAGCCTGTAATGATAGTGACACTTCACAAGTGATTTCTGATTCAGAAGTAACAGTGGTTGCTACGCAGAATTTAGATATCGACTATTCACATGATAAAGTAGCAGATTTATGCCCTCCTTTTTGTAGTTGCCATTGCTGCCATGTGCATACAGTAGATTTCGGTTCTTCAAATTTCAAGGCTTTGATTATTGAAATTCCATCAAAAGCCTTTGTCCATTTTGACAGCTCAGTGGAAGAACCTATTCTTTCCTTTTTAGATCCTCCAAAAGTTTAATTCAGTTTTTTTAAAGGATAATTATATCCTTTTTTGACCAAATCCTGGTTCTCATACTAGATCCTTGGTCCTATTGATAGATTTTGTTAGGCACAAAATTATTATCAAGAATTTTAACTGAATTAAATTTTTATTTATATGATTAATAAGATAATCGCATTTTCCATTAATAATAAATTTATTATTGGACTACTTACCTTAGCGCTGATAGGGACGGGTATTTGGTCCATGATGACCGTCAACCTGGGATCGGTGCCAGATATTACTAACAACCAGGTTCAGGTGATCACCCAATCACCTAATCTTGCAACAGAAGATATTGAACAATTTGTAACCTATCCTGTAGAACTCTCAATGGGGAACCTGCCCGGGGTTACGGAAATACGATCTGTTTCCCGATTTGGCCTTTCCGTGGTTACAATTGTTTTTGAGGACGATATGGGCATTTACAAACCCCGTCAACTGGTTCAGGAAAAACTAAACGAAGTCAGGGACCAAATACCTGAAAAATTTGGAAGTCCCGCTATGGGACCCATTACTACAGGTTTGGGTGAGATTTATCAATATACGATAAAGCCCCAAAAAGAGTATGACACCGTTTATTCCCCTACGGAATTGCGTACCATCCAGGATTGGATCGTAAAGCGTCAAATGACCCTAGTCGAAGGTGTAGTAGAGGTAAATTCATTTGGGGGCTCTATAAAACAATATGAAATTGCCATTAATCCCGAAAAACTGAATGCGTTAAACGTTTCTATTTCCCAAGTCTTCGATGCCCTGCAAAAAAATAATGTTAATACAGGCGGTGCATATATAGAAAAAAATAATATGGCCAATTTTATCCGTGGTGAGGGTTTAATCAGGTCACTAGATGATATAAAATCTATTGTTATCAAGAATGAAAATGGAGTGCCTGTAACAATTGGAGATGCAGCTGAAGAGGTCCAGTTTGGTAGCCAGGTACGCTATGGTGCTTTTACCCAGGATGGCCGTGAAGCTGTTGGCGGTATGGTGCTCATGTTGAAAGGTGCAAATCCTAATAAAGTAATTGCAAATGTTCAGGATCGTATGGAGACGGTAGAACAATCTTTGCCTGAAGGTTTATCAATAGAACCCTTCCTTGACAGAAGTGTTTTAATTGAAAGAACTACGAGTACCGTGACCCAGAATCTTCTGGAAGGTGCTTTAATCGTGATTTTTGCCTTAGTAATATTATTAGGTAGTCTGAGAGGCGGTCTTATAACTGCTACTACCATTCCATTATCACTTCTTTTTGCTTTTATATTGATGAAGCAATTCAATGTCTGGGCCAATCTAATGAGTTTGGGAGCTATTGACTTTGGAATTATTATAGACGGTGCTGTGATCATCATTGAGGGTACGGTATATGAAATACAAAAACGGATGCGTTCCGGCAAAATAAAATTTAATAAGGCTAAAATGGATGAAGTAGCCTATGATGCCGGAAGTACGATGATGGGTTCCGCCTTTTTTGGACAAATTATCATTCTTATCGTATTTGCGCCCATTCTTTTTCTAACGGGGGTAGAAGGGAAAATGTTTCGGCCAATGGCATTTACTTTTGGTTTTGCCATGATAGGTGCTATTTTCTTATGCCTTACCTATGTCCCTATGATGTCTGCTTTATTTATGAAACCAATTCAGAATAAAAAGAACTGGTTTGGAAAGTTTGAACGCTGGCTGGAAAAAGTTAGTGATAAAATTATTGGAGGGATTCAAAAAGGATACATGCCTTTATTAAAAGGAGCTTTAAGATTGAAGTTCATAGTATTGGGGTCTGCGGTTGTCTTACTTATAGTAGCCGGTTTTATCTTTTCCAGAATGGGAGGGGAATTTGTCCCTCAACTTGATGAAGGGGATATCGCCATGCAGGCTTTAATAAGACCTGGAAGTGGTTTGAGTGAAGCAATTGATGTTTCCACAAAAATAGAAGATATCCTTCTTGAGAATTTCCCGGAAGTAGAAACCGCCGTAGCGAGGATTGGGGTTGCCGATATCCCTACTGATCCAATGCCTATGGATATTGCCGATATGTTTATTGTATTAGAGAAGGATATGGATAATTGGACTTCGGCAAGTTCTAAAGAGGAATTGATAGAAAAGATCAAAGAGAAACTTAATGAAGAACTTACGGGAGTCAACCTGGTTTTTAGCCAGCCTGTAGAGCTTCGTTTTAATGAACTGCTTACCGGGGTCAGGGAAGATGTTGCGGTAAAATTATATGGTGAAGATTTAGACCTTCTTGCTGAAAAAGCTGATAAAATGGCTGAAATAATACAGACTATACCGGGCGTAGGAGATGTGAACCCTGAACGAACATCTGGTCTTCCACAAATGACGGTGCGGTTTAATCGTAAAAAAATTGCGCAATATGGATTGGACATTGAAAAGATTAACGATTATATAAGTGCAGCTTTTGCTGGAGGAACGGCCGGAGTGATCTTTGAAGGGGAAAAGCGGTTTGATATGGTAATACGTTTTGATGAGGCGCACCGCCAAAGCATTGATGATTTACGTACCCTCTATATAGATCTGCCGGATGGCACTCAGGTTCCGATTAAGGAAGTAGCTGATATTAGTTATGTACCGGGCCCTATGCAAATTTCCAGGGATAACACCTTTAGAAGAACCTATGTGGGAGTTAATGCCCGCGGGAGGGATGTGGAATCTGTGGTAAATGACATCCAGCAAAAATTGGATGAAGAGTTAGATTTACCTCCAGGATATTACATTACTTATGGTGGGGAGTTTGAAAACCTTCAAAGAGCAAAAGGGCGTTTACAAATAGTAGTGCCCATCGCTCTATTTCTGATATTCGTGCTTCTGTACTTTGCACTCCAATCTTTTTCCCAATCAATTATGATCTATATAGCCATTCCACTGGCGGCTATTGGAGGAATATTTGCTCTTTGGTTAAGAGATATGCCGTTTAGTATTTCAGCTGGTGTAGGCTTCATTGTATTGTTTGGGGTTGCCGTTTTAAACGGGCTGGTGCTTATTAACAGGTTTAATTCCTTAAAAGAAGAAGGGGTAACCAGTATAAAAGATAGAATTTTTACAGGAACCAAAGAACGAATACGTCCCATTATGTTAACAGCAACAACAGATATTTTTGGATTTCTGCCGATGGCTTTTTCATCGTCAGCAGGAGCTGAAGTACAACGACCCCTTGCTACGGTTGTTATTGGTGGCATGCTTACAGCTACCTTACTTACGCTGGTTGTTCTTCCTGTCCTTTATACATTTGTAGAGAAGAGACGAGAGAAAAAGGAACAGAACAAGCTTGGTTCTTCCAATTCACGATCTTTAGCCACAATTTTGATAATTGGCTTGATGTTAGGCGGAACCTTTTCCGTAAATGCACAATCTGATGAAATGTCATCGGAAAATCCAATACAGGATTCTTTACAAACTATTAGTTTGGAAGAGGCTAAAGAAATGGCAATCCAAAACTTTCCACAATTAAAAGCTGCCCAACTTGAAATTGAAAGTGAGGAAGTATTGCGTAAAACCGCCTATGATTTTGGGAATACCCAAATCTTTACAGGAAAAGAAGAGGTAGGAAATGGCTCTGATGGGATCTATACCCAAATTGGTGTTCAACAACAAGGCATAGATGTTTTTGGAATAGCTCCCCGTTTGAAATTACAGAAAGAAAGGGTGGCCCTTGCTGAAAATGCTTTAGAACTAAATACCTTAGAAGTGGAACGTGAAGTAAGCAGGGCCTGGGCTTCAGTTTATACAAGTAAAAAGAGGTATCGGGTATATAAGAAAATGGATTCAATTTTTGAAGACATTGAAAGAGCAGCACGAATCAGGTATGAAACAGAAGCTACCTCTAAACTGGAGTATCTTGCTACTTCAAATCAGGGGAATGAGGTGAAAATACAGTTAGAACAAGCTTATAGAGATTACCTGAAATCATTACAGCGTCTAAATTTATGGTTTGTTAGTGATACGATCTATGATGTACCAGATTTGCCTGTTGAAACTTTAGACGAACCTTTAAACTTTCTGGTAGAGTCGCTTGAAAATCATCCGTTGCTGCAGGTTTCGGAACAAAGGATAGATGTTGCCAAAGCGGTTACCAGAGAACGAAAATCTGAATTTTTGCCCAAATTTCAGGGTCAGTACGGTAGGCAGGAAATAGCCGGGCAATCGGGTTTCTTCCAATATCAAATAGGAATTCAAATTCCGCTGTTTTTTGGGCCGGAATTAGGCCGTACACAGGAAGCACAAGTAAATAGACAGATTGCAGAGCAAAACTTTTATCAGGATAAAATCGAACTGGAAACCGCCTATAAAAATATGCGTGAAGACTACATCAAATGGAGAAACTCATGGAATTATTATAGGGATGAAGCACTTCCGCTGGCCAAAGAGCAACAAGGTGGATCAGTGCTGGCCTTTAAGGAAGGCGCTATCGATTATGTGACATTTCTCCAAAATATAAGAGATGCCATTAGAATCGAGGTAAATGCCTGGAGTGCTTTTAACGATTATCTCGACAGCCGCTACCAACTGGAATATTACCTTAAGAATTCAAATTAAAAATTAAAATAAGAAAATCGATATGAATACAAGATCAATAAATATTCTAATGCTTGCCTTAACGCTCAGCATATTCTTTGGATGTAAAGAAAATCCTGCGGCAGGGGAAGATGCTTCCAGTGAAACTGCAACTACTAATACCGAAGAAGGTGAAAATCACGGTGAGGAAGGAGATGAAGAACACGGTGAAGAAGAAGGTGGGATGCGTTCGGTACATCTTTCAGAAATGAAATTCAATAGTCTGGGGATTAAAGTAGATACCTTGCCTAAAAAAGCTTTGTCGGGTATTGTGGAAGCCAATGGCCAGTTAGAAGTGCCGCCACAATATGAAGCTACCGTTACGGCAATTTTAGGCGGTAATATAACTTCTATAAAGGTTATTGAGGGGGATAAGGTAAATAAAGGTCAGGTGTTGGCTTATCTTTCTCACCCAAATTTAACCAGAATGCAGTCTGATTATATTAATGCATATAGTAGGATGCAATTTTTGGAAAAGGAATTTGAAAGACAGAAACGTTTATATGAAGCAGAGGTAGGATCTGGAAAATCTTTTCAACAAACCCAATCAGATTACCAGTCTGTACAAGGTGAAGTGCGGGGGTACGAATCGCAATTGCGCCAGTTAAACCTAAATGCTTCCCAGGTTAGAGACGGTGAATTATATGAATATATTCCGGTAGTAAGCCCAATTGGAGGTTATATTGAAAAAGTACTGGTACAGGTAGGACAATATGTAGACCCTCAGACCAGTATGTTTATGGTAGTTGATAATGAACATGTTCATGCCGATCTAATGGTTTTTGAAAAAGATATTTATAAGGTGAAAGAAGGCCAAAAGATTGCGTTTACACTGGAATCGGTTCCAGGCAGTAATTTAACCGGGGAAATTTATTCAGTGGGGAAACAATTTGAACAAAACCCCAAAGCGGTACATGTGCATGCAGAAATCGATAATAAAGAAGATTTTCTAATTCCGGGGATGTATATAAACGGAAAAATCAGGACCGGTGAAGAAGCTGTTCCTGCCTTACCGGAAGAAGCAATAATTGAAGAAGAAGGAAATCCCTACATCTTTACGGCCCAAAAACACCAGGAAGATGGTGAAACCGAATGGGAATTGAAACCAGTGCAGGTTAGAACGGGAATAAATGAAGATGGTTGGGTTGAAATTAAACTGCTGGAGCCTCTGCCTGAAGGTACGTTGGTTGCCTATAATAATGCCTATTATCTGGTTTCTGAAATGCAGAAAAGCCAGACTTCCCATGGTCATTAAATTAAAAAAATTAGATGGATGGACTCTCTGTTAAATGTTTGTCTTAATTAAAATTCCAGAGGGTTCATCCTTAATACTAAAATTAATATTACAGCAATGAAAGAAATAAAAGCATTTATAAAACCGAAACGAGTTCAAAATGTAATTGAAGCTCTTAGTGAAAGCGGATTTAAAAGTATGACCCTTTCCCAGGGAGAAGGAACGGGGGCTTTTAAAGCAAAAGGCGCATCACCTTCTTTAGATTTCCGTGTAACAGACAGTCCGGTTGTAAAGTTAGAACTGGTATGTCAAAACGAAGAAGCACAATCAGCAATAGATATTATCCTTGAGAATGCAAAAACAACTGAACCCGGTGACGGAATAATTTATCTTTCCGATATTGAAGATGCCTTCCAGATAAAAACCGGGGAATCCATAAAGCGTTACGACCCCTAAATACTTTTATAGCAAATGGAAAAAATAGTAAAAAAGTTGGAAAGCAAAGGCATCCGCCCTACGGCAATGCGCTTGATGACCTATAGACGGCTGGCACAACTGAATGTGGCCGTTAGCTTAGGCGACCTTGGAAAGGATTTCGAAAGCTCGGAAAGGAGTACGCTTTTCCGTACTATGAAGACATTTGAAGAAAAAGGAATCGTGCATCAAATTGAGGATGGCACCGGCATCATTAAATATGCCCTGTGCGAAGACAATTGTGAATGTGAGGTGGGAAACGACCTTCACTTACATTTTCATTGCAATAGTTGCGGGGAAACCGTGTGCCTTACAGAGCACAAAATCCCTCAGATAAACCTGCCCGACGGCTATGTGGCAGAGGATATCAATCTGGTGGCCAAGGGAGTCTGTGAGAAATGTAGCAATGACTTGGATTAAGTTTTTTGATTTAAAAAATTGGAACAATGATGAAAATTTATAAAAAAGAAAACAAGGTATATATGGTAGCTCAAAATAGATTGGATGCTACCGATTATGACAATTTGATATCTCAATTAAAAAACCATATACAGGCAAACCATAAAGTATACTGGTATATTGAAATGGAAAATTTTGAGGGGTGGACTGCAAGTGCGTATTGGAAAGGCATTGAACTGAAACTTCCGAATGAAGAACGCGTTAAAAAGGTTGCATTGGTGGGAATTACAAAATGGCAGGAACAGTTTACCGAAGTTTTGATACCCTTTACAAAGGCACATATTAAATTCTTTAGCCCTGAAGAAAAACATTTGGCCAAGGAATGGATGGAGAAAGGAAATCATTAAAAAAGTTAAGTAAATTTAAACAGAAAGATTATGATGGACAACTGGAATTTTGGGGGAATGCACTGGATATGGTGGGGACTTTGGATAATTCTTATCTTTTGGATATTTTTAATTCCTTACCCCACCCCGGGACAAAAACGGAAAAAAGACGGAGCAATGGAAATTCTAAGGGAGCGTTTTGCACGGGGCGAAATAAGCGAGGAAGAATATAAACACCGGGTAAATATACTTCAAAATAAAAATGAACCAAAGGGCCAGAAAAAAATTAGGCAGGAAAAATAATGGGAAAAGGACAACTAACTATATTTTTTTTAATGCTGGCTCCTATCCTGCATACCCAAACTATATACAGTACACGGGAGGGGCATATCCTTATAAAAGCTAATATAGATGGCAATGCATTTAAGGCGGAAAGCCATCAACTTTCCATGTTTTTTGATTACACAAGTAAAGAAATTACGGGTTCCATAGATTTGAGAACTATAGACACAAATAATCCACAGCTAGCCACCTATCTTAAAAGTACTCAAGCACCTATATGGATAAGATTTTCCGGGAAGGTCCCGGTTGAGGATTTCCTTTTGCGCCCACATGAACCAATTGATTTTAATTGGTTGGTAACGATCAGGCTTCCTAATAAAGAAGTGCAAAACTACTTTAAAGCGACATTGACCCACATCCCCCAAGGTCCTACATTTTCCTGTCTTTTAAGTGCCGGTGGATTTATAGAGAAAACTATAAGCCCAAGCTTAAATCAAGTGGTTCCTGGACTTGAAGGATCCATAGAAATAAAATTTGCCCAGCTTATTTTAAAGAAAGAGTGAATGCCATTTAATTCAAAATAACATAGAAAGATGAAAAAGTATAAATAGAATCCCATCCTCTTCCAGTAGTGCCTTATTAAAATAGCGCTGGGGAGATGTAATAAGTGTAAATAAAATATCCTCCTGCCGTACAAAATTTGTACCGCAATTAGGGACATAGATGTGATATATAAATATTTCCGTCTTATCATTTTTCGCTTATTACTAATAATGGAAAATTTTGAGGGGTGGACCGCAAGTGCGTATTGGAAGAGCATTGAACTGAAACTTCCGAACGAAGAACGCGTTAAAAAGGTTGCATTGGTGGGAAATACAAAATGGAAGGAACAGTTTACGGAAGTTTTGATTCCCTTTACAAGGGCACATATTAAATTCTTTAGCCCTGAAGAAAAAGATTTGGCCAAGGAATGGATGGAGAAAGGAAATCATTAAAAAAGTTAAATAAATTTAAACAGAAAGATTATGATGGACGACTGATATTTTGGGGGAATGCACTGGATATGGTGGGGGCTTTGGATAATCCTTATCTTTTGGATATTCTTAATTCCTTATCCCACCCCGGGACAAAACAGACGGAAGGATAAGGCTATGGAAGCCCTGAGAGATCGATACGCCCGGGACGAGATAAGCGATGAGGAATTTGAACAAAAGAAGAAAGTCCTTCAGGATAAGAAGAAGTAGTTATAAGGCCACAGGTATCGAAGGCGATGGCACCTATGGCATATAAAAGAAGGTAAAAATGAAAAAACGGAAAGTATTTGTTTTTATATTCATTGGATTAGCCCTTGGCTTATTTATAATACAGCCCCTGGCTATTTCACTCCACATGTATGACATGCAGGGAGATAATGGCGAATGGTGGAAATACCTGCTTGCTTCATATCAGCAGGAATTTAGAGTATGGGATTTGGATCAAGCCATAATCAAATTGCTATTTGGACTGCTGGGCATTGCCTTGTCGCTTATGTTTATGGTCAGGCAAAGAATATTTCAATTGACCGGAAGAAGAGATAAGCTGGAGGAGATCAGAGAGCTGATTGCGGCAGGAGAAAACCAGCAAGTAGAATTTAAATCTACCTTGAGATGGGATTTGAGGCAGTTTAAACCGAATAAGGCTTTGGAAGACGTAATAGCAAAAACAATTGCCGGGTTTATGAACACCCAAGGAGGGCATTTAATTATCGGAATTGATGATGAAGGTAGTATTCTGGGGCTGGAACAGGATTATGGTACTTTAAAAAAACCTGGCAAGGACGGGTTTGAGCAATATATAATGCAATTGGTGTCCCTCAAGTTGGGTACCCATTTTTGCACTTTGGTTAAAGTGTCTTTTCACCAATTTGAAGAAAAGGATATCTGTTATGTAAGGGTTCATAAATCACAAAAACCTGTGTATTTGAATTTGAGTGACCGTTCGCATTTCTTTATCAGAACCGGGAATGGTACCCGTGAGTTGGATATGCCTGAGGCTCTGGAGTATTTGGAGATACACTTAAATTAATATAGACCCTATAAAATTGAAAAAATGATACAGGTATTGGACATAGAAAAAGAAAACTTGATTGCCGCTAAAGTCAATGGTAAAATCACAAAGAAGGATATAGAAAAAATCCATCCGCTCATCCACAACATCATCGGTAAATATCATAAGGTGTAAAATGGCATTTGTAGGCGAAAAAAATAGCAGGAATGGGTCGCTAAAGCTACTGATTTCTTTACTGGTTCAGAAGTCAAATATTTTGACCTTCAGGATAAAGAACAAGCAAAAAACTGGATATAAATAACTAAGGATATGAAAAAACTAAAAATCAAAATTCCCGTAATCCTTCCACAGGTGCCAAATGAAAAAGACACTTGTGTGCAAAGGCTCATTGAAGAATTAGAAGCCAAAGAAGGTCTTGATAAAGTGCATATAAAAGACGATCAGGAAGATACGGTGCCACAATTGTGCTTTCATTACGATCCGGATATAATTTCTATTGACAGCATTCAATCATTGGCAGAAAGAACCGGGGCTGAAATTACCGCGAAATATGGACATTTGCTTATAGAGGTTGAGGGGATTAGGCATACCCGGCATGCAAGGACTTTAGAAAAGAGTCTGCTGAATATCAAAGGCGTTTTGGAAGCTTCCGCCAATGCCGGAGGAATGATCCGTTTAGAATATGATAAACGGGAAACAAGTTTTGATGAGATAACTACAAAGCTCGAAAAAGAAAACCTACAAGTTAAAAAAAGCTCCTCTGCTGAGAATAAGGGCTTTAAATCTGCCGAAAAGAATCCTCAAAATTTAAATAAAGAAAAGGTAAGGGATATAGAAGAACAAAAGCATAAAGATACTGATCTCCAGAATCATAGAGAAGCGGATAGCCACGGGGCCGGGGAAGAACATTCCCACGCCCACGGAGGTATTTTTGGGAAAAACACCGAACTTATTTTTGCTATTATTTGTGGTGCTCTTTTGGGTATTGGTTTTGGTTTGTCCTACGTAACATCAATACCGGAATGGGTCAGCTTATCCCTATACATAGGTGCCTACTTTTTTGGAGGTTACTTTACAGCAAAAGAAGCCATACAGACCGTAGCCAAAGGTGGATTTGAAATTGATTTTCTCATGTTGGTCGCAGCTATAGGAGCAGCTATTCTTGGGGAATGGGCTGAAGGAGCTTTGTTATTATTTCTCTTTAGCCTGGGGCATGCCTTGGAGCATTATGCAATGAACAAAGCACGAAAATCTATAGCTGCACTGGCAGAACTGGCGCCAAAAACAGCTTTGGTTAAGAAAAATGGTAAAACGGAAGAAGTTGGTATCGAAAAACTCAATATTGGGGATATCATTGTGGTGAAACCAAATAGTAAAATATCTGCAGATGGCGTAGTGGTAGATGGGCAGAGTAGTGTTAACCAGGCTCCAATAACCGGGGAGAGTGTACCGGTAGATAAAGTTCCCGTAGAAGATGTTGAGAAGGATTACTCAGAGGTAGATGATATTAAAGATGAAAACCGCGTTTTTGCCGGAACGATCAATGGGAACAATACTTTGGAGATTAAAGTTATCAAAGCAGCCAAAGATTCAACGCTTTCCCGATTGGTGAAACTGGTTAACGAAGCTCAGACTCAAAAATCGCCTACCCAGTTGCTCACCGATAAATTTGAAAAATATTTTGTGCCGTCCGTCCTTATTTTGGTCGGGATTCTTTTGTTTGCTTTTTTAGTTATTGACGAACCCTTTAGCGCCAGCTTTTACAGGGCGATGGCCGTATTAGTAGCTGCAAGTCCCTGTGCGTTGGCAATCTCGACCCCAAGTGCTGTATTAAGTGGAGTGGCCAGAGCTGCCCGTGGCGGGGTATTAATTAAAGGAGGGCGCCCTCTGGAGGACCTGGGGGTTATTACCGCCCTAGCCTTTGATAAAACCGGAACTCTAACGGAAGGAAAGCCAAAACTTACCCAAGTGGTGCCACTTGGGGATATTTCAGACAATGAACTTCTCAAAATAGCAGTAGCCGTGGAAGGTCTTAGTGATCACCCCCTGGCCAAAGCTGTAGTTCGTGATGGAAAAGAGCGTCTGGAAGGCGAGGAAATCCCAAATGCCTCTAATTTAGAGGCAGTTCTGGGTAAAGGGATTAAAGCATCATTTGGCAATGATAAAATCTATATAGGTAACCTCGACCTGTACGAAGGGCTTGATGAGAGTACACCTTCCGAAAAAATAGCTACGAAAGTGCGTGGTCTTGAAGGTGGTGGAAATACAACAATGCTTATACGAAAAAATGAAGAATATATAGGCATCATTGCATTAATGGATACCCCTCGTGAAGCCGCCAAGGGAACCCTTAAAAAATTAAAAGAAATAGGAATTAAACGAATGATCATGCTTACTGGTGATAACCAGAAGGTAGCAGACGCAGTAGCAGAAGAAATAGGATTGACCGATGCCTGGGGTAGTTTATTACCGGAAGAAAAAGTGGATGCTATAAAAGAATTAAAAGAAAAGGAATCCAAGGTGGCAATGGTGGGCGATGGCGTTAATGATGCCCCTGCCATGGCAAACAGCACTGTAGGAATAGCTATGGGTGCTGCGGGAAGTGATGTAGCCCTGGAAACGGCGGATATTGCGCTAATGGCCGATAAGTTGGAAACCCTGCCCTTTGCCATAGGTTTAAGCAGGAAGGCAAAGGCGATTATCAGGCAAAACCTTTGGGTTAGCCTTGGTATTGTGGCCCTGCTTATACCTTCAACCATATTCGGCTTGGCAAATATTGGAGTGGCGGTAGTAATCCATGAAGGTTCGACGCTTCTGGTGGTTTTTAATGCGTTAAGGCTTTTGGCTTATAAAAAAGATTAGATCCGGACTTAGACTGTTTTTCGAAAGAATATAAAATGACAAAAACGGAAAAAAAATTATCGTCAAAAGGGATACGTCCCACTGAAATGAGGTTGAAAATTTACAAATACCTCAAAAGGAAAACTTATGCAGTAAGTTTAAATGAAATGCAAAAAGTCTTTATCAATAAAAATATCAAAACAGCCAATAAGACCACTTTCTACAGGGCGATAAAGCTCTTTGAGAAAAAAAGCATGGTGCACCAAATTGACGATGGAACTGCTTTTGCAAAATATGCGATTTCCGATGAAAACGCCAAAGGTAAACACAGTACAGATTTACATATGCACTTTCATTGTACCAATTGTAAGAAAACAATCTGTTTACCAAATAAAATATCGGAAGAGAGTTTGCCAAACCAGTATGAGGTGAACGATGTGAACCTAGTTTTAAAAGGGATATGTAAAAACTGTAGTAAAAAATAATAGGTGGGAGTGCCTTAAGCCTGAATCCCAGCCCCCAATGGTCAAGCTTAAGGTTTTTTCCACCGTAACTAACTTAAAAAAATGTGAATATGGAAAAATTTGATGTAACTATAATAGGATCTGGCCCGGGCGGGTATGTAAGTGCGATCCGTTGCGCCCAATTAGGATTAAAAGTAGCCATTATTGAAAGGTACAACACGCTTGGCGGCACCTGCCTTAACGTGGGCTGTATCCCGTCAAAAGCCTGGTTGGAAGCCTCTGAGCATTATTACAAACTCAAGCATCAATTCGAAAATTTTGGGATTGATGTTAAAGAGGCCAATGTCGATATCCTGAAAATGAACCAAAGGGTTCAGGATGTGGTACAGGAAATCATCAATGGTGTTGATTATCTGATGAAAAAGAACAAGGTTGCCGTCTATCAAGGCCACGGCACCATCAAGGACAAAAACACGATTGAGATTAAGGGCGGGGACAAAACGGAAACCATAACAACCGATAAAATCATCATTGCCACAGGGTCCAAACCCGCTTCACTGCCCAATATTAAAATAGACAAAAAGCGTATCATCTCTTCCACCGAAGCCCTTGCCCTACAGGAAATCCCCAAGCACTTAATGGTCGTTGGGGGTGGCGTTATCGGTGTTGAGATAGGTTCCGTATTCGCCCGCCTGGGTTCAAAGGTTTCCATAGTAGAATATTTTGATAGCCTTATCGCCACTATGGACGGCGCACTGGGACATCAATTGCACCGTTCCCTTAGAAAACAGGGAATTGATTTTTATTTGGAACATAAGGTGACAAACGCAACGGCAACTGAGGATAAAGTAGAATTGAAAGCGGAAAATCTTTCCGATAAAGAAGAAATGAGTTTAGATGGCGATTACTGTCTTATGGCCATTGGCCGAAAACCATACACCGCCAGTTTAGGGCTTGAAAATATAGGAGTGGAAACCAATGAGAAAGGACAGATAACGGTAGATAAAAACCTTGAAACCAATGTCAAGGGTGTGTATGCCATTGGGGATGTAATCCGGGGGGCAATGCTTGCCCATAAAGCCAGTGAAGAAGGCGTTTTTGTAGCCGAAAGCATAGCAGGTCAAAAGCCACATATCAATTATTCCCTTATCCCAAATATCGTGTACACCCAGCCTGAGGTCGCCGGTGTAGGCTTGACGGAAGAAGAACTGAAGAAGACCAATAGAAGTATAAAAACGGGCTCTTTTCCCTATAAGGCAAACGCACGGGCGAAGATAAGTATGGATACGGATGGTTTTATCAAGGTAATCGCAGATAAGGAAACCGATGAGATATTGGGCGTGCATATGATAGGCCCTCGCATAGCAGACAGTTATACCGAAGCGGTGGTAGCGATGGAATTTAGGGCGGCTGCCGAGGATATTGCAAGAATGTCACACGGTCACCCCACATTTTCCGAGACCTTTAAGGAGGCCTGTCTGGCAGCTACCGAAGACAGGGCGTTGCATATTTAAAGTTGACCTAACAGTAAGTTCTTAAAAATTAAGACGCTACTGAGCTTTTTGAAATATTAAGGTTTAAGTAATGAACTCAAAAAACAGATAAGATAAAATGGGGCAATCAGTTCGAAATCAATCCACTATTGGGTATATCAGGGAAACGGCAACAAAGTTCCTCGACAGGGAAACAGCTGGGGGGATTTTTTTAATAATTGCTACTATAGTTGCCCTTCTTTTAGCTAATTCAAAGTGGGCAGGTGCCTATCATCATTTTCTTGGCGATGAATTGCTTTTTGAATTTTCCGAGCATCTTAGTTTTGGGCTAACAATTGAAGAATGGATCAATGATGGCCTAATGGCAATTTTCTTTTTGGTTGCCGGCCTTGAATTGAAGAGGGAGGTTATGGTGGGGGAATTATCTTCAATTAAAAAAGCCTCAGCCCCATTGTTGGCAGCTTTAGGTGGCATGGCAGTTCCGGCCCTCATTTTTATTAGCCTAAATTTAGGCACTGAAAATATAAAGGGTTGGGGCATCCCTATGGCTACCGATATCGCATATTCACTAGGGATTATTGGCCTACTGGGAAAAAATGTCCCCAGGCAGTTAAAAACATTTTTAATAGCCCTCGCTATTGCTGACGATATAGGTGCCATATTGGTGATAGCATTGTTTTATAGCAACGAGTTGAGCTGGATATACCTTGGATCGGGCATGGGGGCATTTGGGTTATTATTATTAATGAATTGGACTGGGATCAAAAATTTGATTTGGTATATTATTATTGGGATCATCTTATGGTATTGCTTCCTTAATTCGGGGATCCATCCAACTATTGCGGGAGTACTTTTTGCCATTACCATTCCAATAGTGCCCAAATTAGACAGTAAAATATTAAAAGAAAGGACCGCCACAAACGTTACTAATCTTGAGAAAACAGAGCTGGAAAAATTAAATCCTCTTCAGGATAAAAAACAACAAATAATTTTAAAAGCTATTAAAACAGATACTGAGAATTCAAGGCCTCCTTTGCTCAAACTGGAAAATTCCCTTGTTGATTTCAATGCTTTCTTTATCATTCCAATTTTTGCAGTCGCGAATGCGGGAGTAAAGCTCGATGTAAATTTAATTGAGGTTGTTTCCGGTTCTTTAGGGCTGGGGATCCTTTTGGGATTAGCTATTGGGAAAGTAACAGGGATTGGTATTTTTACATTGATCGGGCAAAAACTTGGAGTTTCCGAATTACATATTACACTAAACTGGAAACATATAATTGGAATTGGTATGATCGCGGGAATTGGCTTTACCATGTCCCTTTTTATTACCAATCTCGCATTTAATGATCAGGAATTGATTAAAATTTCGAAAATAAGCATTTTGATAGCTTCATTACTTGCAGCTATTGGCGGTGCGGTAATTCTCTTATTAACTTCCAATAAAGGAAGGAAAAATATAGTTAAGTGATATGGGAGAAATGAACAAAAGTACTTTTATAGTAAGTCAAATGGACTGTCCTTCAGAAGAACAGATGATCCGGATGAAATTGGAATCTTATGCTCAAGTGAAATATTTGGATTTTGATATACCCAATCGAAAACTTGAAGTATATCACCTTGAAGGGAATGAGGAAATCAAAGCCTCGATTTCAGAATTAAAATTAGGTGATAAATTTATGGGGACCGAAGAAGCCGAGCCTCCCGTAATAGAAGACCAATCCAAACAGAAAACAATCCTTTGGTGGGTCCTGGGGATAAATTTCGGCTTTTTCATTATCGAAATGACCACGGGGTGGATTTCTTCTTCTATGGGCCTAATTGCAGATTCTTTGGATATGCTGGCAGATTCGATAGTATATGCGCTAAGTTTATTTGCAGTAGGTGGTGCCATTTCCAGAAAAAAGAAGGTGGCAAAATTCAGCGGCTACTTTCAAATTGCATTGGCAACACTTGGTTTTGCAGAGGTATTAAGAAGGTTTTTTACAAGTAGTGAAACACCAATGTTCGAATGGATGATCATAGTTTCCATTTTAGCCTTACTGGGGAACCTTATTTCGCTCTGGTTGATAAATAAGGCCAAAAGTAAGGAGGCGCATATGCAGGCCAGTGCTATTTTTACGTCCAATGATATCATCGTAAACGGCGGGGTGATACTGGCCGGGGTGCTGGTCTATTTTCTGGATAGCAAATGGCCCGATTTGGTAATTGGCGGCATCGTTTTCACGTTTGTAATGCGGGGCGCCATAAGAATTTTAAAATTATCTAAATAATGCAAATATATGTTGCACAAGACGTTGGGCAAGAATAAGGAAATTATGAATAAAAGTAGTGTAGCATTATTAATTTTACTGTTGTTGGTAATAGACCAGGCCATAAAGATTTATGTGAAGACCCATTTTTATTATGGCGAGGAATATTTTGTGTTTGGCCTGGATTGGTTTCGCTTACATTTTTTGGAGAATGCCGGCATGGCCTGGGGCTTTAAATTTGGCGAAGGTTATCTGGCCAAATTTGTTTTAATACTATTTCGCTTCGTAGCCGTTATTTGGGGGACCTTTTATATCAAAAAGATGATACGTGAAGGATATGCAAAAGTCTTTATAATCTGTGCCGCATTTATATACGCAGGTGCATTGGGCAATTTGATTGACGGTGCATTTTACGGACTGATTTTTGAAAAAAGTGATCCCGCACTTCGCAATATTGCAGAAATATTCTCCTCAGGCGGTGGTTATGCCGGATTTTTAAATGGCAATGTGGTGGATATGTGGTACTTCCCTATTATTGATACAAGGCTTCCGGAATGGCTGCCATTATGGGGAGGTAATGAATTTACTTTTTTCGACCCTGTATTCAATACCGCAGATGTTTGGATTAGCACGGGAGTGATTTTACTCCTGATCTTTCAAAGCCAACAAAAAAAAGACCAGAAAATATCGGATAAGAAAAAGTTGAAATATACTGAAAGTAACAGGACAATTATAAAAATCGATTAGTTATGAACGCTTGGCTTTGGGTAGTAGTATTGGGATTGGCAGCTTGGGCTGCCCATTGGGGTGCTGATCAACTCCTTACCCCTTTAAAGATGCTGCGCAAACAATGGGGGCTTACTGCTTCTGCAGGGGCAGCTTTCCTGGCTATTGTAACAGCGAGCCCTGAAGTGGCGATAAATATTACGAGCGCCGCCCGTGGGGTATCTGATATCGGGTTGGGGAATTTGCTTGGTTCCAATATCATTTCCATTCCGCTCATGGTAACCATTGCATACTTTGCTTCCAGAAGAAAGTTTAAAAACAATAAGGAGCATCAAAAACATTTGGATGCCAACCTGCTGGCCCTGAACAAACGTTCCGTCTCGGTATTATCTATCCCCTATCTGGTAATTATCGGGTTGGTGGCTATATTAACGCTTCCCAAAGCCTGGCGTGGATTACAACCCATTGATGGGTGGATCATGCTGGCTGCCTATGCGGCTTTTTTAACGCATGCCATTATAAAAGGCAGGGAAAAGGGTCAGAAGGTAGAATGGGATAAAAAGAAAATATGGCTTTCGGTTGCAGGGGCCCTGGCCATAGCCGTGGGGGCTTTTTTTATTGTAAAAGCTACCGAAAATATTGTTTCGGCACTGAATATTTCCGAAATTGTTGGAGGGTTGTTTATCACCGGAATTATGACTACCGCCCCTGAAATATTCAAAACATGGAGTGTGGTAAAGGGAGGTGAAGTGACTGCGGGTACCACCAGTGTGATTGCAGATAATGCCGTTACCATGACAGTGGCATTTTTCCCCCTGGCACTGGTAACGACCCCAATCGAAGATTTCCAGTTGTTTTGGGTCAACCTGGCTTTTGTAGGACTGATGCCGCTTTTATATTCAGTATTTGTCCATCAAAGCAAGGAACTTCACGGGTTCAGCAGATGGCAGATATTCGTTTTCGATGCAGCGTATATTGTATATCTTTTAACTATGGTGTTTTTTGTTCTAAAACTATTTTAAAAAATGAAGGAGGATTTATTTAAGGATTACCAGGAGAGGCTTAATGTGCTGGATGAAAATATTAGAGCAGTAGCATTAAAATATGCAAGGGATTTCTATTTGAACAAAAATTGTTCAAAAGAAGAGGCTATTGAGCGTGGCATCGTAAAGGCAGAGATGGAAAAAAGGAATTTAGATAGAAATGGATAATATATTACTAATAGTATTATGGCAGAATTAAAAAAATCTCTGGGTACTCTTCGCCTTACTTTTTATGGTGTAGGTACCATTGTTGGTGCTGGAATATATACTGTAATTGGTGCAGCCGCTGGACAGGCGGGAACAGACCTTTGGTTGAGTTTTATTTTTGCCGCCATTGCGGCCAGTGTCTCGGCAATGTCGTATGCAGAGCTGTCCTCTACCTATCCTAATGCCGGTGCAGAATTCATTTTTGTACGGAAAGCTTTTCCAAAAATCGACATTCCATCTTTTCTAACAGGTTGGACGATTGCATTTCACAGTTCGGCCACCATCGCCGCGGTGCTACTTGCTTTTTCAGGGTATTTCAATACGTTTTTTAACATCCCTTCCTTACTGGTTAGCTATGCTGTGCTACTGATTCTTGCATTTATAAGCATTACGGGCATCAAAAAATCATCTACCGCCAATATCATTATGGTCAGTATTCAGCTATTGGGATTGTTTATTCTTATTGCGGTCGGACTTTTGGAAACAGGACCACCAAAATCAGAATTTTTTAAAGTGGAGTCCTTTTCCGGCACCCTGGCAGCGACTGCTACCTTATTTTTTGTTTATACCGGCTTTGAGCATATGGCAGCATTGGGTTCCGAGGTAAAAAATCCGGGCAAGACGATTCCGAGGGCATTTTTATTGACAATGGTGTTTACCACAATTATATACCTACTAATATCTTTTACGGTACTCAATATAAGTGACCCCGCAGAAATAGCAAAGGTAAATTCCCCATTGTCGCTGGCCGCTTCAAATTTAAATTCCTGGTTGCCCGTAGCCCTGGCAGTTGCGGCACTTTTTGCTACGGCTAATGCGGCTTTTAGTGGCATTATTTCCATTAGCAGGTTGCTTTTCGGTATGGCAAGCGTGGGCGAGCTTCCAAAATTTATGACCAAGACCAATGCACAGAAAGTACCCTGGGTAACTACACTGGTGGTTATGGCTGCGGTAGCGGCATTTTTGTTATTGGGAGATATTAAAATTGTCGCAGGAATGTCCTCTTTAGGGGCGTTACTCGTTTTTGTAGCTGTGAATATTGCACTCATCGTTTTGCGTTATAAAGCACCTGACAAAGAAAGACCTTTTAAAGTTCCCCTTTCCATAGGGAAAGTACCTATCCTACCCATTTTGGCCATAATTATTAGCCTGTCTCTGGTAGTTCAGTTTAACTGGCAGGTGTATGTTGCTTTTGTGGGAGCAATTATAGTGGGCATCGTGCTGGATTATTTTTTGGACAAAAAGTCAAAGAATGAGATGGATCCCGAAAAAGAAAAAGAACTGTTCAACCATTAAAATGAAGCTATGGAATGGACCTTTGAAGAATTTAAAACCAGTTTGGATGGCCTCCATCCTGCAGTGAAGCAAAAAGCCCTGGAAATTGCTAAAAGTCTGGTTATAGAAAAGAATTATACTAAGGGAAATGCCATAAAAGAAGGAATTATGAAAGCTGAAGAATGGTTTTACGATTTAGGCGGTTAATAATTAATAAAAATAGATATGTTACAAATTATAGAGATTTCAGGAGATAATATTATTGCAACCAGAGCATCGGGAGATTTATCCGAAATGGATATTGAGAAGGTACATCCCATTATTCATGCTATTTTGGACAAAGGATTAAACGTACGCTGGTATTTTGAAATGGAGAATTTTACCGGCTGGGATTTTCCAGGCCTGTGGGAAGATCTAAAAATGGATACTGCCCACGCAAAAGATTATGAAAAAATCGCCATGGTAGGTGATAAAAAATGGCAGGACTGGATTACAAAGTTCATGAAACCTTTTACCAATGCTGAAGTAAAATATTTTGACTTAGAGGAAAAGGAGATTGCCAAAAAGTGGATTAAACAATAAAGCTTTTATTTAAACAATTAATTGAAAAACTGAATGTATAATTAAAATTAAAAAACCATGAAAATAATAGTTCCGATTGATTTTAGTCAAAGTTCCAAAATTGGAGTTGAGTATGCCATAAAGGTGGCCGAATCTTTAAATTCAGAAATTATCTTTGTTCATGCCTATTCTGAAGGTTATCAATATGCCGGATACGGGGCTATAGTTTATCCGGTTCCCGACAACTTTAGTTCTTATCAGAAATTGTACAAAGAAAAAATGCTGGAATTTCTCGAAAATTTTCCACGTCTGGCGACAATAAAATATAAGAGTATGGTAGCCCCAGGAAGACCTTCAGATATAATTTATCAATTAGCAACAGAAGAAAAAGCAGGTTTGATAATTATGGGGACAGAAGGTGCAGGTGAGGTAGAAGGTTACCTTGCAGGAACTACCAGTGAAAAAGTGAGCAAGGATGTACCCTGCCCTGTGCTGGTTGTACCTGAAGATTTAGAAACTTTTGGTTTAAAAAGAATTTGTCTGGCGCTGGATTCAGATAATCTGAAACCTGATAGGGAACTAAAGGTTCTGGCTGATCTATTAAAGGCATTTAACGCGCGCCTTTTTATATTTCATTTTGCTAAAAGTAAAGATGAAGTTATTAAAGAACAGGAGATAAAAAACTATTATGAGGAGTTTTTTAATCTACAGAATATTTCTGTTCACCTTTTTTCCGAAGGGAAAACTGAAGATAAAATAACCGGTTTTTTGAAAGATAATGCCATAGATATTTTGGCGCTACTTTACAGGAAACATGCCTTTATAGAAAAACTAACTGAACTGGGGCTGAGACGGAAAATGATTTTCAAATCAGAAGTTCCTGTACTTATTTTAAAATGATAGTAGGATTGAAAACAAATCTGCATTTTTAAGTTTATGAAGTCACTATTTTTTAGAAATTAACTGAATTCCTGAGCTTCATACCTTCAGTAAGACCACAGAATTATTTGTGAAATATTCCTATGGTATCCTAGGTGCCCTAAATTAAGGCAATTGTAAGACTACAGTACAATGAATTTTTATCTAATTAGAGGGAATAAACCCTTTTTAAAGCGATAAGTTTGCAATTTACCCAAAAGAAAGTGTAGAAGAAAAATGTCAAAATATAGGAGAAATAGAAGAAAGAAGAAGGGTCAAAAATCTTCCCGGAATAAAATAACTAAAAAAGAAAAGCTTTTTGGAATTTTTTCATTAATCCTTTTGGTCATTGCATCATTTTTATTGTATTTTTTTGTCTTAAAAGACTTTATTCATAAGCCCTGATTATTTAAAAATGTTTACCTACCAACTTTTTCTTAATCTAATGATTCTATGGAATTCATTATTTTTCTTTTTAAAAGTTGAAGTTTTAAGAGGCGTAGAAAATTGACCTTTTGTAAACAAAATACTTCAATTAAAAACCGATTCCCTGTAATATAAGGAATCGGGAGTTCTCTGGTATTTCAATTCAAGTACTTCTAAAGGAGGGGCGACCAGAATTATACTCATATTATTGAGAACCTTCATAATACTCCTAATAGGTAGGCTGTCTCATAGGAGTAAATACAAAGCTTCCAAGTTAGAAACTTTAAACGTACAAACGAGGTTTTCGCCGTTGGTAAATCTTTTAAGAAGCTTAATACTATATATTCCTACAACTTTAAAAATATATTCTTAAGATAATAACTTTCAATATTTAGATTATTAAAAAATAAATTTTAGATTTGTCTAAATAATATTTTAGGTAATGAAAATAGAATGGTTAAGTCTAATTATTTTTATCGCTTTTTTTACATCCTGTGAAAAATTAGCTGATGAATATGGTCCTGTTCCTCCAAAGGAAAATGAACTTCTTGATGGCCCTGTAGAAGGATTATCAGTTGAAGAGCAGATTCAGTTCTTGAATGGGGATATAGCGTTCAATGATGAAGTATTTACCGCAGAAACTGGACTCGGCCCCGTTTTCGTAGGTACTAGCTGTGTTAGTTGTCATTCTGGGGATGGTAAAGGTCACCCGTTTAATCAATTTATAAGATTCGGTCAAAGTGATACTTTAGGAAATCCTTTTGCAGACTTTGGGGATGGTAAAAATCAATTACAGAATAAAGCAATTCAGGGGTTTCAGCCTGAAAAGCTACCTCCAGGAGCACCCTTCACAACCTTGGTTGCGCCTGCGGTCACAGGATTAGGTTTTTTGGATGCTGTTCCAGATGAAAGTATACTTTCTCTAGCCGATCCTTATGATGAGAATGGCGACGGAATAAGTGGTAGAGCTCATTTCGCATATCCTCCTGAATATGTTCAAATTCGGCCAAATAGTATTTCACGTGGAGGTAAATATATTTTTAGGTTTGGTAAAAAGGCAATTAGTTATGACTTATTGCATCAAACAGTAGGTGCGTATAATCAAGATATAGGTATTACATCATTATTTGAACCTATAGATCCTTATAGCGGGCTGGAAGAGGACCCGGAAATCAGTACTCAGGTAGTTAACGAGGTGGTTTTTTATTTAAAAACCTTAAAAGCTCCGATACCTCGAAATCAAAATGATCCTGATGTTGTATCTGGCAAACAAATTTTTTCCCGAATTCAATGTGCTGCCTGCCATACCCCAAGCATGAAAACGGGATATTCGCCTATCGAAGCACTATCTAATAAAGGATTTCATCCCTATACAGATTTACTACTTCATGATATGGGTCCTGGTCTGGACGATGGATATACCGAAGGTTTTGCTGAAACATCCGAATGGAGAACCCCTCCGCTATGGGGAATTGGCCTTTCTGAAAACTCACAAGGAGGAGGTTTGTTTCTTTTACATGATGGCAGGGCAAGAAGTATTGAGGAAGCCATTTTGATGCATGGCGGTGAAGCCAAAAATTCAAGGGATGAGTTCAATGCCCTATCGAATCAGGAAAAAAAGCAACTACTTGAATTTATAAATTCATTATGATGAAAAGAAAAAAATTTATCCAAACCCTTTCCTCTGTTGCTATAACAATACCAAGTTTAGGTTTTTTACATTCATGCAGTGGAATTTACTATGCTACAGCAAAGGAAGAGGTAGATAAGTTAACCATAGCGAAGCATGAGTTTATTCTTGAAAAAAATAACAAGGTGTCTAAAAGAGAGTTTGTCCTTATACAAAATAACAAATACAGATTCCCTATTTGTCTATATAAAGTTGGTGAAGACTATATAGCTTCCTTACTAAAATGCACTCATCGAGGGTGCGAGCTTAATGTTGGTGGGGGTATCTATAGTTGTCCTTGCCATGGAAGCCAATTTTCCAATGAAGGAACCGTATTACAAGGACCTGCTGAACAAAAACTAAAAACATTTCCAACGAAAACAGACGATGAAAACATCTATATTTTATTCTCCTAATTATTTGATCATTACCTTAATATTGTTCACCCTCAGTGGAAATTTAATAGCCCAAAACGAGGATGATATACTTAAAAGAACGAAGTCAGATACAACAGATACTCAACTTAACATGGATGCGGTATACAATCGACCAGCTCTAACAATAAATAAAGCTCCGGTATCTATTGGGGGATATCTTGAAGCCAATTCGATATATGCAGTGGAAGATGGATTGACAGAAGGATTATCTTTTCAAGCACGACGTTTAACATTATTTCTGTCTGCCTCAATTAACAAAAGAATTAAATTTTTAACGGAAGTAGAGTTTGAAGAGGGAGGTAAAGAGATTGCCATAGAATTTGCTGCTATGGATATCTCCTTTGATCCTCTTCTCAATTTACGAGGTGGAATAATCTTGAATCCAATCGGTGCTTTTAATCAAAATCACGATGGTCCTAAATGGGAGTTTGTAGAAAGACCTGATGTGGCAGTAAAATTACTACCCGCCACTTTTTCTAATGCAGGTTTTGGAATGTATGGTAAAACAAATACTGGAGATTGGATTATCGGATATGAAGCATACCTCTCAAATGGATTTGACAATAGTATAATTAATAATTCAAAAGATCGAACCTCTCTTTCATCCGTTAAAGAAAATGAAGAGCGTTTTGAAGAAAATTTCAGCGGTGACCCTTTAATTACTACAAAACTCGCTATAGGAAATAGAAATATAGGTGAGGTTGGTTTTTCTTATATGGGCGGTACATACAATCGTGTAATGGAAGATGGACTACAGATAGATGAAAAGAATAGGAGGGTGGATGTCTTCGCTATTGATCTTAGCACTACTATTGAATCAACCGGCACTTATATTGTTGGAGAAGGCGCTTATGTGTGGGTGGATGTGCCAAAAACATTTACGCAACAGTTTGGAAATAAACAAGCAGGATTTTTTCTGGATGTAGTTCAACCAGTGTTGCAAAAGAAAATGTTCGGTTGGGAAAATGCATCCTTAAACGTCTCCGCTCGGACAGATTATGTTGATTTTAATATTGGTAACTTCACTCAAACTAATACAAATATAGGGGATGATTTAATTGCGGTTACTCCTTCCATAAGTTTTAGACCGTCACCTGCAACGGTTTTAAGGTTGAATTATCGTTATCAGTGGCAGAATGACATTTTAAATAATCCAGCCACAAAAACGGCCACCTGGTACCTAGGTTTTAGCACCTATTTTTAAGAATGATATGCTTTTTTAACTAATGGAGTGGGCTGCTCGGGGTAGCATGATTAGTTTATCTTTCGGATAGTATAATGAATGGTCTGGGCAATTATCAGCCCCTCGCGCACTATGTAGGAATCTGCTCCGTCATCTATTTGTGAACTGTCTGAATATGCAGTCCATTCCAGAAAAGCTATTTCATCTTCAGAAAGAAAATTGATATAGTTAAACTCCGCTTCGGGGAAATCCTTTATCAGCATTTTATTTAATTCCCTTAGTCCTTCATGTCCTTTATAAATACCATGCGTAGTAAGCAGGATCAAATCTTTGGAAAAGTTTTTCTGCAGATCCTCTTCTATAGATCCCTTTTTAGAAAGTTCCAGATGATCTTTTAATACTTCTTCTGTAGTTCTCATAGGCTAAAAATTTTATATTTAAACTAGGCTTTAAAAAATTGTTTGCAGCACATTCTATTTTTTGGGATCATCCCTTATGGACACCATTTTTCTTGTTGAGTTCCAAATACCGATCACTGCTGCCAGTATGATTATATTTTTCATGACATACTGACCTTTCATGGTTAATACAAATGGGAAATGGGAAAACATTTGTTCGGGAAAAATGAAGAAGGTTGAAAAAGTTCCTAACATATGCAGGAAAAGTAAGCCTAAAGCCCATTTCAAAAACTTCCCCGATAACAAGGATATGCCAATAAGGCTTTCAAAAATAGCCAATATAGGCATACAACTTCCTTGTGGAAAGAATTGGCCGGTGAGGGTACAAATGGTTGAGGAAGCCAAATCTTCCGCCGGGCTTAGCCCAACAAAAAATTTAACCATCCCAAACCAGATGAAAATTATGCCAATGCTCCACCTTAAAAAGGTTATGGCCTTACCAGAATTAAAATGGATTTTGTATTTTATCATTTAGTTGATAATTTTATTTCTGTTTTTAAAAGTTGTGCGGCTACAATCGTAAATACTACCTGTACGCCCGCAAAAATAATTAACGCCTGATCTAACCCTAGTTTCAATAATTCCCCAAAAATCAGACTACCGATACCAAAGCCCGTAAACAATGCAAAAACGTTGAGTCCCATTGCTTGTCCACCCTGTTTTTTGCCGCCCAATTCGGTTACTATACCTGCAAATAAAGGTTGCGTGAGGTCGTATCCGAAAGAAATCAAGGTGACTGCAAGGGCTGCAACAAGAACGGGTATTTCCAGAGCGAGACTGGCTGTTGCTATGGCTGCTGTTGCCAAACCTATTAAAATAATCGGATAACGCCCCCTACGATCAGCTGTGCGCCCTATAAGGGAACCAAAGAAAAATCCTGGCAGGCCATAACCGAGAATGGCCAAACCAATTTCTATTGGCCCCAGATCATACTTTTGCACAAAATAGACCCCTAACCAGGTATAAATACCTGAATGGAAGATCCCGTTCCAGAATACGAATAAATACGTCCTTAGCCCCCGCCGGAAAGCAAGTAGCCTGTAAAACCCACCTAACATGTTTTTTAATGAAGTATGGCCGGATTTATGAGGTTCCTGTTTCCAGCCCATTCGGGCTACTTGTATCCATAATGCCAAAGCGGCCAATAGTGCAGTTGCCAAAAATAACATGCGCCAGCCTGTATAAGGTTCCAACATTACCCCGGCGGTAGAACCTAAAGCCATTCCTCCTTCCATAGCGGCAAATAAAAGTCCCAGGGGTCTCCCCCTTTCCGAAGGTTTGAACATATCTCCTACAAGGGCCAGGGACATTGGCACCACACCGCTTGCCCCTAAACCCGTGAGCAATCGTAACAGGATGAGTTGTGAAGCAGATTGCACCAGGGCGGTTATCGCTGTTAATACAATAAAAGCCAGGAGGGATATTTGAAGTATGCGTTTTCTTCCAAATTTATCGGATAGGAGGCCATAAAAAAGTACTGAAACTCCATAAGCCAGCATGTAAGCGGGTACTATAAGACCAATCCGCTGTTCTGATACATTAAAAATAGTTGCCAGTTTAGGAATAAGTGGCGCTATCATATACGCCTGAAAAAATATTAAGCCCGCTGCCATGACCAGGGGTGGAAAAATGGTTTTTAATGGTTTATTTGAATTGGGATTTTCCATTACTCTGTATTATTTTTACTGGGAATTTTAAAGCTGTTATATTTATTTGGCTTCTTGAATAAACTGCCATCTCACAGTTATAAAGATGTCAAACATAAAATCTAACCTGGGGTGGTATCCTAATGTTAGCTTCCTTATTAAAAAAAGGAGCAACTTTTTAGCCGCTCCTATTGGAAAAAAAAATCCTACAACTGTTTTTTAAGCTGCCATTTTTTTACAGCTCTCGGCACAGGCATTGCATTTTTCTGCGCATTGCTTGCAAACTTCACTGTCAAACTTTGCACATTCATCAGCACAGGCTTTACATAAGTCGGCACAAATAGCACATAGCCGTTTTGAGTAATCAGACTGGCTGGCTAACAGCTGGACGCACGCACTGCATAAAGCAATACAATCCAGACAAAATTTGTGGCATTCTTTCATGTCTGGTTCCCCCAAATGTTGGTCAAGGCAAATTCTCGCCGCAGTAATGCAGGCGTTGCAATCATCGATACATTTTTGCATTTCTGAACTTAATGGTTTCATAATTTAAATGGTTTTAGTTACTTCCTGATCTGTTCGGAAATCAGAAATAAAAGATTAAGAGCCGAACCTCTTTTCAAATATCGACTCATAGCCCGGGGGGTAGGCAAGCCGATTAATAAAGATTTAACATTTTAATTTGATTAAAAAAAAAGGCAGCCAAAAATGGCTGCCATAAAAAGTTTCAGATTTTAATTTCAGTACGATGGTTTTGCTAACTGGCTTTTCCTATTCCTGCTTCGATAAGTTTTTCTTTGCTTATACCATTGTTTGTACAGCACTCAAGCAATTTTCCATCAACCGCCACCGCGGGAATTCTCTTTACACCGTACTCCTGCACTTTATCTATACAGGTCTTATCCTCACATTGTTCCACCAGGTTATAGGTGGTAATCTCGCAACTATCGCAGGATAATTCTTTTACCATTTTCACTACCGGATCGCATACCGGACAATTTGCCGTAAATATTTCTACTTGTCTTTTCATTTATATGAATTTAATTTAACAATCAGTTTTATCCTTATTTTCAAAGAACAGTTCAAAGATAAGAGCGGAACCAGGGTGGTCTCCAAATAAAAAAACCTGTTTTTGTAAAACAGATTTTAAATAGTATTAAATTAAATAGAAGAATATTTTACTCTGGTCTATTTTCAGAAATATAAGATTCTAGTCTTCGTTTAAGTTCATCAACCTCCTTCATTTTATCGGTAAGGCTGTTAAGCTCAAGATCAGGGAATTGTTTTCTTATGAATTCAATTCGCTCTTCATTACCGCAATTACCGGGACAGGCCTCCACCGTTTCTGAAATTGTAATCGCCAGCGCTTTGCGGTACACTTCATCTAAAAGAAGAAAATGCGCCTTATCAAGCCCTTTTTGCGCAGCTTTGAACTGGATCAGGATCTTTTCTGGATCTTTATTTTCATCCAGCATTTTTATAAGTCCGTTAAGCTGGCCGCTGATGCTCTGCAAGCGGGTTTTTATATCTTTACTTAGATCTCTAGGAATCATATTTTTAATTTTCAGCAAGATACATCTGGTGTGGGGGAGGTCTCCAAAAGTATTTTAAATTTTTAGCAGCAATTTGTTCCTTCCTGAATGGGTGGACAGGCAAGAGTACCATAAGAACAATAAACGCAGCAATCACCTTCCTTTGGTTTCAATAATTGACTGCAATTTTCGCATTGGTAAAAAAACTGACAGGCTGTTGTGGGCATTTCTTCTTCTTTTGTATGTCCGCAACCAGGACATGTAATGGTAGATACTAGTTCTATTTCCATAATCTTTTTATTTTTAAAGCATATGAGGGATATCTGATGACAATGTTGGATATGTAAATATCATTGTTCTTAACTCATTGATTTTTATTTTGGTCTTTATCGCCATGGCGAATAAATTGATGGTTTCCTCCGCGTTAGGGCCTATTAAATGGGCGCCAAGAATAGTCTGATTTTCTTTATCAATAATGGTTTTGTAGGCATATTCCTGAACATTTAATCGTTTTGCATTGAACCAGCTTTCCGCATTGTTATAATTAACTTGATATTCAATTTGTTGTGATTTGGCTTCTGCTTCGGTCAATCCTACTGATGCCAGTGTGGGTAACGTAAAAACTACGGAAGGCATTGGGGGATAATTGACTTTTTTCTTGTTCCCTTTAATGAGGTTTGAAGCCACAACATGTCCTTCCATCACCGCAACAGGGGTAAGGGGCAAGCCTTTAGAATCTGCCGAATCTCCCGCTGCATAAATATTGGAGTTAGAGGTGCTTTGAAGATATTCGTTGACTGTGATTCCTTTTTTTGAAAAAGATATCCCTGCTTTTTCCAAATCTAAATCAAAAATCGCTGGAGGACGACCGGCCGAGTTAAAGACAGATGCTGTCTTATAAGCTGACTCTTTTCCATCTGATTTTCCTGTTACTACATAATGGCCTTCTTTCTTTTCAATTTTAGAGACGTCGGTTTTCAAAACCAGTTTAATTCCTAGCTTTCGGGTTGCATCCACAAGATGTTGTAAAATGTCACGATCAAAGTTTTCCAATGGAAATTCTCCGCGATGTAATATAGTTACATCGGCACCGGCCCGCGCAGCGATATGAGCAAATTCAAAGGCAATGTAGCCACCACCGATAAAGAGCAGTGAGCTGGGCAATTCCTCCAAATTAAGGAAATCTGTACTTGAAAGTGCCAAATTTCCACCTTCAAAATCCAATACCCGTGGTTTTGCTCCGGTTGCGATCAGGAATTTATCAGCTTCAATAACTTCATCTCCTACCTGCAAGGTGTTATCAGATAAAAATTTAGCTGAAGTGTGATAGGTATCTATGTCTTTATTCTTATATCCTTTTTCAATTTTAGGAGGCATGGCATCCACAAAAGATTGCTTAAAAGCCATAATATCTTCCCAATTGACTTCAGGCACGGTATCTATTCCATTTCCTTTAAGTCTTTGGGCAAAATCACGTACTTCAGTTGCTCCTATGATCACCTTTTTAGGATCACAGCCTCTTAGGGCACAGGTTCCACCGTAGGGAAGTTCATCGGTAATGCCAACCTTAAGGCCTTTGGAGGCACATTTATTAGCAACGGTCATACCTGACATCCCGGAACCTATTACAAATACATCATATTTTTTCATCTACTTCTCTTCTTTATTTTCTGTATCGATTGCTTTATAACCAGTTTTATTTATTGCTTCTCGAATTGCGACCAAATCAACTTTAGCTTTATCATATTCCACTACGGTATTAGTATTTGCGTAACTCGCCTTGACTGATAAAATACCATCCAGATTATTTACCTCACTTTCTACGTGGGCTTCACATCCTGCGCAGGTCATTCCCTCAACTTCAAAGGTGTGCTTTATTATGTTTGATTGAGAAACATACACTATATCCTTGCTGGGCTGTGCATAAAATATATTGGAATAATAAGGGAAAGCCAGCATCAATCCGGCAAATACTGTAACTATGAACAGAAAATTTTTGGACTGCCAAAAAGATGGTTTTGCTTCCTCGTCGCAGGCACAATCTATTTCTTCTTGTTTTTTCGGTTTTAATTTTAAATACCAGGCCAAACCAAGAATTCCTATGGTAAGTGCAACCAAATAGGGACGAAAAGGTTCTATCCATGAGAACATGGTTACAAATCCACTACTACCTGCTAAAATCGCCAGGAGGGGAGTAATACAACATACGGAAGCAGTTACCGCAGTAAGTAAACTAACAAAAGCTGTGCTGTTTGACTTATTGGACGATTTCATTTTAGGCAATTTTTTTAACCATTTTGATTGTAGTGAAAACAGCATCAAGTACAGCTGTTTTATCCTTCATTAATGAATAGTACAAGGTTTGTCCATCTCTTCTTGAGGAGATAAAACCTGCATCTTTAATTTTCCGGATGTGTTGAGAGATTGCTGGTACGCTCATTTCTAAAATATCAGCAATATCACAGGGACATAATTCGTCTTCCATGTTCAAGAGGAATAAAATTTTTAAGCGTACCTCGCTACCAGCAATCGATAGTAGTTTGGTCATATCCTGAAAATTATCATCCATTCTTTCCAAAGTGTTTTTGCAATTAAGAAGTTGTTGATGATCAGCCTGGGCTCTTGTACACGAAATTTCCATGGTTAATCTATTATTTAGAGATCAAAAGTATAATAAAATACGTATTTAAGCAAATTCTTAAATAATAGTTAGTATAAATATTCTGCTTCATACATTTAAGAGATTATGACCACTAATTTCAAAGACCTTCTGGTTGTAAATCGGTCAGCACATTACCGCTTCATTCTGCGAAATGCTCCATTTCGGGTAAAGAGCTTCCCTAAGAATATCTTGGGCATCCTTTTTATTTTCCTAATGATGTATCCGCTATATAGTAGTTACCGCTCTTCGTGTAATCTTATACTTAATTAAGTAAAAAAGGACGCCCGCTAAATCGGAATTCCATTCTTGCATTTACTTCGCTTCCAGTTGTTTTTCAATTTCAGTATTTCCATTTCCTTCCCGGCCGTTGCTGTCCCTACCTTTTTTGTAATGCAAAATACCAATATTTAGAAGTTAGTCCAGGTTGCATAAGCCAGTCGCTTACTCCTTTTTATAAACCTTCCCTAATTCTAAATATTGAAAATGTATCAGCATCAAAAAAGGTAATAGCAAACGGCGCTATAGGAAGTAAATCAACAAATAAAAATTATGAAATCATTTCAAAACAACATACCCGGAAGCAAAGTGAAAAAATCAAAAAAGGAAAACGCTCCGGATATAATAAGTAAATCAATGTTTAATCAATCTGCTTAGAAAGCAGGTATCTAAATCTTTTAATTATGAGTAATCTAAGAAACCAAGTACAGTTAATCGGAAATGTGGGGAACACCCCGGAAATCAAAAACTTTGAAAGTGGAAAAAAAGTAAGCACTTTTTCACTGGCTACCAATGAATACTACCACAAGGAAGGGGAAAAAATTCAACAAACCGACTGGCACAATGTAATGGCCTGGGGAAAGCAGGCTGAGCTTATCGAGAAATATGTCGATAAAGGTAAAGAAGTGGCCATCCGCGGAAAACTAACTTCCAGATCCTATGAAACCGAAACAGGAGAAAAAAGATATGTAACTGAAATTTTAGTAAGTGAAATCCTGTTTTTAGGTAGTAATGAAAGTTCATTTAATTAAAATATCGAAGATCTTTTAATTCTTAATTATCAAAAAAATAAAGAGGGCGCTCCCTTCGAAAGTTGCTCCCTCTTTTAATTAGTAACCCTTTAAATAAGATAATAATGAAATCCAAAGTTAATGAAATAGCGATAAGCTACACCGGAAGTTTAAAAACAAATTTGCTACCCAAAATTTCAAGTTCCAGAAGTGCAGCAGATTTAGCGTTCGCACAATGGAATAAAAACGAGATCGAACTGCAGGAAACTTTTAAAATAATGCTACTTAATAATGCTAATAAAGTAAAAGGTATTTACGAAGTTTCTAAAGGAGGTATTACCGGGACACTGGTCGATGTTCGAATCTTATTCGCAGTTGTATTAAAGTCTTTAACCACGGCACTAATCTTATTGCACAATCACCCCAGCGGAACCCTTAGACCAAGTGAAGCGGATAAAAGCCTGACCAGGAAAATTAAAAATGCGGCATCATTTTTTGATGTGAAAGTCCTGGATCATATTATCCTTATGCCTGATGGTAATTACTACAGTTTTGCAGATGAAGGAATTTTGTAATTTACCTGGCACATTCTAACTAGATTGTAAGCACTTCTAATTTTAGAAGTGTTTTTTTAGGCTCAAATATTTCAATGAATCTTCTAAGCAAAGCAGTTCTATAAAAGGTCATATAAAAATAGCTTGGTTGGTAGTGCTTAACAGTAAGGAGCATTTCAAGCTCAATCAATTAAAAAAGGGAAAATTCGCTGTTACCTGAATTTTCCCTTTCTTTTTAGGTCATTGAAACCCACTCAATAAAGATAAAAAAAAATCTTGAATCTGGACACCCTTTTGAATAAGAATTATTTATTACTCGCTACCTGTTACTAAAAAAATCCTTATATTTATTTCGCTGATCTTCAGCATTCAAATTTATGCAGGGCTATCCATTTTTGACTTTCGCCGATAATCCTGCACATCAAAAAAATATTAATTCGGAAATTTTTTCCGGGATTTGGCAAGTGGCTTTTGACTGTCTATTAAGACAGCCAACAGACCAAATTGTACGGAATTTTTGTCCCGCGTTGCGGGACGAAAAGGAGTAGCAAGAGGGTAACACGCGATGCGATGTTTAGCACTCCTTTTTGTTTTCAAATAACTGATATTCAGTGATTTGAAAAAATATAAAATTCCCGACCTCCTACAATTTGCGACAAATGCCCTGTGAACGCCCATTTTTAGGGAAGGATTTGCGACAAATCGGCGAATTATGGACTCATTTATCGGCATCAGGTTCAAAAAGGAAACAGCAAAACGTTTTCAGGAATTTTCAAGGACACACTTCAAATCACACACTGAAGCATTGGAAACAATGCTCGATTTTTTCTTCTACAATGAGATTTCCCCAAAGGAAAAATTAGGGCCTACCGGAAGGACGATCGAAGCTTCCCTAAAGAAACGAATCAATGCGGTCATTGCCATAATGAGGGATATGGAAAAGACACAGACTAAACCCACGGTCGCAATGATAGAATCTCTTTTTCAGACGAACGAACCCTCAAAAAAACCTTTGATTTTGGAAAAGAAAGCGGTCGAAGAAAAACCTAAAGTAAGATTTCAGGAAAAGCAAAACCATACTAACGAACTCTAAATTTTTGAGCTATGTATATCACAATCACACCTCAAAAATTGGGAGGGAATTATTCACAAGGTTCAGGCGATTTTGTCGGTTATCTGGAGAAAGAAAACCAAGGGCTGGAACAGGAAGAGATGGAGCATTTTTTCAATCAATATGGAGATAGAATTTCCGCTAAAGAAGTGGTGAAAGATATCGATGGCAACGGTGCCAAACTCAAAAAGACCGAACCAAAATTCTATTCCATTACGGTCAGTCCTTCCAAATACGAACTGAACCGGTTACAGAACAGTAGCGAAGATTTAAAAAGATACACCCGTGAACTGATGAAGGATTATGTGACATCCTTTAACCGGGAAATCAACGGAAGACCCATTACCATCGATAATATAAAATATTACGCAAAAATCGAACACCAACGCACCTTTAAAGGAACGGATTGGCAGATTAAAGAAAATCAGCCGTATGCCACCAAAATATTGCAGCTCAAAACTAAAATCAGAAGGATTGAAGAAGGTCGTACTGAAGGTAATAGCAAACGTTTACAGCAAAAAATTGACCGATTGGAAAAGGAAGCTCCGCATCAACAGGACGGAAAGCGGATTGTCCAGGGAATGCCAAAGGCAGGAAACCAAAGCCATATCCATATCATTGTAAGCCGAAAGGATGCCTCCAATACCTTCAGTCTTTCACCGGGGAGCAAGCATAAGGCATCGGAAGTGAAGATGCACGGTAAGAAAATAAAACGGGGCTTTGATCGTGATACATTTTTCCAGAATGCGGAGAAGACCTTTGACAAAACATTGGGTTATGAGCGAAACTTTGTCGAGACCTACAAGGCAAGAAAGGATTTTGTCAAGAATCCGAAAGTCTATTTTGCATCTTTGATGAAATTGCCTGCCAATGAAAAGGCAATTGCTTTTAAAATGATGAAGGAAGGTGGTGTTCCAATGCTGCCAAGCATTCCGGTAACACAGGCACAATTGGCAATGAAGGTATTCAACCGCCTACGACGTGGCGTGGAAGTGACCATTAAATCAAGTTCAATAGGTATCTAACTCGAACGTATGCAAGTAGACAATCTCTTTACCGCTCTTTTAACCATTGGTCTGGCCAGTGCTTTGTTTTATGGATTGTATCAGGTCTCCAGATATGCGTTTTTAGCAAACAGTCTTTTGGTGTTTGTCCTGGCCTATTTTTTACAACCTTGGAACAATTTGGTTTTAGTTTTGTTAAATGTGGTTTGTCCGCTTTTGTTGATCAATACGGCATTGTATGTCTTCTTGCATAAAAAAGAGGTGCCAAAAAATGGCGACGACCGATATCAAATCAATTTTGCCACTACCAAGGGAAACTTCAAACTGGACAATATCAAACGTGGGGCATCCATCATAGGTTCTGCGGGAAGTGGAAAGACCGAAAGTGTAGTGTATGGATTCCTGAAACATTTTCGTAAAGAAGGTTTTTGTGGCATCATCCACGATTACAAAGATTTTGAGCTGACGGAGATGGCGTATCCGCTTTTCAAGGATAGCGAAATCCCATTTAAGGTCATTTCCTTTGATAGGATCATCCATCGGGTCAATCCCATTGCACCTCGCTATTTGGAAAACGAGGAAAGTGTGAATGAGGTTTCCCGGGTACTGATCGAGAACCTTTTGGAGCAAAGGGAATCGGGCACGACCGGAACTACTAAATTTTTTAACGATGCTGCCGAAGGTTTGATCGGGGGATTGATTTGGAAGCTGAAAACGACCTACCCCCGATTCTGTACCCTGCCACACTTGATTGCTATTTATCAATATCTGGACACCGATAGCCTGATACAGTTTTTGGAAACCAATACGACATCACGGGCAATGGCAGATGCCTTTATAAGTGGCAAGGATTCGGAACGGCAAACCGCCGGGGTAAAAAGTACCTTGGCTAATGCACTCAAACGTATCAGTACGCAACGGATTTTTATGGCGTTGTCCGCAGATGAAGTGCCGCTCAATATCAATAGTGAAGAAAATCCTGCGGTAATTTCAATTGTGAACAATCCAAAATTCGAAACATCCTATTCACCAGTGATTGCCACTATTGTCCATACCATTACCAAACAAATGAGCGTGCGGAATTCCAAACCTTCATTCCTGTTAATGGAAGAGGCGCCTACCATACGCTTATTGAATATGCACCGTATTCCGGCAACATTGAGGAGCTATAATATTTCAACTGTCTATGTGATGCAGGACAAGATCCAAAACGATATGATGTATGGTGATAAGGCGAGCAAGGCGATATTGAGCAATCTTTCCTATCAGTTCTTTGGGAAGGTCAATGACCCGGACACCGCGAAATATTATGAACGTTTTTTTGAAATTATAAAAGACCCTACAAAGAGCGTGAGCCGTGGCCATAACCTTGATTTTGATACACGGGTAACGACGGGAGAAAAAGAAATTCCAAAAATCAGGGCAGATGTTTTCTTTCGATTAAAACAGGGAGAATTTATTACTTATGCTGATGGTAATGATAAGAAAGTTCAGTTTAAGTTGCAGAAAATTCATCGTGAGCTTCCTGAAAGAACTAAACCGTTTTCAATGGCTGCTTTGGAAGCTAACTTTGAGAGGGTTTATGAGGAGGCGAGGTCGATATTCAAGTAGCCTATTGAAATGAAGAAACTAAAAATAGAATTTTATCACGTGTAATGTTATGGGATAAAAGTATATTTATATTACCAGTTACCTGCAACCAGAAAAACCGTCCAAATGACAGAGCCTCAAAATCAATCAACTTTTTACCATTTGACAAATTTCAATTAAAAAGCAATAACAATCTTTGTACTTATGGACAAATTAATAAACTATCTATTGGAATTTGGGCAGCTAAATCAACCGCAAATTGACTTAATAAAAAGAAAAGTAAAAGTAGTGGAGTTAAAAAAAGGTGAATATTTTTCTGAAGCAGGGAAAATACCAAGACAAGTAGCATTTATCGAAGAAGGCCTCTTTCGAGTATGTTACTATAACAGCAAAGGTGATGAAATCACCAAATACTTTGTTGATGAAAACAATTTTGCAGTGGACATAAACAGCTTCAATCAAAAAATCCCATCTTCGGAATATGTACAGGCCGTAACAGATTGTACACTGCTTGTATTTTCTACAGAATCACTTAATGATTTATCAGCTACTATCATTCAATGGGATGGTATTATCAACAAAATAACCGAAAAAGCATTGGTTGAAAAAGTAAATAAACTAAGCCCAATGTTAGCCGAGGATGCCACTACAAGGTATCTAAATTTTTTAGAGAAATTTCCGAATTTAGCTAATAGAGTTCCACTTTCCTATCTCGCATCCTACTTGGGAATCACGCAATCATCACTAAGTAGAATTAGAAAAAGTATCTGAATTCATTATTTGCCAAATGGCAAAAGTTTTTGCTTTTGAAGTACTGAACTTTGCTTCATCATTTAAATAAAATGCAAAAAATTATGGATTCAATAATTATTACAGGCGCAACTAGCGGAATTGGTTTTGAATGTGCCTTACGAATGGCTCAAATTGCCAAAAACGAACAAATTATTATTCCTGCCAGAAATATAAAAGCGGGTAAAGAAGTGATTGAAAAGATAAAGGACAGAACAGGTCATAAAAACCTAACGTCTTTGGAATTGGATTTGGCTTCATTACAATCTGTTCGTCAATTTTCAGAGAAATTATCAAGAGAAAAAAATCTATCCATTTCTATTTTGATAAACAATGCAGGCGTGCAGAATATTGGAGAAACGCAATATACCACAGACGGATTTGAACAGACATTTGGTGTAAATCATTTAGGTGCATTTGCCTTGACAATGCAATTACTGCCCTCTATGAAAAATGACGGACATATAACATTCACATCCAGCGAGACTCACGACCCTGCATTAAAAACACCCATAGAACCCCCAATTTATACAAGTGCCCAAGAACTTGCTTACCCAAAAGAAACTTCCGAAAAACGAAATCTTGTAGGACAAAGAAGGTATTCCACGTCAAAGTTGTGCAACATAATGACGACATACGAATTGCAAGAGCGATTAAAGCATACAAAAATAAGGGTAAATGCTTACGACCCAGGATTAACACCAGGTACAGGACTTGCCAGAACTTACACACCCGTTATGCGATTTTTATGGAAAAATGTCTTCCCTGTTTTGACCTTATTCAAAAGCAATATCCATACACCAGCGCAAGCAGGAAAAAATTTAGCAAACCTTGCGTATTCTGAGAAGTACAAAGACTTGAAGGAAATTTATTTCTCAGACGGAAAAGTGGTTAAAACTTCAGTTGATTCTTACAACAGGAGTTTTCAAAAAGACCTGTGGAATGGTAGCCTCGACCTTACAAAAACCACATTTACAGAATAACAAAAAAGAAATTTCTAAAAAATGGCAGCGGGTAAGTTGCATATAAGCCATAACGGGGTGTATTTGTTCGTAACTTTTTGCAGTTTTAGATTTAATAGAGATTTTTTCCATCAAAAATATTAATTCGGATTATTAACAACCCGATGCGATACTTTCAATTCTATATTCCATTCGTCACCCCTCTCGTTCAGATCCAAAACAGCCTTACGCTCATTGGACAATGAAAATTTAGGCAAAACATACACCAATCTTACGGTTTCGTTTTTAGTAATTCTGGAAGGCACATTTGAGCTAAAAAATAACAATTCTCTTAATGAAATTTGAGACACGTACTCTTTCCAGGGTTTACGTGATGCAGGACAAGATCCAGAACGATATGATGTACAGTGATAAGGCAAGCAAGGCGATATTGAGCAATCTTTCCTATCAGTTTTTTGGAAAGGTCAATGACCCGGACACGGCAAAATATTATGAACGCTTTTTTGAGATTATTAAAGACCCGACAAAAAGCGTGAGTCGTGGGCATAATCTGGATTTTGATACGAGAGTTACAACTGGAGAAAAGGAAATTCCTAAAATTAGGGCAGATGTGTTTTTCCGATTAAAACAGGGTGAGTTTATTACCTATGCCGATGGAAGGGATAACAAAATGCAGTTTAAATTACAGAAGATCCATCGTGAGCTTTCAGAAAAAACTAAGCGATTTTCAATGGCTGATTTGGAAGCTAATTTTGAGCGTGTATATATTGAAGCTAGATCGATCTTCAACTATTAATATTAATAGAACCTAAATTATTAAACCTTTACCTACCTAAAAATTGATTAAATAAACTGATATTAAGCAAAAAGTGTGGAATTAGTTAAATATATTTGTGAATTCAAATAAAATTTGTATATGCGATTTTATCTTTGAAAACTAATTTAACTAGATGGATCTTAAAGAATTACATAAAAATATTGGAACTGCAAAGGATAATAGGAATAATCCAATACACGATTGGTATAGATTTACGGCAGGATTTTCATATAAATTAGTTCAGAAAATAATAGAATTGGAAGGACTAGGAGATAAAGACTGTATCTATGAATGTTTTGCAGGGTGTGGGACAACATTAGTATCCGCCCAGAAAAATGGTATTCCTGCTGTAGGTAATGAAGGTCAAGAATTATTATACAATGTAATAAAAGCAAAATTGGACTGGTCTGTAAATATTAACTCCTTGAAGCAGTTTATGCTGAAAATAGAGTTGTCTATAGAAAATGGCACCTACGAAAAGCCATACCATCAATTACTTAGAACGCTTTATACAGATAATAATTTATTTCAATTATATTATATTAGAGATTTCATTTCTGATAGTAAACTGGAAAATAATTGTAAAGTTTTTTTAAACTTAGCATTAACCCAAACATTACATAAAGTAAGCATTCATCCTATTGCAATCCCTTATATATCAAGAAGTAAAACGTTAAGAGGTAATCTTACAGCTTATGATACTTTCAAAAATACGGTTTTTAAAATGATAGAGGATTTAGCAACAGTAGATGGGATGAGTAATTGTACGAATATTTATAGACACGACTCTCGCAAGAGAAATGAAGAAATTGAAACTGATAGCTGTTCAATATCAATTACTTCTCCGCCGTATTTAAATAATTTAGATTATGGAGAGGTTTCTAAGGTTTGTTCTCATTTTTTCGGTTATACCAATGACTGGAATGAAATTACTGAAAAGGTTAGAAAGGAATTAGTGACAGGCGCTACAACACATTACAAAGAATCTGAATTCGATTTGGAACAATGGAAAAGTAGCGATTTTTATATTAAAAATAAAAGTGTCATTGATAAACTATTACCCGATATTAAAAAAATTGAAGAAATTAGTAAAACTAGAAAGGGAAGGAAAAGTTTTCATATCCTTGCCTTGTATTACTTTCAAGATATGTACAGAGTATTTTTAGAAATGCGACGAGTTTTGAAAGAAGGTAGTAAGGCATATTTGGTTTTAGGAGATTCGGCACCATACGGTGTTTTTATAGATACAACTAAAATTTTGGGAGAAATTGCTAAGAATTGCGGTTTTAAAGGTTATGAAATAATTAAAATTAGAGAAAGAGGCACTAAGTGGCAGTCACTTACTTATAGACATAATATTAAATTGTCAGAAAACATATTGATACTTGATTAAAAGATTACCTAATATTAGCTTATTTCCCGAGGAAGTTTTACCATTTCTTACTGATAAAGAAGTATATCAGTATTATAATAAAGGGTGGTCATTTTCAAATATCTACTATTTAAAACCCATAAGGGATATTTATCTAATAATAAAAAAAAATAAAACTGAAGATTTAAATAATAAGTTTATAAGGTATGAATATCTTAAAATAACTGAAGATCTAAGTAAAGAATGGTCTGAAAGAAAAATATTAGAATATGTCAATGCAATAAAAAATTTTGGACTCATTAATGGTAATTATAAAGTCCAGAAAAATATTTTCATTAATTCTGCTTTAGGAAATAAATTATCCGATGAAGATTTGCAAGATTTCAAAGACATATTTTTTGAGTTCTTTAGGTTTAAAGAGATAGCCACTTGGTATCTAATTTCCGATTCTAAAAAACAATTAGATATTAATGAGGTAACTATACAAGACTTAATAGAAAAGTCCCGTCTTATGTATGCAATAAAGGAAGGTAAATTTTTTAATAAATTCTTATTCTCTCTAGAGGATGTGTCGAAAGTATATGTGATTCCTCCAAAAGACTCTCATCTAATGCGGTTTATTGAAGTTTTTTATAAATGGGGTACAACACTTAACTTCATTGAAAAATTCAATCTAAATTCAGTAAATATTAAAACTTTTGAAAATAGAGAAATCACTTGTACTTACTTTATAAGGCCTTTCAAGAATTTCGATTTAATGAAGTTTACTCAAAAACATTTCCAGTATCAAAGACAAATCTCTTTACCAGAACTAATTTTTAGTATATGTCAAAATTTTCACTATGCAGTTGATGAGATAAAATCTTTTCTAATTAATGAAATTCAATTCAATGATAAATTTACTTATGAAAGAACGTCAGCGGTATTTATCGTTAAAGGCAAGAATAAAAGTGAACAAATAAAATCGGCTACATATCTATATCCATTGATAGATAATAGTTATGTGTCACATATTATAGTAAGAAAATGAGTATAGACGTAAATAAAATTTTGAAAGATAGAGCTCAACAGTCTCAGAAAGACCGTTATTCTAAGTTTGGACTTAAATCCAATCCTTTTCCTAAATCTGGCACAGCAAATATCAACGAATCATCTGATCAAACAGTCGCACTTGCTCCAATAGATGAAAAAGTACATAAAGAAATTGTTGATTATATTGCTGATTCGCTATATGCAAGTTCTAAAAAAGATCAAAAATTAATTGGAACGATAACAGGAGATTATGGTACAGGGAAAACACAATTATTATTATATGCAAAATCAATAATTCAGAACGAAAGTAAAAAAGCTTTTGCTATTTACATTAATAATCCTGGAACAAATTTACCGCAGCTTATAGGATCTATAATTGAAAAAATCGGGCAGGAGCAATTTAAAAAATATCTTTGGACTCAGGTTCTTGATGAAATTAAAAAACCAAAGAATACATATAAAGCTGATCTTGAAAAGTTCCTCGCAAGCCCTCAAGGTGATATGTTCGGAAAATCTAATGATCCATTTTCTATTGAAAATGAAGCCAACCATAAAGCTTTTTTAGATGCATTTATCAAGCAAATAAATAGCAGGTCAAAGAGGGCTGAATTGAATAATACATTAAAACATATAATTCTAAGTATACTAGAAGAAAGGAATCAAGATGCGGTTATAGCCGATTACTTCTATAATTTAATTTCTGAAGATTTCGGTATAAGTAAAACTTGGGAGACGATAACATCAGGGAGTGGTAAATACCTAAACAACAAAGTAGTTAAATTGCTTAATGCAATCATTGATATTGTACAGGATCAGGGTTTTGAAAGATTCTATTTATTAGTTGATGAATTTGAAGATATTACTTCAGGGCGTTTAACAAAAAAAGAGAGTGATACTTACGCATACAATCTAAGAGCTTTAATTGATAAGGAAAGAAGATGGTGTCTTTTAATCGCTTTGACCCGTACAGCCTTAGAGGATATCCAAAAAATTTCACCTCCTCTTGCTGATCGTCTTACTGATCGGGAGATTAATATAGAAAGATTATCTACGGCACAAATGAAAATTTTAGTATTAAACTATCTTAACTTAAGTAGAGAAAATAGTGATTCGCTCACTCCTTTTACTGAAGAAGCAATTCAAATGGTTAATAAGATTACAGGAGAATTGCCAAGGTTAGCTCTTCGAAAACTTTACTTTTTATTAGAAAGAGCAGCTGACTCTGAATCTATTAACGAGATAGATGTGAAATTTGTAGAAGCTAATCTTCAGTAATATTATGTCTTTAAACCAACCTTATGTAGATCCAGTTTTCAAAATTAAAATTGCGGTAGATACTCAATTATTAGCATACCTAATAGATGATAGTTATCCGAGTTTTACGAGATTTTTTAAAAACCTTACTAACTCTCCTTTTGTAGATATTGTGTGTTCAAGATTTGTCACTTATGAATATATTGGAATTAGGAAGTTAGAACACTATCTGAGAACACTCTATAAATCCACAAAAGGGAATATGAATTTTAGTTCTGCTCTTAAATATCGCAATGAATTTAAGGCTCCAGAACTAGACTATTCCGAATGCTACTCTGATATCAAAAATACTATTGAGGAAGAATTGAAAAAGCTCAATGATGATTTCGAGATTATTTATGATGAAAACATTTTACATCAAGCACTTTGGCTTCCACATCAAGATTTAGTATTATCATCACGTCTTTCTAAAGAGGATAGCTTAGTTCTACTGTCCAGTGTTTATCCACAAGAATTTTTAAAAGAGGAACATACTATTTTTCTGACTAACGATGACCAATTTTATAAAGCTTTTTGTGGAGGTGGAAATTATAGAATGTCCTCAATTGATGATGTCTTTCAAGATAATGATTTAACACTCCCAGAAACTTCAAATATTAAAAAAATCAAAAGCCCAAGTGGAGCTACTACACATAATCTAACAGGAGATATTGAAGACGATGTCATCGATGATTTTGCCCAAGATTTTATTTTTAATGAAATAGCAAAAAAGAATAAAAAATTACTACTAGGTACTACGATACGTTGTGAATGTAGTGAAGGACTTAAGAAAAAATTATTATGTTTTGATTTAGCTGATGATGTTGAACTTCCAGAAGAAATATATTCGGTAATATTATATAGAACCGATTCTGCTATAGATATTTATATTCATCATACAGCTTTAACTAATTTTCATCAAGGAGATAAGATTAACGACTTCCCATATAAGGCAACAGAAGATCCTAAATCTAAACAAATAACATTAAAACTATCAAACGAAGAGGGAAGTGATTTGAAAGAAAGTTTAATGGATGAAATAACTAAAAAAGACAATTTAGTTTTCATACATCCAGATAACATTTGATAATATTGCTTGTTAAGCAATACTATATTATAATAGTGAAACTTTTGCAAGTTTTAACGATAGCTTATCATAGGACTACTATCTCTAAAAGGGTCCTCTATCTTTTGGTCCATTATGGGTAACCTTCCATTGGCCATTTTCCTCGACCAGTTTAAAAATACCTGGTTTTGGGTCGTAGGATGTTGAATACTTAATCCAGGTTATCTCACCTTCTTTTTGTTCATCCACGACCTTAAAATCAGGTTCAGAATTTTTATCCTCGGTAAACATTTCTTGTATACTGGAAAGATTTGCATACCCGGACTCTGTAGTATATTCCTTTAAAGTTGTCTTATCACCGTGATAAAAACTTTCAGCGACGATTTTGGCGGTTTCTGAAGGTGATAAATCTTGTTTTCCGGCACAAGAGAGAAATAATACTACTAAAGAAAAAACTGCTATTTTTTTCATAACAATGTTAATTTGGGTTATTGATAAATCTATGTGATATCTTTAATTTTAAGTTCCTTTCCCCGTTCTTCTCATTGAGTTCTAAAACCGCTCTGCGATCATTTCCTATTGAGAATTTTGGCAATACGTAAACCAATCTTACAGATTTGTTTTCTTTTACTTTTGAGGGCAAATTATATTTAAAAATCGGTTCTTGATAAAGCCGTTGTAAAGACTTCTTATTACCCTTTTTTCTTGTCTCAACTGATAATTTCAGAAAGTTAAGATCGTAATCCAACGAAGATTTGTTTTCAACCTGAATCACGAAATAAAGCTCTTCCTTATCAAAAATAATATTCTCCACACGCAATACGATGCCTTCGTTTCGTTTTTTTATTCGGCCAATCCGTTTTTTTCGACCAATTAGATAAGAACAGAATTTATTGTAATAAAATGTTCTGTTATCTATTGTGTCTTCACGTTTAGCAATAGTAGTTGAATCAGCAACAAGAGGCTTTTCATTACCGATGCTTTTAGACGTTGGTATAAAATAATTCAGCCGATTTAGTTTTTTCCTATACTTTACAATATACGAAAAAACAGCGCCATTTTTGTTGACAACCAGAAGGTTACTTTCTTTCCCGGGTTTTGCCTGGAGCAATCCGAAATATTGCCCTTTCTCACGATTATAGGTAAAGGCATAATTTTCAGATCCTGTTATTCCCTGCCGGATAGGTTCTGGGAAGAACAGTGCTACATTTTTTTGATCATTAGCATAAATGGTATCAAGGTGAAAAGATGTTTGTGCCGTCATCATAACAGTAACAAGCAGGGATAGTGAAATAAAAATAAAATTCTTCATAAGAATAGGTTTAATGTTGTTTTGAGTCTATAACTTAGGCTTCAGGATGAGCCTGTAATTGTTGAGCACGGTAACCTTAATATTGCGGTTATTGCGCTGGAATATCTTTTTGAAACCACCTACTTGTGGCACACCGGCGATATTGATATCATCTACCATATCTCCGATGACCTCGGTTGAAACTTGGGCTCGAAAGTTATTTTCTACATAAACACCTTCGCTTCCGTCTTGAAGGTCAAATGCTTTTAATTTGGTTGGATGATTCTTTATGTTTTCGATTTCTATCAAGACCCGGTTGGGCTGAAAACTAATAAAACCGTAAATAGGTGTATTTGTTGGAATCTGTTTGCTATTGATAGTAGCCGCTTTGGTCAGGCGCATCCGTAAACGGGAATTGGCTTTGACCACTTGGTCGCCATCCACAACGGCGTAAATCAATGCATCGGTACTACCGGAAATTGAAATATCACTTTCTTTTGGATCTGAGGCAAAAAACAACTGGTGTTCCAGTCCCATTTCTTTAGCAGCAATTTTTTGTTCCGCTTTTATTTCTGCAGAGTCCACAACTTTTTCAACTTTGGGAGAAGCTTTCCTATCACCAATATGCTGATAATTTTGTTTGGAATACTTGATTTTCCCTGCGGAGTAGATACTATCTACAATACGTTCTTTTTCCTTATCGGCGAAGTTTTCATCGTAAAAACCAAGTGAATCAATCAGTTTTTCATCATAGATGCTGGGCGCATTGGTTTCACGCACTTCTTTTAGATCGTTGATGGCATCCAGTTTGGAATCGTATTCCTTTTGGTCTTCTTCCAGTGCGGGAACGGACGTTTCTTTAAGGTTTGTATGCTCATTTTCATCATTGCCCATTACCAGAATAGAGTAGGAAATCAGGAAAATGACGACTACGGCAAGTACTGCCGCAAAGACTATTTTATTTTTTTCTATCTTCATAATCATTGGTTTTTTAAATACCTATTATCGTTTTCATCATTTAGTTTTTTAAGGGATTTTTCGAAGTAATCGGTGATTAGCAATCCGTGAGGATTGTTGGGAAAGTTTCGATCTACGATAATCAGGTTTCCGGTAGAAACCAATTGATATCTGTCGATGATCGACCCCCGGTTGATCTCAAAAACAGTAACCGTTTTGAAGGAATAAGTTCCATTTTGTTCTTCGATCTGGGAATCAATACGCAGTACTTTTTGAACTAGGGAATATTGCAAAAGTCGATTGTAAACACCATCTGCCTTCTTTTGGCGATATAAATTATCCACAGTGCTATTGCCCAGCCACAGTGCCTTTTCTAAATTCTTTTCATAATTGCTTGCGTCAATATTGTAGAAATAATTATGGAAGAGCTTTAAATGTGCTAAAGCCTCTACTTTAAAGTTTTCTTTTTGGGTAACAAGCTTTAGTGGGATGATACTGCCATCGGTGTTGATGGCAAAAGCATTGTTCAGGGCTTTTTTGTGAGTTGAGAATGCCATCCATAAAGCAAAAATATTGGAAAGCAAGCTGCACACGATCAAAGCTAAAACGATGAATCGGTTCAGTTTTAAAACAGTATAGATATTTTTATAATATGTTTTCATTGAGCATTAATTAATTGGTAAATAATCTAAGGGTAAAGGAAGTCGCACGGCGGTACAATTTGAACTTCAGAAAAACAATGAACCCTATTGACCCGAGTTGTACTACAGGGGCGAAAATTCCCTGACTGACATCTGAACCAAATAGGTTTGTCCAAAAATTAGTATTGATTTCGGTATAGAGCGCATTGACAAAAACATTGACCAGAAAGAAGGCGGGAACTAACATATAGACCGCAGCATAGAGCTTAAAAAATGTATACGCTAGTGAGCGGAATTTTTCAAAAACGGCCAGGCTGATAACCAACGGGAAAAATGCCTGCATTATCCCGAGAAGGAAAAAGCGCTCAGCCAAGAATAATGGATAGATAAATAAATCAAGAATCCACAAAATAACACCTCCGACAAAGGCGATTAACTTGAAACCATATAATGGTGTAACTAGAGCTTCATAAAGCAATGTCATTGCATTTTTAGCAGCATCTATTAGACTTACATCTTCTTCAATGGGA
>NZ_CABVMM010000008.1 GCF_902499555.1 Mesonia oceanica
GATTACACTTATCTTTAAACTTTAAAACACCTGAAACGGTATACCTAAATGCAGCGTAAATCAATTTTTAACCTGTAGCCATATTTTAGGACGAGACATTTGAAAACAGAAATGATAAATACTTGGAATGGAGAAAAAGTCGAACTTAAAATTAGTTCTGACGAATTTTGTTATTGTCCAGTTTGCGGAGAAAAAGCGATTAATGAACAATGGCGACCTTATGATGAAAACGGACATCCATCTTATGAAAAAAGTTGGGAAAATTATAGAGATAAATGGCTGAATGGAAAAGCAGATGTGGGTTTTGGAAAAAAAATGTCTATGGAAGAAAAGCTAGTGCAATTAAAAAACTTGGAATTATAACATTATGAACAAAACCTTTTATAAAATTCTTGCTTTCATTTTTGGATTTATGGCAATAGGTGGAATTTCAGAATCATATAGAATTATGACTTCTTCTGCACCTGACATCGCACCACAAAGAACTTATCTGACAATTATGTCTTTGGGAATCCTTGCCCTATTTTTATTCTTGACAAGATACTTTTGGAGGAAACGAAAAAATTAAAAAACGTTTGCCAACACCGGTAGTCGTTGCACAAGCCTATATTTCTAAAAAAGAGCGTCATCCTGATTTTTTGAAATAGGGAAGTTGTTATTTTTTAGGTGTTTAGTATTCTTTAAAACTGCTTTTAATTCGAAGTTTGATTCAAAAAGAACTTGTGCAACAGGCACACCGGCTATAAACAATTGGGTCTAAAGTGATAAACGAAAGTATAAACATAAAATAAAGCTCATTGCTAAATTGAAAAGTTAGGGTGTAAAATCTCAACTGTTTATATACACAAAACCATTATGTGCAAGCTAAAAATCATGCTAAAATTCAACATTTGAACTAATTTCAAAATTTTAGCAAAAAAATGTCCAAAAAAGAACGGGCGAACTGTCTTTATAGTGAACTAAAACTTTTAAAAATGAAAAAATACTTATTATTACTTCACGAAGACATGGAGCAAATGCAACAACTTTCCCCAAAAGAAATGGAGGAATTAGGAAAATCCCATATGGCTTGGGCTGAAAAATTGGGCAGATCTGGACATCTGATTTCTGGTGAAGGACTTGAAGAAAATAGCGTACAAATTTCTGGAAAAGACTGTATCGTAAAAGACGGAACTTTCTTGGAATCTAAAGAAATGATAGGTGGCTATTACTTACTACAAGCCAAAGATTTAAAAACGGTCATAGAATTGGCAAAAGGTTGTCCTTGCCATTTATGGGGCGGAACTACTGAAATAAGACCGATTATGGAATATGAAGAATAAAACGTCTTTGGTTGTTGAATCCAGTTACAGAACTTTTTATGGAAAATTGTTTTCAGCTCTTTTCAATCAATTCGGTCCAAATTATATAAGCGAAATAGAAGATGCAATTCAAAATTCCTTTTACAAATCCTTAAAAAGCTGGAAACCAAACCAAGTTCCCAACAACAAAGAAAACTGGCTATTTATTGTTGCAAGAAACGATGTTTTAAACCAAATAAAAAAGGAAAACCAATTACATTCCCCTTCTTATTTTAAAGCCAACGAAGAAACAGAAAGCCCAAACGAGGATTTAAGACTCAAAACCATTTTGTTTTTATCAAAAGCAAAAAACGTTTCTTCTAAAGTAAAAGTGATTTTTATCCTAAAAAACATTTTTGGTCTGCATATTAAAGAAGTAAGCGAGTGTACTTTATTGTCTCAAGATGCAATCTATAAAAGCATAAATAGAGCAAAAAAGGACTTTCAGCAAACTACAAAAGACGCAGATTTCGATTTGACTTTTCAGCAAGTAACCGAAAATGAAATTGTAGTTATTGAAGAAATTTTATACGCAGTCTTCAATATTGGTTTTGATTCTTTCAGCGAAAAAATCAAGTCTATTATCAACGAAGATTTGTGTTTAGAGGCGTTGGCACTTGCAAAAATCTTGTCAGATAAATTCGAGCGAACTACCACCAAAAACCTTCTCGCCTTATTTTGTTTTCATCTTGCAAGAATTCCGGCAAAGGTTAAAAACGACAAAATCATTTCATTCTTTGAGCAAGACAAAAAGAATTGGAATAATGACTTTATAAAACTGGCTTTCCACTATTTGGAAAAACCTAAAAAGCTGAATACGTATTATGTTGAGGCATTAATTGCAAGCAAACATATGACAGCGACAAAAAATGACATTGAACATTGGAACGAGGTTATTAAACTCTATAAAATAATGCTTTCCCTTTCAAATTCGCCTATTATAAAACTGAACCTTTGCTATTGCTTAAGCAAAGCACAAAGAATGGATGAGGCAAAAGAATTATTACAAATAGTTGAAAACGAATTGCCAAAAGAACATATCTATCTTTCATTGGTAAAAGTCAACATTTTCGCCACCAAGAAAACCTTGGAATCTGAAAAAATCATAGACCAAGTGCTAAAAAACATTAACCAAAAAATCAGACGGGAATACATATTAGAAAATATGTCAACAGACTTATAAATAAACCTTTAAAAATTATGCGAACACTAGTTATAATTCTGATATTATCTCTTGCAACTTCGTGTGTAGAAAAAAATAATTATTCCGAAACAGCTGACAAAAACATCAAAATAGTCAAACAATATTTTGAATATTTCAACAATCACGAGTGGCAAAAAATGGCAGAAATGTACGTTGAAACAGCGGAATTTAAAGACCCATCACTTAGCGGGGGAATTGTGAAAATGACAAGAGCCGAAACCATTGCCAAGTATTCAGAACTAAACGGAATATTTCCCGACATTCACGACAAGTTAATACAAACATATCCTTCTGGAGAGAAAAATATAATCGTGGAATTTGTTTCGAGCGGAACTGCACCAGACCACTCTAAATTTGAATTACCGATTTGCACAATCTTCACAATCGAAAATGGAAAAATAACAAAAGACTTTTCGTATTTCGACAACTTTGAGGAATAAAAGCCAGTACATAATAATTTATATATCATTGGTAATTAGCTTTTTAAGATAAAATTTATTTGTATTTGCTAGGTCGCCAAATTTTTGAATTTGCCTTTTTGTGTTAATAAGGTAAAAAGTAAATTCAAAAATTCGGCTCGTGCTAAACCGAAAAGTCCGTACCTTTTTACCCGCAACAAGCCATATACGAACCGTTCTTGCACATTTGACAACGCAATGAAAATTTTTAGTAAAAACAATAATACAGAACATGAAAATCGATTAAGACTTCAAAAATTAGTCGATAATGCAAAGAAATCTGATATTCCAATTGGATGGAAAAAAGAAACATTTGCTGTTGGAGGATTAAGCGAAGTTGGATTTTCAAAAAATCATCCTGAATTGCTACTAATTGTTTCAAGTCAAGGTCGAGGAGTTATAGACTGTTCGAAATTTGAATTAACCGAAAGAGATAATGATACAGATTACGATTGGTTTAATTCTTACGAACTTTGGTCTTTGGGAATTGGAAAACTTGCGAATGAAAAAATAACTGTGAGTGGTTTATGTGGAGGCGGATTACCACTTTTAAATAAATCTGGAGACAGAATTCAATATATGGCAACTGAATGGCCAATAATTGATTTAATATTTGAACCGAATTTTAAAAGTATATATAAAGAAGATGATGGAAAACATTGTTTCCGAATCTTTCACGATTATGAATTAAGAGCTTTCGGATTTTCAACCAATGGAGAATACTTTATTACAGCAACAAGTAGTGAAATAAATGTATATCGGAAAGAAAAAACGGTGTAGAACAACGTATCCTATAAAGAGCCTTAGTCGAGTTCTTTAAAGTGACTATTTAATTTTTAATTATCCCCTAATGTTTTTTTGGGGTGTTGAATTGTTGATAATTCCAAATTATCCATCTTCCATACCTATATCACTTGCTCATAATTCCTCTTTTAAGCTTCCCTTAAAGGCTGTTGAGGTGCTAAGCGTGGCTGTATACCTTTGCTTTGGCGCTGTTTTAGAAAATAGATAATTTATTTATATTTGGAGAAGTGATATAGGGTAGATAAACGCAATTGCGTTTATTCGCATGTTCTACACCATTTGAAAAAAAATTGAGAACAGAATTAAAATACATCGAATTGAAGAGCGGATTTTCTGATAATGGAACTGCGTGCATTGGACTTGTGTCTTTCTCAAAAAGCGGAAAGACAATTTATTTTAACGGAAAAGCTTTTCAAAGTCTGAACGGAATGGGAATTAGCGGAAACTATTTTGACTTGGAAAGTGGAGATGAATATTGGATTTCAGGTGTTAAAAAGGATATGACTGACCGACACAAATTTGGCGGAGGAAAAATATTTGTGGAAAAACGGATTTTAAGTGAGTATTTGCAAATTATTGGAAAAACCGAATTACCAAAATCTCATTACGAACTGACCGAAGTTGAAACCGAAAAACCAATCGAACGAATTAATGAACTGGAAAATGAAAAAACTGAAACTCCCGAGTTTGGTACTGACTTACATTTTAAAGAACCCAATCAATTAAGCAATAGTGAAATTGAGTATCTGATTACGGAATTGATTGTGGATGAAAAGAATTCGAAATATAATAAAGCTCGTAGGAGTTTTAAGCAAAAGCGAATCGAATTGATAGCTGAACTTGAAAAACGAAACTAAAATGATTCCAACGGATAGTGAATTTTCGATGATGTATTTGATTTACGGAATTGTATTTATTCTAATTCTATTAGGTTTATGGTTCAGGCAAAAAAGAGTGTTTTACATTCATCTTTTCGTGTTTTTACTTTACACCTCATTTATGATTTACATCTTGAGTGATGAAGAAAATTTTAAAGGTGGCGGCTCGTTAGTTGTATTATTTTATGGTATTTTATTCCCTATCGTACATTTATGTATTTACGGAATTATCCAAATTGTAAAGGCTATTATTATAAACAAAGCGAAAAAAAACGGTGTAGAACAACGTGTATAATTAATGGCTAGTTCTCGCCTACTTACGAAAATCCTCGCGGATTTTTAGTCGGTTTTTATTTGCTAAATTAGGTGCTTAAACACACCACTAATCATACACAAACTCGTTGGCAAACATTTGAAAACAGAAATGATAAATACTTGGAATGGTGAAAAAGTCGAACTTAAAATTAGTTCTGACGGATTTTGTTATTGTCCAGTTTGCGGAGAAAAAGCGATTAATGAACAATGGCGACCTTATGATGAAAACGGACATCCATCTTATGACATTTGTAATTGTGGATTTGAATATGGATTTGATGACAGCGGAGAGCCACCTTATGAAAAAAGTTGGGAAAATTATAGAGAGAAATGGCTGAATGGAAAAGCAGATGTGGGTTTTGGAAAAAAAATGTCTATGGATGAAAAGCTAGTGCAATTAAAAAACTTGGAATTATAACATTATGAACAAAACCTTTTATAAAATTCTTGCTTTCATTTTTGGATTTATGGCAATAGGTGGAATTTCAGAATCATATAGAATTATGACTTCTTCTGCACCTGACATCGCACCACAAAGAACTTATCTGACAATTATGTCTTTGGGAATGCTTGCCCTATTTTTATTCTTGACAAGATACTTTGGGAGGAAACGAAAAAATTAAAAAACGTTTGCCAACACCGGTAGTCGTTGCACAAGCCTATATTTCTAAAAAAGAGCGTTATCCTGATTTTTTGCAATAGGTAAGTTGTTATTTTTTAGGTTTGTAGTATTCTTTAAAATTGCTTTTAATTCGAAGTTTGATTCAAAAAGAACTTGTGCAACAGCCACACCGGCTATAGTTCATTGCTTCTGACTTTCCTCGCGGAAAGTCCTCGCTAATTTGTTATCCCTGGCCGCCGGCAGGCAGGTTCGGTTTACGGCGGAAAATCATAGCTGATTTTCCGCAACGAGCCATACATAAACACGTTTTAAGACATTGAAAAAACGACAATGAAGAAATTCTTAATGCTGATATTAATAGTACTAATTGCACCTATTATTGGTGGACTCTATGGAATTCTTCACGACCAACTGACTTACAGCATTTCACCAGAATATTACACTAAATTCAAATTCTACCAATTCGGACTAATGGACATGGGAAATGAATCAATCTTTCCAAATCCAAGAATTGAAGTTTCAGCAGTTGGATTTATGGCAACTTGGTGGATGGGGTTACCAATCGGACTTATCCTTGGACTTGTTGGTTTAATCCATCAAAACTACAAGCAAATGTTTAAAGTGACAATGAAAGCTATATTGATTACGGTCATTATCGCATTCGTAACTGGATTAATTGGACTGGTTTACGGGAAATTGTATTTAGCCAACAAAGGCATTGCCTGGTGGTTGCCTGAAAACCTGATTGACACAAAGAATTTCATTTCAGTTGGTTCAATGCACAATTTCAGTTATTTGGGTGGACTATTTGGACTAATTGCAGGAATAATTTATAGTGTAAAACAAAAAAGAAAAACGTCCTACAACAAAAGGTATAGTGTATGCCCTGCGGGACACGCACCATACCCAAACCATTTGAAACAAGCTGAAAAATCAGATATATCTTAATAAGAATAGAAATTTAAGAATTATAATTGCGTTTATTATTCAAAAGAAAATATGACTGACCAAAAAAAATCAATCAAACATAAATTTTCAAATTATGCCAAATATTTAATTAAAGAAATAATTCCAGTAACAATTGGAATTTTAATAGCTCTTTATATAAATAATTGGAATGAAAACCAAAAAAATACAAATTATATAAACCAGATTTCTTCTTCAATTGATAAAGAATTGAATGAAACAAATGAAGATATAATTGATCATATAGAGATTCAAAAATCACTCATTGACACTCTTGATTTTTATGAAAAAAACACCAAAATATCAATATTGATTGCAGTAAAAAAAGCTAGGGGAATTCATATGCCTAAAATCAGAATAAATTCTTGGAAAGCTATTTCGAATACGAAAATTGAATTGATGTCTTACGAAAAAGTATCAGCTTTAGCCAATATTGAAGAACAAAAAAAAATTTTGAATACGAAGATTGAAAATTTAATGAATTTCATTTACTCAAATACAAAAGAAACTGGAATTGATAAAAAGCAACTTCTAAAACTAATGATGCAAGATATTATTAGTACAGAAAAAACAATACAGAATGAAATTAATAGAATTATTAAGAAATAAAGCCAGTTGCCAACGTATCCTATGAAAAGCCTTAGTCCAGTTCTTTAAAGTTACTATTTAATTTTTAATTATCTCATAATGTTGTTTTTGGGGTGTTGAAATGTTGATAATTCCAAATTATCCATCTTCCATACCTATATCACTTGCTCATAGCTCTCTTTTAAGCTTCCCTTAAAGGCTGTTTGGGTGCTAAGCGTGGCTGTATACCTTTGCTTTGGCGCTGTTTTAGAAAATAGATAATTTATTTATATTTGGAGAAGTGATATAGTGCAGATAAACGCAATTGCGTTTATTCGCATGTTGGCAATAATACAAAAGACATAAAAAATGGATATTAATAAAATACAAAAACTTGAAAAGTTACTTCAAGAAAGAAGTAAAAAGATTGAGAGTATAAGACACTTTGATGAATATTTTGAACGGTTTGCTCATTTCCAATTAAAAAACATTCTAAATGAAGTTAATAACAAACTTTATGATTATACAAATGAAAGTTTGAGGTTGTTTTTTGAAGACCCATACGACGTTGTGAAAACAAGACATTTTGTGATGATTCAATTAATTTCAGAACATAATCGAAGAAGTCATTTTTATCTTGATAATACGAGACACTTTCCTTCTCTAACATTTGAAGGAGATGAAATTAGTGGAACAGTGAAAATTACAACTAAAATTAAAGCCAATGCTTCTTCTGGTTCGGAATTGGAAATAGGAGCTTTAGATGAGGATAAAATTTTCGATTTAATACTAAGATTTTTAGATAACGTTTACAAAATCTAAACTGTGCCAGAAAATACAAAATTCAGGATTTTAAGTATTGATGGTGGCGGTTTAAGGGGCATTATTCCATTACAAGTTATCAAGCAAATAGAACAGCTAACAGGAGAACCAATTCACAAATCTTTTGATTTAATTGCAGGTACTTCAACTGGTGGTTTACTTGCTTGTGCGCTAACTTTACAGGACTACGAATCATTGGAAACTGATACTAGAAAATACACTCTTGAACAAATTGAGTCCATTTACAAGGAAAGAGGAAAAGAAATTTTTCCTAAAACAACAGGATACTTTAAAAGAAAGGTGGATGATTTGCGTAAATTATTTAATCCACAATTTGATGTTACGAATTTAGAAAAAGTTCTATTGGATTATTTTGGAGACAATAGAATAACAAGTTGCTTAAGACCAATTTTTATTAGTTCTTATAATATTCATCGAAATTTACCTGTATTTTTTACAACACGTGAGGCAAGTATTTTTCCTGATAAAAATTCTAAACTTATAGAAATATGTAGAGCTACATCAGCAGCACCAACATATTTTGCTTCTCACAATTTTAAATACAATAGTGAAAATATTATTTGCGTGGATGGTGGAGTAATTATGAATAATCCTTCAATAGGCGCTTTGATTGAAGTTTTAGGAAACTCTGATTACAAACATTATAAAGTTAATGGGAAAAATCTTCAATTAAAGGATATTTCTATTTTATCACTTGGTACTGGTAGAGCAAATAAAATGCTCAATAGTAACGACTCTAAAAATTGGGGTAGATTAAATTGGATAAAACCAATTATTGATATTTCTACTGGAGGACCAGTAAAAATTGCTCACCAGCAAATTGAAACAATTTATAAATCTTCTGGTTTGGATAAGAATTATTTACGAATTGACATAGATATAGATGAAGAGTTTTCAGAAATGTCAGACTCAAGTGACACAACAATGAAATACTTACTAAATGAGGTAAATTCACAAATTACGAATAATCATACTTTGTTATTTAAATTGGATTTGTTTTTAAAAGAAAGTGGAATTGAAATTTCAACTAATGAATAAAGTACTATTGCAACAATGGCTATAAGTAATTGCTTGTTCTCGCCTACTTCTGAAAATCCTCGTGGATTTTCAGTTTGGTGTGTACTTGCAAAGTTAAGTGATAAACCACGCAACTACTCATAGCTGATACCGTTACCCATAATTATAAAAAAATCGTGAATAAAGAAAAACACCTATACCGAATCTTATTTCTTGTATCAATTTTTCTATTGTTAATTAACGATTTATACTTGAAATTTGAATATCACAATTATCTGACGGGTAAACTATCTGACTTTGTTGGATTATTTGCTTTCCCCTATTTCTTCAGCTGTTTCTTTTCTAAAAAAATAAAGTTGATTTATATTCTAAGCGGAATTTTATTCGTGTTTTGGAAATTGGAACTTTCACAGCCAATTTTTGACTTTGCTAACTCATACGGAATCGGAATTAATCGAACAGTAGATTACTCTGATCTAATGGCTTTGATGATTTTACCATTTTCATACTCTTATTGGAACAAAAGACAAATAATCACAAAAAAACCGAAAAGAATATTCAAACCGATAATTATAGTAATTTGCAGTTTCAGTTTTATTGCAACAACTTTAGCTGCACATATTGAAGAACTGAATTTAAAATCAGATTTTCAAACAACAATAAATTACGATTTGGAAACTGTAAAAAAGGAATTAAGAATATATCACGATAGTATTGTTCTAATTGGTTTGTATAAAATTGATTTGGAAAATAAAAATGCTGAGATTTGGACTAAAATATCTTTGAGAAAAACTGACAGTACTAAAACACAGGTTTCTCTTGACAGCATTCTTGATTTTAAAGTGCAAGGAACTGGAGTTATATTTTATAGTGGAATTGACGAAGATGATGTTGAGTTTATGAAAAAGCTGACTAAAAGTGAAATAGAACAGTTATTTAAAAAGTCGATAAACAAAGAGTTTATGGAAAAATAACTATAGGTAACACCGTATAACAACAATTCCGGCTTTGTCTTGCGGACACAACCGCGCAAACATAAAATTCGGTAATTTTAGCTATCTTAGTTTCTAATCAACCCGTAACTGATTGTTATATAAAACCGTTACGTGTTATTTGAACAATGAGACAAACAATAACCAAATCTGACAAAAATTTAAAAATTCTGAACAAGCTAATTATGAATGGATTTTATACTGGTTATATCGGACCCGAAAAGTTTGAATTAATGCCAAAGCGTTTTCCGAACAATCACAGGTTAATCGGACTTATTAATGAAAATGGGAATTATGACTTGAAATTTGATTTTAAGTGGCCAATGAATATTGCTGGAAAAGTATTAATCAGATTTGTTATTCTGACCATAATAGTTTCTCTGATAAATGGGAATTGGATTTTACCAATTACGTTAGTTATTTTCTGACTGATATTCTTTGCGAATTTTAAACTAAAAGAAAGAAAGGAAATAAATCGTTTGACTGACAAAATTTTGGAATTCCATAAAAGGGAATATGACTGAATTTAAAAAAACTACACACGATACCGGCTATAGCCCATTGTGACTGAATTTCCTCTCGGAAAGCCCTCGCAAATTTTCTATCCCTGCCTGCCGGCCCTTAGGTTTGAAGAATCATCACTTTACAAACTTGGTCCAGCAGGCGGGTGCAAAAGTTTGGGCTTGTGACGAATCATAAATTAACTCATAATTGATCGCTAATTTCCATATACAAACTCTTTGTGTGCCATTTGAAAAAAACCAGTGAACAAATTAACTAACTACAAAACTGAAAAGATTTTTGAAAGACTTTTGACTAATAAGTCAAAGGAAAACTATTGGAAATATATTAGTGAATTAAGAAAACGAAAAACTGACGAAATTTTTAAAAAGAGTATTTTATTGACTAAATCAGAATCTGCTAAAGAAAGGATGATAGGAACAGATGTATTAGCACAATTTGGTTTTCCAAGGCGCCACAAAAAAGAAATTATTAATTTGTTCTTTCAGTTATTAAAATCAGAATCTTATAAAAAAGTTATAAGTTCAATATTTTATGGAATTGGACATAACAATGAAAAACTAACAAATAGACAAGTTGAATTTCTTTGTTCATTTTGTACTCACAAAAGTGTATATGTAAAACACAGTTTAGTATCAGCGCTTAGTAGCATAGAAAAGGATAAAGCAATAGATACATTAATAAAATTATCAAACGACAGGGACCCTGATATCAGGGATGGGGCCACTTTTGGAATTGGAAGTCAAGTAAAGATAGATCATAAGAAAATAAGAAGCGCTTTATGGGATAGAATTTCAGACAACGATCAAGGAACAAGATTTGAAGCTATTTCTGGTTTAGCCCGGAGAAAAGACCATCGAATAAAAGAAATTTTAAAAACAGAACTTGAAAAACTTGATGAATATGGTTCGCTCATTTTGGAATCTATCGAATATTTAAATGACAAAAGTTTCGTCCCAATTTTAGAGAAAAAAATACAAGAAAATAAACAATCAAAAAGAGTGAACCAAAATTGGCTTTTAAACACCTTAGATAAACTTAACCGAAAAGAAAAACCAACGCACAGCAATCTATAACCGCAATTATGGCGTTTTCGACTACACTTTGACTCCCCTCAGTATAAACTGACTCTACTTGTAATGGCTAACTAACACGTTTAGCTTACAAAAATCACCCTTTTAAACACAACAACCCGCTTCCTAAAAACATTTTAAGGGAAACCGTAAGGCGTTTTAGAGATTTTTAGTTAATTTTATAGAAAGATAAACGGGAAGTGTTGCCAAGCACCTAGCTACAACTACTTTTAAATGATAAAAACCTAGTTAGATTAGAACTGTCACTAAAGGAGAGATACATAACTTGTTGGGGGATTGATTATAAGAATTGAAATTATAGATCAATTTTTGTGATTTAAATCAAAACACTTATTTTAAAATGCAAATTAGGCTTTAATCTATTAATCATCCCCGAAAGTTTAATCATTTTTCGGGGTTTTAATTTAAATTTTTATGGGGAAAAATAAAGAGGCAATAAAAGAAATTTATGATGTAAAAACTTGGCTTCAGATTCATATTAGCCAACTGACCTATGTAAGAAATTTAATTATAATAATATCTACTGCAGAAATAGGTTTTTTAGTTAATATTTTAATGAACAAGTGTCTTACAGATATAGAAATTAATTTTGGTCTAATTTCTCTAACTTTCGGGGTGACTTCCATTATTTTTGGATTTTATATTGCTTATCACGAATCTGAAAATTTTAGATTAAAAGGACGTATTTCTCGCCAGATAATCAAAGGTGGAGAATATATGGAAGATGAAGATAAATGCACAAAGTTAGAAAGAGGAAATAAGATTTTTTTTAAAGGACAATTGCTTGTGCTCTCATTGTCTTTGATTTTCTTATCATTAATGGTATTTTCTTATATAAGCTAATAACGTTGCCATTCAATAGTTCAACCATACTCCGGCAATTTTTCATTATGTAATATTAATAGTTGAGTAAATTGCTTTTTACCGAAATGAATATTATAAGCATAGTTTAGAACACTATGACCGCCATTCCAGTTTATTTTAAACAAAGGTTTCTTTTTTGGGAAATCAAGGTTTTTCATTTTACAAGCCTCTTCCAATCTTCCTTTGCCTACTTTTATCAAGCATTGCTCGATAGCTTTTGCGGATTTGATTCTTCAAAGAAAGCGACTGAATCAATAAATTCTTCTAAAATAAAAGTTGAAAATGTGAAAATTAAAGAGGATAGTAAATTTGCTTGGGCCGTTGTAGGAATGATTAGAAATAAAAGTTCATCGGACATAAAAGGTTACGTGAAAATTAAATTCTTGAATTCAACCGGAGATATTGTTTACACCACAAAAGCAAGAGTTAATGATGGAGATTCTTTTGGCCCAGGAAGAGCTGCAAGTTTTGACTATTTTACTGAACCGAAAAATTTCGAAGGAGTTACTGATTTTGAAGTAGATTTTGTGGAAAAATAAAAAAAGCGATACATAACACCATAGACCAATAACCGCAGCTTTATATTCTACTCAAAAAACCGCACAAACATAAAATTCCTTAATTTTGTCTATGGTTTCTAACCAATCCGTAGCCTATTTTTGCCAAAAACCGTTGCGTGTTACTCCAAAACCCAAAACAAATGAGCCAACACCCCTTAAGAATACAAATCGAAGAAATTGTAACACTAAGCGATGCTGAGTTTGATCGTGTCTTGGCCCATTTTCAAGAAAAGACCTTTAAAAAACATCAGATCGTTTTGCACCAGGGCGATTATGCCTCTTTCGATTTCTTTGTGGTTAAAGGCTTAATGCGGGTATCAAGAGTAGATCCCGATGGCAAAGAACATATTCTACAATTCGGAATGGAAAATTGGTGGATTACCGATGCCGAAGCCTTTCATCGTCAAACCAAATCGACCCTCACCGTAGACTGTTTAGAAGACACCAAAACCCTTTCCCTCACCTTAGAAAACAAAGAAAAACTAAGCAAGGAAATGCCCAAAATGCAAACTTTTTTCCTTAAAAAAACTACCAACGGCTATATTGCTTTGCAAAAAAGGATCCTTTGCTTTTTAAGCAGTAATGCCAACGACCGCTACCACAATTTACTCAGTTTATATCCCGGCTTAATGCAACGCGTACCCAAAGCGATGATCGCCTCTTACCTAGGCGTTACTCGAGAAACCTTAAGCCGGCTCACCAAAGTAGAATCTTAAAAGGTGACATTTATCACATCAAATCATTGACAAATGTCCTGTGAAGGCAGAGAGGCCTTGCAGAACTTTGTCGTATGAAAAATTACAGGATCTCCCTTCCAGAACAAGTGCGTATACCCATTGCCATATGGGCATTAACCCTAAGCGTTTTTGCCATCGGCACCACAGAAGTGGTAATGATTGGTTTATTGCCCACCATTGCCAAAGAATTTTCAATCAGTACCGCTTCCGCAGGTTGGTTGGTCACCGCTTACGCTATCGGCGTAGCCATTGGAGGTCCGGTACTTACCGCCTTTACCCATCATCTACAACGTAAGAAATTACTACTTATCCTCATGTTACTTTTTGTAACCAGCAATAGCATAGCCGCCATTTCATCCGGTTTTGCACTCTTAATTTTTGCCAGGGTCTTATCAGGCGTTGCCCACGGCGTTTTTGTAGGCATTGGTGCCAATATTGCCAGCAGTCTTGTTGCCAAAGAAAAAAGAGCAACCGCCATTTCCATAATGTTTACCGGATTAACCGTGGCGATGGTAACCGGCGTTCCTTTAGGAACCTATATTGGTCAGCATTTAGGCTGGCGATTTACCTTTGCAGGCGTTGCTGCGGTGGGTTTTTTCTGCCTATTGGCCAACCGATTTTGGCTGCCCAACAACATCCAACAAGGAAAGCCCATTGCACTCAAAGACCAGTTGAACCTATTGCGTAAAAAATCAATACTTATAGGCTTTTCTTTAACCCTTTTTTCATTCGCGGCATTATTTGGCACATTTACCTACTTATCCCCAATATTAGCCGATATTTCAGGGTTTACAGAAAACCAGATTACACTCATCTTACTCCTGTATGGAGTCGCCGTCGCCTTCGGTAACTTGTTAGGAGGAAAATTTTCCAATACCAATCCCGCCAAAACCCTTGCCGTATTGTTCAGTATTTTACTACTTACCTTTGGCTTGATGTTCCTAGGCTTGCCCTATAAAATTCCTGCACTTGTTTTAGTTGCCGTCATTGGCGTAGCAGGTTTTGCCTGCGTCCCAGGAATGCAATTGTATGTTATTCAACTTTCAGAAAAATACTTGGCCGGTACAGAAGATGTCGCTTCTGTACTCAATATTTCAGCTTTCAATATAGGAATCGCCTTAGGCTCCTCGCTTGGCGGAATACTTATTTCCAGTACCTTAGGATTACTCTCCATTAGCCTAATGAGTGCCGTATTCTCGCTAATCGCTATCCTAATGGCCATCCTCAGTATACAACTAGAAAAATAATTTAATCTAAAAACAACTAACATGGAATACAGAAATTTAGGAAATTCAGGCTTAAAAGTGCCGGTATTAAGTTTAGGAACCGGAACTTTTGGAGGAACCAACGAATTTTTTCAGCGTTGGGGACAAACCGATGTAGACGAAGCGAAGCGACCTGGCTTATTGATATTTGCCTGGAAAGTGGCATCAATTTTTTTGACACCGCTAATGTGTACTCGCTTGGTGATGCTGAAATTGTTTTAGGAAAGGCCTTAAAAGGAAAACGAAGCAAAAGCATTATATCTACCAAAGCTAGCTTCCAAATGGGCGAACACCCCAACGGAAAAGGCTCGTCAAGATATCACTTGATGAATGCACTGGAAGATAGTTTAAAACGATTGAATACCGATTATATCGACCTTTACCTCATGCACGGTTTCGACCAAAACACGCCTATTGAAGAGACCTTAAGAACGCTTGAAAATATGGTGAAAAGCGGAAAAGTACGATACCTAGGTTGTTCTAATTTCGCCGCCTGGCAATTAATGAAATCACTTTCTTTAGCTGAAAAATTAAACGTGGAAAAATATGTGGTTTATCAAGGCTACTATTCCTTAATTGGTCGGTATTATGAGCAGGAATTAATGCCGCTTTTAGAAGACCAACATATGGGATTAATGGTTTGGAGTCCGCTAGGCTGGGGAAGGTTAACCGGAAAAATAAAAAGAGGAATGGAAACCCAGGAAGGCCGGATTAAGTCGGGTGGAGCAGTAGGAGCACCGCCTGTGAAAGACGAATTTCTTTTTCAGGTCGTTGAGGTATTGGAAAAGATAAGTGCCGAAATCGGCAAATCTATCCCCCAGATTGCCATCAACTGGTTGCTACAAAACAAAAGCGTTTCTAACATTATCATTGGGGCACGAAATGAAAAGCAGTTGCGTGCTAACATCGATGCCGTAGGTTGGAACCTATCTGCAGAACATTTAAGCCAACTTCAGCAAATTTCAGAACAAACCCCCATTTATCCACATTGGGTGGGAGAGCGGTAAACTTACTGCCCCCAATAGCGCTTTGCTTGGTAACGGCATTAGCTCAACATATAAACATAAAAACCGCTTCGATACACATCGGCATAAGCGGTTTTTTGGTTAAAATAGGTGGGAGCCCTTAAAAATAATCGTAAGAGATTATTCCAAGTCCCTCATTTGAATTGATTTGAAAAATTGGTATTTTTTTACAAGGTATAAAAAGAAAAAACCACCCTAAGAATTTAGAGTGGTTTTGTTGTAGCGAGACCGAGATTTGAACTCGGGACCTCCGGGTTATGAACCTACTCAAATAGCTATATAAAACAAACTAAAATATATTAAATAATATGATTATCAGTTAATTACATATTTTATGGTTTTATTCAAATAGTGTTAAAATCAAATTATTCTGTACCTATTCTGTACCCATTCTGTACCCATTTTTAAACTAATTAATTATATTTATGTGATTCTAATTAATTGAGTATGTCTAATATAAAAATTGTTTTACGGAAAAATAAGATAAGAAAAGATGGCAGAATTCCTCTTGCATTGAGAATTACTGAAAATTACAAAACTAGTTATAAGTGGATTGGTCAATATGTTTTCGAAAAGGATTGGGATGAGAAAGCAGGAAAAGCGAAAAGAAGCCATCCAAATTCACAAAAGTTGAACAATTTTTTAATGAAGAAATTGAGTGAAGTGAATGACATATTTTTTGAATCTAAAGATCAGGTTAGTCCGAAACAGGTAAAGCAAAAATTAAAAGGAACCTATGGTCAGAAATCTTTTTTTGAACTAGCCGCAGAGCGTATAATGGAAAAATATGAAAGAGGAACATTTTCCGTCGCTAAGGCTGAATTATCTATTCTTTATAACCTCGAGGAATTTTTAAATCTAAAAAGGAATAAAAATAAATCAGCCGTTATTAAGTCAATAAATGAGCGCCGCTTGCACCGAATTAGTGAGGCCAGGCTTAACAAATATAGCTGGTTAGATGGTGTAGCTTATTTTAAAAATAGTAAGGCTTTAGCGTTCCGGGATATTGATGAAGTTTTCATTAATAAATATAAAACATTTTGTCATTCTTATTTAGGACAAAAAACCAGAACTATTACTAATCAACTTATTTTAATTAGAACTCTTTTCAATTTAGCTATTAAAGAAGGAATTATTGAGCGAAAATTTTACCCTTTTGCTGGTGATAAGGAAAAAATTAGAATTGGTTCTGGTAATAAAATAGGGCTAAGCACGGAAGAGATCGAGAAAATAGAAAAACTAAAGTTGGAGAAAAATAGTTCTATTTGGCACACTCATAATGTATGGTTATTTTCTTTTTATTTTGCCGGAATTCGTATTTCTGATGTTGTGAAAATAAAATGGTCGGATTTTAAAGATAATCGAATTTATTATATAATGAATAAAAATGAAAAAGCACTCAGCCTTAAAATTCCTGCGAAGGCAAAAAAGATTTTGGAACATTATAAAAAAGAGAAAAAACTTAATAAAGGTTATGTTTTTCCATTCCTTAGAAATACGGATACTAATGATGCTGAACAAATCTATATACGAACGAAAAGTGTCACTAAAGTCTTTAATAAATGCCTAAAACAAATTGCAAAAGAATGTGAGATTGATAAGAACTTATCTAACCACATCGCTAGGCATAGCTTTGGTAATATAGCGGGTGATCGTATTCATCCATTAATGTTACAAAAGCTCTATCGTCATAGTGATTTAAAAACCACTTTGAATTATCAAGCCAATTTTATTCACCGAGATGCGGATGATGCCTTGGATAGTGTTATTAATTTTTGAGACCTAATAAAGTTACAAAGCTGATCATTGACTTTTGCACACCCTGTGCATCACAATTTGGTTATCTTTGTAATGTGAAATTATTAACATTCATATTTGCTCTCTATGTATTGACGCTTAATGCGTTTCCCTGTTCTGATACAGATGCTTTTTGCGATAATTCACAAACAGAGGTAATGGCTACTTATAATTTAGATCATAACCATAGTGCCTCTGAGCTTTGCCCCCCCTTCTGTACCTGCCATTGCTGTCACGTACATACGGTGGAATTTGCTTCAGTGAATTTTAAGCCTATTAATACAGAAATATCTTCTAAGGTTTTTCTTCATTTTGAAAGTTTGGGCGAAGAGCCTATTTCATCCCTTTTAGATCCTCCCAGGGTTTAATTCAGCTTTTTTATAGGATAGCTATATCCTTTTTGACAGGTCAAGATTCCTCTGGCCACTTTTTTTACATTTCAAAAACTGAATTAAATCTTCAACTTTTATGATTAATAAAATCATCGCTTTTTCCATTCGGAACAAGCTTATCGTTGGACTATTGGTACTTACCCTAATAGGAGTAGGTCTGTATTCAATGTCCACCATTAATTTGGGTGCACAGCCCGATATTACCAATAATCAGGTACAGGTTATCACCCAGTCGCCCAACCTGGCCACTGAAGACATCGAGCAATTTGTAACCTATCCCGTAGAATTGGCGATGGCCAATCTGCCGGGCGTTAGCGAAATTCGATCCGTTTCTCGTTTTGGGCTTTCGGTGGTGACCATTGTTTTCAAAGAAGATATGGGCACGTACCTGCCCCGTCAATTGGTTGCGGAAAAACTCAACGAGGTCAAGTCCGAGATCCCCGAACAGTTCGGCAGTCCAGGAATGGGACCTATTACTACCGGATTGGGGGAAATCTATCAATACACCTTGAAAGCTGAAGAAGGCTACGAGGACAAATATTCCCCTACCGAACTGCGAACCATACAGGACTGGATCGTAAAACGCCAATTGGCCCTAACCGAAGGTGTTGTAGAAGTCAATGCCTTTGGAGGAAAGATCAAGCAATATGAGATCGCTATCGATCCCGCCAAGCTGAACGCAATGGATGTGACAATGACGGAAGTCTTCGATGCCCTACAAGAAAACAATGTAAATACAGGTGGTGCCTATATTGAAAAAAACAAGATGGCCAATTTTATCCGTGGTGAAGGCCTGGCTCGTTCGTTGGACGATATTAGGCAGATTGTAATCAGAAACGAAAATGGCCTGCCCATTTTGGTAAAAGACGTGGCCGAAAATGTGCATTTTGGAAATCAGGTGCGCTACGGAGCCTTTACCCAAGATGGTCACGAAGCTGTGGGAGGTATGGTGCTGATGCTACGGGGCGACAACCCTAATTCGGTAGTCAATACGGTAAGAGACCGAATACAAGAAGTGCAGAAATCGCTACCGGAAGGACTTAAGATCGTTCCTTTTTTAGATCGAAGTGAGCTTATAGGAAGGACTACGGCCACTATCGAGAAAAACCTGATTGAAGGGGCACTCATTGTGATTTTTGTACTAGTACTGCTACTCGGTAGTTTTCGTGGAGGTTTGGTCACTGCTTCATTAATTCCACTTTCCTTGCTATTTGCCTTTATTTTGATGAAAGCTTTTGGTGTTTGGGCAAACCTGATGTCCTTGGGAGCAATTGACTTTGGGATTATTGTTGACGGGGCCGTTATCATTGTAGAAGGAACGGTTCACGAGATTGAAAAGCGAATCAAGGCCGGTAGACAGAAATTTGACCAGCCACAAATGGACGAAGTAGTCTATGATGCGAGTAGTACGGTAATGAATTCGGCCTTCTTTGGACAGATCATCATCCTGATCGTATTTACCCCTATTTTATTCTTGACAGGGATTGAAGGAAAAATGTTCCGTCCGATGGCTTTTACCTTTGGATTTGCGGTTTTAGGTGCCATTATTCTCTGTCTAACCTACGTGCCGATGATTACGTCGCTTACGATGAAACCGGCTTTTAAGAAAAAGAACTGGTTTCACAAAGTGGAGAACAAAATTTCTGGTTTCAGCAACGGAATGATGAACCGAATCAATAATGGCTATCAGCCGGTGATCTTAAAATCTTTGAACCATCGTATTATCGTATTGGTGATAGCGGTATTATTACTTGTGGGTGCCGGATTTACTTTCAGTAAAATGGGAGGAGAATTTATCCCTAGTATTGATGAAGGCGATATTGCGATGCAAGCGTTGTTAAGGCCGGGAAGTTCCCTAAGCGAATCCATTGAAACCTCCAAAAAAATAGAGAATATCGTCCTTGATAATTTTCCAGAAGTGGAAACAATGGTTGCGCGAATTGGTGTAGCCGATATCCCGACCGACCCGATGCCGATGGATATTGCCGACGCCTATATTATCCTGGACAAGAACAAGGATAATTGGACTTCCGCAGATACAAAGGAGGAATTAATTGAAAAAATTAAAGAAAAATTATCGGTCGTACCTGGTGTCAACTTCGTTTTTAGTCAGCCCGTAGAACTGCGATTTAACGAACTGCTTACCGGCGTTCGAGAAGACGTGGCCATCAAACTGTATGGTGAAGATCTGGATGTGCTTTCCGAAAAGGCCGCAAAAATGGCCGCTATCATCAAAACCGTTCCTGGTGCGGGTGATGTTAATTTAGAGGCCACCTCGGGATTACCACAAATGACTGTTCGCTTTAACCGAAGAAAGGTCGCTCAATATGGCCTGAACATTCAAAAACTCAATCGGTATGTAAGTACCGCTTTTGCGGGAGGTACTGCAGGAGTAATTTTTGAGGGCGAAAAACGCTTTGATATGGTGGTGCGATTGGATGAAAAACACCGTCAGGATATTGAAAACCTAAAAAACCTGTTGATCGATTTACCCAGTGGAAACCAGATTCCCATTAAGGAAGTGGCTGATATCAGTTATCAGCCGGGACCGATGCAAATTTCCCGAGACAATACTTCACGTAGAATTTATGTAGGGGTAAACGTGCGGGGTCGCGATGTGGAATCAATGGTAAATGATATCCAGACCAAAATGGACGCACAATTAGACTTGCCACCAGGCTACCACATTGAATATGGAGGTGCTTTTGAAAACCTGCAACGCGCTAAAGATCGTTTAACAATTGTAGTTCCCATTGCGCTGGCCCTCATATTTATGTTACTGTACTTCGCTTTGGGCTCTTTCTCCCAATCTATAATGATTTATATGGCTGTACCCTTAGCGGCGATAGGTGGCATTTTCGCCTTGGCTGTCCGTGGGATGCCCTTTAGTATCTCGGCAGGAGTTGGATTTATTGTCCTTTTCGGCGTTGCGGTATTAAACGGACTGGTACTTATCAGTAGGTTGAATTCATTAAAAGAAGAAGGGGTTATGGATATACAGGAACGTATTTTAATAGGGACACAGGAACGGATCCGTCCCATTTTATTGACGGCTTTGGCCGCGATAATGGGCTTTTTTCCGATGGCACTTTCCCACGGAGCGGGTGCTTCGGTACAGCGACCTTTGGCCACGGTGGTTATTGGTGGATTGATAACCGCAACCTTGCTTACGCTGATCGTTGTTCCCATTTTGTACAGTTTTGTGGAGAAAACCGGGAAAAACAACAACGGGAAATCGGGCAAAGTTGCCATAAACCCTGCATTGATTACCGTTTTATTGGGTCTTGGGTCAATAGCCATCCCGGCAAATGCAAGTGCGCAAACCCAGGATAGTCCCCAGCAAAATGCGTCCCGCCAGAACATCCTGAAAGTCGAACAAGAGTTTACCCCAATTTCTTTAAAGGATGCAGTAAAAAAAGCGCAAGCCAACTATCCCAAATTGAAAGTGGCACAACTGGAAATCGAAAATCAGAAGGCTCTGAAAAAAACCGCTTGGGATTTTGGAACGACCCAAGTTTTTACCGGTGGCGAAGAGTTGCCAGATAGTCCCAATGGCAATGAAGGTATTTACACCACCATTGGGGTGCGGCAGCAAAATATAGATATTTTCAGCATCGGAGCCAAAAATAGGGTACAAAATGAGAAAATTGCGTTAAGCGAAACGGCACTCGATCTTACCTCTCTTCAAGTGGAACGGGAAGTGAGCAAGGCCTGGGGCGATGCCTACACCTCTAAACGCAAGTATCAATTGTATGTGGAACTCGATTCCATTTTTAGCGATTTTGAACGGGCGGCACGGTTGCGTTATGAGACAGAGGCCTCGTCGAAGCTGGGATATTTGGCGGCCACGAATCAGGCCCGGCAGGTAAGCCTTCAGAAAATGCAAGTCTATCGGGATTACTTGGGCAATCTGCAAAAACTGAACCTTTGGTTAGTAAGCGATACGCCTTACACCGTTGCGGATGCAGGTGTAGATGAAATGGACACGCCTATATTGCAGCGCAAAGATTCGATTACGAGCCATCCAATGCTGCAATACTATGAGCGGCAGATCGAGGTTGCCGATGCGGAGCGTAATCTCAGCACCAAAGCGTTTTTCCCAAAGTTCAACGCACAATACGGCCGACAAAAAATTGCAGGACAGAACGGATTTTTCAACTTTCAAGTTGGGATTTCCATTCCGCTCTTTTTCGGTCCTGAATTGGGGCAGGCGCAATCGGCGAAGATACAGACCCAGATCGCGGAGCAGAATTTCGAGAAAAAACAGCTTCAGGTCAATTCAGAATACCAGGACCTGCAACAGGATTATCTAAAATGGCTTGAATCGTGGCAATACTATGAACAGGAAGCCCTTCCGCTTGCCAAAGAGCAACGGGACGGGGCAGTTTTCGCCTATAAAGAAGGCGGTATCGATTATACCACTTTCCTGCAAACAGTACGCGACGCCATAGGCATCCAAAGCAAGTCCTGGGATGCACTTAACAATTATCTGAGATCAAAATACGAACTGGAATTTTTCCTCAATTCCGCAAAACAATAAATATTAAAGCTATGAATTTCTATATAAAACCGACTTTTTACGCAGCCTTGGTCATATTCAGTTTAAGTTCCTGTAAAGAGGAAAAAACTGCTGAAAGCGGGCACGAAGAGCATAATGAAACAGCTTCTGCCGAAAATGGTGGCGAGCACCAAGAAGGAAACGCGGGCCTAGAGAGCAAAAAACTGCACCTATCGCAACAAAAGTTTGAGGCGATGGAATTGAAAGTAGATAGTCTGCCCACCAAAAGCTTAACCGGACTGGTGGAAGCCAACGGTCAGTTGGAAGTACCGCCTCAAAACGAGGCGGCAATTACCGCGATCATTGGCGCAAATGTAACCAGCATAAAGGTCATTGAGGGAGATAAGGTAAGCAGAGGAAGTGTGGTGGGATATTTGAGCCACCCGGATCTGGTCAAGTTACAGACCGATTACACGAGCGCCTACAACAGGATGAACTTTTTGGAAAAGGAATATAATCGTCAAAAACGCCTATATGAAGCAGAAGTGGCTTCCGGCAGGAAATTCCAGGAAACCGAATCGGATTACAATAGTATGAAGGGGATGGTCAACGGGCTGGAATCACAACTTCAATTACTTCGTTTAAATCTGGATCAGTTGCGAAACGGAAAGGTCTATAATCAAGTCCCCGTAGTTAGTCCCATCAACGGCTATGTAGAAAAAGTGAATATCAAAGTCGGGCAGTTTGTGCAGCAACAGACTGAGATGTTCGAGATCGTAAATACCGAACATATACACGCCGACCTAATGGTTTATGAAAAGGATGTGAGCAAAGTAAAGGAAGGACAAACGGTGGAATTCAATATAGAATCCCTTCCGGAATCCGATCTGAGCGCAAAAATCTATTCGGTAGGAAAAACATTTGAACAGAACCCCAAAGCGGTACACGTACACGCAGAGATCGAGAACAGAGAGGGCAACCTCTTTCCAGGGATGTACCTTACGGCAAAAATAGCCACTTCTAAAAACAAGGTAACCGCGCTCCCCGAAGAGGCTGTGATTACCGAGGATGGCGAGCCTTATATTTTTACAGCTAAAAATGTAACCGAAAATGACGAAGAAGAATGGGCGTTGAGCCCCTTAAAAGTCGTAACTGGTCAGGCAGATGACGGCTGGATAGAAATAAAGTTGCTACAGCCACTGGGAAAAGGGCAAATGGTAGTGTGGAACAAGGCCTATTACCTGATCTCAGAAATGAAAAAAGGAGAAACAGAACACGGACACTAAAATTTTATGAGCCTGACTTGTAAAATACTGTTTATTAATTAGTTAGTTAATATTTTAGCAAACCCTGTTTTCTTAAAAGAAAATAAATTTAGAAAAAATGAAAGAGATAACAGCATTTATAAAACCCAATAGGGTACAGAAAACCATTGAGGCACTGAGCGATGCCGGATTTAAAAGTATGACGGTCTCACAAGGTGAGGGTACAGGGGCTTTTAAGGCAAAAGGGACCTCCCCGTCTCTCAATTTTTACGTTACAGATAGTCCGGTGATCAAACTGGAACTGGTGTGTCAAAACGAAGAAGCGAAAAATACCATTGATATTATTATTGAAAATGGAAAAACACCTACCCCCGATGATGGAATCATCTACATTTCCAATGTAGAAGATGCTTTCCAGATCAAGACCGGAAAATCTATAAAGCAAGCCTGGAAGTAAAATACTGAAATATGAGTGAAATCGAAACGCTTTTGATCAAGCATAATGTGCGGCCTACGGCGATGCGCATCCTGATTTATAAGTTTATGGCCAAAAAAGAAAGGGCCATTGCCTTGACCGAAATAGAGCAAGCCTTTGTGAAATCGGATAGAGCTACGCTATCCCGAACCATAAAAACGTTCGAGACCAATGGAATTGTTCATCAAATAGATGATGGTACCGGCATACCCAAATATGCTCTTTGTGAAACCGGATGCAATTGTGAGGTAGATCAGGATCTGCATATTCATTTCCATTGTACCAACTGTGATGAGACGGTTTGCTTGACCGATCATAAGATACCACATATCAACTTGCCGGAAGGGTATATGGCCGAAAATGTCAACTTGGTCGTTAAAGGTATATGTGAAAAATGTAGTGGAGAATAAATTTAGTCACATTGCCAAAGCTGATTTTTTTAATAACAAAAAAAAAATAAAAACTTAAATCTAAGGAAAAATTAAAAATAAGATGAGGCTAAAAAGTAAATGAAAAATTTAAAAAATATCATTATGGACTTAGAAATTATTTCAAAAACAACACTCTTTTGTGAGATGGGAGTATTAGTTCTTTTAAGCTGGTCAATAGGTTTTCCAAAAAAAAAGATCTGGCCTCCTAAATCCTGGAAAACTTTTAATTTTGGATCACGTGGTTAGTAATAATAACAATTTTTATAGGTCTATTCTTAATTGCAATTGAAGATTTTAACTCTTGGATATTGAATAATAAAGTACGCTATTATTTGGGATTGCCACTTTTTATTTTAGGAACTAGCATAACCTGTTGGGCCATTGCTTTAATGGGAGCACGTAATACATTAGGAATAGAAAATAAATTTATAACCATAGGTCCTTACAGGTATAGTCGAAATCCCCAATATATCGGTGATATTCTCATTCTTATGGGATCTGCACTATTTATTAATTCCTCAATGCTTTTTGTTCCTTCAATTTTGGCTTGTATAGGTTTCCGACTTATGCCTTTTCCAGAAGAAGATTGGCTAAAAGAAAGATATGGAGTAGAATATATTGAATACTATAATCATATAACTCGATTTATTTAATTATGGCACACCATCATTCACACGGTTCACAGAACTACGGAAAAGCCTTTGGGATAGGCATAGCCTTAAACACTATTTATGTAGCAGTCGAACTCTACTACGGATTTGTGGCAAATTCTTCCGCGCTCTTGGCGGATGCGGGCCACAACGCGAGCGATGTTTTCAGCCTTATACTGGCGTGGGCGGCCATTAAAATAGCCACAAAAAGGCCTTCAAAACGATATACTTATGGCTTACGAAAAACGACCATTCTAGCCTCGATGATCAATGGCGTCATCATTATTGCCGCGGCCGGATTGATTGCGTGGGACGCCATCCAAAAATTTCAGGATCCGGCAGAGATTTCAGGCAATCTCGTAATGATTGTTGCGGCCATTGGCCTAGTAGTAAACACCGGTACCGCTTTCCTATTTTGGAAAGGTTCAAAAGGCGATCTGAACATACGCGGGGCATTTTTACATATGGCTGCCGATGCCGGGGTAACCTTAGGAGTGCTGCTTGGCGGTCTGGCCATTAAATACACGGGCTTAACGTGGATAGACCCTGCGCTTAGTTTGGTCATTGTTCTGGTTATTTTATACAGTGCCTGGGGACTTCTTAGGGATTCCATAAAAATAGCCATCGATGCAGTTCCCAAAAACATCGACATTGATGAAGTGGAAAAGTTCTTAATGGATATAGAAGGGGTCGAAGAAGTACACGATCTGCATATCTGGGCTATGAGTACCAGGGAAACGGCACTTTCTACCCATCTGGTCGTTCCCGATGGGCACGAGGATCAGTTTATCTATGATATCCGGGAACAATTGCACGAAAAATATGAAATAACACATACCACCCTGCAAATCGAAAAAGAATTTGGGGACAAAGAATATAAACCCTATCAAGGTCTGGAATAATAAAATCAAGATGAAGAAAAAACAAAATCTTAGGGATATCGATACTCGGAAACATTCTGGCGAACACAGCCACGATGATGGCCATAACCACAGTAGTACGGAAAAGGTATCAAAATTTAGAACTTACCTCCCCGCTATTTTCAGCTTTGTAATGCTGATTGCAGGTATTGCCGTTGATTTTTTCGATGCCTTCCCATTTTTCAAGGGTTGGGTTCGAATAATTTGGTACGTTTTAGCCTATATTCCTGTTGGGTTTCCCGTTATTATTGAAGGCTGGAAAAGTATAAAAAACGGCGATTATTTTACCGAATTCCTATTAATGTCCATCGCCACATTAGGGGCATTTGCCATAGGCGAATATCCCGAGGGCGTGGCCGTGATGCTTTTTTACGCTGTCGGCGAACTTTTCCAAAGTGCTGCGGTTAAAAAAGCGAAGGGTAATATAAAGGCTCTTTTGGATGTGCGTCCCAATGAAGCTTTGGTATATCGAAAAAACGATTTTGGTTCCGTCAACCCCGAAACGGTCAAGGTCGGCGAAAAAATTCAGGTACGTGTGGGCGAGAAAATCCCTTTGGATGGTAAATTGTTGTCCGAAGAAGCTTCGCTCAATACTGCTGCCATAACCGGCGAAAGCAAACCCGATACCATTACAAAAGGAGATAAGGTTTTTGCCGGAAGCATCAACCTCGATGGCGTTATTGAAATCGAGACCACCAAGGAATTCAAGGACAGTTCCATTGCCCGTATCCTTGATCTGGTACAGAACGCTACTGCCCGTAAATCAAAAACGGAACTGTTCATCAGAAAGTTTGCGAGGGTGTACACCCCCATCGTGGTATTCCTTGCAATTGGACTGACATTTTTACCCTATCTATTTGTCGGTAATTACATCTTTGAAGATTGGTTGTACCGTGCCTTGATTTTCCTTGTTATTTCTTGTCCCTGCGCCCTGGTCGTTTCAATTCCATTGGGCTATTTCGGTGGCCTTGGTGCCGCATCCCGAAATGGAATATTGTTCAAGGGAGCATCTTTCCTTGATGCGATGACTAAAGTAAACACGGTGGTAATGGATAAGACCGGAACGGTTACTAAGGGCGTGTTTAAAATCAAGGATGTTGTCAATAATGATGCTTTCCCGGAAGCGGAATTTATGAAATATCTGATGGCGATGGAAGAACAGTCCACCCATCCCATTGCCCAGGCGATATTGGAATATAAGGTCGAAGGTGCGGATTTTGAAGCTTCCGAAGTATCCGAGGTTGCCGGAAAAGGCTTGAAAGGCACCGTAAACGGTAAAACTGTTTTAGTGGGTAATGAGGTACTAATGACATCAAACAATATCAGTGTTCCCAAAGAAACTGAAAGCATTGTAGAATCTATTGTAATAGTTGCCATAGATGGTCAATTTGCAGGCTACGTAACCATTGCAGATGAATTGAAGGAAGATGCCCACGAAGCAATCGAACAAATCCGTAAAGCAGGGATATCAAGAATCATAATGCTTTCTGGGGACAAGGATTCCATTACCAAAGAGGTTGGTAGGGAAATGGGCGTGGATACTGCTATGGGTGGATTGTTGCCCGAAGATAAGCTCAACGAAGTGGAACGGCTTCAAAAAGAAACCGGCACTACGGTGGCTTTTATCGGCGATGGTATCAACGATGCCCCTGTACTGGCGACCAGCGATGTAGGTATGGCGATGGGGGGCTTAGGAAGTGATGTGGCCATTGAGACCGCAGATGTGATTATCCAGACTGACCAGCCTTCTAAAATTGCCCGGGCCATTAAGATTGGCCGATCCACAAGAAAAATCGTCTGGCAGAATATCGTTTTGGCATTTGGTGTTAAAATTGCCGTTATGGTCTTAGGTGCTTTCGGAATGGCGACTATGTGGGAGGCCGTATTTGCAGATGTCGGTGTGGCCTTTTTGGCCATTCTAAATGCGATACGTTTACAGAAAATGAATTGGAAATAGTATAGCAGGATGTCTCAAAGTAGAAGAAATAGAAGGAAGAAAAAAGTTCAAAAACCAGCTAAGAACAAAATCTCAAAAAAAGATAAAACAAAAGGCATTATTGCCCTTGTTCTCTTAGTTATTGCTGCCTTTCTGCTCTATTTTTTTGTGCTGAAAGGGAATATTCAAAAGCATTGAGCAAACCAAGGGTTTCAAATTAAAAAAGTTTATAAAATCAAACACATTCTAATATCAGGCGATACAATTTAGGGATTGTATTATGAAAAACCAAAAAAATAATTAATGGTAACCGTCTCGACGAAGGATTATTGAATTTGCAGGTGATACCCTTATCACGAAGAATTTTGTAATTAATATTTCTTATTTAAATTAAAGATTTATAGCAAAAGCTTTTGTGTTTTAAATCTAATGTTGAGAATTATATTGCAATGATTAGAAAAAATCATTGCAGTAAATTGATTTAAAATTTAGATCAAAGCAAATTCAACACTAAGATGAAAAATTTAAAATCATTAAAATAGATAATTTTTGTATATAAAAAATTCAGGATGAAAGCATAAAATGACAAATATTTGGAATACTTTGAATTATTAAGCTAATTTTATTCACCGAGATGCGGATGATGCACTTGATGAAGTTATTAATTTTTTAAACACTTTAAAATCTCTTTAGAATTTTACTTTATTTTTATTTATAATTTTAAAATATGAAGTATCTAATTGCAGAGGACGAAAAAGATCTACAATTTTCCATTGCTAAATATTTAAACAGTGATGCCAATATTTGTGAAACTGCTTCCGATTATTTGGAAGCTTCTGAAAAGTTGGAGCTCTATGAGTATGATTTAGTGGTACTTGATATTAATTTAGTTACTGGAAGTGGCCTTGATTTACTTAAAAGATTAAAAAAGCAGAAGCGAAAATGCGGGGTAATTATTATATCAGCAAATAATTCATTAGATAATAAACTGGAAGGACTGGATTTAGGGGCGGATGATTATATTACAAAACCTTTTCATTTGGCGGAACTCAATTCTCGGATTAAGGCGGTATTGCGTCGAGGGCAATTTGGGGGAGATGATTCAATCACTTTTCAAGAGATTCGTTTAGATACACTAGCTCGTAGTGCTTATGTCAACGATAAGCCTATTTCGCTCACGCGCAAAGAATATGATCTCTTATTATTTTTTATTACTAATCAGGGGCGCGTTCTCTCTAAGGCTATTATAGCAGAACATCTATGGGGTGATGATAGTGACTTACTTGATAATTTTGATTTCATTTATGTTCATATCAATAATTTACGAAAGAAATTAACAAAGGAAGGTGCCAAGTATATCCAAACTGCTTATGGTAGCGGTTATAAATTTATAGCAGATTAATTCACCAGTAGAAAATAAAATCCCACTTTTAAGAAAAGCGTCGAAAACTTTTCTAATCTCTAGTACGATCATAATGATGATTTCTGGGGCAGCACTCTATTTCTACACAAAAATATTGTTGGAAAAAGAAATAGAGGAGGAGCTTTATTCCAATAAGGCTCGAATTGAACGTATTCTTGCTAAAGAGGGAGAATTTATTGATTTTGAATCTATATTACAGGTAAAGAAAGTCCAACATCAAGAAGCAGAACAACTTCAAGATACCTTAATTTACGATCCATCCCAGAATGAAATTGAACTTTTTCGTCAACTATCAGGGACTAAAATAATTAATGGTACGAATTACAAAATTATTGTTCGTGCAATGATTATTGAATCAGAAGATATTTTATATGCTATTGTATTTACATTTTTCACTATCATATTTCTAGCATTTATTTTCCTTTTCTATTTAAATAAATCTCGTAATGAAAAACTTTGGAAACCTTTCTTTACCAATCTCACAAAACTTAAAAATTTTTCCGTTCGATCTGACAAACCACTTCAATTGGTAGATTCTGAAGTCTTGGAATTTCACGAACTTCATAAAGAATTGAAGATTTTAACCTCTAAAATTCAAACAGATTATAAAAATTTAAAGCAATTTACTGAAGACGTTTCTCACGAAATGCAGACTCCATTAGCTATTATGCAGGCTAAGATAGATACTGTTATCAATGATGGAGAAATTAATGAAACACAATTCCAACAATTTTCTTCTTTACAGTCTGATATTTCACGTTTAAAACAACTTAATAAAAAACTTATTCTCTTAGCTAAGATTGAAAATGATCAGTTTACGACCAATGAAGTGATATCCATCAATAAGCTGATTAATGATACTGTCTTAAACTTCAAAGAACTTTTCTCTATTGATTTCCTGATTGAAGAAAATGCTACGATAAATGTAAAAATGGATCTTTCATTGGCTACGGTACTTTGCAATAATTTATTATCAAATGCAGTAAAGCATAATTTCAATAACCAAAGTATAGATATAAAAATCTTTGATAGAAAGCTTCAGGTAATCAATGCTGGAGAGGAAATGTTGTCTCGACCAGACCAGGTTTTTGAGCGATTTTATAAAGAAAGCAGACAAAAAGAATCAACAGGGTTAGGGCTTTCAATAGTAAAGAAAATTTGCGACTATTATCATTTTGTACCTACCTATTCTTTTGAAACCGTACATCATTCAAAAAAAACCAGGGGTAGACATATCTTCCAGATAGACTTTTCCGATTATAAAGATTAAAATCACTACGAAATTACTTTAAAGTTTCTTTAGAAAGCTTCATTAGTTTTATAAAAACTTAATAATGAACCTATCTAAAAACAAGCTTATACATTTTTTATTTCTTGTCTTTATCAGCTCATTTGCAGATGCTCAGGAGAAAATAACTATTACCGGACAAGTTGTAAACAGAGAAGCACAGCAACCCTTAGCATTTGTATCGATTACTGTAAATGATTCAGAAAGTCATAAAACTATTACGGGAACCATTACAGATGAAGCCGGATTTTTTACTATTTCTGAATTACCCATAGGAAATTATGAGGTTGAAGTATCATTTATGGGCTTTCAAACCTATTCCAAGCAAATAATCGCCGGTGGACTAAATCCTATTTTTGATTTAGGAAAGATTCAATTGTCAGAAACAACAGAATCCCTACAGGAAGTGATGATTACCGCAGAGCGAGCTACGGTAAATTCTGGACTTGATAAAAAATCTTTTAGCCTAAATAATACTATTGCTCAGTCGGGCGGCTCTGTACTCGATGCGATGAAAACGATGCCTGGTGTAGCTTTTGACCAAGATGGAAAAGTAGTACTCCGTGGGAGTGACAAAGTGGTAGTACTTATTGATGGAAAGCAATCCAGTCTTACAGGTTTTGGTAACCAAAAAGGTTTAGCCAACATTCCAGCGGCAAACATCGAACGCATTGAAATTATCAACAATCCATCAGCTAAATATGATGCAAATGGATTTGCGGGGATTGTAAATATCATTTACAAAAAAGAAAAGGAGATAGGCTTTAATGGTGATGCCGGATTATCATTTGGTTTGGGGGCATTTTCTAAACGTAGGAAAGACACTCCTACCGATTTTGGAAGTTATTCCGTAAATCCAAAACTAATCCCAAGTCTCAATTTCAACTATAGAACCGAAAAACTTAATTATTTTCTTCAAACAGAGTTTATTATTCAAGAGGCGTTGCCTAATAACGAATTTACAACTCGATTTTATGATGATGGTCGTACCATCCTTTCACAAGTCCCTGAAAACCGTAGACAGTTTAGAAGTATTATTACTGGTGGAGTAGATTATGAGATGAGTGATAACGACCACATTACCTTTTCCGGGATGATAGACCGTGAGAAACATATCGATACCTCACAAGTGGCTTTTATTAATTTAAATGACAATTTTCGTAATAGGTCGTACACTTGGCAAGAAGAGGAAGTGACCAGCGCTATTAATACTGCTGTTGTCTATAAACATAATTTTTCCAGGGCAGGTCATTCTTTATCGGCGAATCTGCAATATACTCGTGGGCTGGAAGATGAAAGTTATTTCTTAAATGACAGTTCTATAGTTAGAGTGGGGCGGGATATGACAAATATTAAGGCTATTGAACATACAACCAGTATAGCAACAGATTATACCCAAGCATTGAGTAATGGGCGAATAGAATTAGGAGTAAAAGGGAGATTTAGGCGATTACCGGTAGATTATACGATTATGCGCGGAGAACAATCGATTATATATCCAAATCTAGGTGATTTTTCAAAATGGAGTGAGAACTTATATGCAGCTTATGGAAATTACCTACTTGAAAAAGAATTTTATGACCTTGAAGCAGGTTTACGATTGGAAGAAACTGAAGTTTCCTATAAACTTGATCCGGTAAATGTTTATTATAATTCAAATGATAATTATGATTATTTTGAATTGTATCCAAGTATTCGATTCACCTATAAATTAAATGATAAAAATAAAATTTCGACTTTTTATAATCGTCGTGTGGATAGGCCTGGCGAACCAGAGTTAAGAATTTTCCCTAAATATGATGACCCTGAACTACTGAAAGTGGGGAATCCTTATCTTCGCCCACAGTTTACCCATAGTTTTGAAGTTGCTCATAGATATTCTTGGGGTGCTGGTTCATTATTTTCGGCGATATATCATCGAGAGATCAATGGTGCCTACCAACGTATTTACAGTATTGACGATAGCAATCCGGATTATAATATTGTCAATAGAATTTATCAAAACACAGGTCAAAGTACCAATACTGGTGTTGAGGTTTTGTTCAGTCAGGATATTACCAATTATTGGAAGTTGACTTCAAGTTTCAATATCTATAGAAATCAAATAGATGCATTTCAAGGTACACTGCTCTTTCCATTTAAACGTCCATTTTTTATTGAGGAGTCTTCCGATATTGCCGGTGATTTTAAGATTACCAATACTTTCATTTTGCCTTGGAAAATGGAAGCACAAGTTACCGGTCTTTGGTATTCTGATAAAAATATACCCCAAGGAACTGAACTTTCAAGATCTTCAATTGATTTAGGAATTAAAAAATCATTATGGGGTAAAAGAGGAGAGCTTAGTTTATCCGCAACAGATTTATTCAACCGTTTTGGGATACGGCAAAAAGTAATTGGACAAGATTTTACTGCCTTATATCAAAACTATTATGAAACACAGATTGTGAGGATAAAATTGAATTATAAATTTTAGTACTATAAATAATCGAATGATTTGGAAAATTTAATTTATGTCTTTCATTTTTTAAAAAATTATACCTAGGGATATTTTCACAAATAATGAAATTAAAAACCATAGAAGCTTTTAAATAAATATACTTAGAATTCCTTAAAGCTACCTTTAGAATCCTACTATACATTTATAGTATAACTTAAAAACGATATCATTATGAAAAAAGCAATTGTAGGAATAGCATTGATCTTTACAAGTATAATCAGTATTGCATTTACTCAAAAAGATAAGGTACCAACGGTAGTTAAAGATGCATTTTCGAAAAAATTTCCTACGGTGAAACGTGTGAATTGGCAAAAGGAGGAAGTAAATGAATGGGAAGCCGAATTTAAACTCAAAAAGAAGGAATATTCAGCAAATTTTTTGGATGATGGTACCTGGCAGGAAACTGAATATGAAGTTGATGAGAATGAAATACCGGAACATATTATATCTTCAGTTAAGGCTAGTTTTTCTGGGTACAAAATCGAGGAGTCTGAAGTTTCTGTGACCGTTCACGGAATCAATTACGAATTTGAAATAGAAAAAGGCAAGAGTGAAATGGCGATAACTATAGATTCTAATGGGAAGATCATCCATAAAGAATCAGAAGATGATGATGAGAGGGATTAATCTTTATGAAAATTGAAATGAAATGTCCAAATAAACTATTTGGACATTTTTTTTTCGTTGTTTTTATTTTTCATCCAATTAATTTGTTCTAAAACCCCTTCCCTAAGTCCTATTGATGGATGATAATTCAATAAATATTGAGCTTTGTCAATAACTGCTTTTGTTCTTATCTGATCACCAAGTCTTGGTGGTTCCTCTTGTATATGGATCTTGGTTGATAATAAGTCTTCAACAATTTTTATTGCTTGTTTCGTTGAATATTCCTGAGTAGTTCCAAGGTTAATAATCTGGCCATCACATTTTTCTTCGTTTCCAATGACGGAAATGATACCATCAATAATATCCTTAATATGAGTAAAACTTCTTTGATGTTCAAGGCTTCCTTTAAATAATGGAAAGGCTTTTTTGTTGATAGCACAATCAATTAATTGGCTGAACATTTTATCCGGTCGTTCTCTTGAACCATATACAGAATATAAGCGGAACGAGCAGGCTTGAAAATATCCTCGTCGTGATTGTAGTAAAACCAATTGTTCTGCGGCTAATTTGGTTATTCCATAGTTGGAGATTGGCTTAGTCACTTCATTTTCACTACAGCTTACTTCAGCTCCATAAATTGAAGACGTACCAATATTAATAAAAAACTTTAGGTTCGGGCATTGCTCCGCAAAACTTATAAGATTATTCGTAGCGACGATATTGTTTGATAGATAGTCTTCAAAAGTAGAAGTTTTTGCAATACCTGGTTGAGCAGCACAATGAAAGATATAGTCCAGGTTTAAAGGCAGTTTACTTTTAAAATCCTCAGAGCGTAAATCATCTTCTATAATTTGGATACCAAAACTTTTTAAGTGTTGAGCATTTTCTTTTTTGAAGCCAATATTATAGTAAGCAGAAAAATTATCGATACCTAAAATTTCGTGTCCTAATAGATGTAATCTATCTGCAAGATGTGAACCAATAAAACCGGCAATACCAGTTATTAATATTTTCATTTATTTAATTTTATTTCCAAAAAAACATATAAAAACCTCGATTTAAAAGGCTTTGAGACTATATTTTTAAAACAGGCTAATCTTAAAAATTGCTTTAGAATCCTTGTCTATTATTGCAAATTATTAAAGTCTATTTTTTAAGTTGAATAATGAATAATACACTTAGCATTGTAGTTCCCGTGTATAATGAACAAGAAAATCTAGGACGGGTTGAAAAGGAACTTCAGGAATATCTTAACTGTGCAAAAGTACCTACAGCCGTATTGTTTGTAGATGATGGTTCCCAAGATTTAAGCTTAAGTATCATTAAGAAGATATGTTCAAGAAATCCCGCATTTCACTATATTAGTTTAGATCGAAATTATGGTCTAAGCACCGCTTTGAAAGCTGGGTTTGATGCTGTGGGAAGCACATTAATCGGCTATATTGATTCCGACCTACAAACAAGTCCGATGGACTTTAATTTATTGCTGGATTACATTGATACATATGATTTAGTAACAGGCGTGCGTTCTGACAGAAAAGATGCTTTCCTTAAAAAAGTTTCCTCTTTAGTCGCTAATAGTATACGTCGTAGTTTTACACAAGATGGTATGGATGATACTGGCTGCCCGCTTAAAATCATTAAAGCGGATTATGCTAAAAGCATTCCAATGTTTAAGGGACTGCATCGTTTTCTCCCTGCAATGGTTCTTTTACTTAATGGAAAAGTCAAACAAGTACCTGTGCAACATTTTCCACGTATTGCAGGAAAAGCAAAATTTGGTTTAAGAAATCGATTGTTCGGACCTCTAATAGATTGCTTTGCTTATCTATGGATGAAATCTAACTATATTTCATATAAAACTGAGGATAAAGGGTGAATGTTTGGATGATCTACGGTATTGGATTTACGGCTCAAATCTTATTTTCGGGACGTTCTATATTGCAATGGGCACTATCTGAAAAGAATCAACGCGTAATAACCCCAATACTTTTTTGGCAATTAAGTTTAATTGCCTCGTTTCTATTATTTGTTTATGGCTATTTAAGAAATGATTTTGCGATAATGTTAGGTCAAATTTTGACCTATTTTATTTACATACGTAATATGCATTTCCAAAAGCAGTGGTTTAAATTCCCTAAAATTTTACGTTGGTTCTTATATGTATTTCCTTTCATTATTCTTTACATCGGTTATAATAACAAAATTTATGATCGCTTTTTGTTATTTAATAATGAAAATATTCCCTTGTGGTTATTAGTACTTGGGATTACCGCCCAGATTATATTTACATTACGTTTTGTATATCAGTGGTTTTATAGTGAAAAAAGAAAAGAATCTGTCTTACCTTTAGGGTTTTGGGTACTCAGTTGGATGGGGTCGATGCTTATCTTTCTATATGCATTGATTCGTCAAGATCCGGTATTAATGGCAGGTCACCTTTTGGGAATTTTTCTTTACACCAGAAATATTATGCTATTGAAAAAGGAAAAAAAGCTTCTTTAGAATTTCTTAAGAATCAATTAAAAATTTCATTAGAATTCCTTCTCACATTTGTTTTTATAAAATAAAAATGTGAAGTCAAAAAATATCATAGATCGCTATTATTTATTATTTCTATGTATAGTTTGGATTGTTCTAATAGTTGGCTTAGGAAATTACGGCCTTGCTGAAACCAGTGAAGCACGATATGCAGAAATAAGTCGTGAGATGTTTTTAAGCGGAGACTATTTAAATCCTAAACTCCTCGGTATATTCCATTTTCATAAACCGCCTATAACCTATTACATTACTACGTTGGGCTATCGTATTTTTGGGGTTAATGAGTTTGGTGCTCGTTTTTTTCTCCAGATAGCTATAGTTATTCAGTTAGTATTAGTTTATCGTCTAGCAAATTTACTCTATAAGGATAAGCGTATTGCCTTTATGGCCGGATTGATTTATTTTTCATTTCCAATAGTTTTAATTTCAAGTCGAAACCTAACTACTGATGCGTTTCTGACTACGTTAGTTATAGGTTCTGTATATTGTTGGCAGGTGTATGAAGATAAAACCAAAATAGGATTTCTTTATCTGTTTTATACACTTATAGGTATTGCATTATTGACCAAGGGACCTGTAGCCTTATTGTTTATTCTGACCTACATTATCATCAGAAAATTGCTCTACAAAGGCAGCATAAAGATGACTCTTCATCATATTATTGGTTTTTTATTATGTTTTTCGGTAAGTGTAAGTTGGTATATAGCAATAATTGTAGAGCATCCTAAAATTTGGGATTATTTTATTCACAAACAAATTCTGGGAAGAATCACAGGAAATGCGTATAGTGAAAGGTCGAAACCATTCTGGTATTACTTGCCAATTTTGCTTGGTCTACTATTACCTTGGTGTTTGTCACTACTTCCTCATTTAAAAAATTTAAAATCTCTTTTTCCAAAGCAGAAGGAAACCAAAGTACTAATATATGCAAGTACCATTTTAGTTTTTTTATTTTCTGCATTTAGTACCAAATTGATACTGTATATCTTACCAATGTTTTGGATGATAGCGATAAGTATTGCAGCAATGTTGCCCAAGATTTCCAAGGCTTCTAAAAATATAGTCAACATTACCTACGCCGGATTAATCTTAGCTCTAGTAATAGGTTTGTTTTTTAGTAGGGTGTATATATCGGAAATGGAATATATATCTGTAAAAACTCTAATAATTGCATTTATTTCTCTTATTGTTTTTGGGGTAATTTATTACGCTATTGATACTACCAAGGATTATAAACCGGCCGTATTAGCTGCGGTTTTTGGGTGCGTTATTATTAGTATTTCGACCTCTTTTATGACAAATCACACTCCTATAATAAATTCCACCAGGGATATGGTGAAATTCATAGACCACGTTTCTAAAGAAAAGGACAAAACTATTATCGTCTATGATTATTTACTTAGTTCTATACCTTTTTATACAGATGATAAACATATTACCCTTAAATATTCAAGCAACACCACCCAAAGGGAAACTCAATTTGAAGAAAATAATGCTTATCAAGAACGACTTTGGGATTTAAATGAGAAAACGGAGCTATATAAGCTGTTGGAAACTTCTAAAAAGCAATCAACTTATCTTCTAGTTAGAAATAAACGTGATTTAGATAAAAAATTTAAAGCCGTTAAGGATAGTTTTGATCATCAAAAACATTTTGAAAAATGGACACTATACTATAACTAAAATAGGTGTCTTTAGATTCCCTTTAGATTTCCTTAAACATTCAAAAAGAATAGTACATCACCTTTGTCACTATGGCTCGGAGCCGATGGGATGAGAATTAATTTTTAATAACACTGAATGTACAATTATTTGCGACCTATAAAATCAAAATCATCAATTGTAGCAGTTATTATTGTATGCCTGCTTTTGTTTTCACAATATACGTTTGCGCAAGATACTAGTGAAACAACACCGCAAGTAGGTACAGTTCAGAAAATAGGGGATGTTGTATTAATAGCACTACCTGCTGTAACTTTAGGTACTAGCTTTATTATTGGAGATAATGAAGGAGCCTGGGAGTTTACTAAAGGATTAGTGTTGACCGAAGCTGTAACCTATGGTCTGAAGCTTGGTATTAATAAACAACGTCCAGATAGGAGTAACGATAACTCATTTCCTTCGGGTCATACTTCTACGGTTTTTCATAGTGCTGGGTATATTCATCGCCGCTATGGATTTAAGTATAGTATTCCAGCCTATGCGTTGGCAGGTTTTACCGCTGCCAGTCGGATAGACTCTAAAAAGCACGATATATTAGATGTTATTGCGGGTGCAGCAATAGGCTTAGGGGCTAATTTGATTTTTACTACAGAATATAGCCAAGAACATATGGAACTTACATATGACAATTTTGACGGGAATCACCTAATAGGCTTCAGGTATAAATTTTAATTTATGGCACTACAAAAAGAATTTAAAACTCAAGGCGATTTTCTTTTTAGAAATCGAAGTTATTTTCCGATTTTATTTTTAGGTATAGGGCTAATTGTTTTTTTGTATGGAGAATATATTGAGCCTTTTCACGATCAAAAAATAGAAACAGATTACTATGAACTAGTATGTCTGTCGTTTAGCCTTTTAGGTCTTTTCATAAGAATTTTTACAGTAGGTTATACTCCTAAAAACACCTCTGGAAGGAATACAACTGAAGGACAGCTTGCTAATGAATTAAATACTACCGGGATGTATTCTTTGGTTCGACATCCTCTATACTTAGGTAATTTTTTGATGTGGTTAGGAGTGGCAATGCTCACTGAAAATAGTTGGTTTACCGTAGCTTTCATTTTCGTGTATTGGTTGTATTATGAAAGGATTATGTTTGCTGAAGAAAGCTTTTTAATAAATAAATTCGGTGATGACTACTTAAAATGGGCTTCTCATACTCCTGCATTCCTGCCAAATCTTAAAAAATACATACGTCCCAAATATCGTTTCTGTATTATAAAAGTCTTAAAAAAAGAGAAGAATGGTTTTTCTGCCATCTTTCTACTGTTTTGGTTATTTGACTGGTCTGGTTCACAGGTAGAAGCTAAAGCTTTAAATTTTCAATTGAATTTTTGGTTTTATGCAGCACTCGCTAGCTCTATCATCTATCTTACAATTAAAGTGATGAAAAAAAGAAATATGTTAAGGGAAATCAATGGTTAAGCATATGCTATAATGCAATTATGGAAAATTTAGGATTAATAGAAAAAACTAAGATTTATTGCAAAGAAATGATGGAAGCCAGTAGGTGTCAATATTTACCTTTTCATAACTGGAAGCATACTAAAGAAGTTGTTGAGAATTCAAAAACTATCGCTAAAGGTGAGCATCTTCCTAACGAAACTATTGAAGAATTGATTATTGCTTCATATTTCCACGATCTAGGAAATAGTAGAGAATTTAGCAATCACGAAAGAGTGAGTTGTAAATTTGCTCAGAACTTTCTTTCTAAACAAGGATTTTCTATCCATCGAATAATTCATATTACCCAAATTATTGAAGCGACTCAAATGCCACAAAATCCTAAAACCATTACACAAAAAGTTATTTGCGATGCAGATTTAACACATTTAGGTAAGAAGAATTTTTTAATTAAAAATTTGAAGCTTCGTAAGGAGTGGGCTGCTTTTAATAATCAAAAATTCTCGGATAGGGAATGGATTTTTCTGAATATCGATTTTTTGGAAAGACATAATTTTTATACAGCGTTTGCGAGAAAACATTTTACCACTCAAAAAAATGAAAATATTAAACTATTAAAATCTTTAATTTGAATATTTTAACTGTGTTGTAAACATCTGGATCCTTAAAAAGGAAGCTTATTGCATAGAATTCATTTCGAAAATATCAAACGTGGTAATCAAAAATATAGAATGGGCCTACCTCTTAGTTACCTAAAAATATTAGATTTAAATCCAAATTGTTTGATGTTTTTCGAAATATTATTTAGAGGATTGTAACCGATTGTTTGATTTCTATAGGAAATAAAGAGTTTATATTATTATCTAATTCTTAGCATCTCTTAAGTATAAATTTTTCTAAGGTTTAATTAAAATGGATTGGTGACGCATTATTTTTTCAGTAATACCTTTCTACTTCCATTTAACTCTCGTAATTCCAATTGCAATTTCTCCTTACTACCTAATACAAATTTGGGCAGCACATATATCAAGCGTACCGATTGGCTGTTATAGATCTTCGAAGGCATTTTGTAGGTATAGATCGGTTTCATTTCCAGTTTTTGAAAGGAAGATTTTCTTTTTTTGTTGCCACTAAAGCGGTATACCTTCAGAAAATCTATTTCAAAAGTAATTCCCGAAGTATTGGTAAGTTCCATTACTAAATAGGTTTCTGATGCATTGTAGGCTATTCGTTGTAACTGAAGCTTGATACCTCTCTTACGTTTGGTCTTGGAATGTTTTTTTTCTGATTTCATCAGATACTCTGAAAACCGCTGAAAATATTCCTGTCGCTTTTCCAGACTATCCTTTTTTTCTTTTGAGGGCTTAGGAATTACTTTGGTCGGGATCTCCGTTCCAATACTTTCGTCTGTGGAAATAAAATAATTCAGTTTGGAAAGTTCTTTGGTATATTTCAGCATATAGGAAAAGACCTTTCCATCATCGGTGACCACCAAAAGATTACTTTCTTCTCCGGGTTGAGCCTGTAATAATCCAAAATATTGCCGTTTTTCGCGGTTATAGGTAAACACGAAATGGGATGCTCCGGTTATACCCTGTCGGATAGCACTTGGAAAAAACAAGGCTACGTTCTTTTTATCGTTCGCATATAAAGTATCTAAAGCTTTTTGGGCATTGACTGGACTTATTACAGCCAGTAATAATATAATGGTAAATGTTCTCATAAGATTTGATTTTAAGATTGTGTTCCTGGTGTGTTTAATAGTAATTGATAGCCGTCTAGTACGGTGACTTTAACCTGACGGTTACTCCTTCTAAAAAGCTGTTTTATACCGCTAACCTGTGGTACTCCCGGCACTTCGATTTCATCCACAACATCACTTACTACCTGACGACGCACCTCCTCCCGGAAACTGTTCTCGATATAAATACCTTCACTGCCATCGGCCAGATCATAGGCCTCAAAGGAAACCGGTCTGCTTTTAATATGCTCGATAGTAAGTAGGGTGCGATTGGGCTTAAAACTGACAAAGCCATAGAGAAGCGTATTTTTGGTGAATAATTTTCCATCGATCAGTGCAGCTCGCGAAAGCCGCATTCGAAGCCGGTAATGTTGTTTGATGGTCTGGGTACCATCAACTTGGACATACAATTGTCCGTCTGTGTTTTGCGATAGGGTATTTGAGTTTTCCTTTGGTTCCGAGGCAAAAAAGAGCTGATGTTCCAAGCCCATTTCTTTGGCGGCTGCTTCCCGTTCTTTTTTATCGATTTTCCTGGGCAACGTATCCTTTTGGGGTGGAGCAGAGGGTAGGGGAACTGATTGGTCTTGCCGGTAGGTGCTGCTGGCATAATCAATATTCCCTTGTGAATAAATACTATCGATCATCCTTCTTTTTTCTTTATCCCTTAAGTCAGGATCATAATTTCCGGTAGCATCCAGTAACGCTTCATCATAGACGCTTGGTGCATTGATCTCGCGTTCCTCTTTGATGCTTTCCAGGGCTTCCATTTTTGTTTCATATTGTTCTTGGTCGCCCCCTAATTTCGGAATCGGTACCTGATGGTTATCGATAGTGGTTTCTTCTTCTTTGCCAAAAGTGATGATGGAATAGGCAACAATAAACAGGACGACACTGGCCACAATCAGTATCATTACGATTTTGTTCTTTTGAAGTTTCATAAGTATGGATTTAGTAATAAGTATTATTCAGGATTAATTTTTCGAAGGCTATTTTCAAAAAAGTCGGTGATAAGCAGTCCGTGCGGATTGTGCGGAAAATTGCGGTCGACCTGCAACAGTTGTCCAGCGGTTTTCAATTCATAGCGGTCAGTTACCGATCCACGGTTAATCTCAAAGATGGTGGTGGTACTAAATTGGTAGGGTTGATTTTGAAGGTCAACCTGCGAATCAATACTTATGACCTTTTGTACCAGGGAATACTGCAAAAGCCGGTTATAGACCCCATCGGCCTGTTTTTGCTGATAGAGGTCGGATACGGAACTGTTTCCCAGCCATAAGCTTTTTTCAATATTACTTTTGTAATTGTTGGCATTAAGCCCATAAAAATAGCGATGGAACAGTTCCAGATGGGCCAGGGCTTCGACCTTCAGGTTTTCCCGTTGCTTCACCACTTTCAGGGGAATAACGCTACCGTCCCCATTAATCACGAAAGCATTGTTCTGGGATTCCCGATGGAGTTTGATAACCATTAGTACGGAAATGATACAGACCACTGCCGAGCAAATTACCGAGGAGAGGACGATAAAACGATTGGTCCGTAAAACCTTGTAAATATTTTGATAGGGTATTTTCATTTTATGTTTGATTAATACTGTTCTTAAAAAAAATTAACCTCCGGTAAAGAGTCTTAGGGTAAAGGTGCTGGCCTTGCGGTAAAGCTTAAATTTCAGCAGGACGATAAAACCGATGGAGGCACATTCGATTACCGGTGCAAAAAATTCGCTTCCCCAGTCCGTTCCGAATAGGTCGCTCCAAAAATGGCTGTTGATTTCGGTATAGAGGTTATTGATAAAAATATTGACCAGAAAGAAGGCCGGCACAAGCATATATACCCCGGCATAAAGCTTAAAAAAGGTATAGGCCAGGGAGCGGAATTTTTCAAATACCGCCAGGCTAATGACCAGCGGAAAAAATGTCTGCATTATTCCCAATAAAAAATAGCGCTCCGCCAAAAAGAGCGGATAGATAAATAGATCTAAAAGCCATAGGATCACCCCAATAATAAAGGCCAAAATTTTAAGTCCGTATAACGGAGTTACCAAGGCTTCGTATAGCATTGCCATTGCTTTTTTGGCGGCCTCCAGGGCACCCACATCCCGTTCAATATCAACATCACTGAGCTGCAAGGGGAGGAGTGCCGGGGCCGTGTCCCTGTATTGGGCTTCTATAGCCACCAGTATATTATCAAATACGTCCAATACCTGTGTAGAGAAAATAACAAGCAGGACAATGGCAAAGTTTTTAAAAAGTTCGGTCGGGTTTAGTCCCCAGGTATGTCCATCGGTTGCAGCCACACCTTCATTATATTTTTTAAGGATATTGATCAGGAAAAACAATACAGCCAGTGTCTTCATCCCGGTAATGGTATACTGAGAAAAATCACTGTCTTTGATCGTTTGAAAGACCGTGTCTACGTATTCGAGTCCCATTCCCATCAGAATTCCGTTTCGCGATTATTGATATGATCCTGCATTTTCCGAAAGGAAATGATTTCCTTATACCGGCGTGTTTTGTTCTGCACCTCGGCGACCATCTCATTGGATTTAGTTTCGTAATCTTTTAATACGGTAGCTCTTTCCGCATCGCTCATTTTTAGATAATCACTGGTCAGGATTTTATTGACATAATCCACGCTCTCCATCGAACGGTCAATAATTTCTTCAAAGGATGCTGTCACCCGGTTGATTTCATCGGGTTTTATATACGGGGAGTTGAGGATTTCTTGCAGATCACCCTGCACCATATTAAAGAGGTACTGGTTATTCTGAATCAGTTTTCCCACGGCATCCAATTGTTGAATCACATTGCTTACCTGTTCGATCCGCTCTTTTTGTTGCTTTAGAAACTCGACGGTCTTGAGTAAATTGGAAGTTTGCTTGGCCGATTCGATCAGCTGTTTGGCCAGGCTGATAAAATTCGTATTATCATACACCGGCATCCCCTGGGCCACAATGTGGCCTGTTGAAAAGAGGGTAATGGATAAGGTTACCAAGAATCTTTTGATGTTTCGATTTAGAGGATATTTCATAGAATGTTGATTTAGGGTTATACTTTTTCTTTTAGGAAGAATTCAATGGCTTTCTCCATATCATTGGTTTGATTATAAATAGCCATTATGGTCTCGTTCTCACTACCATCGGTCAGATAGGCTGCATAGACCTCTGGGGGGACTTCCAAACGGAACACGTTGCTTTCTTTCCCTATTTTGATAAACATTTCGGTGTATTTCCGATTACCGGTAAGGTTATTCCGAATGGAATATAACTGGTTCAGATCGTGTGCAGAGAGGTTGAGGCGTTTCTGCAATTCGCCATAACCTTTTTCATTACGAAGGCTGTAGATCACCTGGGTGTTTTCCAGAATACTGGCCGAAGTTGAATTGTTGGGCAACTGGTTGATGGATTGCAGGATAATCCCAATAGCCCCGTTTTGTTTTCGGATGGCCTGGTAATAGAATTCCACACTTTCCAATACATTGGCAAATTTCAGTTGCTTGGCAAATTCATCAAAAAGAATAATGCCTTTTTCCGACCTGTTTTGCCAGATGGTTCGCTGGATGGCCGATTTAATCAGTTTGAGCATTACTGAGAGGATTTCCTTATTATCGCGGACTTCATCCAGTTCAAAAACGATCATCCGTTTGTCTTCAATCTTATAGGTTTGATCGGCCCCCACGTTAAATAAAAAGCTATAAAGGCCTCCTTCCACATATTCCGAAAGGATATGCAGAAAATCATAGGTACTGAAATGCGCCTCCCGGATTCCCAATCCCTCAATGAGCGTGTCTTTATTGTCATCTACAAAGTGGTATAAAGAAGCTAATGAATGGTTTTTACGGATTTGCTGATAATACTGTAGGAGTACCTTTTTCATTGCTACTTCCTTGCCTTTGGATACTTTTTGACCTTCGGCCAATAGTTCCAGAAGGAATACCGAAAGATCTTCCAGACGTTCGGGAGTTATATCGGCGTCATTAGAAATATAAAATGGATTAATTCCTAAGTTTTTTCCCTGCTCATAGCGTAAAATGATATGATCGTCAGGATAGAGTTTGGCGAATTTGGAATAGGAACCGCCCAGGTCGATGATGACTAGTCGTACACCGCTCTCAAAATATTGACGAAGGATGTTATTGGCCAAAAAGGATTTCCCTTCGCCCGTGGGGGCGAAGATGGCAAAGTTGCGTGCCTTAATACGTTTCTTTTTTTCATCCCATACATCCTTTAAAACCGGTATATTATGTTGGCGGTCATTAAAAATAATCCCGGTATGATCTGAGCGATAATTGGTGTTATTGATATTTAGGCATAGGGCGTGCTTAAGATCGGTTACATAAAGATCCTCATTAGAGAAATTGGAGGCAAAACAAGGATAAGAATTCAAAAAATAATGCTTACGCTCTTCTCCTTTGGGATAGTATGGCAGCATATCCAGCTCCTTGAATTCGGTTTTGATTTTAGAAGCTATGCGACCAAGTTGTTCCGCCTGCTGAGACCAAAAAATGATGTTGAGATGGCCACGAATAATCCGAGAGCTATCATCTTCATTGATGCGATTAACGATCTCACGGATTTTCTTTAATACGACTTTGTTCTGGGTTCCGAAGTTGGAGCTCTTGGAAAGCTCCTCGATTTTCTTTTCCAATACTTTTCGCCATTTGTGCTTATCATCCAGATAAAGGATGTGGTTAATGATATGGTCTTCCTCCAGATCCAATCCCAACCCGTCGATAAAGCCCTGGTGAAAAGTGAATTGATCAGAAGTGAATTTTTCATTGACTTTGCTGCTTTGTAGGCTTTCCCCAAAGCACTGTTCACTATTGATTGCGAGTACATCAAAATGGTGATCACCAATGGCAATTCCTTTTTGATCCAGCCTGATATCCGTATCTACGTCCTGGTGGAACCCATTGAAATAAGAGTGGGTGTATTCCAAAATAGCCTCCTGACCTAAGGGGAAAGTATTTATTTTTCTACTGTTATTGATAAAGGATACAGCATCGTTCACCGCCCCAATAAATTCCCTGACCTGATGATCCAACTTTTTATGAATGCCTTTTTCGGTCTTCCGAAAAGGGTTGACATATTTGGAAGCTTTAAGATGCTTGTCCAAGGGAAGCACAAAAAACAAATAGCTTTGGTGCTGTAAGTACTCCCGATTTTTAAAATAATGATGGGTTGCTTTTTGCAGGAAGGTATCTTTTGGAAGTTCTTCGGCAGTATAAGTTGATTTCCGGTAACTATCCTGTTTCTGGATAACGGTTCCAGCCGGCAGTGATTTGAAGGCCTGAAACCAACTAGCGTGCAGGTCTTCAAAATCCTTTTCCGAGAGGGAATAGATTTCAGGCAGCGATACCCGATATCCCAGTACCACATTGCCATTGGATGCAAAAACCACATTATCCTGAATATCCAGGATGGGATGGTAAGCCGAAAGGTTAATTTTTTTCATCATAGAACAGGCTTAATTTCTTGTTGCTGATATTTTTTGGAAATACGTGCTCGAAGTGAAAAAGTCCCGGATGCTGAACAAATTTGTTCAGCAAAACATACAAGGCTATATTCCATAATAGTATCATTGTGATCATCCAAAGGCTAAAAGAAAAAATGATGAGGAGTAGGGAGGCGATTACCGAGATCATTTGCAGGGCAAAAAAGGAGAGGGGAAGCCCTAAAATCATTGCCCGTTTTCGAATGTTCTTATAAGGTATGAATACTTTCATTACACTACTATTCCGATGAGGTAAGTAAAAATGCCCACTACGGCACCGGCGATGAGTACAAAGACCAGCACACGGGTAATCCCTTTTTTCAGATCGGCATTTTCCCCGAAGAAATGTCCGGCATTGAATAGAAAACCCACCAAAAAGATGACCCCCAGGATAATGGGGAATATGGACCGGATGGTGTTGGAAATATCATTAACGGAATCTTCAATACCGCCAATTTGCGCAAATAGGGAAGTAGATAGGAGCGAAAGCAAACTCGCCAGGTAAATAGATTTTTTCATAACGTAACGTTTTAAATTTTAGATTCGTTTTCGTTATGAGAAAAGTAATAATTTAAGGCTTTAAATAATTGAAAATCAATTTATTGTGAATAAAATATTATTTATGTGGTATTGATTTTCAATGGTGTTATTTGCCATCAAATTTTATGAAATTTGGAAGGGACGCTGTTAATAACTTGAAAAGCGTAAGTGAAAGGAGTATCTAAGAACGTCAGATTTGTCGTTTAGGAAGCGAAAAGCCTGTCTTTTTTGGACAGGAAATTGAAGTTCAAAAAGGAGTCGTGATTGATTTTGGTCACTGCGGAAAAGATTCCGGTACTATCTGAATAAAACGCATTCAGGAAAAGTATGTGATATTGGATATTGCCTTGGAATTTTAAGGCTTAATGAAAAGTCAGAAAATTTCATAGGATACTTAATTAACAGTTATAGAGCCCCGCTTATTTCTTTATCCGATTGAGCAAAGCTAGCAAAGTATTTAGATGCCGATTTGTTTATTTCGTTACCCTACAATGATTACAATAATCGAATACAAGAGGAGTTTAAATATATTTGGGCATCACTATATCAAAGTATAAAAAAAATTTACTTGGTTTGCCTGTCAATTGCAGAACCAGTTAAAAAAGAGAGTAGGGATTTAGCCAATTACGAAAGATCTAGTTGACTAATAGATTATAATGATTCTGCTGAAATTCTTTTTTAGGAAAAAGAAGAGCTAATAGTCTTCAAGCTCAATATCAGTAATATTATACTTTTTAAGCAAGAAGCTTTCAAGTGATTTTAAATTCTTATAAGATATAACTTTTCTCTTCTCCGCTAAGGTAAAATTTGGTATACTAAAATTTTTGACGTAGTTCTTTGCCAATGCAAAATAGTTATTTGCATAAGGTTTGCTAGTATGTTTTATGTAATACCAGAATAATCTTGACTTCAATATTTTTTGAATGAATAGTAGATCTGACTCTGATTCGGAAACTAAAGCATACCCATTATAAAAGAGCAAATCTTCCTCATCAGTAAAAACAAAATATGGCTTATCAGAAATATATGGGAATAACAATTTTTTTCCTGGAATGAATAGAGCTTGGCTTCTTCCAAAGGCGAACCAAGTTTCATATTCTCGGTTACCTCTATCCCTCTTTGCTAGTTCGTTTTTTTCTTCCTTTAAATAAAGGTAAGTAAATGGATATTGCTCTTTAAATAAATTTTCTTGAATAACTTCAATAAATTTATTTGTTTTTTGTTCAAATAAAGTGGCATTATCCTGATTTGAATATCTGTAGGGGAAAATAAGTTTTTCTCGAAATTTGTTGATATCGCTTTCGGTCTTTAGAATATTTGGCTTTATAGCATCCTTACAAACATCTTTTTCAATTTTAAAAAGATTTCCATTTCTTTCAAAGTAATAATAACGGTCATCTTCTTTATCTGGTGTAAACAAATAAATTTTATTACGTAATGTAGCAAAACCGTTTCTAATATTAAACAAATCGCCCAATTTTTCACCTATGTTTTCCATTCGTGAAATATTGAGTTGTGTTTTTACATCGTCTAAATGCCACCCATCAAAATCATTTAATTTTTCGTATTCAAGTGGAATAAAATCTGATTCATTCAATTTGTTGATTTTTGATGGAGCTGAACTGGTATATCGTATATTACCTTTAGTTTTTTCTATCAGGCAAATACACGTGTATGTTAATCTCGAATTAAATACTTGTGAGCCACCAAAATCGATAAGCTTAAAAAGAAAAGTGTTATCAGAAAAATATTTGCGTAAGGCTCTGCCATTTAAACTTCTATAAAAATTACTCACAGTTATGTAGCCTAGAACTCCGTCCTCACGTAACCATTTTAGCCCTAACTCAAAAAATGGAATATATAGGTCTAATTTTCCAGTGGAGGAGACCGTCCAATTGGCCATTAGTTTTTTTGTTTCATTATCTAGGTTGGAAGAACCTACATATGGTGGATTACTAAATATGTAATCGAAGCCTAAATTGTCCTTTATTTTAGATGAATTTGAAAACCAATCAAATTGTAAAGAATCACCTTTAAAAAAATTATACCGAATTTCTGCCTTGTCTTCGCCATTTGAAATTGCAAGCAGGGTTAGTAATATCTTTGTTCTGTTAATACTGTATTCTGTAATATCAATACCATACAGGTTATTCTCAATAATATCAGTTATTGGTTTATTAGTAAGTTGGTGAAGCAGTAACGTATATTCATATAAAAAACCACCACAACCACAAGCCACATCACAGGCGGTTCGGTCTTGAATTTGAGTGCTCATACCAACAGCGTTAGAGACAATGTATTCTCTAATATATTTTGGTGTGTATACGGCTCCATTGACTACTTTATCATTGGGGGATATAACAAATTCAAATAACTCTATCAAACATTCAAAGTCAAAAGTTTGTTTTGTCTCTTCAAAAAGATTACAAAAGTCTTCCAATGCTTTATGTTCAGTTCCGTCAGTTTCTTTTATTAATAATTCAGAGATTAGTACATTTTCAATTTTAGCTAAAAAATTCTTTTTGATAAATGCCGATGTGATAAGGCGGTCTATTACCTTGACATCATAAGAATATTTTTTTAGGAATGAAAGTATGGTTTTATCTATACTCATTGAATATTATGCGATTTGCGGATAAATAGAAATGGGGCTCCAAGTTGTTTCTGATGGTGTCACGCTTTCAGGCTCAGATTTCCAGTGACTTGATAGTCTATGATAATAAGGCTTTAGCATAGCATTTTGATATTTTTTTATAAGAAGTAGATACTCTCTACTTCTATTTATCATAGTTTTCCTTTTTTTTGGGAAAAAGTAGGATATAAGATAATCGATGGATAACACCAAATCCATAGGATGATGCGAAACCCTAGGTGTATCCATTACAATGAGGTCACCAGTATCCAAGTTGCCATCCATATTAACAAGATGTCTTCCACCAAATTGTAAGTGATAAAATGGATGGGGTTCGTTTTCTCCATCATTTTCATTTTTTATATGACGATCTAAATGGTAACAGGTTAGCACTTTGGCAATACTATCTTCTTTTATAACTTCTCCTTCAATTCTGAAATCTAATGCTAGCCAGAGCAGAGGATCATCAAAACTGCCAAATTTTTCACAATTCCCCACAACGTGTATGTTTATCACTAGCTTTAAATCACCAACATCATTAGGTTTGATTTTTTTCGGCTTACTATTGGCATCCAGCTTAAATATTAATTTAGAAACTTTATACCCCCAATACTCAGACTTTAATTCAGAGTAAGGGCATAGAATAGGTTTGCCATTTTTTAAGGTGGTAATTGCAGAATGCATTGAGCCAATATCAGCCAAGGGAAAATATTCCGTAATAATGTCTTGTAACTGAATAAGGTCCTTTGCTAATTCGTTTCTTTTCGCAAGTATCTTATCACTTATCTCCATATTTACGTTTTTTATAGATTATTTTTATTTCCTCATATCGATCTTTTTCATCTGGATGTAGTTTGTAGCCTTTTCTTTTGGAATCTCCTTCTATTACTGCGGTAGGCGAGACATATTCCTTATCCTGCCAATTTTTGTTTCCTGTGTTTAGTAACAATCCATCGTAGGAGTCAAGAGGTTTATTTAAAGCTTTGCAAACAGTCCAGAATGAAGTACTCATATAGGATTCAATAGGTTTGGCTTCCTCTAAATTTTTAAACTCTAGTTTTTGCTTTAAAAGTGATATTCTTTGATGCGAATCACTGTTTATCAAACTTATATCTGGTGATATTTCATCTTCCCACCAGTCTATCAACCTATTTGACCACCATCTATGCCATACATTTCCATAAATACCGGTATATTTTATGGACTCATTTAATTCTTTTTTCAAAGCTTCCCAATCTTTTGATGAATCGATATCTACACCTAATCTTGCAGCAAGAACATCCTCGTTTATCAAAATTCCGTTTCTCAAAATGACCTGATTCAATAAAAATTGTGATGTTGAAGATGCCAGTTTATCATCAAGGTCAAAAGAAAGACTAAGACTCTTATAGCTCTTTTCATCTATATCCAAAAGCTCCCAGATTTTTTTCTTCATCTTAATATCGTCGTAAGCAGAAATAATTGCGTGAATCTGGTCTTCATAAATACTGCCGATTCGTGGAATATCATTTTTGGAAATGAACAAGTCAAATAAATCGTGTGATTGAACATCGGTATCAAAATAGGCAGCTTTCTTTTCTAAAGATGATATTAGAAAAATGGGAAACTCTTCAAATTTCTTGTTTTCCCCATTTTGATAAGTTCTTATGGCCGTTGCCAAAATCTGAGCAGGATATGTTGCAAAATCGTCTTTACCTTTATGGTTCTCGTTCAGCCTTAAATCAATAATGACACCATCAGTTTTTTTATATTTTTCGGCAAGGTGGTCGACGAATGGTTCCAATTTCCTGGGATACTCAAGTTCAATTTTGATTTTACCTTGAGCTGATAATTCACGTACAAGAGGAGTGATTTTTAAATCTTCGTCTTTGTCGTCATCTATATATAGTACATTAAAAGTTTTCATCTTCTGTTTCTTCAGGTTTAGTTATAGGAAGTTCTATTCTTATGCTAGTTGAATAATTATCAGGTGGATTGTCTATTTGTACCTCTCCTTGATAGCTTTCTACTATATCTCTTATAATTTTAAGACCAAGGCCAGTTCCAGTCAATTCATCAAGCGTATTTTGCTTGTGGGACTTTGGACTCGACGTTGTAAAAAATGCATTGAAGATTTTATCCCTGTTTTCGATAGGAATACCATCTCCATTATCTATAAACTCAACGAATACTTTTTCATCATTTTTTCCTGCCTTAATGAGTAGTTGCTTTTTCTCTGGATTCTCCCTCTTTAAAGCTTTTTTAGAGTTACTATATAAGTTGAATAGTATAGAAGCCCATTCAGACATATGCATTTTACAGGTGAATAGTTCGATGTCAGAATACTCAATTTTCAGCTTTATATTATTTCTTTCTAAATCCTTCTCCATAGTCTCAAAAAATGGATTAATAGCACTCCGAAGGTCTATTGGTTTGAGTTCTCTATTTACATTTTCCGAGATAGTTTCATCAAAATAAGAAGAATAAACCCTAAAGGAAGTGAAACGTTCTTTTAAGTCAAGAGCTATATTGTATTCTTTGGTGTTTTCTTTTAAATTGTCAACCAAATAATTGGTGTCTATTTCAAAAGGACTCAGATATTGTGAAATTTCGTGAGTAAATTCGCCAATAACAATACCAAGTCCAGCCAAGACACGCAACATATTCATCTCTTCAATCTCTTGAATGGTTTCTTTTAGCCGTTCAGCTTGTTCGCGTGCTTTCTTAGCTTTTTCTCGATTTTCAGATTGTTTTTTGGATTTATCCTCTTCTGAAGTTCCTGCATTTCCGTCATCAGCTTCACTTTTACTTTCATATTCTTCTGCAATTTTCTCAAGAGTGTCTACGGCATCTTCCATAGTTTCTTTTGGCGTTCTTCTACTTTTAACCTCCCAGCCTTCTTGATTCGTTTTAACTTTAATTCCTCTGGCTGCCGCTACTCTTATTACTGCGGATGTAAGAGCCTTGTATATGTAATCCACCAAATCCTGATATGCAGAATTATAGAAAAGACCTTCTCTATTGGATAATTCTTGAAATTCTTCATTGTCATCTGATATTTCTACAAACCCAAAAAAATTGGTATTACTATGTACAGGGAGAATTTGACGTTTTCTAACAGAAGCATCAAGACCTAACCAATCGTTATTTTTTTCTCCAAAAGGTAGTACCCTAAATCCATTCCTGTAAAGTCTGATACCTCCTCTTTCATTTGAGATACTTGAAATGTAGCTTTCTGCTTGTTTTGGTATCATATTGATATTATATATAAAGTAGTAGGCTCTAAATTTCACTCCTTTTAGACTTTCATACTGATTTTCCAGTTTTTGGGGGTTTTCAGTAATAGCATCTACTTTGCTATTTTTGATTTCCCAGTACCCATTACCAGACTCGTCTACTTCTCCCTGTATTTCTGCCAAAGCGTGTTCGAAGAACATCGTTTGGGCATCAGCTACAGCTATATTGTCTCTATAACATTTTATATCAAATCCTATATCTACTAATTCTTCCTCATCATTATCTTGACTCTCTTCTATTTCTTTTTCTGACAAAGGAAATGGCTGAATTACATCAATAGCATACCTATAAACTCTTTTTATCATTGCATCAGTCCACCACTCTCTTAGATTATTGATGATGAGAGTGGTTCCTTTTTCTCGCTCTTTTGGAATAACCTCAATATTGTTTGCAACAGCAAACAAATCTTTGTCCATCTCATAGTCATTCCAATTGATGGTAATTTTTAAGGCTTCATCATCATTAGCAGTTTGTGTAATTATGGTCAAAATATTACCTAATCTTTGCGTAGCAAACCGACCGATTCCTTTTTTTCCTGCTCTTTTCCTTCCATAAAATGGAGATAGAGGATTATGAATCTTATCCGAGGATGATATGCGCATAAAGCCATTAACCAATTGGGAGCGAGTCATACCATTTCCGTCATCCTCTATAATTAATTGACCACCTACATTATCTACGTTGTTGAAAAATAGTTTAGCATAGCCGGCATCAGCGTCATAAGCATTCTTTACCAATTCAGAAACAGCTGTTTCGTGACGTGCGACTAATTCCCGACCTAATCGGTCAATTACCCCAGCATCTACAGAAAAACGAACTTTATTAGTATCTGCCAAAGCTAATTTCCGCGTCAGTGATAATATTTTATCCAAGTTATTAGGTTCTTCAGCTATAACTTTTTTGAGCAGCTCTTGTATTTTTTGTTTTTCTTCCATAATAAATTTTCTGAGGAATTAAACGCTTAGTTTTTCTTTGATTAGTTTTCTGACCTGAAAAAGCGGCTCTAAAATATTTTGCTTATTGGTAATAGCGGTTTCCCTATCTAACCCCTCATATTTATAATTATCAAGAAAAGTTATATTTTCATTAATAACCTTAAGTAAGAGTGACATCTCATCTAACAGATAACTAACAAATAAGGATTCATTTTCAATTTTAGTTTTAATTTCCAATAATGGATCATTGGAAGAATAACTACCTTCCCGAGCTCGATAATATTTTATGGCTTCTTGTAATGCTTTCTTATCGAGATTTGAAAAAATAGGCTGCTTTTTGCTGAATGCCTCAACAGCTTTATACCAATAGAAAAACGCCTCGGGATTACTCTTTTTTAACTTGTTTAGTCTGTTATAGGGTATAGGTTCTATATACCAATCTTTTACTTCTTTAGCTTTGCTAAACTTTTCAATAGTATCAGGCTTTGAATATTTAAGTACTTCAGCTAAGTAGGTGACTTTTGCAGCAGCTATGATAGCTTCTTCAATATTGAATCTTGCTATGGTAAAATTTGTAAAATTACTAATACCAGTTTGTAGATGTTTAAACTCATCAGATTTAATATTTCTGGTTGAAAGAACAAAACAAGCTTGTTGGGTATCGACCAGAACTTTTTCTACGGTTATTTCCAGTTTTCTAAATGATATTTCTTCTGCAACAACTTTTGCATAGCTATCCCGGACAACATCCAAATCAGAAATATTATCCATTAAGAAAGCTACATCAAACAGTTGTTTGATTATTTCCACAGGTCGTAATTTGCTATATAATATCCCTGTAGTTTTTGGAGCAAAGGCAGTTAGCTTATCACCTAGAATTGCATCAAAGGTTGGCATATTTACCATTGTAGTTTTACTCTCAGTTTGAATCCAGTCGTGGGCAATTGGAATCTCTGTCAGTTCAGGGTATGGGTTTGGTGTATATAACACATCTAACAATATGGGCTCGACATTTCCATCTACATTGCTTTTATAATAAATCTTAAAATGACCAATTGGTGCATCAGGTGTGTGTTTTCTGTCATTATCATCTTCCCAATGTGTAAAGACAGTGCCCTTGCTTATGATTTCAAGAATTTTTTCTATATCGCTTTGTCTCTGTTCGGTTATAATATCAATGTCAATAGAAAACCTTTTGGGTTTCTCTGTTGCCAATAATAGGGCAGTGCCCCCTTTAAAGATGAAATTAAGCTTATTTATTTTAAGTTGTTCAAGAAAAATCAAGGCGTAGATAACTTTCTCGATAAGTTTTGGGTCATATCGGTTCCCAAGCTTTTTCTTGACTTCAAAAATCCAATCGGGGTGGTATGTTGATGATTTAATCATAAATTAAATATTGGCAAAATGTTTATAAATTTGCCAAAGTTATATTTATCAATTTCTCTACTTCTAATTCTCTATTCCTGCGGTACGCGTACCTTTTCATTTTGTTTTTGTTAATCTCATATTTATTAAAGATACTATCGTAAATAAAACGGATTTCACTCTGTTGTGCTGCATATAAATTTGTATCTATAGTCATATCGACTAGAAGTTTTTCGAGAGTGGGTGTCACAATTTGGTTGACCTTTTTTAATGGTGATTCTGAAATAAGATTTTTGACTATCAAGACCTCAGAATTGTTGGAGATGTATCTGTCAAAAGTCTCTGAATCTGGTTCAAAGAATACTTTTTTTCCATTTGTATTTAAGGTGTGGAATATAGATTCTGCAACATCTTTTTCAACTTCTATAACAATATAAAACTTAAAAGGTTGGTGGCGCATAAATTCATTTAGCCACTTGGTATTCCAAATACATACTTCAGCATAAGGAAACTTCTTCATTACTTTATTAAAAATTCGCGTCAGCTTCAGATCTATATTGGGACAATACTGTTCCTTACTCCTTAATTTGTATGATCCTCTGGAAGGATTTTTTATAATACCGTCTTTTTTAAGCTGTGATAAATATACATTGATGGAACTTTTTTTTAATTCAGGGAATTCTTTCTGAATATAATTCAAGAGTTTTTTTTTGGATGTAGCCTGGTCTTTATCCAAAAATGATTTTATTTTAATTATAAACTCGTTATTCAATTCTCCTAAATTTTAAACTTTGGCAAAGTACATATTTTTTGCCAAAGTTTAATTATTTATTTTACTTTCTCTTATCCACAGCCCCTTTATCAAAAGCCACTAAATTAAAAAGCTCCCGCATACGGCTGCGAACGCGATTACCATACCGTTCTTCCAGTTCCTGTGCATTAAGATTGGTGGTGGCGTGGGTTTTTATTTTACGTTGGGTATTTAAATAAAGTTCGTAGCGCGATATCAGGACTTCGCCCATTACATTGCAATCTTTTCCATAAAAGCGGCCAGGAGGTTCCACGCCCAGATCATCAAAACAGAAAAAACTGGAATTGCCATAATCCTCAATGGTTTTATATCCTAAATGATTAAAACCGAATACTACATTTCTGCTGGGGATCATTTCGTAAGGGCGTTGATGTGGAACCATATATTTAAGCAGCTTCATTAGGGTTGTTTTTCCGCAGCCTATCGGACCCGAAATCAGGAGACCTTTTTCAATATCTAAACCAAATTTCTCGCAACTATCACGGTCTTTGATAAAATAGGAGCAAAGCTTATATAAAATGCTTCGATCTTCTGGGTGAATTTTAAATTTCTTTCCGCACAGTAACTTCCCTTTAGCATCCAAATAGATCAGCATCTTTTTAAAATCATACTGAATCTCCTGGTTACGAAGTTTCCCAAGTTGGTAGGCGACGCCACCTTCGGTAATGATATGCGGAGCTTTATAATTCATAGCGGATCATCATAATTTTTATCTTTACTCGTCTTAAGGTTGTCCTGATATGGGACACTTGTGATTTGTTTGTTCCCATTTGAATCTTGAAAATTTAAATTTTTAAAATCTCGCTGTTTGTTCTTGTTTTTAACGTTTTTTATAGTTTGTATATGTTTATTTATAGGTACCACTGCTTGTCCATTACTTGTCCCGATATTGGTACAGCTTTGGTTCACTACTTGTCCAGAGCTTGTCCCAAAATCGAACATCTTGATTTTACTTCCTTTAAAAGGGTTATGTGATGGGATATACACAATATAGCTCCAATAGCTCAACTCTTTAAGGCATTTATGGTAAGTGGATTTAGAACCAATCTTTGCATACTCCATTACTTCTTCCCGATTAATATAGAATTCCTGTCGAAAAAAATTACTGTTCCACAGTTGAAATAAAGCAACGTAAAGGCTGATGTGGGTGGGGTTCAATCGGTTGTCTTTAGAAAAATGTTCAAACACTCCGTTTAGATGCTTGATGTAATTAATTTCTACTGACATCAGAACTTATTATGTACGCGATTGTTTTCCAGTACTTCCATTATGTCTCCGTAATCATAATAGAGTACTCCTCCCATTTTTGTATATGGAATAGTACCATTAATACGAAGGTTTTGGAGTGTTCCCGGAGAGATTTTGAGTAGTTCGAGAACATCAGTGGATTTCAGCCATTTCTTGTTAGGCTGACCATTTTGGCTTTCTAGTAATTCTTTAATGTCTTCGAGCAATTCCAATTTGAATTCTCGAAGATCGTCGGTGGTAATAATAGATGTTGGCATAACTTACTGTTTTTAAAAAGGGGCTATCAAGTTGGTTGACATCAATATAATAGCCCCTTTTGATTTAACTCACATAACTAGCGATAGAACGTGAGTTTTAGGTTTGACATTCCTTTTGCAAAGTTGAAGTAGGGGAAAGGAATTATTTTACAAGATTGTACCAAGTTGGTCAATTTTTTTATAGCATAAAAAAAGGAGGGAAATAATTGAATTTAGTGGACACGACATAAATTCTAGACTGTTTTACTTTTTCAAATACTTATGATTACAAAATCACCAACTTGGTGATTTTTCTCTATTCATCTTGAGCGTCCATATATTTTATAAGCTCTTGTTGAAGTTCTTCTAAAAACTGAGTTCTTCCTTTTTTACGGATTCTTATCGCTAAAAAATTACGATAATAGTCACCCAAATCTATATTGAACATTTTTTCGAAAGTAGCAGCAATGAGTTTAATATCTGCATTATGATTATTTATGTATCCAGAAGCATAGAGTGCGTAAACAAGCTCTATTAATGAAGTTTTACTTCCGGTCCAATTCAATTTTGATTTCGGTATTTTGACTGTTTTAATTTCATCACGGTCAATACTATTTAATTGATCTTCCAGAAAAACTTCGATTAGATCATTAGCGAGAATTTTTGCAACAATATAATCGTGGGAAGTAGAAAATCGATGATCGGTTTCAAAATATCGAGGACTCAGATTAAGTTTAATATCGTGTTTTTTTCTTAAAAAATACTTGTGGTCTAAGTACGTACTTCCGGTTCTATAATATTTATAAAATTCCAGTTGATCGTCGAAAAAGCGCTTTAGTTTATTTAATTGCTTTTGCAAATATTTTCTAAGAACACGTTCACCTCCGTATGGTTTTCGGGTTTCAATTTTATAAATCTCATTATAATAAATGAGTTTGGAAACAAATTTGGGCTTGGTTTTTTTGAAGAAATCTATTTCTTCATTTTGACTTTTAAATTGATGATGAACGGCTTTCCTTTTAATTTTTTCTAAAACCCCGAGGATCACTTCTAATGCCTCTTGGGAAATATTCAGCCAATTATTGTTTTCGATTTCCAGAAAGTGAAGATGCTCTTCTAGATTATTAAGCTTCTTTTTGCAAAAATTATTCATTTACTTTGGATTAAATATGGTTAAATAAAAAGGGTAGAGCATAAGCCCTACCCTAAAAATTTTATAATAATTATTTATAAATTTTAATTATCAGCCTCTATATATATTGTATTAGTGGGAGTGGATGATTGGCTTTGTTGGGATATGGAGTTTAGAGGGTAATTGTCAACTCTTAAAGTAGAAGTTGTATAATCAACAGCCTCAAAGAATCCCGTGATTGTGACCAAACTTTGGTGTTCTAAGCCTTTTAAAGTAGCTGTATATGGAACTCTCACCGAGTGTTTCATTGCTCTAAAAGAACATAGGGATCTAGTGTGTGGTGGAACTGCGATCGTATAGCTGTCTGATAAAGTGATTGTTTTGGTAGAACTATTTCCATATTCCAAGGTAGTTGAATTACCTGTGGTAACCGTGAATGAGGTATTTGCTTCAATAACTTTGAATAAGCTAAACCCTGCACTAACATTTGCTGTGTATTGATAAGATACACTAGAAGATTCTTTAAAATTATATTGATCCTGTTGCGTTTCCGTAAAAGTAATGGTTCTTGAGCCTGTATTATCACTTGGGTTTTCAATTGATTTTTGAGAAAGTACAGTTGGTTCAGATGAAACAATTTGTGCATTGTCAATATCCATATCCATATCAAGTATAGTGAATTCATCGTCTGGTATGATATTAAATTTTTGATAGAACGTATTATTATCTTTAGAAAGCGTGACATTTCCCTGACTATTTGTGATTACCCCATAATAAATATCCCAAAAGCTTCCTGAAGATCCTTGGAAAATAATGTCTCGATTTTCAATTTTGTAACCTTTTCCGTTGCTACTGATAAAATCCCACGAAAACCCAAAGTAACTGCTAGGATTAGCGCTAGAAGAAGTATAGAGTACCTTAGTGTCAGGATCGCTTGCGTAGGCACCAATGCCAATTGGTTTATTCTCTTGATAAGAATACAATAGGTACTGGATCCCACTAGATGCAGGCAGAAATTCAAGATAAAATAACTGTGCAGGAGATGAATCAGAGTTAGGTTCAAAAGTTATTTCAGCACCGGGACCGTGAGTTTGTAACGAATTTTTTCCAAGATAACTATCTTGTGTTCTAAGAAAAAACTTCACTCCATCTAATTGATATAACTCATCCCAAGTGCTACTGGCAACCATTGCCTGAGAATTTTCAGCAATTTTCGGGAAGTCTTCTTCATTAAGCGGGATGATACTATCAACTACTTGAATTTGAGAATTTAATTCTTGTTGAGTATTGATTTCAGTAGACATTTTTTCATTTGATTCAATGTCTTCAATTGGGTCTTCGGTAGTACACGAAATGCTTATTAAAAATAAGCATAAAAAAACTAATTGTAATTTGTTTTTCATAATATTGGTTTTTATTTATTCTTTGAGTCTGTTAATTCGGATTTCGCGTCTTAGGGAATCCATATAGGGCTGAATATTTTCTTCAATTTTGAATATTTCCATTTTTTTAATTGTATCATTAATAAAAATAAATTGAGTAGTGACCACGACATTTTTGAGCTTTTCTACATAGAAAAGTTTTTCATTGGGAATATTATCTAAAGTTTCTATGGTCTTACAGGTAGGCTCACCATAAGTAGTAATAAAATCCTCTTTGCTATACGTTAAGGTTTCAATATCATTAAATTTACTGGTAGCAGGATAGTTATGTCCGTATTCCAAGGCTTTGCAGGAAGTAAGACAACATATCAAGATTATTATGAATTGATGGCTATACTTATTGGTGAAATTTTTATTCATTTTAGATAACACTTTTAATGTCCCTAATAGGGGAAGTTTATATTTGTAAGCAATTTATTACATCACCTATCCATATAAAACTTAATAGCCACGGGCTTACTGTGGTTTTTCCACGTTTTTGTTTTTTAATTACGTGGGAATACCACGTAAAATATGTGGCAAATCCAAATCATTTCGAGCAAGGTGTTTCTAATTTTGAACTAAAAAAGTTGGGAGGTTCCTATTATATAATAAATAGCGATGATATAACATCACAAAACCTTTGTGAGAGATTTAAAGAATTTCCTGAATTTATATGCTTAGGGATAACTAATGACTACGAAAAGGGGATGAATTTTATATTGAAGTTTGCCCCTGAAGTTGTATTTATTGACTTAGATTCTTATCCTAAGAATGAGATTGGAGACGTGTTTTCTTATTGCAAAGAAATCAATGAATATATTTTTAGCAGACCTAAATATATCGCTTTATCAAAGGATGTATCCAAGGCATATCAAGCTTTAAAAGGTAAATTCTATGATTATATTCTTAAGCCAGGGAAAGAACTTGAAATTCGTAAAATTATCCTTCAGTTGCTAAAGAGTGAACAATATGCTTTAAACGATACCTTATGCCTAAAATCCTATAAAGATTATACGCTTTTAAAAGTAGAAGAAATACTTTTCTTAAAAGCCGATAATAACGCTACAGATTTTGTAATGATAGAGGGAAAAACAATCAGCGCTTTTAAAACTTTAAAATCGTTTGAAAAAATTTTACCCAACAGTTTTATTAGAATTCATCATAGCTACATCATCAACAAAAAGCATATCTCCAGAATCAATTTCGGAAAGTTGAAATGTTTTTTAGATCATAATAAAATAAGTCTACCTTTTTCCAGATCCTATCGGCATAACCTTCAAATTATTGAAGAATTGTTGGAACAAAAGGCTATTTCTTTCAATTGAATGCGCTGGGATTTTATAAATCTTCAATTGCTCAAACATACCTATCAATCCCTCATAGAAACGACTATTCTACTAAACGGTGAGGTCTAAAATCATTTTCCTCGGCTCTTTGGCGTAGCTTTCACTTGGTTTAAGAAAGAAGCTTCTAAAGAAATCGGCCAGATTATCCGGTTTCGATCACGCGTGATTAAACACTAAGCCATTCCGCGGTCTTTAGGGTCGCAATACTATTGTTTAATTATAAAACCATCAAACTATGAAAACTTTCAAAAACTTATTAAGTATAACGTTTTTAATCCTGATAGCTTATTCGTGTGAGCCAGAAGAATTACCTGACAGTTCGGTAAGTGACAACCAAAATATTACTGCTAGTACAGGAGATCAAGATGATGAAGTCATAGATAGAAAAGATAATAATCCAGATTAATTTTTAATTAAATTCTTTTTCTTTAAGAAGGCCTTGTTAACAACAAGGTCTTTTTATATTTTATAAATTTGTTTAATTTTTATTCTGAAACGTTTTGTTTTTCAAATCACGTCATATTACAATATTTATATCTTTAATAGTTTTTCTCTTTTCTTGTACCCAAAAGGATGATGGAGATGAGGTTATTACGGAAAAGCAGGATATTCAATCAATAAGGAAAAATGAATCTGATCAAGAAATAGACTTAAATAAAGATTACAACGCCGCTCTCAAGGAAGGTAACGATACTCTTAAGAATAAAATGCTTCTCGATATATCTTATCGCTACTTGAAAACAAAAGATTCAACTATGTTTCTAAGGTCTAATAAACAGGCCAGAGAATTATCTATAACCATAGAAAATTCTGAGGGTACCGCAGCTACCTATTGGGATTTGGCTCAATTTTATCATAACCGTAATAAAGAAGACAGTGCTTATTATTACTATGATAAAGCCCAGAAAATATATCAAGAGTTAGGAGATCAACTTAATTCTGGAAGCCTGTTATTAAATATGGCAATTATTCAGAAGAATATTAGGGATTATACCGGTAGTGAGGTTACTACAACTAATGCGATTAATTTACTTGAACCTTTAGACGAATTTTATAGTCTATATATAGCTTATAATAACCTTGGTATTGTTTTCAATGAATTAGAGGAGTACGAAAGGTCTCTTTATTATCACCACAAAGCGATAAGTAATTTAGAAAAATTAAAAAGTAAAAGAGATTTCCCTACCAGTTACAATAACATAGGAGTGGTATACCATAACCAAGGTAATTATTCCGAAGCAATTGAATATTTTAGAAAGGCGTTGAGCTTTGATGAAAATATAGAAAACTCAGATCCTAAATTGTATGCAATGCTCATTGATAATGAAGCTAATGCAAAACTTCATTTAGGGGATACGCTGGGAATTTATAAACAATTTGTAAAGGCTTTACAGATAAGGAAAGATATTGATTTACAGGCCGGAATTAGTATCAACCAGTTACATTTAGCTGATTATTTTTTACAAAGGGGAGATACGGCCAAAGCCATTAATTATGCCCTAGCAGCAAAAAAAGTTGCGAGGAATAGTCAAAATACCAGGGATTTACTCGCTTCATTGAGCTTTCTTTCCTTGGTCGTAAAAGATAGTGCATTAGTTTATACTAAACGCTATATAGTGATTAACGATAGCCTCCAAAAAAGGGAAAGGGCAGTAAGAAATAAATTTGCAAGAATACGTTTCGAGACCAATGAATATATTTCGGAAACAGAAAGGCTAAATAAACAAATGATTAGAATATCATTAATTTCCTTAACTGTTTTCTTTATTTTTGTATTGTTATATATCATTAAAGATCAGCGATCAAAAAATAAATTGATTTCGCAAAAACAAAAAGCGAGTCAGGAGATATACGATTTAGTATTATCTCAGCAACAAGTAATTGAAGAAGAGCGGGAAAAAGAAAAGCGGCGGATATCACGTGAATTGCACGACGGAATTTTGGGAAGCTTATTCGGATTAAGAATAAGTCTTGATTCTTTAAACGATGATGATGACAATGAGAGTAAGCAAAAAAGAGCGGAATATATTCGAGAAATACAAAAAATTGCAGAGGAAATCAGGTTGATTTCCCATCAACTTAATAAAGATTCGCAGGTTGATGTAGATTTTACACTATTACTAGAGCATTTTTTAAGTAAAAAGCCTGAAGGGATTAGTATTCAGTTAAAAATTCCGCATCCAATTGATTGGGAGTATATTGAGAATAATATAAAAATAAATATCTATCGAATCATACAGGAAGCTATTGCTAATATTTATAAGCATTCGCAGGCTACTTCGGTAGAAATATTGATTCATAAACTCAAAAACCGATTGATTATTGAAATTAAAGATAATGGAAAAGGTTTTGATCCTAATAATTCCACAGCGGGTATAGGCCTTAAAAATATGAAAAATCGAAGCCGAACTATGAAAGGTAAATTATCGATTACCACCAGTTCTGAAGGTACTTTAATAAAGCTTGTAGTAAAAATATAGAAACACAGTGTTGTTATGAAGAAGGAAGAGATAAATATTTTACTCGTTGACGACCATCATATGATCCTAGAAGGATATAAAAATGTACTTTCTAAAATAAAATCTGAAGATTATGATATTTCTGTCGAAACTGCTGATAATTGTGATACGGCTTGGGAAATTTTAAAGGGAAAGAAATTTGATATCGTTTTTTTGGATATCAACTTTCCTATTGAGGGGAATAATAAAATACTATCAGGTGAAGATTTGGGAATTAAAATAAAAAAAGAACTTCCTGAAGTAAAAATAATAATCCTAACCGTTTTGGCAGATCCGTTTCGGCTTCACAATTTACTGCTGAATATTAATCCTGCCGGTTTCCTTATGAAAGGGGAAACCACTTCAGAAGAGCTCAAAAGATGTTTGTCGAAAGTTATTATTGCCCCACCATATTATGGATCAAAAATTTCAAAATTACTCCATTCAGAGATTAGTCTGAATACCTCCTTAATAGATGAAGTAGATAGAATTATGCTTTATCAGCTTTCTTTGGGAACAAAGACTAAAGACCTAACGAAATATGTACATCTTTCTTTAAGGGCAGTCGAAGACAGAAAGCGAAAACTAAAAGAAATTTTTGGAGTTAGCGGGCAGGGAAATAAGGCGCTATTAGAAAAAGCGAGAGAAAGTGGATATATATAAATCAAACAGCTTTTTCATTTTTATTAAACGTGGTTTTACCACATACTAAATGTGGTTTAAATCAGGGTACTATATCTACCTTCTTATAGTTTTGTATAAATAACTAGCACGCGTGTAGGGGAGAATCTCGAAAATCCTATAAAGAGAGTAGAGTTAATGAAAATTTTATTAAAATGAAGAAGTTAGTATTTTTAGGAATAATGGGTGTATTTTTCTCATCAATGTATGCATCTACTCCAACAGAAGTCAAAAAAGAAGTTCGTCAAGAGGCTGCTTCTTTCCCTGTCTATTGTGATGGAGTATATGCAGGGGAGGCAGATTCCATTCAAGAGGCCTGGGATATGTGTGACTAACTATAAGTGATAAAAACTTATAGTTAAATGGTGTACAATTTGAAATTTTTCAGATTGTACACTTTTTTTAAATAAAGAATCTTATTTATGAAATATTTTATGTTATCAATTTTTTTGTTTTGCATTTCCCAACAAATGCAAAGTCAAAAAGGTATTGTTTATTATGGGCAAATAAAAAGTCCAGGAATGAAAAGTGCTGCCGGTCCCGATTTAAACGCTTATTTGGTATTTAATAAGGAAAAATCTTATTACGTAACTGCAAAAGATTCTCTGGAAGAAGCAACTTCTCAAAATAAATCAATATATCGAGGAGAAGGGGAGCAAGTGGTGGCTTATAACGGTAATAAAACATTTAGATATGGAGAACAGGTTTTCTTTAACCGAAAAAAAGATAGTTTATGGTGGAGCCAACGTTTTGGTGGTAATATCTATATAGCAGAAAAAAAACCGGTTATAAATTGGAAGTTAAAATCTGAGACCAAGAAAATAGGTGATTTCAAGGCGCATAAAGCCATAGGCGAATTTAGAGGGCGTACTTATACTGCTTGGTATACTTTAGAGGTTCCTTTACCGTATGGCCCCTGGAAATTACAAGGATTGCCAGGATTAATACTAGAAGCTAGTGATGAACGAGACGAAATGTTAATTTATTTTAAAAGCTTAGAATATCCCACGGAAAACGAAGCTCATATTTCTCAAGTACAAAGACCAAAAGGAGAAGACGAGGGATGGCAAACCATTGAAGATTTTGAAAATATGCTGCGTAACAGTATAGAAAGAGCCTATAATAGAATGGTTTTAAGAGCTGAAAGAAAAGAATCTGAGAAGCCTAAAAAACCAGTTTTTAGTGATATTTATATAGAGTCTTTTGAATAATGGCAAAAGGGTACCGAACACTTCTTCTGTTTTTTATTTTTTTTTTATTTCTTTTATGGAGTGTAAACTCACAAGTTATTATTGAAGGTAAAGTTACTGATTCGAGTAATAAACCTTTGGAAAATGCCAGTATAGTACTTTCAAATTCTGAGAATGAAATCATAGATTATTTATATACGGATAATACAGGGGAATTTAAATTCAATATCTCTCCAACAAATTTAATTTCTGATAGCTATGACATAGCTGTTAATTTGCTCGGATTCGAAGAACATATTCAAAAAGTAGCTCTTAATACTGATAAAAAGCGATATACTCTTTCTTTTATTCTACAGGATAAAATAGAACACTTAAATGAGGTAGTTCTAAAGCCGGATGAAAAAATCTCAACAAATGGTAATGTTACCACATTAAAAACCGCTCCATTTATAGATCAATCTGAAGAAAATGTTGAAGATGTTCTAAAAAAACTACCTGGGATAGAAGTACTCGAAGATGGAACTATTAAAGCTCACGGTAAATTTATAAAGAAACTTATGATCGATGGAGATGATATGTTTGCTAATGATTATCAGGTCCTTTCTAAGAATTTGGATGCGAAAACCTTAGATGCAGTACAAATTATAGATAATTTTCAGGATAATCCTGTTTTGGCAAGAGTATTGGATTCTGATGATGTAGCATTAAACCTAGAACTAAAGGACGAATTTAAAAACGTCTGGTTTGGAAACGCTTCTTTGGGAGCTGGTTTAGAAGAAAGGATTAGAGGTACTGCCAATATTGGTTTGTTGAGAAAAAAAATAAAATTCTTTTATCTGGGGGATTACAATAATTTAGGAAACAAGGCAGTAGATCAATTAAAAGGCACTCCATCTTCCCTAAATTTAACTTCGGCATATCGTGAAGTAGAGATAGAACCAGAAATAGAATCTGTATTTTCGATCAACAAGAACGAAAGCCAAATATTAAAAGACGATCAAAGTATTTTTAATAAAGCTTTCTTGAATTCGATAGGATTAGTAACAAAAATTGAAAAGGATATTGAAATACGTGCTACCGGCTCATTCGCTCAAGATAATCAAAGACAACTTTTTTATTCACGATCTATTTTTAATGTAGAAGAAAATCCTGTGGAATATATTGAAGATAGTGATACTGACCATAAAAATAGTATTGGTTCAGGAGAATTGGAAATAAAATATACAGGAGGAGAGCGCTCGTACCTTAGAAATTTATTCTCTTATAAAAATCAACCTGAAAAATTTGATAATCAACTTATTTTCAATAATAATAGCGTAAATCAAGATTTAAATAAGAAAGAATACGCATTATACAATCACTTAAACTACAGCTATGCATTAGGGAAAAATACAGTTTTACATAATTATACCTACGTTGGTCAAACCCAACTCTCCCAAGATGCAACAATTAATTCTCTTGGCTTAAACAATTTTTTTGATTTTACCAAAAAGTCAAAAATTTATCAAAATAATAAAGATGAACTAAATGTTTTTGGAATTAACACCAATCTATTTTCAGAATTTGGAAATTTCACTAATCGATTATCCTTAGGGTATGAGATCTTTGAGGAAGATAGGCAAACTAAGTTAAGTTCACCCTCGGAAAATTTTGAAGTAGATAGCCTAAAAAATGATTTAAATTATAAACGTAGAACGTTTAATTTAAAAGAAAGTATCGGTTATAAATTTTCAGAAAAAGCGAAACTTACACTAGGGATTTCAATGGAAAGATTAGACCTTACCACTGATTCTAACGAAAAGGAGAAATGGATTTTTAATCCACAAATAGACTTAGATCTCCGAAAATTAAAAATAGGACGTTTTGTTTTTGGTTATGAAAATACTTACGCTGTTCCAGATTCTCACTTATTGTTTCAGAATTATCAATTAAATACTTATAATTCTTTGGTGCGTGGTACTAATACTATATATTTAGTGGAAAAAGATGTATACAAATTCTATTATAAATGGGCTAACGAGTTAGAGTCCCAAGCACTTACCTTTAGAATAAAATACGACGATTTTAAGGGTAATTATTCGACTACAAATCAAATAGGAGAGAATCTTAGGTTCTTCTCTTATCAAGTTATTGAAGGTTCTAACCGTATATCTGCTAATTTAGATTTTACCTCTTTCTTTGATGATTTAAACCTATCTACAAATCTAAGAACATCTCAAAACTGGGGGATACAACCTATTCAGGCCAATTCACAGGATTTTAATGACTTAAAAACCTATTCGTCGAATTATTTGATTTCCGGTACAACCTATTTTAAAATTCCCTTAAATTTTAGATTTCGATTCAACTTAAATTTAAGCGAATCAGATTATAACAATGTAATATCAAAAACTCAATGGAGCAATTACTCTTTAGCTTTGAATTATAAACTGTCTGAAAAATGGAATTTGAACATCAAGAATGATTATTATAAGATGCCAAATAGTTCCTATTATTTTTTAAACAGTACTTTAAAATTCCAGCCAGATTCTAATTTTTCGTATAAATTATTTTTCAATAATTTGGGAAATGAAAAGAATTTTAGCACGGTAGTAATTGACGAATTCACCACGTATGAATCAAATATCAGATTACTTCCTCGTTATATTTTTTTCAGTGTAAAATATAGGTTTTAATAGCCGCTTATTCTTTATTAATTGATAAGGATATAGCTTTTGCCTCCCAACGGTTATTCGTTCTAAACCTGTTTTAAATCAGAGTCCTTATTGGGGTAATAAAATAAATTCCCTAGAGATTAATTCTTCCAGGGAATTTATATTAATCATATTTCTTTTGACGAATTGTTTATTTTCCTTTTTCCACTTTATTCTTAAAGTTCTTTTTTCTAACAAAAATCTCTTCGAGGGAATAAGCTTTTTCATTTAAATTGAATTTATCTTTTTCAAACATTGAATTAAACTCAGATTTTTGGGTATAAGAAACCGAAGTAACTGAAACATTTTGAAAAAAACTGTTTGCCTCTAACACTAAGCCCGGTAAACCATAAAAAATATAGGGGCCAGCATCTATTGCAATTTCAGTCGTGAACCAAACGTATAATCCGGGCATATTTTCTAAAATTGCTTTAGTGCAACTATATCCTTCAATGTCCTTCTTTTCAGACGTTATCGTCCATTTAAGGTCTTTTGAATTTCCTGTAAATGAAAATTCAGATTCCATAAAAACCTCTTTGCCTTTTAAAGATCCATCAGCGTCTTTTTTAATGAACTCAGTATACCCGGATACACTTACCCCAGGGATTTTATGGATAGAATCTAAAACATATAATGATTCTTTACTCTTTTTGTCATAATATAAAGTATTATAGTTTTTATACTCTGACATTAGTTGCATTACTTTATTATATTCGTCAGGATCTTGAATCTGCTTTTTAAGCATATTCACTAAAAATTCGGATACACTATTCGTAGTATATTTTACCTGTAGAATTTCATTGCTCTCCTGAGCTTTCATCACTAAACTTATAGTGAATGTCAATAAAAATAGATAGATTTTTGTTGTTTTCATTTTGATCATTTTTTAAAAGTTATACTTAAGTCCTAATATTAAATAGTTGAGAGAGGCATTATTAATCAGTGTAGTGACAACGCCTTCATTAGAATAAATTTCAAAATTGTAAGCTTCATTCTGGAATATGTTAAGTAGTTCAAATAGATGTCTAGATTCCAAACTAAACGTCAACTTCTGCCAGGTATAAGAAAGATCAAGATTTATATTCTTTCTTTGAAATTTTTGATTATCTACCAGGTTATCGTCGTAAATGAAACTTAGCTTTCCATCCCATTTATTATTCTTAAGAAGTAGCGATGCAGTAGATCTGCTATATCTCGAATAATAATTATTATTGCCTACTCTGTTATTAGAGTATTTTAGGCTAGATGAAAGCCGTACATTCAAGAGGAAATCATTTAGACTTTCTATTTCAAATTTTGGTGAAATAGCGTTTTGTTTACTAAGTACTTCTTGTCCATCCGCTATTAAAGCTGGAAATTTTTCTTTTAAATAACTTAAACCAACACTAGTATTTAGAGGAAAATTGATAGGGAATAAGGTCTTAGCATATTTACCATTAATACTAAATTTTTTAGAGTAATCAGTTTTATAAGCCCTAAGAGTTGAAATACCATTCTCCTGATTAATAAATTGAAGTTCAATAGGGTTTTTTATATCACTATAATTCGTTGAAATTGAATAGGATTCAGCGTCAAATATGTTGTTATAATAGTATCCTAAATGATAATTATTTTTAATACGAAGATTTTCAAGTAAGCCTATATCACCCTGAACGATCCGATTAAAGGGTTGGAGGGTTGTTAGACCATAATAAAGATCATTGAATTCAAAACTTCTTTTTATACTTGCAGCGATTCTCCATACATCTCTTTCATATTCGGAAACCATATTTAATGGGATTAAAAACTTCTCAATTGATTTTGAGTTGTTTAATTCAAACTGATTTAGTCTGATTCCGGTTGATAGAGAATAGTTTATTTTACCGAATACATTTCTTCCTGTTATTTTTGTAATAATATCCGTAGTATGAACATTCCGTGATATTGATGGTAAATCATCATTGTCGAGTTGGCTTTTTTGACCATTATATTCAATTATTATGGATGGAGTAAATTGATCACTATGATTGTATGATAAAGAGGATTGGATATTATGGTTGTATTTTGAAAAATCAAAATATTGTGTTTGATATAAATTAGCGTTAAGGAAGATGTCATCATCTAGCTTATTTTTTTCAATAAATAGACTTCCTTCTGAATTCCATATGATCTTATCTGATAATTTACTGGTTACTGCAAGCCGAGCAAATCCTGAAAAAATTTGCGAATTGTAAGTTGAAAAGAGGTTATTTTCGGTAGTTTGATTATTGTTATATAGAATATTTCTTTCTGTATTTTTATCGTCTGCGTTAATGAAATTGAGATTACCTTGTATAGTAAATACGGTATTTTTGGATTTTTTGTATTGACTTTTAAAATAGCCCAAGTAGGAATTTGATTTTGCCTGTAAAGCACTATTTCCTTCCAATAGAGGTGTATCATCTAAAGATGAAAGTTGTTGTGTTGTGCTGTTTATCCTATTAGGAGATATATAGTAGAGGAGCAAGCTTGATTTGAATTTGGATGAATTTTTTTTAAGGGTGAGGTTGATACTATTGTATTCATCTTTCCTAAGATTTTCGTTAGTAGAAAATAAGGCTTGCAATGATCTTTGTGAATAGATTGAAAAATTTTGCTTTTCGTTGAATACGGCTCCTAATTCCCTATAGTTCACCACTGTCTTGCCTATGTTATTGAAATTTGCTGTAGAAAAAGCATTGAGCGATTCAGAAAATAGAAAACCAGAACCCTTGAATTCATACTTATCTTTATGCCCATATTTTGTCTGTAAATCCCCTGTAATAACATTTTTAAATTCTTCTTTAGTTTCGATATTCAAAACGGTTTCTTCTTGTAAATCGAAATCAACAGAAAATTGATCTTGGTAATTATTAATTATACTTAAGCCCTCAATAAATCTATTTTCAATATTTTCTAAGGCTAGACTATTTTGATTTTCAAAAGTCTCTTTTTTGTTTACCAGAATTTTATTGATATTATTTCCTTTATATATTAAAACACCACCTTCTCCTACCTGTAAATTTGGTAGTTTCTCTAGTATTTCCTTTAGCTTATCATTATCCTGAAGATTCAATTTTTCTAGATCAAAATTTACAGTATCCTTTTCTTCTTTTTTTACAAGTAATACAACTTCATCTAAGTGATTTGTTTCTTCGGTTAAGGTGATATCCATAGAGATGATACCTTTATCAGTATTAATTGAAAGAAGCTTAACTATTTTCTTTTTATAGCCTAGGTAAGAAACTTCTAAAAAGTTATCAGCTTGAATCTTTGCACTGATAGAATATTTTCCATCTTGATCAGTAATAGAGTAATCAACAATATTTTTATTTCCATCATATAGTACGATAGAAGCTCCGTTTATAATCTGATTGTTTTCGCTTTTTACAGTCCCTTCAATTTGATTGGATTGAGCAAATATTGTAGTAGAAACCATAAGGAATGTTATTGATAAACTCAGTTTAAAGCATTTTATAAAATAGTACATTGTATTACTATGTATATGAGCAAAAAATATCATACGATTACTATATTATTTGATTCTACTTTCTCCTAGCAGTAATTCGCATTAAAAAAGTTACGATGATGTATAAAAGTATTGTTAGCAAAAGAAAAAATGGAATAAACCAATTTCCCAGGACTTCTTTTGCGTTTATCGATTCCATTAATTGAGGCTTCATTTTTCCTAATAAATAAAATCCTCCGTCCTTAAAATATAAGCCAACCTCTTTTGGATTGCTGATTTTGGCACCAATGACGAATAAGAAGCCAATGAGCACTAAATAAAGAAACGCAAAGAAAATATACTTAACCCCATTAGTAATATTTAAGACCAATGCTTTAAAAACGTGAATAGGATTGAAAGTCCTTGTAGCCTCTTCTAATTTTTTCTCAGCGATCATTGGTTTTAAAACATCTTGGGGATCCCCCAATTTATTCAACACCTCCATTAAATTTTCAGTCTCATTAACTTCAATGTTCTCATATCTTTGAATTCCCTCAAAAATATGACTATTAAATTCCATCAATATATTCTTACGATCCTTAGCAGAAGAGTGCTTTAAATTTTTCTTGAGACGATTTAAATAATCTCGATAAATTAATGTCGAACTTTTATTTTTAAATGTGATCTCTTTCATTTAGATATCGTATTAATTGATTTCTCCAACATCTTCCAAAAGTCCTTCATTTCAAGTAAGGTATTTTGTCCTGTCGCTGTAAGTGAGTAATATTTTCTAGGAATTCCTGATTCTTGTTCTACCCATTTTGAAGTGACCAGCTTTTCTTTTTTAAGTCTGTTCATTAGTGGGTATAATGTCCCTTCTGCAATAATAATAGAAGTCTTATCCTTTACATTTTCAATTAATTCATATCCATAAAGCTCTCCTTTCTTATCAAGGATATTAAGAACGATAAATGTAAGCGTCCCTTTCTTAACTTGAGATTGCCAACGAAGAACAAAACTTTTATTCATTTTACAAATGTAAAACAATATACATAGTAATACAATGCTTAGGTGGCATTTTTAAGAAGAACGTGGTTTTACCACGCACTAAACGTGGTCTTTTGCAAGGTGATTATGGATTAATATTAATAGTTTTAGTTAAGTTCTTGGCCAAGAATTTGAGTATCGCGGAGAAAATATCCGCTAATTATTAATCTTTAAAATTTTAATTATGAAAAAATTAGTTTACCTATCAGCGTTTGCATTGTTATTTAGTACAGCTGGATTCTCAAGTATTGAAGCCGAAAATCCAGAAGTTGATGTAACAGTTCTACAAAAAAAGACAGTTACCTTAGATTGTGGTAATGGTACATCGGCATCGGGAACCGCCGACACTTTCCAGAAAGCAGCAGAAATAGCTGGTGCTGGTTGTGATGCAGCTACCAGCTAACTCCATCAGTTTAATAGCGATAAGAGGGCATTCTCTTAAGATGCCCTTTTATTTTAAAAATGCCTTACTATTTTTATAAAATCAAATCCAAAAGCTAATGAATATTAGATTTGTACTCACGTTACTTGTATTTTGCTTGAATTTTTCATTGTTTTCGCAAAACAATGAAGGTTATATAAAATATACTGCCTATTCAGGGAAGTCTTCTGTAGCTTCACCACCTAATGAGAATGGCTATCCTTATGAGTATATTATCCAAGAAGGAACCCTCTATTTTAATCCAAAAAGTTCTGTTTATCAACAATTACAAAATAAATACGTTACCCGTGTACAAACCGATTCTGATGGTAATTACGAAAAGACAGAAGTCCCAAGAGATAACTGGGATCCCATTGGATGGGTTTATCTTAAAGATAAATCAAATAACTATATTTTAAGCAGGGTTACTTATTTTAATAGATCAAGTTACGTTAATGTAAAAGAAGATTTAGAAAAGATTTCTTGGAATATAACCAATGAGAAAAAAAATATAGGTGATTATAATTGCACAAAAGCAACTGCTACATACAAGGGTAGGAATTGGGTTGTATGGTTTACCCCTAAAATTCCTTTTCAGGTAGGCCCTTGGAAACTTTATGGCTTGCCAGGAGCAATATTAGAAGCTTATAGCGAAAACCTCGATTTTATGTTCAAATTAAAAGAACTTAAAATTCCAGCAGAAATTCCATCAGAGAAATTTGAATTTCCTGTGGAAGAGGAGAATATGCTAAGCTTAGAGGAATATTTAAAAACCAATCAGCAAAAAAAGGATAAATACTTAAAATATATGGAAACCGTTGCTAGGGAAAATGATGGTAGCGTAAATATTAAATTTTATCCAGAAATAGAAAAGTAGCACGAAAGTAAATGATCATCAAGCAAAATCTACTTTTTTGTTTATTACTTTTTTGTGCTTTTCCAATAGGGTGTTGGTCGCAAGAATTTCCAGTAAACGGTAGCGTTATTTCAGCAAAGTCAAATGATCCTATTCCTTATGCAAATATTCTTGCAATTGACGTAAAGAATGATTCTCTTATTTCTGCATTTGCACAAACCAACGAATTAGGTGAATTTGAATTAATCCTTAAGAATCGGGGATTGATTTTAGAAATCAACCAGTTGGGGTTTAAAAAGCGGTTTATTAGTGCTGATTCCGTTCAATCGGGAATAATTGTGAAATTATATGATAAAGCCCTAGAGCTTCAGGAAGTTGTTATTAAAAATACTCCCCCTATTAGAATAAAAAAAGATACTACCGCGTATGCTATTGAAAGTTTTGCAGAAGGAAACGAAAGAAATCTTGAAGATGTCTTAAAAAAACTACCAGGCATTACAGTATCTGATAAAGGGACTATTTCATTCAATGGTAAAGGAATAAAAAAAATAATGGTGGAAGGGGACGATTTTTTTTCTGAAAATTACCAATTACTTTCTAAAAATATTACCCCTGAACTTATTAAAAGTGTAGAAGCCATTGAACATCATAACGATGAAAAATTATTACGTGGTATTGAAAAATCCGATGATGTTGTTCTTAACCTTAACTTTAAAAAGAATTTTCGGGCATCATTGTTTGGGAACATAGAAGCTGGGGCAGGAGTGAAGGAACGCTATACGACAAACGCGACTCTTTTTTCTTTTATAAATGGTTTAAAAATAGGATCGATAACTAATCTAAACAATATTGGTAATGATGTAATTAATGATACAGATTTTCAGTCTAATATAGGTTTGTTGGATAATCAATCCACTTCAACTAATAGTTCACGGGATATAAGCCTTCCCATTACCAATGGAGAGATTTATATTCCAAACATAGATAAGCGGCGTTATTTACAAAATGAAGCTAAACTTCAGGCTTTACAATTAAATACATCCGTTTCAGATAAATTAAAGTTGAATATGTATGGCTACTATTTTGCCGACAGAAATTCAATGCCCTTTTTATCGGAAAGAACATTTTTAAATGAAGAGCAACAGCTGACTATTACCGAGGATGGTAAAGTATTAAAAAGAAAGCGGGAGAAAATGGCTAGGATAAAGCTCGATTATGATCTGGACAGCCTTTCTGCGATTTCCTTTACCGGTATTCTTTTTAGGGATTCTCCGTCGGGAAGTCTAAATCAAACGATAAGGACTAATACGATGGCTTCTGACTCTGTTTTATCCAAGGATAACCAAACAAGCGATTTAAGTTATTTAAACCTATCACACATTCAACGGTTTTCTTCTTCTTATGCACTCCAAACAAATTTAAATTATACGTCTAATAATAATGCACAGCATCTTTTATTATCCTCGCCCAGATATGAAAGAATGGAAAATTTTAATTCAGATGAATTATTTCAAAGATTCGATCTTTCTCAAAAGAATACCTCTTTAGCTATAAAATTACTGGGTGCTAAAAAAGTACATCGATTTGAAGTATCTGGTACTTATAGAATTCTAAATTCAAATTTAAACTCAAGTTTGAATGATTATGATAGTGAAAATTTCAATAACGATATTAGCTACCGCCAAAACTTACTAGCACTGCATTTACAGGATAATTTTTCACTGGCCGAAAAATTTGATATTAAATTAAGTGTTCCTGTGATTTATGAAAGCTTGTTATTGAATTCTGATAATTCAAAAAATACCTTTTTCGTCAATCCATCGGTATCCACGTCATTTAAAATCAAAAAAGCCAATCACATAAGAGTAGGTGCCGCCCTTACGCATACAAACCCATCACCTACTGATTTGTACCAAAATCCTATTTTTTCTGATTATCGCTCGGTAGTGAATAAAACGAATTTACTCAACACCATAAAAAGTTTTCAATACAACTTAAGGTACTCCTATTTTACATCATCTAATTATTTAAGAGCAGTTCTATATGTATCCTATAGAAACCAAAAGTCACCTTATATTGTTGATTTGAATGTGGATGAATTACTTAATTATATAAATTATCTTCCTTCTCCCTTATCGAACAATTTTTTCAATTCAAATGCCGAGGTTAATAAATTTTTCTATCCCTTAAGAAGCCGAATAGGTATAAAAGGATCTTTATCAACTACACAGATAAATAGATTTCAAGATAATAATGTAATAGCGGTAAATCCGGTGGTAAATCACGGCGCAGGATTATTTATTTATACAGCTTTCTCTGGAATTGTGAATTTAAAATGTGAAGCTAATTTTAGAACTACCACCTTAAAAGATAAATTAACCAACACTGCTTTTGAGACCACCGTGTACAATAACAAATTCAATTTATTATTGGATCCTTTAGAAACGCTTTCCTCAGAAATAATTTATGAGCAGGTTTTCTGGCCTAACTTAAATTCTCATTTTATAGATTTTAAGATCAATTATGAACCCGAAGAGAGTAATTTTTCTTTTCAGCTTACCGGAAGAAACCTATTGAATACTAAACAACTTTCTTTTGATACATTTTCGAGTACTCAGATAGATAGAAATATCTACGGAATCGTTCCCCGAATGGTTTACTTAGGAGTGAGTTATAATCTTGGAAAATCTCCTAAAGGCTAAGCTTAGAGAATCTAAAATAACTTAAATAAACTACCTTTTCCTAATACCGACCTTCAATTATAAACGTGGTTTTCCCACGCAACAAACGTGCTTTTTACCCTCTTATTTTTAAGATAGTTCATTTAACTTTAATCAAATTTTATAGGTCATTTAATATATGGCTTACAACGATGGCTTGAATTTGGAAGAGGTGGAATGTAGCTTCGAAAAATGTAAATGATGAAGGGGAGATGATAAGCCTAAAAATAGAAACGCTAACGTTCTTATAATTCTAATAACTTCAGAATTACATTTACATCCTAATTACCATTTCGCTCTTTTCATTTCAGGTCAATGAAAAATTAAGAGTTATGGGGACAAGGAATTATATTATAAAAATTTTACAAGTAATACTTGGAATTATATTTCTCTATGCTGGATTAAAAAAGGTATGGGAAGGTGACTTATTTTATCATACTTTGCTAAGTACACCTTATTTGGAAAGTCAGGTTTTTGCAGAGTGGGGGAGTATTGGTTTTCCAGTAGTCGAAATCCTTACAGGGGTATTTTTACTGCTATTTCCACGAAGATTGATAGGTGTGTTAATCAGCTTTGGACTTATGCTACTTTATACCGCTTATTTAGTTATTCTACTTTTTTTTGGAGATGGTATTCCCTGTACCTGTAGAACGGTCTTACCATTTTTAGGATGGTATGGTCACCTATATTTTACCTTATCCTGTTTGGTACTAACACTACTCTTACTATTACTAAGATTACGAAAGATTTAAAAATATTGATAAATCGTTTTGTTGCGCGACAAAACCAGGAGAAAGCTGAACACCTGTAAAAAATAGTAGGCATATTTATTCATCTTAAATTTTTAAATTATGAAAAGTAAATTTTTAATTCCGTTGTTAGCGGTAATTTTTACTACCGCGATGTCCTTTACTACAGCAAGAACGGCTGTAGATCCAAATAATGACTATGTATTTAGGAATGGAAACTGGCAGATGATACCTGAAATTACGTGTACTACAGGAGCAAGCGAATGTAAAATCACGGTTAATCCTGATGGTACGGATTATACAGTGTATGATTCTCAAAGTTTAGGAGATGCTAAACCGGGTACCGGTGATTCTGAAGGAGAGGTTGAATTGTAATCAATCACTTCATCCTGAAAATAGCCTCGGGCTTCTATTCCGAGGCTTTATTTTAATCAAAAAATCATTTTTATTACTTCACAACTGAGTTTTTAGAAGGGATCAAAAATTCATATTGATTTTTAGGCTTAAAAACTTCTTTTGCAAGTGCCACGATGTCTTTTAAAGTTGTTTCAGCGATTACCCTATCAATATCTGTTTTAGATATCCAGGGGATCTGGTATCTATAATATTCAAATAATCGTTGTTCCTGTCTATATAGGCTTGAAGAATTAATGTTCTTAACATTGGCTTTGGCATTTTCAAAGTGATTACTACTAATCTTCCCTGTTTGTATGTCTTTTATAATTTTATCGATATCATCTTGAATAGCGGTACTTTCAAATGGTTCACATTCTATTCGCAAATAAGTCATAAAACGGGATAAACTAATGTTGTAATCTGTATTGGCGTGTGGGGAATATATGCCATATCCTTTTTTATACCTAAGATCTAGAAATAACATCTGATCCAAAATCTTGCCCAATACTTCCAGCTGTAACTTCTTTTTCCAAGTAAAAACTTCGGGCTTGGGACTTAGAAAATATAATTCATAATTATCACTTTGCATTGGATAACCTAGGTTTAGTTTTTTGTAAAGAGGGCCACCAATTAATAATGAAGGTGCACTAATTTTTCTCTTTTTCAATATCTCCTCCTTATTATTCGGAAGGTTTCCTAAGTATTTCTGTATATCGGGCAATAGCTTCTCTATAGAATAATTTCCGTATAGGATAAAAGTAAAATCTTCGGTATTGCCAAAGATTTTTTGATAGGAAGTATAGGTTTTCTTCAAATCTATGGTGGATAATCCTTGGTATTGAAAAGTTCCCATATTTATAAAACTACTATCCTTTAAAATGGTTTTAATTTTATTCTTCATATCTATATTACCTAATCCATAAGGAGGATTACTGTATTCTTTTCGTTTCCATTCTTTCCAATCTTCAAATGCCAACTTATTTTTTCTCGGTTGGGTGGTATAGAGGTAAACCATCTGTAAAAGATTATTAAAGGAATGAAGCTTAGCATATCCCGTAAAGCCTGACTCCCCATAGTTAATGTAGGAATGAAGATTGATGGCATCTTCCGACTGGGAAAGATATCGGTTTACCTGAAACTTATCAAAGCTGCCCACTCCCGAATTTTCAATAATAAACGGAGCGTTAATGACCGAATGATAATCTTCCTTTGGAAAATTGGCCGCTCCGTAAGGTACAAATCCGTGTAGCGTAATATTGGGATTTTGTACCGGAGCAATACTACTGTCCTGTAAAAAGATAATTTTCACACCATTTTCCAGCGTTAACTCTTTTGTTCCCATTTTAGTAGAAGAATACACCAACTTTTTATTGGAGATATTTTTATCAAGATGACTACCATCCATCAAATGTTCAGGGATTTTTGGGGGGTTATAGGGGGCAATCTCGCTTGTCCAGAATTGTTTAATCCACGAGCGTACTTCTTTTTCTTTAAGCTTAAATGCCTTTTGATTTGTACGAGCAATAATTCCAATATCTTCCGGCATTTCCCGAATCAACTCTTCCAAGTAGCTATTGAATTCTGATCGCGATAAATGCTGCCACCATTCATTGAGCTTCTCTATTTTATCATCAGGCAATACTTCTCCATAAACATCATACTTTATAATTTCTTCCACCCAATACCTCGTATGCTTAGCTTTATTCTTGTGTATATCATTTTTTTCAGTTTTCCATTCTTTTTCCGTAACACCATATTTTTTTAATTGATGTACCAATTCAAAAAAACGTTGCAGGGCTAATTGTTCATAGCCTGGTGTTACGGATATCTGACTCGTTAGAAAAAACGGGTTTTCTTTATACTTCATCCAAAAATTAAACTTGGGGCAATAGATGGATTGCTCTTCTTTAAATCGCTTATTGAGGATAGCGCTTATGGTTTCGAAAAGTATTCTCCTCTTCAGCCCTTTTAAATTCTGGATTTCTTTATACATAAGGGAATCCCGATAATCAAGATGAATTTCGACTTCCTGAGATAATTCTTCTTCCGGTTGACTGGATGGTCTTTCCACTTTATAGAATTGTGGTTCCTGTTCGTAATAAAGGACATCACAATTTATTTTACGAATTGGTGTTGAAGGCTTAGGAAGGTCTGAAAAGAGCTGATGGATTTCTTTTTTTATTAATTCTAAATTCGGGATATCTCCAATCACGCTTACCGCTGCTAAATCCGGACGATACCATTTTTTATAAAATTGCCTAACTACTTGTGGTGGAAAATTTGCGTTATCTTCCAAAAAAAATTCTTGTGATTTTTTACAGGAATTACGTTTTGCATCGATTTGGCTCTTTACGATGCGATTGCTAAGGTCATTCCCGGCACGATGTAAAAATTCCTGCCGTAATGTTGTTCGTTCTATGTTTATATCTTCCGTAGTTAACAATAATCCATTTAGAATATCTTTAAACCAAAGTAGGCCATTATGCAATGCTCGTTGGCTCTCACTTGGGATACTTATGGTATAATGTGTAAAATGGTAAGCGGTCCCCGCCATAGCATCGTTTTTCTTGATGCCTAAGCCTGCTAGTTTTTTATTATCCCTGAGGCCTTCAGGAAAATGAACACTAGACCTGAAAGCCAAATGTTCAACCGCGTGTGAAATATCCTGTTGGTCAGAAGCTTCTTCATTAAAGCCGACACGTAGCCATAGGTTTAAAGAAATAGTACTCGTTCCTCTAATGGGTTTTAGGTAATAGTTTAAGCCATTAGTCAATTGATTGCTGTAAACCGCAGACGTAAGCGTAGAATCTTCTTTTTTTAAATTTTCCGGCTCCCGTGCATTAAGGTTGTTTGCCCCTGCCAGTAAGATATAAACTAGTAGGTAATATAAATAGTTCATCATTTGTGAGTTTTAATATCCCGGGTTTTGCCCCAGATTAGGATTTTTGATTCGTTCTTGTTCAGGAATGGGAAATCGTATATCGGTAGATTCCCAATTAGCATTATTAGCTCCCAGTATCGTAGAAGCTTTGTTGAAGCGGATAAGATCAAACCAACGATGTCCCCATTCCGTAAAAAGTTCACGCTGTCGCTCTTCCATTAAAAGATCGATAAGCTCTTCTTCTGTAATATTGGAGTTACTATTTATTAAATCGATACTGGCTCTTGAGCGGATATGGTTGATATCAGCAATCGCCCCGGAAATGTTTTGACTTTTAACGTGGGCTTCTGCACGGATAAAATATTGTTCAGCCAATCGTAGTACCATCGAATATTCGGTGATGTTATTTGAACTATTGGAATCTTTATATTTAAAAGGATAGTAAGCTTCCCGTTCCTCATCATATCCTATCCAGTGAATATAGCGAAGGTCATTTGTTGTAAAGTTTTCAGGAACATTATCGGTAAGAGTAAATACCGGAAAACTGGAAATAAACAGGTAGCCTTCATTGGTGTTTGATGTTGCAGAACCTCGTCCGGCAGGGGATAGTTGCCAAATTGCTTCTGTACTATTTTTAAGAAATACTGCATCTAAATCTGAAAGTAGGGAGTAAATTTCCGATTGGTTAATCACCTGAGTACTGTAATACTCAGCTTGTTCCCAATTTTCTAAATAGATGTGTACTCTTGCCAGGAATGCCATTGCTACATATTTATTCACATAAATGCGCTCGCCATCCCGGTATTCTTCCGGTAAAACTTCCACAGCCAACTGTAAATCAAGTAATACCTGATCATAAATATCAGCTATCGGCTCGCGTGTTAATCTGGCATTTTTACGATAATCAGTAGTGAGTGCCAAAGGAACTTCCCCATATAGGTTCACCAAATAGAAATATGTAAAAGCACGAATAAACCTTGCTTCCCCTTCAATCCTCTCTTGAAGGCTTGCTGTGATTTGGGTTGAACTTTCCATTCCTTCCAGTAAAGCATTTACTTGGTAAATAATTTTATAGGCACTGTTCCAAAGGCTTAGGTTGGGAGGATTATTGGGAAGGATTTCATTTTCTTCAAATTCTAAATATTCCAGATCGCTTTGATCATACGCTGTAATTTGGTGAGCACTTAATCCCGCTAATGCAGTTACACTGCTAGCCCCGCCGTTACTGAAATTACCAATTCTAAAGAGTTCGTTATAAATTCCCTGCAAGGCGCTTTCTGCCATTTCATCATTATTAAAAACCTGTTGGTTAACCAGTTTATGAGCAGGAGGATCGACTTCTACAAAGTCTTCACAGGCATAGAGCAGAATGCAAAGACTAAAAATCATTGGACGAGCAAAAATTTTATTGAGGTTCATAATGTTAATTTTAAAAGTTAAGTTGAATACCAAGGCTGTATGTTCTTAGATCGGAAAAACTGGCACCCGTGCCGTTGGTTACTTCAGGATCCATCCCTTGGTAATCGGTAAAAGTGAAGAGGTTTTGGCCGGTGAGAAATAGTTTGGCACCGCGCATTCCTATTTTTTGTAATGGAGCGCTGGGAAGATTATAGTTTAGAGCAAGTGTCTTTAAACGTAAAAAAGAAGCATCGGTATAGCCCAAAGACGAAGCACTGGCATAATTATAAGCTCTTCTGGATTCAGAGGAATTAGAAATGCTTTGATAGGTACTATTATCGGTTAAGGCTTCTGCCACTACCGCACGCGAGTTCCCCAAAGATCCTGTATTAAATAAGGTTAACCTGCCTTCTTGTTTAACGAATTGCCATAAGAACTGAAGGGAGAAATTTTTATAGGTAAATTGGTTTTGAATGCCCCCATAATATTGACGGTTTTGGTTTTGTACCACTACCTGATCTTCATAGTCAAATCGACCATCGCCGTTTATATCGGCAACCTCATAGAAACCCGTTTCGGGATTAATACCTTCATATTGATAGAGTAGGGCAATATTGAGAGGTTCTCCAATACGATACGTATTGGCGTAGGGCGATTCTTCCAGATTGGGATAACTGACCAATTCATTTTCGGGGAAAGTTAGATTAACCGAAGTTCGCCAGCTGAAATCTTTTTTCTGAAAATTAAGGCTGGTAAATTCCAGTTCCCATCCGCGGTTTTCTACCGTGGCCGGAAGGTTGGCCTGTACGCTGTTAAAACCGGTTACCCCTGGCAAGGGCAAACCCACCAGTTGGTTGGAAGAACGGTTACGGTACCAACTGATATTTAAATTTAATCTTTCTTTTAAAAAACCTAATTGAAGCGCGGCTTCCAATTTCTTATTAATTTCCCACGAATAATCAGGATTGGCCAAGGCTACAGGATAGAGTCCTCCCGCTCCCGGAGTAGCTTCGTAAGCATCCAGATAACCATAGTCACCAATTTGATCGTTTCCTGTACTTCCATAACTGGCCCTGAGTTTCCCAAAGGATAGAAAATCAAGATGATCCATAAACCCTTCTTCAGTAAATATCCAGGCTGCACCTATTGCTCCAAAATTGGCAAAGCGTTTTCCCGGCCCAAAGCGTGAAGAACCATCTCTTCTGCCGGTAAGGTTAAGCAGGTATTTATGATCCCAGTTAAGGCCTATACGCGCAAATAGGGCATTGTATTTATAGGTAGTAGACTGTCTTCTACCATCGCTCAGACTTTCTGCGGCTGCAATATTACCAATTAAGGATTCTGATACGTAACCTGTTGCGGTAAACTCAGTAATGCGGCTTTGGTTTTTCTGAAAGGTGCTACCAATAAGGCTTTCTATTTGAAGCTTATTTAGTTGTGTCGTATATTCAAGTTGTGGTTCTACAATCCAAGAATTGCGTTTTTGCAAAAGATGGATAGATTGTGCTTCCAAAAATTCCGAGTACAGCGGATTGTAAGAGCGTTTGGGAATTTTAAATATTTCTTCGCTGTTATAATTAGTATACCCTAAATTGGTTTTTAGGCGAAGCCCTTTCAATAATTCATAGGATAGGGATAAGTTGCTAATTAAATTGGAAGCCTCAATCTTACTGGTATTAAAGTAGCCGTTGAAGGGATTATCTATTCCTGTTTCTATCCACTCTTCCCAATGAAGGCTTCCGTCTTCGTTAAAAATAGCCGGGGCATTGGGCGCTAAACTGAAGATGCTGGAAACAAGGCTTCGGTTACCAACAATTTTATTGTTATCCAAACCGGAATTAATCGCAGTTTGTAACTTGAATTTTTGATCTTTTGAATGATGGCTTACACTAAGCCCTCCGGTAGCTTTTTGGTAGTTAGCATCTCCCGGATATACGGTTCCCTGTTCTTGAAACCCTCCATTTAAGCGATAGCGCGTAGTTTGGTTTCCTCCGGTGACGGTAAGATTAAGATTGGTAACTGCTGCATTACCTCCTAAAATTTCTTCCTGCCAATCGGTATCCCGCTCCTGATCCCATACTAAAAGATCGTAAGCGTTAAACTGGGTAGGTTCTGTACCATCATTTTCAAAAGCCCGTCTCCTAATTTGAAGGTATTGTTCGGTATGTAATAAATCAATTCGGTTAGGTACTTCAGAAAATCCAGAATAAACTTGTACCTGAACTTCTGTCTTTTCAGATTGTCCTTGTTTGGTGGTTATAAGAATGACGCCGTTGGCTCCTCTAGAACCGTAGATAGCCGTGGCATCGGCATCTTTTAAGACTTCTATACTTTCTATATTAGAAACATTTAAGGTGCTTAAGGGGTCTATGCCTGTAAAGCTGAGGTTACTATTGCTCTCTAGGGGCGAAGAATTAAGGGGCATTCCGTCAATAATATACAAGGGGTAATTCCCTTCTGCCCGTAAACTGTTTTGTCCGCGAATACGAATGGTAGGGGCGGAACCCGGCAGATCATTACCCGGACTAATTTCTACTCCGGCCATACGTCCTTGCAATGTTTGCAACGGGCTTACCAAAGGTTGTAGTTCGATCTCCTCGGCAGTAACTTTGGCAATATTCCCGGTACGTTCTCGCTCGGTGGTATTATAATAGCCGGCATTGATCACGACTTCAGAAAGCGCATCGGCGTTTTGTTGCAATTGTACATCGCCTTTAAAATTTTGGGTCACGACCAGTATTTTGGTGGTATAGCCGATAAAAGAGTAGGAGAGGGTATCGCCTATACTGGCGTTAATACCGTATTCTCCTTCTAAATTGGTCATCGCTCCCTGGTGGCTGCCTTTAATAAGAATATTTACACCGGGCAAGGGGAGGCCTTGGTGATCGCTTACCGTCCCGGTGATGAGCTGCTGAACTTTATTTTCTTTTGTTTCGGTACGGGCTTGTACCTGTATGAGCCCTAAAAAACAGGACAATAGGAATAGGGGCACTACCCAAGGGCAGCGCTTGTTATTATTTTTCATAATTTTACTGTGGTTTGTGGTTACTTAATAGTTTAGCAAGCCATAGCCTTCCCTGCCGATCCTACTCTAGCGGGAAGGCTTCTTAGCTTGTAGCCTAGTTTAAGACTAATCCAAATGTGTGTGGTTTTGTTTATCCAATCTTATAGCGTTTATTTTTAAGGTTAATATTTCGTCATTCCGGGCCTGACCCGGAATCTCATCCTGATGGGCATCTTTTCAGCATTTTCTTCTCATTCCCCACTCTGGCTTCGATTCATTTTTCTTTTGAAAAATCACTCAGCCGCCGTGATAGTTGAGGTCACTGAGTGATTTCGTAGAAATCGTATCGAAGTGCCCGGTATTATAGCCGTTAGCTTTTCTCGCTTCGAACAGCGCAGCAGGCTAGCATCTATTTTCTAATTTCTAACTTCCCTTCATTGGCATTTTATTTTAATTAATATTCTACTCACTTAAATCGCACCCCATAGAATTCCCCCTTTTGGGGTTAGGGGGAAATTCCCACCCCTCACCACAGCAAAACGTAGGGTTGGCCGTGGTTTCCCGGACTAGCCGAATGGCGTATCCTAATAATTTTTAATTAAAACTTTTCACGGTATTATAACTGTGAAAAATTGCGATTCTAGTTTTAAATAGGAAGCTTGCTAAGAATTTAAGGAAAGAGTATCAACTTATTTTTTGTATAAAAATAGGTGTGGAACTCAACTTTTTGTATAGGAGGCACTGGCGTGTACCCTTACCACAAATAAGTGAGCCCACACCCTTTTAAAGGCGTGAGCATCTGCACTTATCATCTCGTGGTAATTTAAAAACGCCAGTTTTCCTATACGAGATTCAAAGCGATGCTTCTAATATTTTATATTAAGAAGTAATCGCAAATATAACAATACGAACCAAATATAATAAAATTTTATAAAGTAGACCAAGTGGCTTACTTATTTTTTGTGACCTTTTTGGAAATTGTGGTATGGCAGAACTTTCACAAGAAAATATAATCCTTGCAAATAAGATAGCGACTAGAATGAAAAATCTTCGCGAGCAGAAAACTGGTCCCAAAAAAATGGATTTTGTAAGAAAATATAATGTAGAAAAACAAACAATTAATCGGTGGGAAAGTCATATAAAGCTAAATGAAAAGACAGGAGAAAAAAGGGGTAGGGGAATAACTATTTATTCAATAAAGGATTTCTGTAAACTAGTAGGAATAACTCTTACAGAGTTCTTTGATGACGACTTATTTAGAGAGTAGTTAATTTCTTATTTTACGGGAAACCGTAAAGCGTGATGGAGGTTTTTGGGTAATTTTGGGGTATGTTGAAATTGCAATTTTTTAAGAGTATTTAGTTACAACAAATACTTTTAAAATAATTAAAAATCGTTAGTCATTTCTAGAAGAAAAATAAACGTACCGGTACTTTTATCCATATGTTAGCATTCATTGACAAAAATCAATTTTAAATGGAATTAAAAGAATTTATTAAGACTACAATTACTCAAATCTCACAAGGAATAATTGAAGCCCAGGAGGAAATAGATGGAACTGATATGATTGTAAATCCAGCTGGTTTAGCTACAAATTCTAATGGAGATAAGTATTTACGGACAGATGGTTGGAGATATGTACAAAACATTGAAATTAATGTTGGAGTAACTGCAATAGAAAAAGAAGGTGAAAAAGCCGGGATTGGAATTGTTACTGGAATTTTATCTGGTGGCGCACAAGCAACATCTGATAATTCGAATCAAACTGTAAGTACAATAAAGTTTGATATTCCTGTAGCATTACCTTCAAGTCCGACACCTAAAGGACACAAATCAACACGGAAGGTATCTTTGAAATAAAGTGTAAATAAATTTAAAAAAGTATTGATTTGAAAATATCCAGACAATTATCAGGAATAGCAGGAGAGTATTATGTTGCGGCTGAATTATCAAGAAGGGGATACTTAGCGGCAATCACTTTAAGAAATTCAGATGGAGTGGATATTTTAGTAAGTAATACTTATGGTGATAAGTTATTCTCAATTCAAGTTAAAAGTACTCAAAATAAACGAAAATGGATTTTAACTAAAAAAGTTGAAAAACAATATTCAGAAAAAAAGTATTATATATTTGTAAATATTCCCATTGACGTAAAAGATTCACCTGAATATTTTATCGTACATTCAAAAGTCTTAGCTAAACACATTTTTAATGGTCATAGAAGCTGGCTGTCAAAACCTGGAAAAAACGGTAAAATTAGAAATGATTCAAACGTAAGGCAATTTGATCCGAAATACTTCCAATCAAATGAATTATTGAATTGGAATGAACTTATAGACAAAATTGAAGATAAAAACGTTTGCTAATATCAATGCTAGCATAAAAGTTAGCAATTTTAGCTATCTTAGCTTTCAACCAATCCGCAACTGATTGTTGTATAAGACCGTTACCTACAAGCTGAAAAAATGAAAGTTTCAGATGAAATTATAGCAAAACTCTCAAAATTGAAAATTGATAACTCTATCTCAAGTTATCCTCACATCAAGAACATTATTAAAAATCAGAGGATTCCTGTTGTTTTCAATGAAATAAGGCCGTTCAAAATTATAAGATATAGAAGTCATAACGAAACTAACAAAAATGAATTTTTCAAAAGTTCAGAAGAATTATCCTATCGGACTGATATTTTAAATATCAATAAGCTTGGACGTGCAAACGAATCTGGTCAAGGACTTTTCTATTGTAATGATAATAAAAATCAAAATACAGGTATTACCGAAATTGTATCCGTATTTCGAGGAAATAAAGAAAGCGAAGATGAAGTTTTAACAATTGGCACTTGGGACGTAAAAGAGAATTTAAGATTAGCAATTATTCTTCCGAGCAATGAAACAATTGGTATAAACAAAGAATTTGATGAAATGAAAGAACATTTCAATCAATTTGATAAAAGTCCGGAATTTGAAGATTTGAAAAATTTACTCGAATATTTGGCTAACGAATATACTCTCGATATTGAGAAGCATAATTCAAATTATAAGATTTCTTGTGCGTATTCAATGTACATAAAGGAACGTTTTCCAGAACTTGACGGGATTATGTACGCAAGTGTAAAATCAGAGTATCAAGGAGTTAATATTGTACTTTGGCCAGAAGTCGTTGATGAAAAATTAGAATTTGTTGGTGCTCGAAAATCGGTCTTTAAAAAGGTTAAACATAAGACATTTGTCGAGGAGCAAATAAAAGAAAGTATAGGATATAACCTAGAAAATGACGAAATAAATTGGGAATAAAGCCAGTGGGTAACAGCGTATCCTATGAAAAGCACTAGTCCGGTTCTATAAAAATAATAAGATGCTTGAAGAAATTAAGAAGTCAGGAAAACCTTATGTCTTTAGATATAGACCTGACAATGATTTTACCTTAGACGAAATAAAAGAATCATATATTTATTTTCAAAAACGTGAACTGTTAAACGATCCCTTTGATTCTATACCAGATTTAATAGATCTTAAAAATATTGATATAAAGAAATTATTCAATGCTATTGAAGTAAAAGTAGGAAAGCAAAAAATAAACTACATCCAAAAAAGATTAAGCTCAACACAGTTAGAAGAAACCATTAAAGAATCAATTCCTAATTTCATTAATAAACACGGAATAGCTTGTTTTTCAATGCTTCCTGGTATAAATATGCCTTTATTGGCGAATTATGCTAATAATCATAAAGGATTATACCTGCAATATAATATGGATTTAGATCCAAATTTTTTTAAGGGTATTAGACTTATGAACTATCAGGAGGAATTAAAGAAAATTCCAATTGAGCTGCTAGAGAATGAAAACGATATCTTTGAAATTTTTTATCTGAAGCAAGAAAATTGGGCTTATGAAAAGGAATTGAGATTAGTAAAAGAGAACTTTGGGAAATATTCTGTAAATAGAAATGCTTTGAGGAATATTATATGTGGTTATAATTGTTGTGACGAATATATTGATAGTATACTGGAATCTAATAAACAGAATAAACACGTTTCTGTATGGAAAATGGAAAAGCCTAAAGAACATAACAGACTGAAATTGGATCTAATAAAGTAAGTCTATTTATCTTCTAAGATTTAATTTTTGTTAAGCCTTACTTTAATAATTTCCATCCTATAAACAATATGAATAGCTACAACCACATTAAGTGGTTGTAGCTATTCATATTTGTATATTTTTTGATAGGTTGAAGAGCTTCCTGGAAGTATTTTAAGGGAAACCGTAATTCTACCTTAAATTATTTAGATATATTTAAAGTGTTGATAACCGGGAATCAATAACGATACAAACTTATATTTAAGTGGATATAATGCGTTGTGGTTAATTTTTAAGAAAATTATGAGTGAACATTTTGACTTTCTTCTAAAATGCAATGAAGATGCAGAATATGGTTTTGTAAAATGGAATAAATGGCGTAAAAACAATAACATTACAATGCCAGAATTACAAAACTCTAATCTTTCAAATATATCATTACTTAGATATAATTTAGATGGTGCCAATCTAAAAGGGTCAGATTTAAGTAACGCAAATTTGATCAATTGTGATCTAATAGATACAAATCTTAATCAGACAAAATTAGTTAATACAAATTGTGCATTTTCCAACTTCACAAAAGCAACATTTATTGATTGTAATTTAGAGTCTTCTCAAATGGCATTAGCAAATTTAATTGAAACTGTTTGCATAAGAGCAAGCTTTAAGAATGCTAGTTTCACTCATACTCTTTTGTCTGGTTCAGATTTGAGAAATACAGATTTTACCGGAGCGAAAATCATAATGTCAAATTTGGTTAAATGTAACCTTGAAAAAGCAAGGTTTGAAAATTGTTATCTTTCTGGCTCAAATTTAACAAGCTCAAACCTTAATAAATCGGTAATTAGAAATACTGTAATCTTTGGTACTTCCGTTTGGAATGTAACCACAGACGAAAGTATTCAAGAAAATCTTACGATTACTAATGATCAGGATGATTCTGTAATAACCTTAGACGATTTAGAAATTGCAAATTTTATTTATTTAATAAGTAATAACGATAAAATCTCCAGTGCAATTGATAAAATTTCCAGTAAAGTAATTTTAATTTTAGGACGATTTACACCAGAAAGATTGGAAATTTTGAATCACATAAAAAATATTCTAAAGACAAGAAATTTGGTTCCCGTACTTTTTGATTTTTCGAAACCAAAAAGTAGAGACTTGACTGAAACAATTGGGTTGATTGGCAGAATGTCCAAGTTCATAATAGCAGATCTAACTGATGCTAAAAGTATTCCTCAAGAACTCAGTGAGCTAATTCCACATAATCCTTCCATAACGATTCAACCAATTTTATTGAAAGGAGATCGAGAATATTCTATGTTCGAACATTGGCAAAAATATTCTTGGGTCAAACAAATTTTTGAATACAAGGGTAAAGATGATCTAAACAAACTTTTCAAATAAATACTAACCACAACAACTGTTCATCGCCAATAGGCGGCAACTTTAGTAAGAAAATAATTAACTTGATTAACGAACATATACTAAGCCGACAAATCTGTGTCCCTTACTCCGCCAACTGGCAATAACTGGAACTGTTGGTATAATCTAAAAATGAGAATTTGACTACAATTCAAAAAAATGAAAAGAAATTAATTTTGAAATATGTATCCGACTATGCTCCTGCTGATTGGATGAAAGACAATTTAGAAAACGAAGAAGAATTTACTTTTAAATCTGTTTTCAACCTTCATAAAGAAATACTTGAAAAACATATTTCCGAAGAAGATATAGATGAAGATGAATTTCAATTTGTTATTGGCAAGCTTGAAGATGGCTATTACAAAATAGATAAAGATGTTTTGGGCTTAGAGAATGACTTCTACTTCTTTAAAGATTTAGATATAACTTTAGATTATTTTCTTTTTCCGGGACCAATATCGATTTTAAAGAAAATTGATAATAAGATAAAGCAGGCAATTTATATCGGAGGGGATAAAGAGGATATTCTACCTTCAGAAGTGTTTGAAAAACTATTAAAGAATTTCCCGAATTCTTACGAAATAAATTTATACAGAGAAGCTAAAATCACTGCGATTTTGGGAGATTATTTTGCAGAAGTTCCGGATTATGAAGAGAAGTTTAATAATTATATTAATAAGAAGACTGCTGTTCGAAAAAATATCCTTAGAAAGACCTTTAAACAATCTGAAATTGCGAAATATCGAACTTTATTAGAAAAATTGAATTATATGCTGAATAATGATAATAATTATTCAGAAAATCAGTGGCAGGAAGACATACTTCAAATAATACTTCTCCTCTTCCCAAAATATATTGCAGTATTTACCGAAGTCCGTTTCAAAGATATCTATAGCTCCAAATTTCGAAGATTAGATTACGGATTAATTGATTTTAATGGCAATCTAGATTTAATAGAAATAAAAAAGCCATTTGATAAAAATATTGTTTCGAAGATTAAATATAGAGATAATCACGTACCTAATAAAGATTTGTCTGGCGCAATAATGCAAATTGAAAAATATATTTACTATTTAAATAAGCTGGGTAAGAAGGGTGAAAAAAAACTAACTAAGAAATATAAAAAGGATTTGCCAGAAGGATTAACTATAAAAATAGTCAATCCTATCGGAATGATAATAATGGGAAGGGACAAAACAATGGAACCTTCCGAATTAGGAGATTTTGAAATAATAAAAAGAAAATATAAAAACGTAATAGATATTTTCACCTATGACGATTTATTGAGAAGATTAGAAGTAACAATAAAACAGCTAAAGAAAATTTAAACTATTTCCAGAAACGGTAAACGATATACGAGTTAGTAACCTAAAAACAATTGTTCAATATTTTAATGAAAACCGTAATTGAGACCGGGGATTTTTGGTTAGTTTTAATGAGTAAATAAAATAAGTCGTTATTTTTATGTACAAAGCATCTCTCATTTATATAAAATATGGATAAGCCTCATATCATTTTAAATATCCCTGAAGGATTCCCGGAAATTGCTATTGAAAAAATTACCGAGGATATTACAGATGAGAAATTATTATTAAAAGTTAATAAAGTTCCAACTCAACCATTAGCCTCAATAGAGTGGGCTATACCTGGGCTTATTGCTATATTCATCGCTCAAAGTTATTTTGGAGGTTTTTTAAGCGAATTAGGAAAAGATCATTATGATGTTTTAAAAAAATGGATTAAAGAAAATGCTATTCGTAGTAGAACTATTAAAGTAAAGACTTTAACTGCTAGCCGGTCAGTAGAAAAAATAGATAAATCAAATACTCAGTCAAAAGCATTTTCTTTACATTTTAATACTGTTGATGGAAAGAATATAAAATTGTTATTTGACTTAACTTTGGAAGATGAAGTTTGGGAAAATTCTATAGAAAAATTTATGGATTTGATTCGAGAAAATTATACTAATTTTCCAAATGACATATTAAGCTCCAAGCTTAATGATCTTGAAAATGGTAAATCTAATATCTACGGAATAATAAATCCAGATACTAAAGAATGGGAATTTTTTGATATTATAAAGATGGCTCGGAGACAATATGAAATTCGAAAAAAAGATAGGTAGAATAAGTAAGTTTTGTATGAGCCAATAACCAGGCAATTTTGATCTAACCATTCTTTAATATTCGTGTTGTTTTAAGGGGACATACAGTGATGGCAGTTGGCATTTTTAGTTATTTTTAAAATGTATATATTAGATGGATAGAATTATATTTAGTACAAAAATATTTTAAACAAACTTTTATGAAGTCATTACTATTAGATTATTCTGAAATCAGAAAAGGTGAAACCACGAAATATTTCGAATATGACTATAACCAATCATTGAATATTGTGAAAGTAGATGGAAAACAAAAAATTTTAATTGAAACCAATAAGGGTGATATTTCCTTGCTTACGAAAACAAAAGTGAAACAAGAGAGTGATGACAATAACTACAGTATTTTGGAACTTCAAACCAAAACTGAAGTAAAACAAGAGCGAGATGATGAGACAAATACAATTCTAGAACTCCAAACGAAGACTTTGGTTAAGCAGGAAAGGGATGACGAAAGTTTTAGTTATAACTAATAAATCAGATATAACCTCAGATTTCATAATTCGAAATCTAAAAAAAGAAAATCTAAAATTTTATAGATTCAATACGGAGGAATTAACGCACTCTTTAGAATTAACAATAGACTTCACTTCAGATAAATATACAATCTTTGATTCTAACAAGAATGATCTTATCGACTTAACATCGTTTTCGTCGGTTTATTATAGAAGACCAGAATTACCAAAAATTTCTAATGTAGGTTTATCTGATGGAGAATTGAAATTTATACAAAATGAATTGATTTTCAGTTTGGAGGGTACATATAAATTATTAAGAAATGCATATTGGGTTAGTCCTTTATATTCAATTAGAGAAGCTGAGAATAAAATTTATCAATTACATTTAGCAGAATCTTTAGGTTTCAATATTCCAAAAAGTATTATTTCAAATTCTTCAAGCGATATAAGATCATTCTATAAGAAAAATAATCAAGAATGCATTATTAAACCTATAAAATCAGGATTGATTGACGATGGAAAACAATCAAAAGTTGTTTTTACTAATAAGCTTAAAAGCTTACCGAGCTCTGATAAGAAATTAAAAATAAGTCCAAATTTTCTACAATCTGAAATAAAGAAAAAAGGTGATATAAGAGTAATTGCAGTTGGAAGTAAAATTTTCTCAACCTTCATCGATTCTCAGTCAGGTAATTCAACTAAAACAGATTGGAGAAAAGGAGAGATGCCATTAAACCATCATAGAATTGAATTACCCAAAAGTTTGGAAGAGAAATGTATAAATCTGCTTAGAAAATTAAATTTAAGATATGGAGCAATAGATTTTATATTAGATAAATCAGATCAATTTATTTTTTTAGAAATTAATCCTAATGGTCAATGGGCTTGGATAGAAAATCAAACTGGTTATCCAATATCTACAGAAATAGTAAAACTTTTAAAGAATGAAAATTTTTAATCAAGTTCGTGAATTTTTCTGGCCTCTTCTGGAAAAAGAAGAAATCAAACCAAGATCAAGATTAGAAAAAAATGATATTAATGTTGATAATAGGCATCTTGAGGAGACACTTAAGTATGCTATAGAAAATTATAAATCTGAAGAAGAACGCAGGAAGAATATAGAGAGTAAATCTTCATTATTCATTAGTATTATTAGTGTTGTAACGGCTATTATTTTGGGTGTAACAACCGTTTTAATAAAGGTGAACGATTTCAATTTTATCTTACTTATATTGATTTTCATTCTATTTCTCCTATCTGTCTATATGTCGAGAACAATTTGGTTCGCTTTAAAAACATTAGAGAGAAAAGCATATTTTTCTATATCTATAAATGATTTTTTAATTAGTGAAAAAGAAGATGATTATTTTAAAAGATTAATAGTCGAAATATCTAATAAAATCAATCAGAATTCAATAGTTATTAATGAAAAAGTGGATAATATGACTATGGCTCAAGAATATTTTAAAAGGGCAATCATTGTTGTATCAATATATTCATTAATAATATTGATATATTTTGCTTCAAAAACAAGGTTAAGTTATGCTTTACATATTGAAAACATATTAAAATTGTTTAATGCTGTTAGTCTAAGTAGTTGGAATATTTTCCTGATGTATCTCTTTATAATGATATCCTTAATTTTAAGTATTAGGGCACTAAGAAAAAAGTAAAAAATATGCGAATAATTATAAAAATATAGAAGTGTCTTTTATAAAGGTGAGTCCCGAATTGACCAAGCTTTTCTTTTAAAAAGCGAATAGGTTTAGAATATAATTTCTTATTGAAGCGATTTTAGGGGAAACCGTAATTGGTTTAAGAGATTTTTGGTTAGTTTTATAATTAGTATAAACAACAATTATTAAGTTTTTACATAATTTATTAGAAATTAGACCTAAAAGAAAAATTTAAGATATGAGGAATAAAAAAGTAATTTTTATAGCATTTGCCATAGAAGATGAACGTTCAAGAGATTTTTTAAGAGGACAATCTTTAAATACAAATTCACCATTCGAATATATTGATATGTCTGTAAAAGAGGCGTATAGTTCAGACTGGCAAACAAAAGTGAGAACCAGAATTCGTAGATCAGATGGTGTTATTGTTTTAGTAAGTAAAAATTCATTGAACTCAAGCGGTCAGAAATGGGAAATTCAATGTGCTAGAGAAGAAGGGAAACGGATATTAGGGATATATGCTTATAAAGATGATAGAACTAATATTGTTGGTGTAAACACTAAAGTTTGGACTTGGGAGAACATTAGAGTTTTTATTGACAGTTTATAAAACTTTAATATTTATGTGGCCGTTAATTTTGTTATCAGGAGCAGCATTGCTCTTTAATGAATTATTTGAGGATAAGCCTAAATCAAACAAAAGGATTTTTATAAGTTTTGCTATTGAGGATATTGAATATCGAGATCATTTTGTATCACAGGCAAAAAAAGATAATTCGCCCTTTTCATTTTATGATATGTCAGTTAAAACACCTTGGGATAAGCAAATTTGGAAACAGAAATGTAGAAGTAAAATAAAATCTTGTGATGGAGTAATTGTTCTATTAAGTAAGAATACGTATCATTCAAGTGGAACAAGATGGGAAATTAAATGTGCAAAACAAGAAAATATTCCAATAATAGGTATGCATATTAAAAAAAAGGATCAAGGCGCCATTCCTCCAGAGCTAATTGAAGAAGAAATAATAACTTGGACTTGGAAAAATTTAGAAGAAGTCATTAGAAAAATTTAATATGAGAAAAGCTTTAGTCGTAGGAATAAATGATTATCCAAATGCACCTTTGAGGGGATGTATTAACGATGCTTCGGTTTTTGCAAACACAATTGAAGTTAATGGGGATGGATCACCAAATTTTGACGTAAGATTAATAAAAGATGTTGAAACTAAATCTGAATTAAAAGGTAAAATTAGAGAATTGTTTGCGGGTGATTCAGAAACCTCTTTATTTTATTTTTCAGGACACGGTTTTTTTGATGACTTAGGTGGTGGTTTCATTGTTACACCGGATTATAAGCTGAATGATGAAGGAGTTTCTATGGACGAAATTTTGAATATAGCAAATGAATCTAAATCAAAAAATCGCGTAATAATCTTAGATTGTTGTCACTCTGGTTCATTTGGTTCACCTAAAATATCTGGTGGTAAAAATGCACAAATTGGAGAGGGAGTTTCAATTCTAACCGCAAGCAAATCTGATGAAGTTTCTTTAGAAATAAATGGTCACGGAGTATTTACTAATTTACTACTTGATGCATTACAAGGTGGGGCATCTGACTTACGGGGTCATATTACCCCTGGAAGCATATATTCATATATCGATCAAGCTTTAGGTCCTTGGGACCAAAGACCAGTATTTAAAACAAACATTACAAGGTTCACATCATTAAGAACTGTGAATCCGCAAGTTCCTTCCGATGTTTTAAGAAAACTTACAAAGTATTTTGAAACTGCTGAAAGTAAATATGAACTTGACCCTTCGTTTGAGTTTACTAATGATCCACAAATAGATCATAATTATATTGAGCCATATGCTTCAGAAGAAAAAGTTGCAATTTTTAAAGAACTTCAAAAACTTGCGAGCGTAGGATTAATTGTACCCGTAGATGAACAGCATATGTATTTTGCAGCTATGAATTCTAAGTCTTGTAGATTGACAGCATTAGGTTTTCATTATTGGAGACTTGTAAAAGATAAAAGAATTTAAAAATTGAACGAAGACTTACCAAACAAACATAGAAATCACGAAATTGAAAAACTATCAGAAAGGAATTTTACTTCTCTGTTTCCCATCGAATGGATTTCTAATTCGTTTAAAGTTGACTATGGGACAGATTTCAATTGCGAAATTGTAAAAGAAAGAGCAGTAACTGGAATTACATTCTCTGTTCAATTAAAAGGAAAAGAAACAGAAAAAAATAAAAATCATATTTCTGTTTCTAATATTAAACGATCAACAATAAATCGTTGGCTAAATAAACTCGAACCTACTTTATTAATTGTATATATTGTTGATGAGAATGAATCATATTGGAAATGGTTTGAAAATAATACTGTTGATCTCACTTCTAATAATAAGACATATACAATTCAGCTCTCAAGAGAAAACAAATTAAGTACTATTGATTGGAGTTTAATAGAAAGCTATGTAACTAAAATTTTTAACAAACGATATCGTATTTACGATTTTCCAACCAATGAAAAAGCAAATCAAAAGGCTTGGGATTTATATTTTGATGGTGAAATAGAGCAAGCTCTGCCAATATTTAAAAAAATCCTAAGAAAGGATAGTGAAAACGCATTAATTTGGAATGCTTTAGCTATCTGTCAATATGAATTATTTGATTACCAAAAAGCACTTTTAAGTATTAATAGAGCTTTAGAGATAGAAGAAGATAATAAAGACATCAATTTGACTAAAGCATCAATATTGACTGAACAAGGTGGGGTTGAAAACGACAAAGGCAAAATTGAAAATGCTTTAATTATTTATAGAAAGCTAATTAAAAACAAACACTATTCATCCACGCTTTTTTATAATTATGCTTCGGCATTGACCAAAATTGGAGATTACTCAAATTCAATACCTGAATTTGAAAAAGCCCTTTCTTTAAATCCGAACAAACCACAAATTTGGAATAATTTAGGAAATGCTTATATGAATTTGGGAATTCATAGTTTCGAAATGTTATGTTATGATAAAGCTCTTTTATTAAATCCAAATCAACCGGAGACTCTTTTTAGTAAAGGTTCTTCACTTTTTAGATATTTTGGAAAGGTTGATAAAGGGCTAGAATTAATGCTTAAAGCATCTAAGAAAACTCAGCGGTATGAATATGATTTACCTTATTTGTATTTTTGGATTGCAGAAGCTTATTTAGAGAAGGGTAACTTTAAGGAAGCAATAAACTGGAATAAAAAGGGGCTGAATATTTTTTCGACTGATAAATATTTATTGCACCAACATAGTAGAATTAAATCGAAAAACTTGGACTAATAATAGAAACCATTTTAAAAGCTAAAAATTTCATATATAAAATAACTAAGCTGCTTGCAGCGTTTTTTTAAACTGGCGTATTTAGCTATTTGATAAATAATATTTTCATATATATTTTAAGGAAAACCGTAATGGAATGGGTATTATTAACCAATTTTAGTGAGAGATAAAAGCGAAGCGTATCTAAACGTCGAATACAAAATTCAAGAGATTTGTTATATTTGTAATAAAAGCTGAGATTATGGGAGCCGCAGAATTAAGGAAAAAATGGAAGAAATCTATTAAGACGGTAGATGTACGTTTTCTACAAATGGTAGATGCCTTATATGAAGGTTATTTTAAAAATGAAGTGGTTGCCTACCATCCAGATGGCACACCTATGACCCGTCAAGACTATAAAATGGCTTTAGATGTTGCTGAAAGTCAAATAGAAAAGGGAGATTTTATGACCGCTGAAGAATTTGAAAAAGAAGAGAATTAGTGTTGGGCAAAATTACTCAAGTAGTTTGGACAAGACAAGCTAGAGAATCGCTTACAAGCATTTTAGATTACAGATATAAAGATCTTCCCGATGCCAGAAAAATCGTTAGAAAAGATATCATTGAGGCTTCCAAAAAAATTGTATTTGCAGAGCAGTACCAGCAAGATGAAATTTTCCCAAACTATCGCAGAATCATAGTAAGGGATTACAAACTACTTTATAAGTACCAAAAGGAGATTGTATATATCCTAAATGTGGTTTGTACCAAAGCTAATAAATAGCAATTGACTTTTGTAATTTATTAAAGCTTCAATACGAGTTTAAATTTTTTGTTATAAATAGATTGCGATGAATATTCAGGCTGAAAAAATAGTCCTGACAAAAATGCTTTTGGAAACTGAAAATCCAAAAATAATTGAATCTATAAAAGAAATCTTTAAAAAAGAACAAACTCCAGACTTTTGGGATAGCTTATCTGTGGAGCAACGTAAAGAAATTGAAAAAGCTTCCCTAGAAATTAAAAATAGGGAAGTAATAGATTACTATACTTTTATGCAAAATCATAGATAATATGGAACAGGAAAGTTGTCATTTCAAAAACAGAGCAAATTGTACTATCGCTATAATCCCTAAGCGAATTAATATTCTCACCGTATTTGATTACCTGGAGGAACCTAAAGAAGCTTACAAAAGCAATTTAAAAAAAGACTAACAAGAATAATTGTAGCTGTTTCGAAATTGAGATTTGCTTCGATGAATATTTTACGCTATTTCATCATTACTGTCAAAAAAAGTATAATATTATATTTTTAAACAGTTCGGTTTTAAGCGAAGCCTACTACAACCCTTCTGAACAATGTAAAGTTGTCCCAACCCAGATTTTATTTTTAATTTTTTAAGTACCTTCTATATGAATATATAGCACATTTGAGAAAATCTAATAATTGAGAAATGAACCACCCTAAAATTAAAAATAGTGAAGTTATTGTCTTTAGAACTCAAGGTGGGCAAACTGAATTTGAAGTATTGCTAGCTGTTGAGCACGATACTGTCTGGGCTACCGAACAACAAATAATGGAGTTGTTTGGCAAAGCGAGAAGAACAATCGGGGGAGCATATTCAGAACATTTACGAAGAAGGGGAGTTTGATAGGGAATCAACTTGGCGGGAATTCCGCCAAGTTCAAAGAGAAGGGAAACGAGAGGTTCCAAGAAAGGTCTCTAATTGAAACTTGGATTTTATTTCCTAAACAAAACAACCATTGTATGAACGAAAATGGTGAATGGAAAAATCAATGACTATACACTTGTCACATATTAATAGAATACAAATTAAGATACTTACCAACTCAACCCCATAATCTCAAAAAAATCCTGATTTCAATAAGCCGCTATGAGCGGTTTTTTATTTGATATTATGTAGCATTGGACTACAAGAGGGTTTCACAGAAGTATGTTAAAAGAGACTGTGATTTAGATTTAAGCATTTTGGTAGTTATTAAAATAGCAGAGGGATAAGTTATAGATATAATTATGACAAATTTTCTAAAATAGAGTAGGATTGCGGAAAACCGTAAGGGTATCTGCGTATGATGATTGAAATTTGAACTTAAATTTTAACCAAAAAAATAAGAGTAAACTTTAAAATCAAATGACTATGACAAATCCGAAATTCCAATTGTATAAATCAGGTAATGAATATCGTTATCGTTTACGTGCCAGAAACGGTGAAATTATCCTTCACGGTGAAGGCTACACAAGTAAACAAGGGTGTCAAAATGGTATAGCTTCCGTTAAAGCTAACGCACCTTATGATTCCCGTTATGAGCGAAAGCTGGCCACTAATAATCAATACTATTTTGTACTGAAGGCTACCAATGGGGAAACCATTGGTGTAAGTGAAACCTATACCACAGCCTCGGCTCGTGATAATGGTATTGAAGCAGTTAAACGTGACGCTCCAGATGCGCCTACAGAAGATTTAACATAAAAACTGTTTTTCAATAATATCAGAGAATGCTTCTTTATACATTTATAAGAGGCATTTTTTTGCTATAATATTTTGACTAAGCTAATCGTGGTATTATAAACTAAAATCTATCTTGAGCTTTAATTCCTTTTGATTTAATGCTTTATAAAGTTGTTTATACAGCATATTCTACTGCTGAAAATTATAAATCTACTTTGTAGTAATTTAGTTACAAAATTCTTCTAATATCATTATAAATCTGTTGTTGATGGAACTGCAAATCTTCTTGGGTGATGTTCGTATTAGCAATAGGAATTTCTCTTTGAATATCTTGAAGTTTAAACCGTACTTTTTTATCCTTCCCATCAGCAAAAGCGACGAATTCCCCTTGTTGCAGCCGAAAAAAAGCATCAGCCCTTCGTTTGGAGATTTCTTTTTCTCCTTTCGTAATCCGGCTTTCGTAACTAAAACCACTACTTTTACTCACACTTTTTGTTGGTGTTTTGATGATCTCAAAAAAGCGTTCGTAGTATTTAGCCGTATCGGGGTCATTCACTTTTCCAAAAAACTGGTAGGAGAGGTTGCTTAGGATCGCTTTGCTGGCTTTATCCCCATATAGCATATCGTTCTGTACCTTGTCCTGCATCACATAGACGGTAGAAATATCATAACTCCGCAACGTAGCCGGAATGCGGTGCATATTGGACAGTTTAAGGGTCGGTGCTTCCTCCATCAACAAAAAAGAGGTTTCCCTATGACGGATACTCATCTGTTTGATAATGGTATGCATTATCATTGCAATGACGGGAGAGTAAGCTCCATCGTATTTTGGATGGTTGACTAAGGCAATTACCGCCGGATGTTCCGGGTGGTTGATATCCAAAGGCACTTCATCTTTGGATAGCACATAGAACAGTTTTTGTGAGCTAATTTTTTTAAAGGCATTGGCCAGGGTACTTTTCACTCCGGCGGTCTGTTTTTCCGATGCTATCCCATTGATAAAGGCGCTGGCCATACTGCGCGCCGTAAGATCTGATTTTAAAAAGGCGACCAATTTTTTAGTACTGACCAATTGAAACAAGGCAATAATGTGTGGCAGGGTGCAGCAATCAGGATAAGCGGTTTTCATCTTCCAGATCATCCCGCTTAATAAGCCTTCGACGGCATCGGAGAAAAACTTATTACCGCCAGTGCTAGCCGATAGGTTTTGTTCCAACAAGTTTTCCATCAGGACCCGGGATACCTCATTCACACTTTCCTCATTGGGCAGGTATTTTGGGGCAATAGGATTGACCCGATAATGCACCTGATCAAAAGCGATGGTATAGAAGTTCAAGTTTTTATTTTTGAATAGGGGATAGGCCATTTCCGTCAGTTCGAAATCCTTGTAATCGTGGATCACCCCACAAAAACCATATTCACTAAAATGCTGCAAGAAGTTATAGATTACGCTTTCAGTTTTTCCACTTCCTGCCGAGCCAATGATGGAGGCACCCCTGCGGATGTTGTCCGCTTTAAAATTTCCGTTACTCAACTGAAAACGCACCTGGTATTTTTTATCCCCTGGTGCTTTGCGCTCCGCGAAAAACAGTCCGTATACCACCGCACCCACGAACAAAGCCGGGGCGATGATATAGAGGGCAATATGTTCCCATTGCCAGTTCATATCCCGATCGATCCTGATTCAATAGCTTTGCCAACCCCTTTTTTCAATTGATTTAGGGCTTTTATCGCCAGCTGAAACTTATTTGTAGGAATGCTTAGTACCGCCGTGTTCACTCCTGATTGCTGTAATAATTTAAACGCCATTGCCTTTTCATTGGCCGGGAGCTTGGTAATCGTAGAGAAATACAGTTTCGGATCTTTAAGAAACGTTTTTCGAGCGGTATAGCTTTCCACATAATTACGCTTATAACGGAATAGTTGATCAAAGGTTTTCTCTGAATTTTTGATAAAAGCATTACGATCAAAACCCCTTTTTACGGTCTTGCCGTGCATTTCTACTTCCGAGGCTTTGTGCTTGCTTCCCGGGGAGAGGCTGTAGCGGTTGGAGGCATCCTTTCGGCTTACAATGATATGGATATGGCTTTGCGATCCTGGTTTGGCCATTCCCCGCACTATGCGTTTTCCGTCCAATTGATAGGGTGCTGCTGCTTCCAGACGCTGAATTTCCTTTTGAAGTGTCTTAGTATTCCCAACGAGCTCCCCCCGGTTGATACTTCGGATATCATTTTTCAATTCTAAAATCTTCGTTGCATAAGGTTGATTTTCCCGAACCTGCTTATCGGTCCCTTTAAAGGTACGCTGACGTTCTACTTTGGCGTAATATTTAATATCCGTAATAGCCACTGGGCGACCATCAATTTCCCGGTGAAAAGCCCTGGCATATTCCTTCATTGCTTCCCGGGTATAGCGCTTGAGGGCTTCCGGGGAATCCTGAATAGCTTTAAGTTCCCGACCGCTTGGATTTAGGGTAATGGAATAGAACTTGGGCTCTTTATTTTTAAGTTTGGCCGTATTGCCATCGATTTCCCGGATGACTTCTTCGGCAGTTATTTCATCGTGCTGCTGATCAAAAAAATGTTCCAGTTCGGGAAGCGGTTTCCCTTCATTTTCCTTTTCCAGGTAATCCACAAAATCGGCAGCACTTTGCGCATAATTACCCTGCACTTTCTGAGCGGTGATGGTGATGTACATTATTAATTTTTTTATTGAGTTCTTCTTTGAGGTGTTCCAATTCCTCTGTATTCATATTCAGTTTGTAATATCCCTTCCCAAAAGTTCCTTTCACATAGGATAAATGTTCCAGTAGGTTTTTTGTGTTATTTCGGTAGGTGTTGAGCTTTTGTTGCATCTGTTCATAGCGGTTTTTGTAATGCTCCAGTTCGCTATCGCGCGAGAAAGGTTCCGGTGTCCCAAAATCAAACTGTTCCGCTTCCTTTTCTTCTTCGTCTACCTTGTTCATTTCCTGAAATAAGGTATCCAGCATTGCCTTGGTCGGCAGTGTCTGTTGCTTTTCAATATTCCGTACAATAGCAATTAGGGCATTAATCCTTTTTTTGGTCGCATCCGTTTTTACGCCAAGATTGTCATTAGGGTCAAGATTGTTCCATTTGAAGAAGTTCAACATTGCCTCCAGGGTTTCCGAATGCGACTTGGAAATGTCTTTGGAAAATGCCCGAAAACGCTCGGCAATATCTTTTTTGATATTGATCCCTGAAAAGCCGTATGTTGAAAATTTCTTCATTTTTGCTGCAAAAAAGTGGCTGTTTACAATGGGTTCCAGGGGTTTTGCTGCAAAGTCCTGAAAATCAGTATAATTTAAACACATTTAAACAACTGATTATGAGTGATTTACATAGAAATTGGCAGCCGAGACACCGCTATGCGTGTCACCCTCTTGCTCTTCCAATTTCCGTCCCGCAGGGACCCAAATTTCCAGACATTCCACTAAAGCGGAACGCCTTTATTATTTTATGGATTGGTCATTTAAGGAAAGTCAAATCACCCAATAATTGGGATTAAATAATGACCAAAAGTGTTATTTGTCAACCTTCTAAAGATACGATTTAAAAGAAATACCCCATAGAAAAAGCCCTCATTTAATAAGGGCTTGTTTGGTGTTTTTTAGTAGTTACATATTGAATACAAAATCATAATTGTATAGATTTCGTATCGCTTCCTCTTCCAACAGGGTATCGTAATTGATGTAGTGATGTTGGGCATAGCTCTTTAACTGCTTTCCGAAACGATTTTCTACTTCTTTTTTAGACATCGAAAGCAAACCTTCCTGTGTTTCACTATCGAGGTTGGTATAATTCAAATAGACCATCATCGAAATTTCAAATTATAACAATCCATTATCCGCGAAACTATAATAGTCCCCATTGGGAGCGATAATGATATGATCCAAGACTTTCACATCAAAAAGCTGTGCCGCATCTTTAATTTTACGGGTCAATCGCTTGTCTGCTTCACTGGGTACAAGTTTATAGCTTGGATGGTTATGAGCAAGCAGGATTCCCACGGATAAGGTCTTTAATACAATTGCAAAAAGGATGCGAATATCTACCAAAGTACCTGTAATACCTCCAATGGATAAAGGATAAACCCCTTTCACTTTATTGGAATTATTCAATAAAAGGATTTTAAAGCTTTCCTGTAAACCTATGGTTCCCTTATCCCAGTTATTATAAAGTAATTTCGCTGCGTGCTTAGAACCTTTGATCGGGTCAGATTTTAATGTTCCGATTTTTTCACGGTAGCTTATCTGTATTTCATTAACTTTGTCTTTCATTATTAGCTTATTTAATGGGTTAATAATTAAAAGAGGGCGCAATTTTCGACGGTGACGCCCTCTTTGTTTTTAAGAATTAGGCGTTACCACCCAATAATAGGATTTCAGAAGCTAGCACTTCGGTAACATATCGTTTTACCCCTTCCTTATCCTCATAGGAACGGGAAGTTAATTTTCCTTCCACGGCAATCTCTTTGCCCTTGCTTACATAATTTTCAATGATTTCAGCGGTCTTGCCCCAAGCCACGACCGTATGCCAGTCGGTAGCCTGTACCTTTTCGCCTTTACTGTTTTTGTAGTTTTCATTGGTCGCCAATGATAAGCGGGCTACTTTTTTGCCATTGTCAAGCTTGGTTGTGCTAGGTTCTTGCCCTACATTTCCGATTAACTGCACTTTGTTTCTTAGATTACTCATAATTAAAAGTTTTAGAGGTCTGCCTTCTAAGCAGACGGTTACACATTGATTAAAAAAATTGATTTACTTATTATATCCGGTAGCGTTTTTCTTTTTTTGATTTTTTTAGTTTCCCTTCCGGATCGATATGTCGCTGTTGATTTCATATTGAGTTGTTTTGATTTACTTCCCATAGAGCCGTATAGCTGTTATCTTTTTTTGATGCTTACACGATTTCAATATTTTGGATTGATAAGGACTTATAAAAGCGAGTAGGGGAGCGGCTTATGCAGTCCGGTTCAACTCCAAAATGTTGGTGTTTTGCGACCAAAAAAAGAATAACTGTACGGCGTGGTTGGGAATCAAAAACCTGAAATGAAGAATCAGTAACCTTCAGGAAGGGAAACTAAATGCAACAAATAGTATTCACTATAATTGTATCAGTATTTAGAAACTGTACTAAGAATATCTTTAAAGTTTATTCAAGCTTCCTTTTGTTAGGTGTAATGTATTTTGAAATTAGGAATATATCGGTGAACGCAATTTAAACTTAAAGTTTCCGAAATTGTGGTAAATAACTGTTCTTTATAACTTTATAGTATGAGACTACAAAAAACACTGAACAAAGATGTATTTTCAGGATTAACCGAGGTTTTTCAGTCTAAAGGATATAAGGCCTTGATTTTGCAGGATCTGGCAAATGCTACTGGACTAAAAAAAGCCAGATTGTACCATCTTTTTCCAAGAGGAAAAAAAGAAATGGAAAAAGCCGTTTTATAAAATCTTACTAAATGGGTGGAAGAAAATGTATTTCAGGTAATATCGCTAATCCAAGCTGCATTTAATCTGCCTGGGGTAAAGTTTCTGTTCAATAGATTTCTACAAACAGGATAGTTGTGATGGGAATCTGTGGTAGCCTTAAACTTCCTTTTATGTTTGCTTACCCAATGGTTCACTTTCATAATTTTAGCTACTCTGCATCTGGATATACAGTATCCTTTGCGCTTTAATTGTTCCGCTATTCGTGTAGAGCCATAACGCTGTTTATTCAGCTCAAATTTCTTTTGTATTAAATCTTTAAACAGGCTATGTTCCATTACTTGATTTGAAGGGCCAGTCGGGTGACACCTATAAAAATTGTTGCTACTTACTTTAAAAACCATCCTCTCGATAGGGTATAAATGTTTGTAACTGGCTATCAATCCATAGATTTGCCATCGCTCTTGGAGAAGATGTGCCCGGCCTTTTTTAATATTTCGAGTTCAAGTTTCTTTTCTTTAAGGGCTTTGCGTAACTTTTAAGCTCTAAAAGTATCATCGGGTATTGGTTGCCTTGCGTCATTTGCAGATCCATTGCACTTCTATGCCCAGTTCGTCTGCTAATTCTTTTATCTTCTCTCGCTGATAGCTTAACCCAACTGCCTGCTCTTTTAATTCGGGACTTTAATATCATTTTTTCATCTTTCTAAGATATTTGCTTTGCAACAAACAGTCTTAAATTTTCTTTCCCAGTAAAGTAGCAATTCCAGGTAGAAAAGAAGAACTAAATAGAAACAGAGCATCTCCTGTGTCCTTCTAAGTTATCCTGTTGGTTCCTTTTAAGTGAAGTGACTAAAAGTTTACCTCTATGGGCGCATATATTTCAATCCCCATTTACTCATTTCATTGATGATCGGTAGCAAACTCACGCCTAATTCAGTAAGATTGTATTCTACTCTTGGGGGAACTTCAGCATAAACCGTACGGTTTATAATGCCATCTGCCTCCAATTCTCGTAATTTGTTGGTCAAAGTCTGCCTACTTACATTAGGTATTACATTCTGCAAAGCGCCAAAGCGTAAATTTCCCTTGCGGATGTAGTGAATCACTAACAACTTCCAACGATCACCAATTTTATTTAGACTATAAATCACAGGACAATACTCGGGATTATAGTCTTTAAGCTTTCTTTCCATTAGTCTAAAATATTTACGTATAGCTAACTATATTACATAGTCCAAATTTAAGACTCTTAGTTTTAAATTTGCTATAATAATTAAATAATATTTATAGAATGAAAGCAATACAGATCAATCAATATGGAGACAATTCTGTGTTACACGAAGCAGAAATTGAAATACCATTCATTGAACCCAATCAGGTTTTGGTAAAACTAAAAGCTTCGGCAGTGAACCCAGTAGATTACAAAATACGTTCTGGGTTTATGCAAGCCCAGCTTCCCAAAAACTTTCCATTTACTCTAGGTTGGGAAGGCGCCGGAGTTATTACATCTTTAGGGACTGAAATCAAAAATTATAAAATTGGAGATGAAGTGATTTTGATGCCCAATTTTTTGCAAGGCGGCACGTATGCAGAATATGTTGCGGTGAATGCTGATGAAATTATCCGCAAACCTGCAGACCTTGAGTTTGAAAATGCCGCTACACTTCCCGTAGCCTGGAGTACGGCGTGGACGGCTTTGGTAAAGGATATCAATATACGACCTCAACAAAATATTCTTATATTAGGAGCTGGCGGAGCTGTAGGTAAGATGGCTGTACAAATTGCCAAAAAATACGGCTTGAATGTCACAGGAACAGCGACAGGTGAAGATATAATAACATTAGAAACCTTTAGAATCGATGAAGTGATCGACTATAAATCTACGGACATTGCCTCATTGAAAAAAAAATTTGATGTCGTGCTGGATCTTGTAGGAGGTGAATTCTTGAAGAAAGCATACGCACTGGTAAAAAAAGGAGGATCTATTATTTCTACTACCCAATTTCCAGATACCGAAATGTTGTCAAAGTATTCTATACACGGGAAAATGACCTTTACAACTATGGATAAAACTGCATTTGATCAACTATTCATATGGCTTGATAAGGATGAAATTCAACTTAAATCCCCAGATATCTTTGAACTTCATCAAGCTAAAGAAGCTTTGGCTCTGGTTGAAAATCGGAAAATAAAAAACAAGATTATTTTCAAATTTTAAGATACTAAGAAAGGTAGCTACTTAAAAGTTACCTTTTTTATTGAAAACATCGTTAACAGGAAAAAATAGAGGTATGATTGGGCTTACTTGGAAAACGATATATTTTTAACCTCATCATACTAATAGTGTCATTAATCAGAAGTTATTGCTGCAAAACTTTATAAGACCTGCTATAGACTCAGACAAGCATAAAGAAAGTGGAGCAGATCTATCGCTTACTTTTTTCCGTCTGTTCCTCTATAAAAATTAACATATCAGCCGTTACTTTTTCAATCTCTTCCATATTCATATTTTTAAAACCGTGTATCGCCTTTTTATAGGTATATAACCTATGAGATACTTGATTTTTCTTTAGAGCATCGGATAAAATTATAGATTGTTTTATAGGTACCCGCTTATCATTATTTCCGTGCATCACTAGTGTAGGTACTGTATATTTATTTACCAATTGTTCTGGCGAATAATATTTCAGTATAGCTGTGGTTTTATCCTTATCTCCTAAACTTACTCCGGTTATCTGCTCTATCTTTTTTTTCCTGCTTTGGTATTTTTCATTGGCAAACCATTTCAAAGACTTTGATAATATCGGATTTATCTCCGGTCGAAACAGCCTATAAAGATCTGTTGGCCCGAAATTATCAATCACGTATTTTACATCTGAACGTACACCCTCCAAATTAGGTTCTCCAATAAATTCCTCATCATCCGTATAGGCAGTCATCAAGGCAAGATGTCCACCCGCCGATGCCCCCCAGAGGCCTATATCATTTTCATCTATATTATATTTTGCACCATACTTATGCAGCCAGCGAACAGCATCCTTACAGTCAATAATCGGGTCTGGAAAATGTATAGAATCGGAAATGACACGGTAGTCCACACTGGCTACCACATAGCCTTTTTCCAATAATGCTTTAAGCACGTATTGGCGGTAAAATGTTTTGATGACCTCTTTACTTCCAGCCGTCCAACCCCCTCCGTGTATAAAAAGGACGGCAGGTCTTGGCAGAGGATCTGTTTCTTTAGGTGCAAAAATATCCATTTTTAGAGACTCTTTCGCAAGAGTGGTTTTGTAAACAACCTCCTCTACAGCTGCAACATCTATAGTTGCTTTTGGTGGGGATAGTTCGATGTTTTTTACAGTGCCGCATTGAGTGAATAATAGCAAACATAGAACTATAATCAATTCCTTATTCCTTTTAAAACTAAGCATTTCAATCTTTTTCCATTTCAAAGAGCAATTTACGGATTAAATTTTTGGGCTAGTGTTCAATACAAGACCGATTATGTTCAGTTCAGCAATTGATTAAATGTACAACGCATCTAATCTGCCCACTTTTGTACGGTATTTAAAAATTATAAAATGATGAAACTGAAAAACCTGCTTATGACAATGCTTTTCGCGATAGGATTGAGCGCTTCTGCACAGGAAGTACAAGATCCAATGATAGGCTTGTGGAAAGATGGAAGTAGCGATCGCACTTTCGAGGTGGTTCAAAATAGTGCTGGTTCCTATGATGCCATTATTCACAAAGCAGAAAATAAGGATGTTATTGGCAAAAAACAAATTACAAACCTGAAAGCAGTCGGAAACAAAAAATATGACGGCGGCACCATCCATCTTTTTTCAAGGAACAAAACCGGCAAATGTTCTGCAGAACTGAAAGATTTGAAGACCTTAGAAATTGTAGGTAAGGTTGGTTTTTTCTCTAAATCTGCTATATGGAAAAAGTTGCCTTAAGATGTTTGAAAACAAAAGTCTAGAAATGAGAAAAATTTTGTTAATCTGTTCATTATTTGTCGGATTCAGTGCTTCATCTCAAGTTTCTATTAGCAGTTTGGAAGAATTGATTGCCTTAGCTGATAATCACCAAGTGAACCTGAGGAATGCGTCTTTGCAGAATGAAGTAGCACAATCAAGACTGACAGAATCGAAAGCCTATTTATATCCTACAATAAATGCTTATTCCAATATCAATGATAACCTCACTATTCAAAAAACACTCGTTCCGGAACGGTTGATCGATCCAGATGCTTCTGAAGAGGCTTTTACCGAAATGCGGTTCGGTAGACAATACGTGTACACAGCGGGAATTCAGGCGCAATGGGATGTACTTGATTTTCAGCGGAAATTTGCTACAAATGTGCAAAAAGAGCAAGTGAAAGCACAGAAATCGCAAGAAAATCTTGTCAAATTCAATACCTATAATGATTTGGCTTCCCTCTATTACTCCATTATCCTGCTTCAGGAAGCGGAAAAGATCAACCTCAAAAATGTTGAGAATACGGAAATTATCGAAGCAAATGCCAAAAATAAATATGAGCAAGGATTGATCAGTGAGGCTGACAAAGACCGTATGGAGGCTAGGCACCTCAAAAACGTACGCGATTTGGAAAAAACGCTTCAAAGCAAAGAAATCCTGCTTCGACAATTGCAACAGGATTTAGGGATGGAAGAGGCCATTACGGTTTCGGACAGTACTAACACGATTGCACAAAAGGAACTTGGGGAATCTGCTACTTGGGGGGTGCACCCCAGTGTAGTTTATCAGGAAGATCAGACGAAAATAGCAGAAAAAAGAATTGAGGAGCTGAAAGCGGTATTCCTTCCTAAGTTAAGTTTCGCATATCAATATAATTATAGTTGGACAGGCGATGATTTTTTGAATTTCAATAATCTCAATCATCTGCCCCAACAATATGTTTCGATGAGACTAAGCGTGCCCGTTTTTTCAGGTTTTGCTTCCCGCGAAAAAGTAAAGCAATCTAAGATAGAATGGCAAATAGCCCAAAATACTTTAGAAGACCTTAGAAAAAGTGAAAAAATACAGGATGAAATTTTGATTCGGCAGATCCGGCAGAATGCTTCCATTTTGCGAAAAAATCAGCAAATCCTCCAATTGAATATCCAAACTGATGTGCACTATGCCCATCAATATGAGGCCGGCATTATTAGCCTGGATACCAGGCTGAACGAATATGACCAGTTACTGCAAGCACAAAATGAGTACCTGCAAAGCCTTGCAGACTACAAATTAACTTCCTACAAGATTTACATCCGAAATTTAAATTTTTAATCAATGAAAACCATTTTATATCGCTACCACCAAAGTTTAATTCATTTTGTGGTACTATTAATTCTCATCGCCGCTCTGGGCAGTTGTAGCCATCAGGAAACAACATCGCCTGTTCGCCGTAAAATGGTGGAAGCCGTTTTTGCCAACGGTTACCTGGAATACGAAAACCAATATACGGTAGCCGCCAATGCAGCAGGGATTGTAAAGGGGATCACCATAAAAGAAGGAGATAGCGTTCAGGCAAAGCAGTTGTTGGCATATATCCAAAACGTGGGGCAGGATGAAGCCTTGTCACAATCCTATTCCGTTTATCAAAATGCTTTGCAGAACAGTTCCGCTTCCTCCCCGCAGCTTATCAAAGCCCAACAGCAGGTAGATCAGGCAAAATTAGATTTGGCACAGGCGAAAACCAATTACGAACGTTACGCTGCTTTGATGAAGACAAACTCCGTGGCGAAAATTGATTTCGATGAAATGCAGATGCGCTATAAAAATGCACAGCATCGACTTGTGGCAGAGCAGAAGGACTATGAGAATCTTAGAAAAGATTTAGTGCTGCAATTCACCACCAGTAAAGAAGCCTGGCAAGCGCAGCAATCTGTGGTAAAAAATTATAAAATCTGGAGCGATAAACCCGGATTGGTCATCGAATTATTTCACAAAAACGGAGAAGTCCTGAAGGTGGGAGAGCCACTTGCGGAGATTGGAAACGGAACCATTCATATCAAATTGTTCGTTGCTGAAGAAGATATTGTAAAAGTAGACAAAGGACAAACGATTTACATTCACCTAAATACCTATACCGACCGAACATTTAAAGCCAGAGTAACCAAAATTTATCCCGGTTTCAATACAGACCAGCAATCCTACACGGTGGAAGCCGCCTTTTTAGAAATGCCTGAAAAACTATTTTCGGGCACACAATTACAAGCCAACGTAGAACTTTCAGATGCAAAAGAAGCCTTGATGATTCCCACTGCTTATCTATTGCCAAACAATACTGTTAGACTAGAAGACGGGACTACTAAAACAATCAAAGTCGGTACAAAGGATAGCCAATGGGTTCAAGTTCTGGGAGGTATTTCGGAGCAGGATGTGATCATTAAAAATAATAATCAATAGATGAAAACCAACTATAGAATAGCCTGGGTACATCTCACGTCAAGATTTCGGCAATTAGCGGTGGCAACGCTCAGTGTCACCTTTGGGATATCAATGTTCATCTTTATGAATAGTTTTATATCTGGAGTCAATGAAGCACAGACAGTCATCACATTTACCTCCCTGGCGCATATCCGTATTTACAACGATTTGTCGGCCAGAGAACCAGCAAAGTTGATTCCAGATACGGTAGCAGGCAATGCGTTATCTGTTGTTAACAATGCCCGAAATATTCGCTATACGGAAGGAATAAAAGACGCTGGTCCTATTCTAAAGGCCTTAAAAAAGCAAAAAGCCATAACAGGTATTTCACCCCAGATAAATACTAATGTGTTCATTCAAAATGGCGTCACACAGATTAGCGCAGCACTTTCAGGTGTGGATGTACAGAAAGAAAATAAAGTTTTTCATACGGCAGATTATGTAGTAGAAGGAGATTTTTTCGATTTGCAAAAACATCCGAATGGGATTATTCTGGGCAAAGGCCTGGCTCAAATATTGGGTGTAAAGGTAGGTGATAATATTAGTCTAACCTCCGCCAGCGGGGGAAGCAAAAATTTCACCATAATTGGATTATTGGAAACCGGAGCTACAGGTGTGGACCGCAGCAAAGCTATTGTTTCTTTGCTGGCGGCGAGACAGCTCAACTCTAAAAATAAATCCTATGTCACAGATATCCAAATAGCCGTTTCCGATTACAACAAAGCCCAAAAAGTAGCGGCTAGTATGGCGGGCATTACTTCGTACAAAATTGAGCCCTGGCAACTGGGAAACAGCCAGCTCGATTCCGCGAACAAACTTCGTTACATTATGTCTTTCGTCATCTCCGTTACCATACTTATTGTGGCAGGATTTGGTATTTACAACATTATGAATATGACGGTAAACGAAAAAATCAAAGAGATTGCCATTTTAAAAGCAATGGGGTACAGCGGAAGGGATATTGTTATTATTTTTCTTACTCAATCTATTGTGATCGGTTTGGTTGGCGGAATATTGGGCTTGGTATTGGGTTACATAATCTCTGTGTGCACCGGTTACATCCCTTTTCGTATAGCAACCAGCACTACGCTGCCCATTAATTTCAACACAAGTGATTACGTGCTAGGATTTGTATTTGGTATAGTTATTACTTTTTTGGCGGGCTACTTTCCGGCATCCAAGGCCTCTAAGGTCGATCCTGTGACTATTATCAGAGGTTAATTGTCATTTATATGAGAAAATTTAAAAAGATCATTATTAATGAGCTGTTAGTAGTAATATTAATTGCAATGTTAATACTGTTTTCTTATGCCTATAATTACTGTTACGACTATTACGAATACTATTATTATGGATATTAAATAAATTAAAATGAAAGCATTATCAGTAAATAAAATCAATAAATATTTTTATGTGGCGCAAAAATTCCAAGTGCTGAAAGAAGTGAATTTTGACATTAATCAAGGAGAGTTTGTATCGATTATCGGAAAATCAGGATCTGGAAAATCGACGCTGTTATATTTGTTATCGACAATGGATACCGATTATGAAGGTGCCATTAGCATCAATGGAACTACCGTGACCGGAAAATCTCAAAATGAACTTGCTGCTTTTCGGAACGCCCATATCGGCTTTGTATTCCAGTTCCACTACTTATTGCCAGAATTTTCGTTAGTAGAAAACATTATGCTTCCTGCATTGAAATTGAAACTAAAAAGCAAGGAAGAAATTGAACATCGGGCCGTTGAACTTTTGGGAATGCTCGATATGAAAGGAACCGAATTGAAGAAGGCCGCGGCCATATCAGGCGGTCAGGCACAACGGGTAGCGATAGCCCGCGCTTTGATCAATGATCCTGCCGTGATTATGGGCGATGAGCCTACAGGCAACCTTGACAGTCGTAATACCGCCATTGTGTTTGACATCTTCAAAGAATTGGCACATAATAAGGGACAGACCATTATTGCCGTAACGCACGATGATGAATTTGCACAAAAGAGCGATCGTATTATCGAATTAAAAGACGGGAAAATTATCAACGAATGAAAAAGATAGTAATCTTTGGGCTATTCCTTATGGTTATCCCAGGTGTTCTGAAAGCACAAACGGTTAATAAAATACCCTTTACGACAATTGATTACACTACTAACCGACTGAAAAACGATTCAGTAAATGCCAATACCCAACAGATGAATGCTTTTATCCAAATTCCATTGCTACACAATGAAAAAAGGTTGATAGGGACCCGAATCGCATACAACAGCCAAAACATCACAAATGTAGACGATATGATGAACGCTTATCTTTACGGTATTTCTGCAAATTTGTATTGGCGAAGAACATTTGCACCAGGCAAACAATTACACATTTTTGCCCAGGCTGGTCTGTATTCTGATTTGAAAGACATTAGTGGAAATAATTTTCGGTACTTATTTGGCGCAACGTATATTACCCAAAAGACCGAAAAACTTAAAACCGGATTAGGTCTGGGCTATGCCCGACAATTTTTTGGACATCAAATTATTCCCTTCATTTCTGTCAATTATAAAATCAGTGATCGCTGGACCTTTAGTGGTGCACTTCCGATGAGGCCACAATTAAGTTATGTGATATCCGAAAGATGGATCTGGGTGCTGCAAATCAACGGCAATGTAGAAAGTTACCGCCTTTCTGAAAAGGATGATGACAACGCCTTCATACAGACGACAACCTGGGAAGGCCTTAGCAAAATCAAATACGTATTTGCTAAAAAACATCAAATTCATTTTGGTCTTGGCATTATGCAGCAAACCATCAATCGGTATGCAGATGCAAGCAGCAATAACTGGAAAATTATTACTTTCGATCTGAGCAAACGCGATGAACCTACTGATCGCATAAAACTGGGGGGAACGACCATTAATTTTGGGTATTCTTTGTTATTTTAATAAATTCAGGTATTATATTATCCTTTTGAAGAAGTTAAAACTAGAACATATTCTACCCATTGGCGTTGCAGTTTTGTTGCCACCCATCAATGTATTGTCCCACCAGCAAGATTGGACTTTTTCTGGTGAAGAGGGATTGGATCGCTGGTTTATTTCGACAGTCATACTTTGGGCCGATTGGTATTTTCTGTTTTGGATTTTAAAAGTTCGATTTCCTTATAAAATAATGTTGACTATCATTTCGATGGCTGTTTTTGCGATTATTGTAGCCTCGCTGGTACATCCTTTTCTCCCTAATACTTTCGGAGAAGTATGGTTTAGGAATGATTTGGTATTTAAAATCCTGGCTGCTTCGCTGCTCTTGTTTTTAATTCAGTATGCCTTATCCAGTACCCAAAAAGTGGGGAAACTTGCGCTGGAAAAAGAGCAGGCCATTACAGAATCTTACAAGTCTCGGCTTATGGCATTGCGTACGCGTGTAGATCCACATTTTTTATACAATACGCTGAACACCTTAAGGGTTTTGGTGCGCAAGAAAGACCCGAATGCCGAAAATTTTGTGATGAACCTATCCCAGTTTTACCGTTTGACACTGCGCTCGCGAACAAGTGTCACCACAACGTTGCAAGAAGAATTGGTAACTATGGATGCCTATCTTTTTTTGATGAACCAACGTATGCCGGGCAATATGTATTTCAACAAAAACATTGATGATAATTGGTTTAATTATCACCTGCCTACAATGAGCTTACAAATCTTGATAGAAAACTGCCTTAAACATAATCGCATTTCCTCCAGCGAGCCTTTGGATATCAATCTATTCGTAAGCAAAAAAGGAAAACTGGTTTGCACCAATACGTTGCAACCCAAGATATCGGTCATAGAAAAATCAGGTTATGGGTTGCAAAATATAGAAAAGGTCTATGAGCTGCTCCGCGTAAAGGAAGGTATGACCATAGATAAAACGGAGACTCAATTTAAAGTGACATTACAATTACTGGAAGATGAATATATTAATCGTAGAAGATGAGCAACACACCGCAGCCTTGCTGAAAGAAATCATTGAGCAAAACCCTGACACCTTGGTTGTAGCAATTGAAAGTTCAGTGATTGGAACTGTTGACTATCTGGTGAAGTACCAACCTAAGATCGATTTGATTTTTATGGACATACAACTCAGCGATGGCCACAGTTTTGAAATTTTTAAACAAATCGATATTGAAGTGCCCGTCATTTTTTGTACCTCTTTTGACCAATATGGGATAGATGCCATTCAAAACAATGGTATAGACTACATCCTCAAACCTTTTGAAGATGCACGTGTACATCAATCGTTAGAAAAATATCGAAAATCTACGGAACGGTTACGGAAAAAATGGATGATCCATTTCACTTCTCAGGATGAAAAAACAGCTAATTACCAAAAAATCTTTCTAGGTCAAAAGAAAGAAAAATCTATGGTGGTGGCGATTGAAGATATTGCGATGTTTTCACTGGAATATGAAACCACATACCTATACACTTTCAAAAATGAAAAAATGCCAATCTACAAAACTTTGGAATATGTTGAGCAAGCGGTGAATTCTGCCGATTTTTATCGTATCAATAGGCAAATGATTGTGGCTAAAAGCGCTGTGATAGCTATCGAGCCTTACTTCAACCGTAAAATAGCACTTCAGATTATTATTGAAGGTCCGGAACGCCCTGTGGTGAGCCGGTTAAAAGTGACGGAGTTTAAAGTTTGGTTGCAGGGCACAGCTCTTGATTAAGAATTAGATGAAAGGTAACAACACCAATACTGAACGATGGTAAATCATAGGCACCGATTTGCTTTTTACAATGTCAGATTTTAGTTAAAGTTGATTGTGCGTCCTATAGAATTATTAATTTTTTTTGGATTAGTAATAAAATAAAGAAGAAAAAAGTATATCGCTTGTTACATCCTTATGCTCACTCAAAGAGTTGATAACAACAAGCCATTATCTCCAATTTACGTTTATGATCTTTTTGTGAAAACTGGTGATGTCTTCATCTGATTATAACTGGTTGAAAAATTAAATAACGAATAGGTCTTCTTTTTCTATTTATGCGATTATAAATATAGTCCCATCCAAGTAAAGTTAGACTTTAGAATTTGCCAGAAATTCAAAAAATCTGCCACCACTTATTGGTGAAATAATTAAAAACGAAGTTAAATATTAAACTTAGAAAATGAAGTAAGAGTTATTTTCTCAATTAAATTTTCGGAAAAAAAACTTAGAATTTGGTTCCAATTGCTATCAAATGAGATCATTCTAAGTCACTCATTTTAATTTATTTGAAATAAGTAAAATTCTGTACCTATTCTGTACCCATTAAAAAACAAAAGGCTTTCGATTTCTCGAAAGCCTTGTTATTACTGTAGCGAGACCGAGATTTGAACTCGGGACCTCCGGGTTATGAATCCGACGCTCTAACCAACTGAGCTACCTCGCCGTTTGCGGGTGCAAATATAAAATTATTTTGTTCTGTAGCAAATAACTTTTTAAAAAATAAAATCATTAATTTTTCTTTTAATCTTACTCAAGAATATATATATTGCCTTTCAACTAATTTTTGACGTATGAGCAATAAAATCAAATATGAAATGGAGTTCCCTATCCAAGCGTCTCCATCACTATTATATCAATATCTATCGACTCCTTCAGGTCTAAGTGAGTGGTATGCAGACAATGTGAATTCTAGAGGTGAGATTTTCACCTTTATTTGGGAAGGTAGCGAAGAGCAAGCTAAACTGCTAAGTAAAAAAAGTGACGAACGTATTAAAATGCGTTGGTTGGAAGATGAGGAAGAGGGAAATTCCTATTTTTTCGAATTGCGTATTCAGGTAGATGAAATTACCAAAGATGTTTCTTTAATGATTACCGATTTTGCCGAAGATGAAGAAGAAGTGAATGAAGGAAAAATGCTTTGGGAAAATATGATTTCTGACTTAAAACATGTGTTAGGTTCTGCCTAAAAGACATTTTCAATTTTGTATATTTGCCCCGTTTTTATTGAAAAATCGGGGTTTTTTATGGTCAATTTTGAAGGTAATATTATAGAAGAACAAGAAGCAAACATTAGCTTAAACAACCGGAGCTTTAATTATGCCGATGGAATTTTTGAAACCATTCGGGTAATTAACGGTAAAGTAATGTTTTGGGAAGATCATTATTTTAGGTTAATGTCTTCCATGCGTATTTTACGAATGAATATCCCGATGGAGTTTTCCCCGGAATTTCTGGAAGAGCAAATCCTTCAGCTCATTGAAAAAAACGGACTTTCTAACACGCCCACTAAAGTAAAAATAAACGTTTTTAGAAAAGAAGGTGGTTTGTATAGGCCCACCACTCGGGAAGTAAGCTATTTTATAAGAACTTTTGAATTGGAAAATCCTTTTTATACCATTAATGAGGAGGATTATGAAGTAGAATTATTTAAAGACCATTACCTCACTAGCGGATTACTTTCTACGCTAAAATCTACCAATAAAATAATAAATGTGCTTGCCAGTATTTATGCCGAAGAAAACGATTACCAAAATTGTTTATTGGTAAACGAAAAGAAAAGTGTAGTGGAAGGCATTAATGGGAACCTGTTTGTGGTAAAAGGCAATACCATAAAAACCGCTCCCTTGGAAGAAGGCTGCTTAAACGGAATTACCCGAAAAAAATTAATTGAAGTTATTGGTAAATTAGACGATTTCACGCTGGAAGAAGCAGCAGTTTCCCCTTTTGAACTTCAAAAAGCAGATGAGTTGTTCCTCACTAATGTAATTACCGGAATTCAACCCATTACCAAGTATAGAAAGAAGACATTTGAAAATAAAGTAGCCAAACAATTACTGGCCAAACTAAATGCTAGTGCTAGGTTAGCTTAATTGTAACTGGGGTTTTCCGGCGCATTGGACCAGATGAGGTATTCACCTCCTAATTCTTTCATTTTGTTTTTCCAGAAATCGGCATTGTTAGGTTGAAGTATGGTTTTATGATCTTGATCTTCAATCACGATCCAAGCGTTAGACTGTAATTCAGAATTTAATTGATCGGGATCCCAACCGGAATAGCCTAAAAAGAACTTAATATCGTCTTCGAGTATTAAGTTGTTGTCAATTAAGCTTTTAACCGCTTCGAAATTTCCACCCCAAAAAATTCCATTTTTAATTTCAATACTATCTGGAATTAGATTAGGAACTTTATGGATAAAATAAAGGTTGTCCTGTTCTACTGGGCCACCATTATAAATTTGAAAATCTTTTTTCACCTCCGGAATTAAGTCTGAAAGTGTAAAATCCAGTTTTTTATTAAGTATAAAACCAATGGAACCTTCTTGATTATGATCGGCCAATAAAACCACCGATCTATTAAAAGAAAGATCTCCAATAATGGAAGGCTCTGCTACTAATAATCTGCCCTTATTTGGTTGTAGTGATATCAAATTTTAACCTGTTTTATTTTAAAACTAACTTAAAATTTTAATAAATGCAATATTTTAAAAAAAAAAGTAAAAAAAAAGCCTTTCAGATAGGAAAGGCTTTTAATGTCTTTATGAATTAAACAGTTAATTCATAGAAGTTTAATTAACTGCTTTTTGTAAGTCAGATCCAGCTTTAAACTTTACTACATTTTTAGCAGCGATTTTGATAGTTTTTCCAGTTTGTGGGTTTCTACCTTCACGAGCAGCTCTTTTAGATACAGCCCAAGATCCGAATCCTACTAGAGAAACTCTGTCACCTTTTTTAAGAGATCCTTCTACATTTCCTAAAAAAGATTCTAATGCTTTTTTAGCGGCAGCTTTAGAGATTCCTGCGTCTTCTGCCATTGCATCAATTAAATTCGTTTTGTTCATAATTTTCAATTTAAACTAATTGTTGGTTAAACATTTATTGTATTCATCTACAAATTTATACGGAATTCTTATCTATGCAAGCAATAGCAAGGGAAATGCATATATTTGTTGATAACTTTGGTGAATTGTTGATAAAAGTTGTTTGTTTTATTTAATTTTTGCTTATTATCAGTATTGATAAGGGTTTATAACATTTTTGCATTCGCTTTTAATTGAAAACCATTCAAAAGTTCGTTGGTTTTCATTTTCCGTTTTCCGGGAAGCTGAATTTCTTCAATTAAAATAAAACCATCATTCGTGGCAACTTTTAAAGATTTGTTTTCCTCTTTTATATAACCAATACTTTCCAAATGTTCTTCGATGGTATATTGCGCAGCATATACTTTGCACCTTAATTCTTTATCACCATTATCCATATAGGTCCAAGCAACAGGATACGGACTCAAACCTCTTATGAGGTTGTAGATTTCTTTGGTGGGTTTGCTCCAGTCTATTTTGGTGTTTTCATTGTTTAATTTATAAGCTGTCTTTAGATCTCCTTCGGTAGTTTGTTTTTGGGTAGAAATAGTTTCAGCTTTAATTAAGGCTAGTGTTTCCACCACGGTATCTGCTCCCAAATGCATGAGCTTGTCGTGTAACGCCCCTGCATTTTCATTTTCCTGGATAGGTAATTCCCGACTTAAAATAATTTCGCCGGTATCAATTTTATCATCGATAAAAAAAGTAGTCACCCCCGTTTTTTCTTCACCGTTGATTATAGCCCAATTAATTGGGGCCGCTCCGCGATATTGCGGTAAAAGGGAAGCGTGTAAATTAAATGTACCTAATTCCGGGAAATCCCAAACTTTCTTGGGCAACATTCTAAAGGCAACTACTATAATTAAATTAGGGTTGAGCCTTTCTAAATCTGATTGAAACTCATCAGATTTTAAATTAGTAGGTTGCAACACTTCTAATTCATGAGCAAGTGCAGCTGTTTTAACCGCCGATTCACGCAATTTTTGCCCTCTTCCGGCTGGTTTATCGGGAGCAGTGACTACACCCACTACTTGATAGTTTTCGCTGATCATTTTCTCTAGAATGGTCACGGCAAAATCTGGCGTTCCCATAAATAGTATGCGTAGGTCTCTCATTTTATAAAATATGTTTTTTTAGGGCTTAAATAGATGATATTTTTTTGTTCCAATAACTGTAAAATTTCAAGAACAAGGCTTTCTCTGTAATTCGTTTTCGATAACAATTCTCTGGAAGTAAGCGCATTGTTTTTGATTAAACTTAAGATGTGCGTTGCAATTTCTTTTTTATTGATTTTTTCTGAAGTTTTTCTAGTTAGGCAAACGCTACATTTTCCGCAGGGCTTTATTTCCGTTTCACCAAAATAGGAGAGGAGTTGCACCATTTTACAAACCTCATTATTTTCAATATAATTGATGACGCTATTTACTTTGGCTGCTTTGTTTTTGTATTGTTGCTGAATATAAGGGATTAACGGATTTATGGTCGCAAAATCTTCCCTGGGTTTCAACATAAATAAAGAAGTATCTTGATTAACGGTGCGCAAGTCTATAATTTCTTGATCTTTTAATTGCTGAAGATATACCTGAGTTTCTTTTGAACTTAAAGCACTTTTATACTGTAAATCTTTTTTGTTGATGTGAACGAAGTTTTCAAAAATGCCGGAATAATTTCTAGTGAGCACCTGTAACAATGGAAAGTACTTTTGGTTTTCTGCTGAAAAATAATCGACTTGTTTGGGACTCACTTTAAAAGTTACTTCTAAACGTTGATGGTATTCTTTTTTAAAATTAAAAATTCCTGCGCGATCCAGTAATTGTAATACTTGATAGGTTTTACCGGGATGCAGTTCATAGGTCTTACAAAATTCAATAAAATTAAAATTATACAATTGTTCTGACCCTTCACCAAAAGCAATGGAAAAATAGGAATTTATTTTTTTGTAGATCCATCGCACATCTTCTACCGTAGGTAGAATTTTTAAAAACTGATTTTTTAAGCGCAACACATCGGCTTCTTGGTACAAGAGCAAAGCTTTAGCTTCATGGCCGTCTCTTCCTGCACGACCGGCTTCTTGGTAAAAGCTCTCTAAACTTTCCGGTAAATGGTAATGGATAATATTCCGCACATTTGCTTTATCGATTCCCATCCCAAAAGCCGTAGTAGCAATCATTACCTGTATTTTTTCTGAAAGCCAATTTTTCAGCAATTGTTCTTTCACCTGGTTATTGAGTCCTCCATGGAACGCTGCTGCTTGAATATTGTGAGATTGTAAAAAATTACTCAGTTCTTCGGTGGCACTTCTATTTCTTACATAGATAATGGTAGAACCTGAATTTTGCTGAAAAAACTGAAGTAACTTATAATTTTTGTCTTCAAACTTTTCGGTTAACAGGGAAATATTTTCCCGATTAAAACTTTGCTTGATAATTTTAGCTTCCGGAATTTCTAAAAACTTCTGAATATCTTTAACCACTTTTTGAGTAGCAGTAGCTGTTAATGCAATGGTTTTTACTTTCGGTTTTAAATTTTTAAAATCGCTAATTTTTTGATAGGCCGGTCTAAAATCGTGTCCCCATTCAGAAATACAATGCGCTTCGTCTACCACTAAAAAACTTACGTTCATTTGTTTCATACGCTCTTGTACCAATTCTTGGTTGAGACGTTCGGGGGATAGGTATAAGAACTTATATTTTCCGAAGATGCAGTTATCTAGAGTTTGGTCTAATTCGGTATAAGAAATTCCTCCTTTTAACATGAGTGCAGGAATCCCTTTTTCTTGAAGGTTATTTACTTGGTCTTGCATTAAGGCAATGAGTGGTGAAATAACCACGCAAATTCCTTCTTGCATCAAAGCGGGAACTTGAAAGCAAATAGATTTTCCGCCGCCGGTAGGTAAGAGAGCAATTACATCTTGATGGTCAAGAATTTCTTGAATTACTTCTGCCTGGGCAGTTCTAAATTGAGGAAAACCCCAATATTTTTGTAATATTTCTTGGGCTTGTGTTATGGATTTATTGGTTTAAGTTATCAATAATAAAATCTGCTCGTTGTGCGATACTTAGTTTAGGGACTTCAATTAATTGGTATCCTAAATCTTCATAGGTGTTCATTAAATGTTTCTCAATGTCTTTTGCTTGCTGAAGATTTTCATAACGCTCGGTATCTGACTCATAAATTTCATCCCAAATGGGTAAGATAAAAGCTTGATCGTATTTATAATTTTTATTGGCTTCTATAAACGAATCCGGGTATTTTTCTTTTTTAAAATCCATATAAGCAGTGACATCGGGAATACCTCGATCTATAAAAACCGGAGCGCTAATTTCTTCTGCCTCGTGAAATTGTCTGATTCTTCCTTCCAGTAATTTTTCACTAAACAATAAAGGTTGGGTTAAAAATAATTGTTCAATCCCTTCTTTTTGTGCTTGTTGAATAATTTCTCGCGAAACTTCCGGCAAACAGTGATAGCCTCTTTTAGCTAGTTCATTTAAAACACTTGTTTTCCCGGTTCCGGGTCCACCTAAAATAACAATTTTTGCATGTTTTTGCATTCAATAACTTTTAATGGAAAGGCAATTTAAAAAAATAGTGTAATAAGCGTATCTTTGTAACTGAAAAAGAAAATAATTTATGTCAGAAAAACAGAATCCAGAAGAGTTTTATAAAAAATTGCGTGAAAAATTAGAAGATACTTCGCTTTGGCCCAGTGAATATTTATATAAATTTATTGTTCCTTCTTCTAGCCAGAAAATAGCTGAAGTAGAAAATATTTTTGATAATATGGGAGCGGTTATCAATACCAAAGCCTCTTCTAAAGGAACTTACACGAGTATTTCGGTTAACGTGAAAATGAAAGATCCCGATCAAGTAATAGAAAAGTATAAAGAAGTAGGAGAGAAGGTAGAAGGGGTAATTTCGCTTTAACCTAAATTTAATCAGTAAAAATTTTAAAAAGCTTCAATAATATTTATTATTTTGCAACCAAAGGTTAATTATTTCCAATTAACTAAGATAAATAATTTCAATTTTGATATACAATTTAGAATACAACTCCGAAAGAAGTAAACTAATTATACCTGAATACGGGCGTCATATACAGAAAATGGTAGAATATGCTGTTTCTATTGAAGATGATAAAGAACGCAATGAGGTAGCTAATTCGGTTATCGCCGTAATGGGAAATTTAAATCCTCATCTTAGAGATGTGCCCGATTTTCAGCATAAACTATGGGATCAGCTTTTTATTATAAGTGATTTTAAATTAGATGTAGAATCACCTTTCCCAAAACCTTCTAGAGAGAAATTACAAGAATCCCCAGAGCCGATGGCTTATCCTCAAAATCATCCCAAATATCGTTTCTACGGAAATAATATTAAGCGAATGATAGATGAAGCTATAAAAATGGAAGATGGTGATTTAAAAGAGGGATTAATATTTACCATCGCCAATCATATGAAAAAATGTTACCTTAATTGGAACAAAGATACGGTAGAAGATACCGCAATTTTTGATCATTTATATGAATTAAGTGACGGTAAAATTAATCTTAATAAAAAAGACGAAGACCTTACCGAAGCTTCTAATTTGCTACGTTCAAAAAAGCGACACAGCAGCAATAATAACAACAATAAGTCTAAAAAGAAACATCGTAAAAGATACTAAGTAACCTTTTTTAGAACCTACACTATTTATGGCAACATTTAAAATTGAAGGAGGGCAGCCTTTACAAGGAGAAATCCAACCACAAGGCGCAAAAAATGAAGCTCTTCAAATTCTTTGTGCGGTTTTGCTAACCGATGAAACGGTAAAGATTAATAATATTCCAGATATCAGAGATGTGAATAAACTGATTGATATCTTGAGCAATTTGGGAGTGAAAATTCAAAAGCTGGGTAAAGGGAGTTACAGTTTTAAAAGTGATGAGCTTAACCTGGAATACCTAGAAAGCGAACAGTTTAAGGAAGAAGGAAGCGGTTTAAGAGGTTCGATTATGATTGTTGGACCACTTTTAGGACGCTTTGGTAAAGGCTACATTCCACGTCCCGGGGGTGATAAAATAGGAAGAAGAAGATTAGACACGCATTTTGACGGTTTTATAAAATTAGGAGCTAAATTCAGGTACAATAAGGAAGAACGTTTTTATGGCGTGGAAGCACCAAATGGTTTAAAAGGAACTTATATGCTTTTAGAAGAAGCATCGGTTACCGGAACTGCCAATATTGTGATGGCTGCTGTACTTGCTAAAGGTGAAACCACTATCTATAATGCTGCTTGTGAACCTTATTTACAGCAATTATGTAAAATGTTAGTTTCTATGGGAGCTAATATACAAGGGATTGGTTCTAATTTGTTGAAGATTACCGGTGTTGAAAAATTAAATGGTTGTACGCATACTGTTTTACCAGATATGGTGGAGATTGGATCTTGGATTGGATTGGCAGCTATGACCAAAAGTGAATTAACCATTAAAAATGTAAGCTGGGATAATTTAGGCTTAATTCCTACTACTTTTAGAAAGCTTGGGATTACCATTGAAAAGAAAGGAGATGATATCTATATTCCTGCTCATAAAGACGGTTATGAAGTACAGAGCTTTATCGATGGTTCTATTATGAATATTAGTGATGCTCCTTGGCCTGGTTTCACTCCAGATTTGCTAAGTATTATGTTGGTAGTAGCAACACAAGCTAAAGGAAGTGTACTTATTCATCAAAAAATGTTTGAAAGTAGGTTGTTCTTTGTCGATAAGTTAATAGATATGGGAGCAAAGATTATACTTTGTGATCCTCACCGAGCTACGGTAATCGGTCATAATTTCGAGTCTCAATTAAAAGCCACGACAATGACGAGTCCTGATATTCGTGCCGGTATTTCTCTATTAATTGCTGCACTTTCTGCAAAAGGGACTTCAACCATTCATAACATCGAGCAGATAGATCGTGGTTATGAAAATATAGATGGAAGATTAAAAGCTATTGGAGCAAAGATTACAAGGCTTTAAAAGAAATAAATACTATTAAATATGAAAAATCCTCTCAAGTTGAGAGGATTTTTTTATGTGGTAAATTTTCTGTAAATAATTAAAGAACTCCAAATATGGCAATACCATATAGAAAGAAACGTAAAAAACGTAATAATCCAAATAATAAATAACTACCAAAAGGGAATTTAATGATTCCCGCAGCGATACTGGATACTGCAAAAGGAACCGGTAATAATGCTCCTACTACAATTAAAAAGCCTCCCCATTTACGCATATTTTTAATGTGTTTCGCCATTTTCACTTCCAAATAGACAAATACCGAGGGGATACTAGCAATCCCTCTTCCTAGGAAATAAGAAATGATTCCACCGCAATACGATAAAGTTGCTAATAAAAATAAAAATAGATTGGGGTGAGCCGATTTACCGGACCATGCAATAAATATTTCTGGAGGTATTAATCCTAAAATTGATTCTGAAGCAAAGAAAACCGAAAACACACCAAGCGGCGGAAAATTATCGGTGATATAAATCAATACATCATTAATATCAATCACAAAAAAATGGATACATAAAAGCGCTACTATAAACAGTAAAATAGGAATAGCCGCTTTTACAAGGCTTTTACCTACAAAAGTATAAAAGCCAGTATAAGAATAATACTGGTGAAGCAGTTTCCACCTAGGTTTTCTATTTCCGGGGCGTTTGTTTTTCATTGGTGGCTAAAATAAGGGTATCTGTGGCTCTTACCAATAAATAAGTGGTAAGAATTAGTTAATAAGTTAATTTTTATAAGTAGGGTTTATTTTGTTTAACTCCCTAAAATCGTATCCGGTAGGTAACTCATACAATTCTAAGTTGAAATAAGGTGTCGCCGCTAATAAATGATCAAAAATATCGGCGATAATATGTTCATAGTTTTTCCAAACCTTATCTTTACTAAAGGCGTAGATTTCTAACGGAATTCCTTGCGAAGTTGGTTCTAGCTGCCGGGTCATAGTCATCATATCTTTATTGATGGCCGAATGTTGATTGAGATAAGCATCTACGTATTTTCTGAAAATTCCGAAGTTGGTCATATTTCTACCATTCATTAAAATTTCTTTATTGATTTCGTGTTGCTTATTATAGTCGTTTATATCGGCTTGACGTTTTTCTATATAATCGGTAATTAATTGGTATTTCTTAAATTTTTCTAATTCTTCATCATTTACATAATGAATGCTGGTAGCTTGTATCAGCAAGGCTCTTTTAATCCTTCTTCCTCCCGAAACACTCATGCCACGCCAGTTTTTAAAAGAATCAGAAATTAAATAATAGGTAGGAATAGTAGTAATGGTATTATCGAAGTTTCTCACTTTTACCGAAGCTAAATTAATTTCGATCACATCACCATCGGCACCATATTTTTCCATGGTAATCCAATCTCCAATTCTAACCGTATCGTTTACCGTCACTTGAATACTAGCTACAAAGCCTAAGAGGGTATCTTTAAAAATTAATAAAATAATGGCAGAAACCGCTCCTAAAGCCGTTAAAAATTCAACAATAGATTTACCCGTGAGAATGGTGAAAACAATAATAAAACCAATGGCCCAAGAGAAAATTAAAAATACCTGAAGGTAACTTTCTATAGGTTTATCTTTAAAGTTTTCCAACGTGTTTAAAAAATCTTTTAGCGTGAGGAGAATACTTCTGATAAACCAAATAACTAAAAAGACAGTGACAATATCTAAAAAAGTATCTATTTCATCTTTTGTATCCGGATAATCCCTAAATATAAAAGGGATAACCCATTTTAAAATAAATACAGAAAGTAAGTGGCAAAAGTTTAGAAATACTTTATTATGGTATAAATGGTCATCAAATTGACTAATGGTTTTCCTAGCAATAACCCCGAGAATACGCTTAAATATATTTCGCAAAATTCTATTGAAAATATAAGTAGCTATCAATATAATCGTGGTATTGAAAATTACATTGATAAGCTTAGCAGTACTTTTATCCCAACCTAGCTCAACAAAAACTTTATAGAAATAATGTGTAATAGAATTAACGTCCATGTAAGCAAATAAATTTTTGCAAAAGTACATTTGAAATTTTGTATCGCCAAGAACAATTGAATATACCTTATAAACTATTCTTAAAGGAACTTTAAAATAAATAGGTTTAAATAACTTTGCCTAAAACCGGCAAGGATCATTAATGAATATACAACAACTTAAAACTAATTTTTCTAGGTATATCTTAGGTACCGACTTTTCTAAAGGAATGGTATTGGCGCTGGATATGGTTCTTAAAATTTCGGTAGCTTATTATTTTGATGTTTTACCCTTAGGAATAAGTTTGGCGATGGGTGCTTTTTTAGTGGCTCCCAGTGATGTGCCGGGAAATCTAAAACATCGCCTTTTAGGAATGCTTACCGCCGTGTTTTTGGGAGTGAGCGTGACATTACTTGGAGGGTTCTTAAACTTTAGTATTTGGATTGAACTTCCTATTTATTTTGTAGTGATTTTTGGTATCGCCTACCTGTCTGTGTATGGCTTTAGGGCTTCCTTGGTCACCTTTACAGGATTAATTGCTTGTGTACTGGGATTTGCAAAATTAGGAGGAGATAATATGCTATTGCATTCACTTTTAATAGGGCTGGGTGGACTTTGGTATATCTTTATTACCACCGTTTATTGGTGGTTAAGGCCCGAAAAACATGACGAATTATTACTGGGCGAAACAGCTGAACTAACCAGTAAATTTCTAGCCATTAGAGCGAAACTTACTGATAAAAATCAACGGGAAGATTTACTGAAAGAACAGTTTAATTTACAAATCTCCATTAATGATTTGCATGAAAGTTTACGGGAAGGATTAATAGGAAATAGAAAACGCTCGGGTAGGTCTAACTCTTCCCGACGAAAGATTTTAATTTTTATTGACTTAGTGGATATACTGGAACTAAGTATTTCGCATCCTGTTAATTTTAATAAGATAGATGATTTACAGAAAGAATTTCCCGAAGTTATAGAAGCTTTTAAAAATCTCATCAATGAAATGAGTAATCGGCTTATGCATATTTCTGAAGTATTTATAGATGGAAAAAAGCTTCAATTCAACAAAAACACAAAGAACTTAATAGCTGAGATTGAAGCCTTAATCGATACCTATAAAAAAACAGAACCATATCCAGAGTCCCGTCCCATGCTTTTGTTGATGCGAAATTTACTGGATTATGAAAAAAAACAGCACGAAAAAATTCAATCGATAGAAAGGATTTTAGAAACCATAAATGAAAAGAATACCGTTAAATTAGGGTATAAGAAAATAGAACAGTTTATCACCCCAACCGATTATTCTTTTAGGATCTTAAAGGAGAATTTTAGTTTGTCGTCAACTATTTTTAGGCACAGTTTACGCCTAGCTATTTTAATGATGGTAGGTATTTTAATTGGTCATTTCTTTCATGTTCAAAATTCTTATTGGATTTTATTGACCATTGTCGTGATTATGCGACCTAATTACGGACTTACCAAAGAACGCTCTAAGCAGAGAATTATAGGGACCATTGTAGGAGGTTTATTAGCACTTGGCATTGTATTGCTTGTTAAAAATCCTTGGGTGTATATTGTTTGTGCCGTGTTGAGTTTAATTTTAGCTTTTTCAATGCTTCAAAAAAACTATGTAGGAGCTGCTATATTTATTACCCTAATGGTAGTTTTTGTGTACGCGTTAATTCAACCCAACACTATTCATGTTATTCAATTTAGGGTAGTAGATACGGTTATCGGGGCGATTTTAGCAATTTTAGGTAATAAGTTTATATTTCCGTCTTGGGAACACCTAGAAATAGAAAATACCATTGCCAACGTTATTGAAAAAAATATAGCTTACCTAAAAGAAATAGACACCTATTACCATAACAAAGAAAAGTTATCTAATTCCTATAAATTGGCAAGGAAGGAAGCTTTTTTAGCTATGGGTAATTTAAGTGCAGCTTTTCAACGCACTTCACAGGAACCTAAATCCAACCAACGCCAGTACTCTTATCTATACAGATATACCGTGCTTAATTATACATTTTTAACTTCTCTAGCCAGTTTAGGAACTTTTATAAGAACCCATAAAACTACTGAAGCATCCATTTATTTTGAAACTTATGTAAGTTATATTCTGAATAATTTAAAGCTGGCCATGCAGAAGTTGAACCAAAAAGTGAAATTAGAAGTTAAAGAAGAAATGACCTTGAAAGATGCCGATAACTTTTTACATCAAGAAAACGAAAAACTAAATACCATTCGTGAAAAAGAACTTGAAGAAGGTCAAGATGAAATAAGCATGCCTTTACGAAATAAGATGCAAGAAGTACAATTAATTTCAGAACAATTAAAATGGCTTCACCAAGTTTCTTTAAATTTGAAAAATATAAATAGTACAGCCACTTATGAAAGATTATTTTAAAAGTCCGCCATTTTACATTACCGTTGGAATCTTACTGTTTGTAGGGATTATCTATTGGTTTACACGCGATAAATTTTATATAGAATATACCAATGCAGCACAGATTAAAATTGCGAATAAATGGGAATTACCCCGAGTGCTGGAAGAAGTTTCCGGGATTGACTATATAGATAAAGAACGGATAGCTTGTATTCAAGACGAAGTAGGTGAATTATTTATTTACAATTTGGTGAGCAAACAAATTGAAAAGCGAATAAAATTTGCTGAAAATGATGATTTTGAAGGAGTCGCCATGGTAGGAAATAAAGCATATATCATGCGAAGTGACGGAAAAATATTTAGCATTGATGATATTCGGGTAGAAAATCCTGTAATTGAAAAATATGATACCCAAATGTCTTTTAAATACGATTTTGAAGGACTTTGTTATGATAAAAAGAAAGATCGACTCTTACTGGCTGCTAAGAGTAATGGACCTGATGATGATGATAAATTTAAACCTGTTTTTGAATTTAAACTAGGCTCTAAGCAACTTACCGATGTGCCTATTTACCAATTGTTTTATGATGATCCTATTTTTGAGGGATTGGAAAGTGCAGGGACACCAAAAATTTTTAGGACTTCAGAGATTCATATTCACCCTAAAACAGGAGATATTTATATGTTGGATGGAGTAATAGGGAAGCTGTTAATTTTATCAAGTAATTGGCAGCCTAAAAGTCTTTATATTTTTAACCCTTCAGATTTCCCACAACCTGAAGGCATCACTTTTGATCCCGATGGAAAAACCTTTATTTCTAATGAAGGGGAATGGAAACCAGCCAATATTTTAGAAGTAGTGATTAGTGAGAAATCTAATGATAGCACTCAAACTGCTAAAGATTCACTTCGATAAATATGTAGGAGATTTTCTATTCAATGTCTTGAATAAATAATTTGTAATCAGCGTCATTTCTGAGCCTGCCCGTTGAACGAGCAGGTTTGATGCAGAACATTAACCTTTTTATTTTGTGATTAGATACTGTTGAATCAATCCCACTTGGCAGTTATGGATGTTTTAACTGATAATAGATATTAATTTTCTGATTTTAGAAATACAGATGTATCGAGAATAGGAGATAGGTCCCATTCTCAAAACTCTATTCTTCATAGAAGATTTTCACGAAAATTTGTACCGAAACGAATCCAAAATGTAAACTTCGGCTCGCCAATACTTTTTAAAGATAGAATTGGCTTATAATAGTTACTTGAATTTAGCTATTATAGGCTACTACTCTTTATCTTTTTTTCCTTTTAAGAAAGAGAAAATACCGCCTTTTTTCTTTTTCTCTTTCTTAAATTCTTTTTCATCTTTATTACCACCAAATAATTTTTTAAAGAAACCGTCTTCTTTGGTTCGTTCACAATCTAGATCGCTTATCACCTTACTGTCGGGTTTTTCAAAGTGGGCATTAGTGATTTTGTTAAACTCATCATCTGTATTTAGTTTTTGCATAAAACCACCAAAAATAGGTAAGGCAGAGTTAGCTCCTTGACCGATTCCGGTACTGCTGAACCCTATACGCTGATCGTCATTACCTACCCAAGTTACGGTTACCAATTGGGGCGTAATCCCTACAAACCAACCATCTTTATTATCTTGGGTGGTTCCTGTTTTTCCAGCGATATCATTTCTTAAACCATAGGTGTTTCTTAATCTCGTAGCGGTTCCTTCGTTAATGGTAGCTTTCATAAATTCCAACATCACTTGACGCGTATAATCACTATAGACAGGTTTTTCCTCTTTATTTTCAGGTTCAAATTCCGCAATTAGATTTCCATTTTTGTCCTCTATTTTGGTAATAAAAAACGGAGTAGAAGGTTTACTTTCATTTACAAAAGAAGTATAAGCCTTCGCTAATTCCAATAAACCTAAATTTGCCGTTCCTAAAGCTATGGAAGGTACTTCTTCAATCTCGCTTTTAATGCCCATATCATGAGCCAATTGAATCACTTTTTCGATTCCTACTTCATTTAATACTTTTACCGCAATGGTATTTACCGAATTACTAAGGGCTTTTTCTAACGAGTAATTTAAATCAGGGTCATTGAGGCCATCGGCGTTCTTGGGTGTCCAATTATCAACGTCGGTGTAAGTAACTGCTTTTACCGGAAAGTAAGTACAGGGAGCCATACCATTTTCAATGGCTGCGGTATAAACAAAAGGTTTAAATGTAGAACCCACTTGTCGTTTACTTTGGCTTACGTGATCGTATTTAAAATAGCGATAATCAATTCCGCCAATGTAAGTTCTTACCGCTCCTGTGGCAGGTTCTAAAGAAACCATCCCGCTATTTAAAAATTTTAAATAGTGTTGTAAACTATCTAGGGTAGAAGCTTGAACCACGCTGTTTTCATCCCACTCAAAAAATTCCATTTCCCGTTTTTGAGTCAAACTATCTTCAATTTGTTGGTCCGATAGACCTTGACTCTTTAATTGCTGGTAGCGTTTTAGCTTCTTCTTATTGCTTTCTATGATTTTCTTGTTGGTAAGCCAAGGAGCATTCTTTCCGTAGGCTTTTTCAAATTGCTGCTGAAGTTTCTCCATATGTGAACGCATTGCTTCTTCAGCATATTTTTGCATCATTAAATCTAAGGTAGTATGAACTTTTAAACCATCCCGATAAATATTATAAGCAGAACCATCCGGTTTTTTTAAATCTTTTTCATCGATTAAATGCTGTAATTTTTTTTGAATAAGCGCTCGAAAATAAGGAGCTACTCCTTGATTGGGTGCATAATATTGATAGTCTAAAGCAATCTTTTGTTGCATGGCTTTACTTGCTTTTGCTTCAGAAATAAAATTGTATTTAACCATTTGCTGTAAAACCACATCCCGACGTAATTGACTTCTTTCTGGGAATAATCTTGGATTGTAACTATGGTTTGCTTTTAAAGAACCAACTAAGGTTGCTGCTTCCGGCAAGCTTAGTTCCCGCGTATGTTTATTGAAAAACTTAACCGAAGCGCTTTCAATTCCGTAAGTATTATCACTAAAAGGAACGGTATTAAAGTAAAGTCTAAGGATTTCTTTTTTAGAATAGATTTCTTCCATGCGTTTGGCAACAATACTTTCCCTAATTTTGTTGACCACAATTCCCAAAGAACCATAATTCTTTCTGCCGAAAAGATTTTTAGCCAGCTGTAGAGTGATGGTACTTCCGCCACCGGAAGATTCATCAGACATTAAAATGGTTTTAAAAAATACACGTAGCAAACTTTGGTTATCTACCCCATCGTGCTCATAAAAACGAACATCTTCGGTAGCCACCAAGGCATCGATTAAATGTTTTGGGAAATCTTGATAGGAAACCGATTGTCTATCGAAAATATAATACTTCCCGATGAGTTTTCCATCTTTATCTAAAACTTGTGTAGCTTGACTTTGTTTGAGTTCACTTAATTCTTTTTTGGTGGGAACTTTACCCCAAAACCCAAAGTAAATACTTCCGTAGAAACCTGCAAAAGCAACTATTAAAATTAAAAACAAATAGAGTAGGCGTTTCACCCATTTGTTTTTGAAAAACTTTTTCAGCATATATCTTAATTAGTTAGTCGTCAAACTTTTTGTATTTGGACAATAAAAGGACAAAAATACCATAACTTGCCAATCCTGCCGAAACCAAAGCCATTAAAATTGTGCCATAACTAGAATCTTGTAGGAAAGAAAATGCTTCTTTGGTTCCTTTAATTTCATTTTGTCCGGAATATAAGCCTGCTTTTAAAAAGAAAAAGGCAATAATTCCTACCACAATAGCCCTAGCATAATACCCGAAATAACCTGCGTATTTGGCGAGTTTATGAAATTTAAGTCCGTCTATAGAAAATTCTTTTAGAAATCTTTTATCAACTGCTTTTTTAAAGTGAAAAATAGCTTTTCCGGCCAAAGCTAAACCAATTATTATAAAAGCAATAGTAACTACTGTTGGGCCAAACATATCCACATAATTTTTTCCACCTGAACTACTAGAACCGGAAATTACTTTTTTAACGGCAATTCCTGCGACGACCAAGTAAATTATAGCACTTACCGCAAAACCTATACGCTTCACTATTCCTTTGGTATCACTTCCGTTATTTTCAGGGTCGCTAAAACTTTGAATAAATCGCCAAATAGAATAGGAGATAAGGCCTAAGGCTAAAACAATTAAGATCACATTTCCTAACGGTTGTTTTTGTAAGAAATCCAATACTTGAAATTTTCCTGACATGGCTCCTCCCATGTTTAAGGCAGCTAGTAAGGTTAATATTCCGGAAATTAAATAGATGACCCCTTTGGCAGCTAAGCCAAATTTTGCAATTTTTTTTGTAGAACTTTTCATTTTCAGGCAGTTAGTTGGTTTTGAGATTTCAATGTACAAGAGATTTTGCAATAAGAAGAATTAATTTGATTAAGTTTAACAGCATATTTCACGAACGTTAAATTCTTCCAAAAGCCTTCAAGATTCTCGATGAAAAGTATAATCTATAATATCTTTAATCATTCAATATAAAAACTAATAACTATGAGTAATCTTAAAAATAAAACTGCCTTTATCACCGGAGGTAGCAAAGGTATTGGCTACGGAATTGCAGAAGCTTTAATAAAAGAAGGAGTAAATGTTGCTATTACCAGTCGTTCTTTACAATCGGCAGAAGATGCTGCTAATGAGTTAACAACCGATAGCGCAAAAGCTTTAGGTTTAAAAGCAGATGTAAGAAATTTAATCGATCAAGAGGAAGCCATCAGAAGAACCGTAGAAGAATTTGGGCAAGTAGATTTTGTAATTGCAAATGCCGGTTTAGGCCATTTTGGAAGTATAGGAGAGCTTACCGATAGAGAATGGAGGGAAACTATAGATACCAATTTAACCGGAGTATTTTATACCATTAAATCTTCTTTGGAAGAACTTAAAAAATCGAAAGGTTATTTCATTACCATTTCTAGTTTGGCCGGAACTAACTTTTTCGCCGGAGGAGCAGCTTATAATGCTAGTAAATTTGGATTAACTGGTTTTACCCAATCGGTCATGTTAGATTTACGTCAAGATGGCATTAATGTTTCTACCATTATGCCTGGTTCTGTTTCAACTCATTTTAATGGAAATGATCCTGAAGCGAAGAAAGATGAGCAAGCTTGGAAAATCCAAATTGAAGATTTAGGGGAATTAGTGGTCGATTTATTTAAAATGAATAAACGCGCTTTACCAAGTAAAATTGAAATTAGACCGGCACAACCACCTCAAAAATAATCTATAAAGATGAAAAAGAAAAAATTAGGAAATACAGAACTAGAAACCGCTCCTATTATTTTTGGAGGCAATGTTTTTGGTTGGACCCTAGATGAAAAAGAATCTTTTAAGATGCTCGATGAGCTGTTAGATAAAGGCTACGATACCATTGATACTGCCGATGTTTACTCCCGTTGGGCAGAGGGAAATAGTGGAGGGGAATCTGAAACTATTTTAGGAAAATGGATGAAAGAAAGAGGAGTGAGAGATCGAATTAGCCTACATACCAAAGTAGGGTCTGATATGGGGCAAGGACATAAAGATATTTCAAAATCTTATATTTTATCGGCCGTTGAAGATTCTTTAAAAAGGCTTCAAACCGATTATATCGATTTATATTATACCCATTGGGATGACGATAAAACTCCAGTGGAAGAAACGTTAGAAGCTTACCAGAAATTAATAGATCAAGGTAAAGTAAGGTACATTGGAGCTTCTAATTTATCTGCTGAACGTTTGCAAGATTCTTTAGATGCTGCTAAAGCCAAAGATTTACCGAAGTATCAAGTATTTCAGCAACAATATAATTTAATGGAACGCGATGATTTTGAGGGAGAAATTAAAACTATTTGTACTGCAAATAATGTTGGAGTGACTACTTATTTTTCATTGGCGAGTGGTTTTCTTACCGGAAAGTATAGAAAAGAAGATGATTTTGAAGGGAAGAAAAGAAAAAGCTTTGTACAAAAATATTTGAATAGGAGAGGCTTGGAAGTTTTAGGTGTTTTAGATGAAATTTCTGAGGCGCATCAAATTTCTAATGCAGGAGTTGCTTTGGCTTGGATTATGAACCGTCCCGGTGTTACGGCACCTATTGCCAGTGCAACAAAATCATCCCATCTAAAAGCTTTTGATGAGGCTGTTTCTGTAAATTTATCGGAACAAGAAATGAACAGGTTAACAGAAGTGAGCAAAAAGTAATTTCTTATAAATTAATGCATAAAAAAAGCGTGGAAAATTTTCCACGCTTTTTAATTTTAACCTAAATATTTTTTTAGGATCTTATTTTTAGACTGATGCTTTAAACGTCTAATTCCTTTTTCCCTAATTTGTCTTACACGCTCTCTACTTAAATCAAAAGTATCTCCAATTTCTTGAAGCGTCATTGCCGGTTGGTTACCAATACCATAATTTAATCGAATTACATCTGCTTCTCGGGTAGATAGAGTGTCTAAAGCTCTATTAATCTCAATACTTAATGAATCTTGTATTAAATTGTCATCAGGATTGGGAGATTCACCAGAACTTAAAACATCATATAGATTAGAATCGTTTTCGCCTTCTTTAAATGGAGCATCCATAGAAAGATGTCTTCCAGAATTTTTCATCGCCGTCTTTACTTGTGCGGTAGGCATATCTAATTCTTTAGCCACCTCATTAGCAGATGGAGGTCGCTCTAGCGATTGCTCTAATTGAGAGTAGGCTTTGTTTATTTTATTGATTACTCCAATCTTGTTTAACGGTAATCTCACTACACGGGATTGCTCTGCTAAGGCTTGTAAAATAGATTGTCTAATCCACCAAACTGCATAAGAAATAAACTTAAAACCACGGGTTTCATCAAAACGTTTAGCCGCTTTTACCAAACCTACATTTCCTTCATTAATTAAATCAGGTAATTTTAAACCTTGATTTTGGTATTGTTTAGCTACCGAAACAACAAACCTAAGGTTAGCATTAGTTAGTTTTTCTAACGCGCGTTGATCACCTTCCCTAATGCGCTGTGCCAACTCAACTTCCTCGTCTGCAGTAATTAAATCTACCTTGCTAATGTCTTGAAGGTATTTATCTAAAGACTTAGATTCTCTGTTGGTAACCTGCTTGGTAATTTTAAGTTGTCTCATATTATTTATCTAATTATTGTTTGTAAGTGATATCTAAATTCATTATAACATATTTAATTGGATTTTCCAAATTTAAACATAGATAAAATTGATATCACTATAAATAAAAAAATCACAGGCAGTAAAAAACCACCTGTGATTAAACGAGAAATATTAAAAAATATTACTTTATCTCAACTACTTCTACATCAAAAATTAAATCTTTTCCAGCAAGTGGATGATTGGCATCGATGATGATTGATTCTTCTTTTACTTCAGCAACTCTAAGTTGACGTTCAGAACCATCAGGATTCTTAGCTACTAAGCCCATACCTACTTCTGGAGTAATTTCTTGAGGAAGTTGATCTTTAGGGATTTCCTGAAACAATTCTTTTTGTATATCACCATAAGCTTCGGTTTGTGGTATTTGAATGGTTTTCTTTTCATTTACTTCCATATCAATCAAACCTTTTTCAAGACCTGGGATAATTTGACCGCCGCCAATGGTGAACTCGATAGGCTCTCTTTCTATAGAACTATCGAAAACCTGACCATCTTCCAGTTTTCCAGTATAATGAATTTTTACAGTGTCATTGTTTTTTACTTGACTCATAACTTAGTTTTTCAATTTTAAAAATCTGAAAATTAACTACATAAGTTAATTCACAATTAAGCTGCGAAACTACATAGAACTATAGGAATAGCCACAGAAAATCCGGATTAATCTAGCCTGTTAAGAAAAACTTAACAATTTTTAGATGTTTAAAGGGCTTCTGTTGGAGTCTTAAGGTAATATTAAAATTTAAGGATTTAAGAACTTATTAATAAACACTTAGTATTTAATCTCTAAATTCGGAAAAAAAATGGATGATTAGCAACAATACTTACACTTCTGAAGAGAAAAAAGTTAATGAAAAAACGTCAAAAATTACTTCAAGTGTAGTAACGGCAATTGTAGTAATGATTACTTTGGCAGTTATATATTGGATGCCTGCATAAATTTTTAGAATTTTTTTGTAAATTGTATATTAAAGTAACCAACCAAAATCAATATATGGCAACAGATCCGAAAAAAAATCAGGAACATGAAGATTACATTTTAAAAGACAATAAGAAAACAAAATTTGGGGCTACCTTTATAATTATTGTTCTCATCTTATTGGCTATTGTGGTAGTAGCTTCCGGTTTTTATATGGAATGGTGGGAGTTTTAAAAACTCACTAACCTATCTAACTACTTAGCAGACGAGCTTCAAAGGTTATCTTTGAAGCTCGTTTTTATTGTTTTAGTACATCTCCGGAGGCTTGTCTCACTAGGTTTTAAATTGTGAAAACGTATTTTCTTATAACGCTGCCAAGTCTTGCCCCTTAGAAATTTACAATGTAAGTTTTTTGGAAAAGATAAATTCCCTTTCTTATGTTTATGTTATTTTATATTCAAGTTCTGGATGAGAAGAAATTTTATATTGTGTATGAATGCTTAGCGAATCTTTTAAGTCACTAATATCTTTAATTATTATTGGAGTAGTTAATCCGCTTTCATCAATCCCAATTTTTTCATCTTCATATATTTGTATTTCAGTCATCAGTACTAATTGAGAAAAACCTTTTAGTTTTTTTCCTTCTATAATGGTTTCTTTTTTATCGAATAAAATTTCTCCATTTGTCTTTTTCTCTGCAGTACTTAAAGGGAACATTTCTTCCTTACTTACATCAAATATTTTTCTTACTTTTTCATAAGGTTTAGGATGATTTTCCTCTAATGGAATTCCTTCTTTTTTGAGTCCGATAGATAATTCTATTTTCTGTGGAATAAATACTGAATCGTAATTTACCTGATTCATCAAATTTAAAAAGATAGGAACCTGTTGTTCTTTTGCTAAAGCGTTTTGCATAGTTTCGCTTATAAGTATATCAGGTTTATTTTCAGAGTCTATGTTATATTTAGTAGCATCCTCTTTCACCAATTTTATGTTATAATCTTTTAGGCCTAATTTTAAAATTACATCTTGAAGAATTTCAAAACTCAATGGATTTATTTCTAATAATGTATACTTTATATCTTCTTTCGGATACCTAAGAATAAAGGGGAGAATTAGAGTAGCAAATGGACCAGTTCCCGCATATAGAACATGAAGAGGTTTTTGTTGATTGATTTTTTCTTGAATGGCTTTATTTATCCCTCTAATAAATTGTCTGGTCCTAATCATATCATCTATACAAAGAGCTGCCCAAAAAGTGCCTAATGCCTTGCCATTATCAAGATCAATATCATTTCTTCCATTTTCAACATCCATGTTTTGTCCACAAACCCCATTCAAAAGGTTTTTATATTCTTTTGATGCTATAGATAGTTTTTGGTAATCAAGATGATCATTAAAATATTCTGAAGTAATTCGAATTATTTCTTTTTGTAGTTCCATTGATTAAAATGTAATTATTCTTTTAAAATTTGATCTAATGATAAGTCTATAAAGCTGTTTCCTAAATTTAACAGTCCCAACACGTTTGCTCTCGCTGAATGTTCAAGACTCTAAGATTTTTTACTCTAATTGATAATTGCTTAAAAGGCAAGACACCTATTTTGATTATGAATAAGCTTTTAAAACATCTCTTTACCATTTATAAATCCGGATTAGGCAAGTTTTTTATTGTTGATGTCAGCTGTTATGATTGCTTCTACGATTAATAGTTGCTGGATAAAATTATAAACTTCAACTAAATCCCATATTGGCTCCATGAATTGTTTTATAGAGGCTAATGTGACATATTCGCCATCATTCAATTGATCAATCAATTGTGGTAACAGTGGATGTTTTTTTAAAACTATACGATGACCTCGTGCGAAGATCATAGTTTGTTTGGAGTCTTTTGCGTCTAAATAAATTGGAAATATTTCTTTTCCTTTAATTGAAAAATTTTCCTTTTGAGGTATTCTAGCACTTATTTTATTTGATATTCTTCGAATCCCTCCGTTACTTTTTAAGCCTAATATTTTTCTAGCTAATGTAATTTCCATTTTTTTCTGAATGGAATTTAAATCGATTACCTCATTCAAAATAGATTGAGGAGAATCCAATTTTATGGGTTTTTCATATTCAACTTGATTTACTAAGGCTTCTTCTGCGGTTTTCTTCAATAAAGCATTTTCGAATCGATCTTTCGGAGGGTTTACATAATCCAATACAAGGCTTAAAGAAAATTTTGGAGTGTTACCAATATGATAGACAGAATGCGGAATAACCATGGCATCACCAGGTTCTAATTGATAAGCCTTAGCTTCTGGAAGCATTTCAGAAATATTATGGAAAACTTTAGCATTATGTTCGATTGAATTGTATTTAGGATCATCCCAGGTATAGAATTCCTTCATTTCCGGCCCTAAATGAAATAAAATTCCGTCTTCTCCAGTAGATTCTTTATGAATACCAAATGGAGTGAAACCGTAGTTTCCCATAAAAAAAAGGAAAGATAAACCATCAAGTGGCAATCCTGCATTTTCCAATAAGGGACGTACAATAGTGGCCGCTTTTTCAGAAAAGGAATTACTGTATTCTTCTAAACCTATGAGAATCATCCCGAATTTTTGGTCATCAAAAATCTGTTGAGACCAATCTTCAAGTGAATGCTCCAGATTAGGCGGATTAGCTGCCATTTTTTCAATAAAATCATTTCTAAGTTCATTATTAATATAGGTTTTCATACCAATATGGAGGTTTTCTTTAGTAAAGAAATCCCTCAATACTTTAATTAATAATAACTTTATTTCTATGACATCCTTAGTTGAAAGTAATTGTTTTGCTTGCGCTGGTTTGCTAAGCGTATTAGAATCTTTTATAAGAGATTTCCAAATACTAGAATTCATGAGTTATAAGTGGTTGGTTAGTTTTTAATATTGGTCAATTGCATGCTGATGGTATCGAATATAATTAGTAGATAGGAGTTTAGAGTAGCAGGCAACAAACAATTGCTTATTGCTACCTCATTAAAAGTTTCTCTTTTATTGATTATAAATTGAAGAGAGCCCCTATGTTAAAACTACTTCTTCCGTTTCTAACAGAATTTCCCGAATTTTCTTCAAAAATATCGATAAAGCCTGTTTGTCCATCATATTCTATGTATAGCTTCATATTATCATCTATTTTGAATTTATATCCAATGCCATAAGCAAAACCAAAATCCGTACTTTTAAATTCGTCTTTTAAGTCTAAACCTAATTCAGAATCTTCTACATTAACTAAAAAACCAATATATGGTCCAAAATTTAGGTACCAATTTCTATTTGAACTAAAATGCCAATTTGCCATTATTGGAAGTGTTATATAATTTAATTTAAAATCTGTTGTAGCTCTATTGAAATTTTCGTCGATTATAAAACCATCAGACCACCCTTTATTGTCATAAATTAATTTAGCTTTCACCCCCCATCTATCAGAAAAATAATACTCTCCAGAAACTCCTGCGTTAAATGAGGTCCGAAAAGATGTATTACTTAGGCCATCTATTGTTGAAACATTTGCTAAATTTACCCCTAATCCAATTCCCAACTCAATATCTCCACTATTCTGAGCATTAGAAGTTAAAATGCCCAAAAAAGCAAGTGCAGCAATAAGAAATTGTTTTTTCATAATAATTTTAGTTTGGTTTTAATTGTTATAGATTTTCTTACTATTATTTTTAGTTCAGTATTTTAACGAACATGTTTATAGACAGGTAGGGTATAAGTGAATCATTGTTTCCCGTTATCCAACAAACTAAAATTTTTGTACCCGATGCTGGACGGACAGATTTATTGGTTCTCTTTATTTCCTAAAAAGCTAATCAAAATTTTCGGTTTAGAAATTACTCTGCTGTTTGTTGTAGCCGGTTTTTAATTCCACATTCCGTTTGATTTTGTCAAAATAATAGGCTCTTTATCTGTAATTAATATTGTCTGTTCGTGTTGAGTTACATAGCCGCCTCTATTTCCCACTAGTGTCCAACCATCATTTAATTCTACAGTAAGTGTTGATTTTGTAGAAATGAAAGTTTCAATAGCTACGGTAGTGTTTTTCTTGAATCTTTCGCGATTGCTTTTAACTCTGTAATTTAAAATATTTTCTGGCTTTTCATGTAAATTTCTACCAACTCCGTGACCTGATAAGTTCTTGATAACTTTAAAACCAGACTTTTTAGCTTCAGTTTCTATTAAATATCCAATATCTGCAATTTTTACTCCTCCTTTAATATTAGTTATTGCTTTACGTAAAATATTTTTTGAAGCATTTACAAGTGGTTGATGATTAAAAGTATCATTTCCTATAACAAAAGAACCTCCGTTATCAGACCAAAAACCATTTAGTTCAGCTGAAACATCGATATTAATCAAATCACCTTCTTTTAGTATTTTGTTTTCAGAAGGAATTCCGTGAGCAGCTTCATTATTTATACTTATACAAGTATATCCAGGAAAGCCATAAGTTTCATAAGGAGCAGATTTAGCGCCATAACTTTTTAGTATATTTCCGCCATATTCATCAAGCTCTTTAGTTGAGATTCCAACTTTTGCGTATTCTTTCATTAACTTTAGTGTAGTTCCTACAACTTCACTAATTTCCTTCATTCCAATTAATTCGGATTCTGTTGTTATTGACATTTTATTTTTTTTTGAATTGGCTACAAGAATGTAGATAAATACATTCCATTTATCTCACATTTATTACGATGTTAAATATAGACAAAATAAATAAATATTATTCTTGATTTCTAGCATTGGATTATGCCGTTAAAGGGGAGAACTATAAAATTTAAGTTCATCAAGTTTTATTATTCATCTGATGTATTAATTTTATTTTTAATGAATTATATATAGAGCATTGTATTTTAACTATTACCTTACTATATAGGTAATAAGTTCAAAATGGTATTAATATTAAAAAATTTCTTTGGTTAATGCTGCGTTGGTCATCGCACCGGCTAGATTACCGCTGGCTACGGCAGCAGCTACCGATCGCATCATGGTAGAATTATCTCCGCAGGCATAAATGCCTTCAATAGTAGTTTGCTGAAATTCATTGACTTTAATATGCCCGTGTTCTGTTAGTTCACAGCCTAAGGAAAACGGGATGTAGGAATGCTGTATAAAAGGAAAACCTGCATATAAGGCATCAAATGCTTGCTGATCTCCGTTAGTAAACAAGACGTTTTTTAATTGACCTTCCTGATGTTCAAGTGCTGAAATTTCTGTTTCCATGATGTTTATACGATGGGCTTCCAGTTTAGCTAATTGCTCAGGTTTAAAATCGGCTTTACCAGTAGTTAGGATAGTTAAGTCGTTCGTGAGGTTATTCACCAGAGAAGCTAAATGAAAAGCGCGCTCTCCATTGGCGAGGATTCCTGTTTTTTTGGTTCGAAACTCAAAACCGTGACAGTAGGGGCAATGTATTAAAGAGATTCCCCAACATTCTTTGAATCCTTGAGTATCCGGGACTAAGTCCTTTATTCCCGTAGCAAAAATGATTTTTTTGGTCAATAACTTTTCTCCGGATTGTGTGAAAACAAAGAATCCATTTTCAGTTTTTTCAGCATTAATAGCTAAGTCATTCATAAATTCTACGCTTTTGTACTGAAGCACCTGCTTTTTTGCTTTTTCTGAAATCTTAGCAGGGGGTACTCCGTCTTGCGTAATAAAATTATGAGATTGAGGTGTTTGCCGGTTACAAGCCAAACCACTATCAATAATCAATACTTTTCTTAAAGATCTTCCTAATGCCATTGCTGCCGAAAGGCCGGCATAACTCCCACCGATGATAATTACTTCAAAATTTGTCTGTTTCATTAGTTTAATTTTAATGTCTCATTTTTGAGACATATATAAATAAATTTTTTTAAGGGCTTATTGCTTTACTATAAGAGATCCAGGCAAGCTGTTTTATATCTTCTATATTTTGATGATTGATTTGCTTGGCATTAACAGTACTTTCAATAATTCCGGAATGTAAAACCTGAATCCATTCTGGTGACATCTTTGGATTTAATATTCCGGTTTTCTGTAATTCGATCACAAGCTTTTGAAATGTAGTGTAGATGTAATCATAATCGGCGCAATTTTTATTTTGCATTGTATGGTTATGATCTGCACTTCGGTGCATTTTATAGAATGTTGAATATTTCGCACCACAATCAATCCCAGCGTAAAGCATTCTTTCTAACTGCACGATTGGTTCATAACTACTTTGTATAGCCGCGATCATGGCTTTTTTACAGCTTATTTGTATTGCTTGTCTGCAAATTTCTACCAGTTCATTACGATCTTTAAAATACCGATGTAAAGTTCTGCGCGTCAACGCTGCATTATCGGCTACTTTCTGTAAAGGAGCAGATAAGTCTTCATTGAAAACTTGAATAGCAGATTCTATGATTCGTTTTTTGGTAGCCGTCATTATAAGCAAATATATAGATATTTCTCAAATGTGTGACATTTTTTGAATTATATTTTGTAAAAGTGTTTTGGTTGAGTGATACCTTGATTAATAAGTGGTGTGTTTTAAAAACTAATAAAAAGAGAAAATAGCTATTGGTAAACTTCAACTTGAAAATTTGCTTCCAATTATTTTAAACAGGTTTTTTATTGATGAAGATATTTGTGTAAATCCATATCTCAAAATTAATTTCATGCCTCTATAAAATGTCAGATTAAATTCATTAATGTTATTCAAGAATAAAATTGAATGTGTAATATTTCATTTTAAAAGTAGAGGTTAGTAATCGGATTAAAGGCAATAAAAAAAGATTAAAAACATCAGTGTTTTCGGGGGTTTAGCGAATTTTGAGGGATGAAATACCCTTTAGAATTAAAAAAATGTATTTTAATCGAATTTTATAGAAAGTTATCGAATATATTTTCAGTGTTTCTATCCCTTCCCTTCATTTGCACGTAAATATAATTAACTAGACGTGAGAAATTTAAAGTTTTTTAAGATAAAAAGAAGTTTACTATTATTAGTTTGTTTTTTAACCGTAAACTATGGTTTTAGTCAGGTTGGGATTGGAACATCAAATCCTAATTCTTCTAGTATTTTAGATATAAGTTCTTCTAATAAAGGAGTATTATTTCCTAGAATGGATTTGGCTACAGCACCTATAGATTCGCCTGTAGAAGGTTTAGTGGTTTGGAACACCGATTTAGCTAATGAAGGAGCAAATGCAGGTTTATTTTATTGGAATGGTTCAGCATGGGTAAGTTTAATCTCTAACGATAAGCTAGACTCACAGATTCAATCAATCCAATCGTCTTCGTCAGGTGGTGGTAGTGGAGCTGATGTTTGGCAAAAAGGAGGTAATGAGGCTGCTGACGGTGATTTTATGGGGACTACTAACGAAAAAGCTTTAGAGTTTAGAGTAAACAATGAGAGAATAGCCTATATAGAGCCAAATGGTGGATTGTCGATGGGTAAAAATGCCAGTGCAAACAATTATAAAAGTATAGCCATAGGGAATGGGGCTCAAAGCATAGCAAATACAGAAGCTATTGCAGTTGGAGTAGAAAGTAATGCTTCAGCTTATAGATCACTAGCATTAGGAGCTTTAAGTGAATCATCAGGAAATGAAGCTATAGCAGTAGGTCTTCAAAGTAATGCTTCTAATTATAGATCACTAGCATTAGGAGTTTTAAGTGAATCATTAGAAAATGAGGGTATAGCAGTAGGTGTTCAAAGTAAAGCTTTGGCATTTCAGGCTATTTCACTAGGGAGTTTGAGTAGATCATCAGCAAATGAAGCTATAGCAGTAGGTGTTCAAAGTAATACTTCAGGTTTTAGATCTGTAGCTATAGGTTCTTTGTCCACATCATCTAACAATGATGCTGTAGCCTTAGGAATAGAATCTTCTGCTTCCGGACAAAAGAGTACTGCTTTAGGAAGTAATAGTAATGCTAGTGGACAAAACTCAGTAGCTATCGGTTATAATTCCTCTGCTACAAATCCAAATACAATTATTTTAGGTAATAACGTAAATTCTGGTGGGAATGCCACTAAAGTAGGAATAGGTACTTCTAATCCTACTGAAAAACTAGAAGTTAATGGATCAATTAAAATTACAGATGGTACACAAGGAGCAGGTAAAGTATTAACCTCTGATGCTAATGGGAAAGCTTCTTGGCAAGACGCACCTTCAGGGGGAGGTTCTAGTTCTTCAGCAAACGTAGGATATGGTGAGATTTATATCAATAACGATGTAAATGTTACTTTACAACGTTATTCAAATACTACTTTTCCTAACGGAATTCCTGGCTTAAGTAGTGCTAATGTCAATGCAAATAATAATGGTTTTCAACCTAATTTTGCCGGTGTATTTAAAGTGACCTATACTGTTACTTATAGTAAAAATTCCTCTAACGGAACGGGAGAAATAGAATTTTACTTAACAAAAAACAACAATAAAATTAATGGTACAGCGATTAGAGGAGCTTTAAAAAATGGAGAACGAGTAACAGTTTCTTTAACGAAAATTATTGAATTAGAAGCTAACCAAACTTATTATTTACAAATAAGTAAAACGGAAGAAGCCCCAAATAATGGTCCGAATGTTACGATATACAAAAACGCAAGTAATATTTCAATAGAATTAATAGAGTAAAAAAGCGGCTACTAAGCCGCTTTTTTATAGAATTTTTATAAGACACCAACTTCCTCCATACAAGATTTCATTCGTTCAAAAGTTCTATGGATGTGGTTGTCCAAGCCAATTGAAAATCGAATCAACCCATCGCTTAATCCCATTTCAATTTGTTCTTCTTCAGGAATCTCAGAAGAAGTAGAACTTCCAGGGGCACTAAATAGGGTTTTGTAAAAACCTAAACTCACGGCCAAATATCCTAAATTTCGTTCCTGCATCAATTCCATTAAGGTGTTGGCTTTCTCTAAAGAACCTACATCAATGGTTAACATTCCACCAAAACCATATTCATCATTCATCATCTCTTTAAAAGTTTCGTGACCGGGATGATGTTGCAATCCTGGATAAACCGTTTTTAAGCCTAATTCGTGAAATTTTTCAGCCAAGTACATGGCATTTTCACTATGCTTATGCATACGAATATGAAGCGTACGTAGATTTTTTAAAATAGATGCCGATCGAAAACTATCCATAGTAGCACCTAGCAACATACAAGCCCCATCATTTACATTTCTAAGCTGATTAATAAATTCTGAAGAACCACAAATCACCCCACCAACCGTATCGCTACTTCCGTTAATAAATTTTGTAAGCGAATGAATCGTAATATCGGCTCCTAATTTTTGAGGAGTGATGGAAAGCGGAGAAAACGTGTTGTCCACAACTAATTGTATGTTATGCTTTTTGGCTAATTTTGAAAGTTCCCGAAGGTTAGCGATTTCAAGAAGTGGATTGCTCACTGCTTCACAAAAAATCATTTTGGTTTTTGGGGTAATTGCGGCTTCAACTTCTTCTAATTTCGTAATGTTTACAAAGGAGGTAGAAATATTGAGTTTAGGAAGAAAATTTTTCATAAACGCATAAGTTCCACCGTAAATAGTTCGGCTAGAAATAATGTGTTCTCCCGTATCGCATAACTGTAAAATCACGGGAGTAATAGCTCCCATTCCACTAGCCGTAACGGTTGCCGCTTCGGTAGCTTCCATTGCGGCTAAAGCTTCCCCTAAATAAAGATTACTTGGACTAGAGTGACGTGAATACAAATAACAGCCTTCGGCATTTCCTTCAAACGTATCGAACATGGTTTTAGCAGAAAGAAATGTATAAGTAGATGAATCTGAAATAGATGGGTTTACACCACCAAATTCTCCAAAATATTGAAGATCCTGAATTTTATCGGAAGGATTGTATTTCATTTGAATTGATTTTATTATTTCTTTCAAATTTGGATTAATTAAGAAATAAAATCAATAGATTTAATTATTATTAGAAAATAATTCATCAAAAATTTATTTTATTAGTTTTTATTTTTGTTGAATTGTATTTTCTGTTTTTAATGCTGAAAAATTTTCGTTATGAAACTAGATGAAATCGATAAAAAACTACTGAATATCCTTCAGCAGAATTCAAAACTAACGACGAAAGAAATCGCCTTTCGTTTAGAAATGTCGAACACTGCCATTCACGAACGTATTAAACGATTGGAAAAGGAAGGGGTGATTTCAAAATATGTAGCGTTGCTGAATACCGAAAAAATCAATAAAAACTTTTTAGTGTTCTGTCACGTAAAGCTCATTCAGCATAACAAAGAACACATCACAAAATTTGAAAAAGAGATTTTAAAGTTAGATGAAGTGTTGGAGTGCGTTCACGTGAGCGGTGATTACGATTATATTTTAAAAATCTATGTTAGTAATATGAAAGCATACCGTAATTTTCTCATCAATAAACTAACAATCATTAAAGTAATAGCGAGTACTCAAAGTACCTTTATGATTAATCAAGTAAAAAATAATACAGCCATTTCGCTTTTATAATTTCTAACGGCTTTTTACCTTCTAAATCTTGTTGATTGAATTACTTATCGTATTTTTGTTATCGTTTTAAAAAATCAACAAAACTAAATTATGAGCACTTACGACGTTGCAGTCATTGGTTCTGGTCCCGGAGGTTATGTAGCCGCTATTCGTTGCGCGCAACTTGGGATGAAAACCGCAATCATAGAAAAATATTCAACCAAAGGAGGTACTTGCTTAAATGTAGGCTGTATCCCATCTAAAGCTTTATTAGATTCTTCACACCACTATGAAGATGCTTTAAAGCATTTTGAAGAACACGGTATTGAACTTACCGGTGATGTAAAATTGAACCTTGAAAAAATGATGGAGCGTAAGGCTTCTGTGGTAGACCAAACCACTAAAGGAATCGATTTTTTAATGGATAAAAACAAAATTGATTCTTACCAAGGTATAGGTTCTTTTGAAGATAAAACCCATATTAAAATTGAAGGGGAAGAAACCACAACTATCGAGGCAAAACATATCATTATTGCCACAGGTAGTAAGCCGGCAAGCCTTCCTTTTATCGATATCGATAAAGAACGAATTATTACTTCTACCGAAGCTTTAAAATTAAAAGAAGTACCTAAACACATGCTAGTTATTGGTGGTGGAGTTATTGGTTTAGAGCTTGGTCAGGTTTATAAAAGATTAGGAGCAGAGGTTACTGTTATTGAGTATATGGACCGTATTATCCCAACCATGGATGCTGCCCAAAGTAAAGAGCTTACTAAGGTGATGAAAAAGCAAAAAGTAAAATTTGCCGTTTCTCATAAAGTAACTTCTGTAGAGAATACAGGTGATGAAGTTGTTGTTAAAGCGACAGATAAAAAAGATAAAGAAGTAGAATTTAAAGGAGATTACTGTTTAGTTTCTGTAGGAAGAAGACCATTTACAGATGGTTTAAATGCAGAAGCTGCCGGTGTGAAAATGAACGATCGCGGACAGATAGAAGTAGATAAGCATTTAAAAACTTCTGCCGATAATATTTATGCGATTGGTGATGTGGTAAAAGGAGCAATGTTAGCACATAAAGCTGAAGAAGAAGGCGTTTTTGTTGCTGAAACTATTGCCGGACAAAAACCACATATTGATTATAATTTAATTCCTGGTGTAGTTTATACTTGGCCAGAAGTTGCTTCTGTAGGAAAAACCGAAGAACAATTAAAAGAAGATAAAGTTGAATATAAAAGCGGTCAATTCCCGATGAGAGCTTTAGGGCGTTCTCGTGCGAGTGGAGATACCGATGGCTTTGTAAAGATCTTATCAGATAAAGAAACCGATGAGGTTCTTGGCGTACATATGGTAGGTGCCCGTGCAGCAGATTTAATTGCTGAAGCGGTAACAGCGATGGAATTTAGAGCAAGTGCAGAAGATATTGCTCGTATGAGTCACGCACACCCAACCTATTCTGAAGCGGTAAAAGAAGCAGCCTTAGCTGCAACAGAAGATAGACCTATACACACTTAATAAAAAAGTAATTAACTATTATAAAAAACCTCACAATTTTATAAATTCGTGAGGTTTTTAATTTTAAAATACGATGAAGAAAATACTTGCCCTTGCTGGCTCCAATAGCAAAAATTCAATTAATAAAAAGCTTTTACATTATGTGATTGGCAGAATTGAAAATCATGAAGTTAAATTTTTAGAATTAACTGATTATGATTTTCCTATGTTTGGGATCGACCATGAAAAAGAAAGAGGTTTCCCGGCCGATGTGCAAGTGGTCAAAGTGCTTATTAAAGAAGCAGATGCACTTGTTATCGCAGTAAACGAACACAACGGAGGACCTTCAACATATTTTAAAAACCTTACCGATTGGCTTTCTCGAATGGAGCTGAAATTTTTAGAGGGTAAAAAAGTATTATTAATGAGCACATCTCCAGGTGCTAGAGGAGGCGCTTCAGCTTTAGCTTATTACAAAGATGTACTTCCTAGGTTTGGAGCAGAAGTGGTAGAAAGTTTTAGTTTACCGTCATTCAATGAAAATTTTGATACCGAAAATAACAAGATTACTGATGAGATTTTATTACTTGGTTTAAACGATGTTTTATCCAATTTTGAACAAGAGTTACAAGAGTAAAAAGCCGTCACCCTGAATTTATTTCAGGGTCTCATCAAAGGGAAATATGTATCAAATTTTCAACCTATTTTCTCTTTTAAAAATAAGCAAGATTTTTACTAACCATTAACCACTAAGAACTAACGACTAACCACTCCCAACTTAAAAAATGCGTACCCCAAAAAAAATCTCTTTTTCGCTTACGACTCAATTCAAAACCAAATTGCTTACTTGGGCTAATCAATTTGAAGAAGTGATTTGGCTAGATTCCAACAATTACGAATTTTCCAGTAATGAGTATGAAGCTATTTTGGCTGTGGAAGCATTTACTGCTTTAAAAACCGATTATGTAAACGCTTTCGATAAATTACAAGAATATCAACACACGACGAAAGACTGGATTTTTGGTTATTTAACTTACGATTTAAAAAATAATGTTGAAGCATTAAGCTCTAAAAATGATGACGGTCTAGCGTTTCCCGATCTTTATTTTTTTCAACCTAAGAAAATATTCTTGTTGAAAGCAGAAGAGGTAGAAATGCATTACCTCGGGATGGTTGATGATGAAATGGAAGAAGACTGGCAAGCTATTTTAAATACTTCGGTTACCAGTAAAGCTGAAACAGAAAATAATACTTCATCTATAGAATCAAGATTAACCAAAGCTGAATATATGGAGCGAGTAGGGAAGATGTTATCCCACATTCATCGAGGCGATATTTATGAAGCTAATTTTTGTCAAGAATTTTATGCTGAAGATTTTCCCCTTCAACCTTTGCAGACCTATTTTGATCTCAATAGCATTTCAGAACCACCATTCGCAGCTTTTTTGAAGTTGGAAGAATTTCATTTACTTTCAGCGAGTCCCGAACGTTATCTTAAGAAAACCGGAAATAAGGTTATTTCGCAACCCATAAAAGGAACAGCAAAGCGTTTAGAGGATGTTTCAGAAGATGAAGTTTTAAAAGAAAGTTTGAAGACTGATCCGAAGGAAATTTCAGAAAATGTGATGATTGTCGATTTGGTGCGAAACGATTTGTCGAAAACCGCAAAAAAAGGGAGTGTTCAAGTAGAAGAACTTTGCAAATTGTATAGTTTTAAGCAAGTACATCAATTAATATCTACGGTTTCCTCCCAAATAAAAGAAGGTATTTCTCCGGTTGAAGTTATTAAAACAACTTTTCCGATGGGAAGTATGACGGGAGCTCCCAAAATTTCAGCAATGAAAATCATCGAAGAGCTTGAAGTTACCAAACGTGGACTGTACAGCGGCTGTGTGGGCTATTTTAGTCCGCAAGGCGATTTCGATTTCAATGTGATTATTCGGAGTATTTTATATAACTCTGCTAATAAATACCTTTCATTTTCGGTAGGAAGTGCCATTACCGCCAAATCTGATCCCGAAAAAGAATACGAAGAATGTTTAACCAAAGCTGCCGCCATGCATCGGGTGTTAGAAAAATTCAAGTAAATTTATTATTTTTGATAGTATACGATAGAATTATGGATCTTTCAGCTCAAATAAAGAATAGCTTAATCGAACGAATTAAACAATCTGAAAATTTAGATTTATTAAAGGCTATACAAGCTATTTTCGATACTTCAGACGAGAATATTTATGAGTTGAATGAACATCAAAAAAAATCTATTAGTTTAAGTAAAATTCAAATCGAAGAAGGTAATGTTCAAAAAAGTGAAGAAGTAATTTTAGAAATGAAAAAATGGCTTCAAAGCAAATAATTTGGACAAATAATGCGAAAACTGAATTCTATCAGATTCTAGAGTTTTATATTGAAAGAAATCAAAGCCCAATCTATAGCCAAAAATTACTTTTAGAAGTTGAAGATTTAATTTCAACATTAGAGAACAATGAATTTATTGGTAGGCTTACTTCAGATAAATCGGTTCGTGTATTTCCTATAAAACATTTTCTTTTATTTTATTCCATTCAAAATGAAATCATTTATATTTTATCATTTTGGGATAATCGTCAAGATGAAAATAAAAAACTTAAATTATAGTTCGTTAATTTAACTTACCTAATTATCGCAAAGAACTTGCTATCTTTGAAGGCAGCATGATTCAAGAATTTCAGCAACATATTAAATGCAAACTTCCCTTTTTAGAGAAAGGTAAATGTTTGTTAACCATTAGCGGTGGGATTGACAGTGTTGTGTTGGCATATCTGTGCAAATCATCTCAACTTCATTTTTCTTTGGCTCATTGCAATTTCAATCTTCGCGGAGAAGAAAGTGATGCTGATGAGGTCTTCATTAAACAATTAGCAGAACAATTAGAGGTAGAAGTATTTACACAATCATTTCAAACCGAATTATACGCAAAAGATCATCAGCTTTCTACGCAATTAGCGGCAAGAGAATTACGCTATCGCTGGTTTTATGAATTGGCAGAAGAAAAAGCTTTCGATTATATTTTGACTGCTCACCACGTTAACGATAGTTTAGAGACTTATTTGATTAACACCACTCGCGGTACGGGATTAAACGGACTTACGGGAATTCCTGAAGTGAACGGTAAAATTGTACGTCCGTTACTGTCGTTTAGTCGAGAGCAAATTCAACAGTACGCTCAAGAGCACGAAATAGAATGGCGGGAAGATAGCTCTAATGCTTCCGATAAATATTTTCGGAATAAGATTCGGCATCACATTATTCCGCAGTTAACAGAAGAGAATTCCAATCTGCTGCAAAGTTTTCAGCAAACGCAGCAAAACTTACAAGATGCAGCTAACTTACTGGAAGATTATACCACGATTTTATTTAGCCGATTGGTGGAAGAAATTAATGGGAAATATTTCTTGAATGTTCACGATTTAAAGCAAACCCCACATACCAAAGCGGTTTTGTTTCAGTTATTAAATTCATTTGGATTTACCGAGTGGAATGATGTTTATCAATTGTTGGAAGCACAAACCGGTAAACAGGTCTTTTCGAAAACACATCGATTGGTAAGAGACCGTGAAGTATTAATTTTGGATGAATTTTTGAAAAATTCGGAAGAAATAATAGCAATAGAAAAAGAGCAAACGACTATTGAATGGGAAGACAAAAAAATTTCAGTAGAAAATGTTAAAGAAATGCAAGAGTTTAGCCAAAACATTGCTTATCTTCCCGCGCAAAAAATAAAATATCCTTTGATCCTTAGAAAGTGGAAAGCGGGAGATCGCTTTCAGCCATTTGGAATGAAAGGGAAGAAGAAGCTGAGCGACTTTTTAAAAGATGAAAAGCTTTCGCCTCTTGAAAAAGAAAATACCTGGGTATTAATTTCAGATAAAAAAATTGCCTGGGTGGTTGGTCATCGTACTGATGAGCGTTTTAAAATTGAACCTAACACTACAACTATACTTAAATTAAATTTAACCTATGAGAAATAGTTTATTATTTATATTTCTTGCCTTATTTATAAGTTCTGCCAACGCCCAATTTGGCGATTCCTCAAAAGTAATAGAACCGGTAGAATGGAGTGGAAGCATTGAAAAAATTGCTGATCATTCTTACCAATTAATTTTAGAAAGCGAAATAGAGGAAGAATGGCATATTTATTCACAAAAAACACCAGAAGGCGGGCCATTACCACTTTGGTTTAATTATTTGGATGCTGGAAATGGTTATGAATTAGTAGGAGAAACTCAAGAGAGTGAAACCAAAAAGCAGTTTAGTGAAATATTTGGTGTTGATGAGATTTATTTTGAAGAAGAAGCTCGTTTTACACAAGACATTAAACTTACAGATGATAAGCTTTCGGTTATTAAAATGGAGCTGAAGTACCAAGTGTGTAAAGAAAGCTGTATTAGTGAAGAATATTATGTGGTTTTTGATCTTAAAAAAGATGATGTAAAACTTCTTCAGAATTACGACGAGTTTCAAGCTTATGGTACAAACCCAAAAACTACTTCAACAGATAATAAAGAAGAAGTCTCAGAAGCAAGTCAGGTAAAACAATCAGGTAAAGAAGTTAAGACCAATTTTGATGAAGATGAAGATAAAAGCACATTAACTATCTTCTTTTTAGCTTTCTTTTCCGGTTTCTTGGCTTTATTAACCCCTTGTGTATTCCCAATGATCCCGATGACGGTGGGATTCTTTACCAAACAAAGCAAAACTAGAAGTAAAGGTATTAGAAATGCCCTACTATACGGTTTTTTTATCGTCGTCATTTATGTGTTATTAGGAACGCTTGTTGTAGGGATCTTTGGTGCAGATGCTTTAAATGCCCTTTCCACCAATGTTACTTTTAATATTATTTTCTTTATACTTTTAATCATTTTTGCGGCTTCATTTTTAGGGGCATTTGAAATTATGTTGCCTAACTCTTGGGCTAATAAAGTAGACCGCCAAGCCGATAGAGGTGGTATTGTAGGTATTTTCTTTATGGCATTGGCTTTAGCAATTGTATCGTTTAGTTGTACAGGACCAATTGTAGGAACTTTATTAGTACAAGCCGCTTCTAAAGGAGGGATTGCTCCAATCATAGGAATGTTAGGTTTCTCGTTGGCTATTGCAATTCCGTTTGGATTGTTTGCTTTATTTCCTGCTTGGATGAACACTTTACCACGTTCAGGTGGTTGGCTAAATACGGTAAAAGTATTTTTAGGTTTTCTAGAATTAGCCTTGGCTTTTAAGTTTTTATCAAATGCAGATTTAGTGTTGCAAGCACATTTTTTAGAACGTGAAATTTTCTTAGCCATTTGGATTGCTATTTTTGGAACCTTGGCTTTCTACCTCTTTGGGAAAATTAAACTTCCTCATGATTCAGAATTACCACATATTTCTGTAGGAAGATTGAGTTTAGGGTTAATTATACTGGTTTTTACCATTTATTTAATTCCAGGACTTTGGGGAGCACCTCTAAAAATGATTAGTGGTTTTGCTCCACCCATGAATTATAGCGAAGCTCCTTATGGTGTGGGTTATACAAAATTAGGAGGTGGCGGTATGGCCGGTACTAGTGAAGATTTTCCTGAAAAAGCTAAATTAGGACCGCATGATATTATCACTTTTGAAGATTATGAAGAAGGAATGGCTTATGCAAAAGAACAAAACCTTCCTGTTTTGTTAGATTTTACCGGATATGCTTGTATTAACTGTAGGAAGATGGAAGAGCGCGTTTGGAGTGAACCGCAAGTATTAAGTAAGCTTAAAAACGATGTAGTTTTAATTTCTTTGTATGTGGATGCAAAAGAAAGTTTACCTGAAAATGAACAATATACAAGTGAAACTACCGGAAAGCGTATAAGAACTATTGGTAATAAGTGGAGTGATTTTCAAATACGTGAATATGGCGCAAATGCACAACCTTATTACATTATTTTAAACCACGAAGAGCAGCCTCTAAATGAACCAGTGGGATATACTCCGGATGTTGAAGAATATACCGCTTGGTTAGATAAAGGAATTGAAAATTTTAAAAAGTAGTTTTATTCAGCATCACAAGGTTCGGTAGGTTGACCATTTACTTGAAAACTTAAACGATCTACCAAAACATAAAATTCTTTTTTATCGGTATAAATCTCTACAGGTTCACAAGTTTCGTGAGCCTGTAATGTTTTACGCTGACTGGTTAAATAGCCGTTTTCATCTTCGGTTACTCCATAATTAAAAGTAATCAATCGGTTATAATTGTTTTTAAATTGAAGTTTCCAACGGTAACGTTTTCCTTTTTTACCATCTTTAGTAAGTTGGTACTGAATGTTTTTATAGCAATTAGTAGCTTGCCATTTTTGTGGACGGTTCTGGAAGTTAGAGTAAGCCAAAAAGCCTAAGAATAAAACCGACCCAACAATAATGAAATCACGTAGTTTTAGTTTCATACTTAGTTGATTTTTCTTGTTGAGGTAGAATCTGTTGGGATAGAAGTTTTTTGTTCAGCTTCATCCTTTTTTAGTTTAAACTTGGGTTCTACGTAATTGGTAGTAGCTTTCCCTACATCAAAATAGCTTACCAGTTGTAAGCCTTTTTTATAATCAATGCTAATGGTATCGCGATCGGTGGATTTCCCGTACTTTTCAATGATAAATGTATTATTTCCATTTTCGGTTAGTGGGACTCTCGCATAACTAATGGTTGCCGGTAAAGTTTGCCAGTTTCGGGTATCGGCTTTTTCTGTAGCAGCACCGGCAATATCGGCTCCAACTTTTACTAGGTCTTTGGCATCTTCACCTAAAATTTCTTTGGCTAAAGCTCCTAAACTTGCACTAGTAGCTTTTTTTGCGCCAACCCGTAAGGCAATATCTATCACTTCTCGTAACATTCTATCGTGTAACGATTGTTCGGCAATAGGAAAGAAATCTTCTACTAATTCAAAATTTTCTTCCTTATTATTAAATTTTAATCGTGCTCCTTTGTAATAGCTTTCTCGTTGCACGTATTTAGGAATAGCAATTGAAGTAATCCCTAAATCTGTTCCTGGGGGAATAGGAATAAAAATAGAATTATTAGCATCATTTACTGCTACAAAAGCATCATCAACAACTGTAATTTGCGTTTGATCTTTTGCAGGACCTAATCCGTTTTCCCAAAAAATTACTGCTTCTGCCGGATGTTTTTCAAATTCTTTTTCAGGGATATTGAATTGACTAGCGTATTTGTTGTATTCTTGGGTAAATCCTAATTGTTTGGAAGTTCTAAGTAAATCTTTTTTTAGTTGGTAGGGAAGTGGAACCCCGTAATAAGAATTGTTATTGTTAACGTATAATTCTTCAGCATTTCTATAGGCAATAAAAGCATTATTAATATCGCCGGTGGCTTCGTATAAAAGACCTTGCAGAATTTGCGCAAAAGCATCTTCTGTATATTTATTCTTGTTTTTCTTGTATTTTTGGTTGAGTTCCTGAAGTTTGATATTAATTCGTTTAGCTTCTACCAAAGCTTCATTAGGCATTCCTAATTGGAAGTAATTCAGCGCCATATAATAATGAATCATTACCTTTTCAAAGTCTTCTCCTCGGTAGGGAGCTGCCATTGGGTTGGTGAGTTTAGCAGCTACGGCTTGTCCTGCATTGGCAGTGATTCTATCATCTATTAAAATATAAGCTTCTTCAAAAAGTTGATTACTTTTTTTATAATTACCGCTCATATGTTCAACCTTACCTTTTTCCATCAAGTAAAGTAAGCGGTTTCTTTTTTTAGAAAGAAATTCATTGTCTTCAATTAAAGACGCAGCTTTATCAAAATTTCGATAGTAAACTTCATTTTGAAACTCGTAAGACCTATCATTATAAGTAATTCCGCAGGAATTCAAAGCTATAATAAGAACTCCTACGGAAATAAATTGAAACCAAAATTTGGTTGGTATTCGCATATATAAATTCGCTTAATTGACCAGCTTCTTAATTTTTTTGTCACCAATCCAAACCTTTTCATTAGTTTCTAAATTGGTAAGCTCTAAATCTACTTGATAATAAATTGCTTTATCTTTTTTGTACTGATCTACAATAGAGTTGATGGTTCCCTGTAGCATAAAATCAGCTCCTTGTTCTAAACCAAATTTCTTCATACTAGAAGCTGAAGAGTAGTTTTGTTGGTCGGCGCGTTCTGCTCTAATTTCTTCGCGCATCGCTCCGGCCTGTACCAAACGCATTCTACTGCTGTTGATAATAGCTTTTTCAATGTCTTTAGAAAAAGTTTCAGTAGGAATATGTTCGTGAGATTTGTTGGTAATCATTCCTACAATAATCACGGGAACTTCTCCACCGTTTTGTGAGGTATAAGTGTTGTACCATGGATGAGCCATCATTTCACTGGTAATTTCTTCAGCGGTGAGACGCGAGTCGGTATCGTTCCATCTTCCGCTAATATCGGTGACGGTATCTTCACTCACACGGGTAACTTTAGGCCCGCAACTTACAATAGCGAAAGAGAAAAGAACTAAAAAAGCATAAAGCGAAAAAGATTTTTTCATAATAAATAAATTATAGTTTTTACCGTTCTAAAATAGGTAATAAATTATAAAGTTATTGAGATTATTATTTTTTTTAGTTTTTTGATAGCTAGTATTTTAAATGATTTAGCTGTATAAATGCGATTTTTTCTGAATCTAATTTGTACTATATTTATGCCATTTCTATAAAATTGAATTGAATGAAAACCTACTTGAAGTATTTCTCCCTACTATTTTTTACATTTTTAAGCTTTCAACTAATAGCCCAAAACGATTATAAAGTTGAAGATTATTACACGAAAAAAGAAGTTGACATTGAGATGCGCGATGGTATAAAATTGCATACCACGATTTATTCGCCAAAAGATCTTTCTCAAGAATATCCAATTATTATGCAACGAACACCATACAGCTCTAGACCCTATGGTGAAGGCGAATTTCGTTCTAAAATTGGACCCAATGAATTTCTGATGAAAGAAGGAAACATCATTGTGTATCAAGATGTTCGCGGACGCTGGATGAGCGAAGGAGATTATGACAATATGCGTCCTTATATTCCGAATAAAAAAGGAAAAGAAATTGATGAAGCGAGTGATACCTATGATACCATTGAATGGTTGGTGAACATTGTTGAAAATAACAATGGTAATGTAGGAACTTGGGGAATTTCTTATCCCGGCTTTTACACCTCTTACTCATTGCTATCGGGACATCCGGCTTTGAAAGCCGCTTCGCCACAAGCCAGTATTGCCGATTTCTTTTTTGATGATTTTCACCATAATGGAGCTTATCTACTCAGCTATTTTATGGCAACTGCTTTGTTTGGAAATCAAACTGAAGGCCCCACGACTAAGGCTTGGTATACTTTTCCAAAACTTCCCAGTGAAGATCAGTACCAATTCTTTTTAGATCATACGCCTATTAGTCAGTTAGATCAATATTATCCCGATAATTTTTTCTGGAATCAGTTAAGAGATAATCCGGTTTACGATAAGTTTTGGCAAGATCGGGGACTTATTCAGCATTTAAAAGACGCAAAAATTAAAACAGCTGTGATGTATGTGGGAGGATTTTTTGATGCCGAAGATTTATATGGTCCGTTTCAAAGTTATAAAGCTATTGAAGAAAACAGCGATAATTACAATACCATTGTTTATGGACCTTGGAGCCACGGCGATTGGGCAAGAACTTCGAAGCGTCAAGCTGTAGGGAATATTTATTTTGGTGATGATATTTCTGAAAATTATCAAAGAGATGTAGAAACCGTATTCTTTAATTACTTTTTAAAAGAAGAAGGAAAACCTAAAAACTCTCCATTACCTGAAGCAAAGATGTTTGACACCGGTAGTCATGAATGGACATCATTTGAAGCTTGGCCACCAAAAGCTACTAAGAAAAAAGCTTACTATTTAGGGGAAAACCAAAAACTAAAATCGCTTCCCAATAAGTCATTTGAGAATACCTTTATTAGTGATCCTAAAAAACCGGTGCCTTATTCAGAAGATATAAAAATTGTGTTTACACCTAGAAAATACATGAGTGACGATCAACGCTTTGCCGCTCGAAGACCCGATGTATTGGTTTTTGAAACGGAAGTTTTAAAAGAAGACCTCACGATGGTTGGAGAAATAGAAGCAAAATTAAAGGTTGCCACTAGCGGAACTGATGCCGATTGGATAGTGAAAGTGATCGATGTTTATCCGAGTGATGCTGAAGGAACAGAAGAAATGCAAGATCATTTAAAAATGTCTAATTACCATATGATGGTACGTAGTGAAGTTATGCCGGCAAGATTTAGAAACGGCTTTGAAAAAGCCGAAGCTAGCGTTCCCAACCAAAAAACCGATATAGACTTTATTTTACAAGGGATTTATCATACTTTTAAAAAAGGACATAAAATTCAAGTGCAAGTGCAAAGTACTTGGTTTCCTTTAATTAATTTGAATCCGCAAACCTTTGTGCCGAATATTTTTAAAGCTGAAAAAGCCGATTACAAAAAACAAACCCATACCGTTTATGGTGATTCTTCCATAGAATTTATGGTATTGGAAAAATAAGAAAAAATGAAAATAAATTTCCCTACAATAGCAATCGTTGTCTTTTTAGGCCTGCTCGTTTCTTGTAAAGAAAAAACTAAAAAGAGTGAAATGGATGTTTCTGAAATAGAACATGAATCAAAGCAATTACAAGCTTTTTTTGATAAAACTTATCAAGAAGATTTATCCAATTCTCCAATGATGCAAACCCAAATTGGTTTAAAAACCGATTATGGGAAATGGGATGATTTTTCACATACCAAATATCCAAAAGATTTAGAACGTTCAAAAGCTAGGTTAGCTTACCTAAAAGATAGTATTAATGTAAATGCTCTTTCAAAATCTGATAGGTTAAGCTATCGTTTGATGCGAAAAAAACTTGAGAATGAAGTAGAAGATTATAAATTTCGGTTTTATAACTATCCCATTAATCAAATGAGTGGAATTCATACTTCCATTCCGGCATTTTTAATCAATCAACATCGAATTGATTCTGTAGCCGATGCAGAAGCTTATGTGAAACGTTTGCAAGGAATACAAAAGGTTTTTGAAGATGTGATCAAGACCATGCAAATCCGTGAAAAAAACGGAATATTGCCTCCAAAATTTGTATTCGTCAAAACAATAGAAGATTCAAAAAATGTTCTTACAGGCAAGCCTTTTAGTGATTCTAAAGAAAATAGTGTGTTGCTTCAAGATTTTTCAGATAAAGTAAACCAACTTCAAATCACCAAGCAGCAAAAGAAAGAGTTGATTAAAAAAGCCAAGAAAGCTTTAGTGGACCATGTGAAGCCAGCGTATCAAAAAATGATTGAAACCCTACAAGATGAAGCACAACGGGCGACTACAGACAATGGCGTTTGGAAGTTTCCAAAAGGCAAAGAATATTATCAAAATCAATTAAATAGATATACAACCACGCATCTTTCTGCAGAAGAGATTCATAAAATAGGTTTGAAGGATGTAGATCGGATTCACCAAGAAATGAAATCGATTATGAAAGAGGTGGGCTTTGAGGGCTCATTACAGGATTTCTTTAAGTTTATGAAAGAAGATCCAAGGTTTTACTATGAGCAGAATGAAAAAGGAAAAGCAGCCTATCTCCAAAAGGCAAAAGCGATTATTGATGAAATGCGCTCTAGGCTAGATGAACTTTTTCTTACGCTGCCTAAAGCTAAATTAAAAGTAAAACCCGTAGAAGCTTTTCGGGAGAAAAGTGCAGGAATTGCTTTTTATGAACGTCCTGCTTTAGACGGTTCACGACCCGGAATTTATTATGTGAACCTATATGATATGAAAGCAGTTTCTAAATATCAAATGGAAGCCTTGGCTTATCATGAAGGGATTCCCGGACATCATATGCAAATTGCCATTGCTCAGGAATTAGATAGTTTACCTGAGTTTAGAAAACATTTGTTCTACGGAGCTTACATTGAAGGTTGGGGATTATATAGCGAGTTATTACCAAAAGAGATTGGCTATTACAAAGATCCGTATTCAGATTTTGGAAGATTAACCGCTGAATTATGGCGTGCATGTAGATTGGTGGTTGATACCGGGATTCACGCTAAAAAATGGACACGCGAACAAGCGATTCAGTACTATAAAGATAATACACCAAATGCTGAAAGTGATTGTATTAAAATGGTTGATCGTCATATTGTGCTGCCAGGACAAGCTACTTCTTATAAGATAGGAATGATCAAGATTTTAAGTTTACGTGCCAAAGCAAAAAAAGCTTTAGGTGAAGATTTTGATGTTCGTGAATTTCACGATGTAATTTTAACCAATGGTGTAGTGCCGTTGGATGTTTTGGAAGATTTGGTTAACGACTATATTGAAAGCAAGAAAGCTTCTGCAGCTTAATATTTTCAAATCATTTATAAAGAAAAAAGGAGAAGTTATCTATCTAACTTCTCCTTTTTGGTTTGATAATATAGTGAATTTAGGTGATCACTAATTTTTTCAATTCTTATTTGGTAGACCAAATACTGTAAGAATGTGGTGGGGCTTGAAGTTTTACCCAACCATCAGCTTGTGTATAAGGTTCCCAGTTTGATTTTCCTGTAAAATCTTTAATTTGACTATTGTACCAATTGGTAGATACCCAACGTTCTTGCCAATTATCACTATTATTGAGGTAAACTATTAAACCGGGATTACCGTTTCTACGAGCAATATATTCATCTTGATCTGCATGCAGAATATTAGTAGTACCACTTGCTTTGTTATTATGGATCCAGATTAAATTGTTTAACTGGTTTTTATCAAGCCATTGTTCGTAATCTTGATAAAATATACAAGGATAGCCCTCGTGGGTCAAAATATAGGCATAAGCCAACATTTTACCATTGTAAATTTCATTGGTATCGTGATTACTAACAAAAGTTACTGCCCTCATAGGATTTCGTTTCCATAACATATCGTCTTGTAAACGAGTAAGGTCATTCCCGTCAAAAGCATCTTTCATTCGGTAATAACAAGCAAAATCAAAAGCCGATGCTTGCGCATTGTTTGTCCAATTTTCTAAAAGATCGACATTCGAATCCCAATACTCGCCAACGGCAAAACCTCCAACTTCATTTACCCAGGCATTGACCACCCAAGGTTCATAGCCTTTTACATAGTCAAAACGCCAGCCATCAACTCCTAAGGTATTTTTGTAATATTTAGCTACTGAATTAGATTGTTTCCATAACCAGTCTTGTACATAACTTTTGTCGTGGCATAAATCTGGATAACCTCCAAACGCTCCACTATCGTTAGAATGGGTATCATTAGGATGAAAATCTGTTGCCGATCTGTAGAACATTCCTGAAGCAGGATTAAAGTCTGTATAAGTATCTGTTCCTGTATAAACATTACTTTCTTGATCACCACCACTGTTATGATTAATGACAATATCGGCAATCACAGCTAAGTTTTGGTTGTGGGCATTTTGAATGAGTGATTCCAATTCTTGTCTTGATCCAAATCTTGTTTCTACAGATCCCATTTGATTATATTCTCCAAAATCAAAGTAATCGAACGGGTCATATCCCATAGAAAAAGGACCATTTTGAGCTTTTGAAACGGGTGGTAACCAAATCGCATCTATACCGGCATTACTCCAGTCTTGTACTTTGGTAGATACAGTGTTCCACCAAGTACCACCGGCAGGAACGTCCCAATAGAAAGCTTGCATCATTACTTTAGAACCTGTGCTTGTGGTTAATGATAAACTTGTTGCTTGGGTTTGATTATTTTTTTCTGCTGATGAACTATCAAAATCATCAGTAGTACAACTTGCATAAAGAGCAAGTAGTCCCATTAATAAAAATTTGTTCAATTTTTTCATAATCATTAAGTTTTAAAAATTAAAAAGGAGAGTAAATTAAAAGGAGAAGCTTTTTCAGTAACTTCTCCTTTTATTGGTTAATATTTTTAGACTTAGTTCACTATTAATTTCTTCTGAATTCTATCTCCATTTTGTTCTAATTGAAGAAGGTAAATTCCTTTAGTGAAACTTGAAACATTAATCGCTTGGTTAGGGCGAATGTTTTCTTTTACCAGAATTTGCTTTCCGGTAAGGTCATAAATTTTTATGCTATCTACTTGTTCAGATAAATAGATGTTTTCGCTAGTTGGGTTAGGGTAGAGGCTAATGGTAGAAGTTTTAAAAACTTCATTATTTAAATTAGCTTCTTCATTTCCGTAGATAAAATATTCACCAGGAGCTAAAGCAATAGTAGCGTTTACATCGCTTACTTGGTAAGTATTATTATTCATTAAATTATACCAAGTTCCTGTTTCTTGAAATGCTGGATCAATACTTTGTGTAGTAACTCCAAAATTACCAATAATGGTTACATATTTTATTTCATTTCCGGTGGCATTGGGATTTTCTAAGTGAATGGATTTTAATCCGTTACTGTTGTCAACATTCATTTCAATACTTCCGGTTGCAAAGATTTCATTTCCTTTTTTCAAGGCAATCATTTGTGCATAGGCATCGTATAAATCGGTACGATCGGTTTCGTTTAAGAAGTCCCAACCATCTGGTTTTTCAGAAAGTTTGCAACTGTCGTCGTTTGGAATGGTGCCGTCTGAACAAGCGAAGATACTGGTATCGTAACCTAATTCTCCAAATTGCCAGATCATTTTAGGACCTGGAACGGTAAAGAAAAAAGCGCCTGCAGTTTCCATGCGATCTAAAGCGGTAGAAAGATTGGTAACATCATAAGAACCACTAGAATTTCCGTAAGCTAAGTTTTTAAACATCAAGCGTTCTTCATCATGGCTTTCCATATAACCTACGTTTCTAGGTGTTGGAATTCCGATATTTTCATAAGAAATGTCAGAGAAATTTGAGTTAGCGTTCCAGCCCATGGTTGCCTCATTATAGTTATAATTCAGCTTGTTCCAGAACATAATTCCTTTTCCTTCATCTAGACGATAATTGGCCCATTCTATTTCTTCATTTCTAGAAGAACCACTTCCTAAGTGTTCAAAAACAATATAAAAGTCTGAATCTGCTGCCCATTGGGTATCGGCATAATCTTTTAAAACTTGTACACGATCGGCTTGATAACTATTGGTACAAGTTTCATTACCACTACAGTTTTGGGTAAATCCTTTTGTTAAATCCCAACGGTAACCATCAATGTGAAATTCTTCAATCCAATATTCTAAGGTTTTATTCACATAATTTTGTGTAGCGATAGACTGATGATTAAAGTCGTTAAAAACACTATAGGTATGTGTTGCGGAAACATTAAAATATGGAGAATCTGCAGCAACGATACCTCCGGTACAACCATTACAATCGTTATACATTCTATAAAGTGGGTTTTGACCTGTTGCGTGATTATAAACCACATCAAGAATTACTGCAATATCACGTGCATGGCATTCATCTATAAATTCTTTAAGCATTTCAGGACTTCCGTAATATTTATCTAAAGCCATATGAAATGCAGGATTATACCCCCAACTTAGGTTCCCATCAAATTCTGAAACTGGCATTAGTTCGATGGCGTTTACTCCTAAGCCTTCTAGATAATCTAACCTGTTTTTTACAGCATCGAAGTTTTGAACGTCATCAAAATCACGGATTAAAATTTCGTAGATCACCAAATCTTCTTTTGCCGGTGGTGTAAAACCTGTGTTTTCCCAAGTATAGGAAGGAGCATTTCTTCTAATCCATGAAATAGCTTCGGTTGTCATTCCTGTAGGATAAGCCGGAATATTATCAAATGTATCTGGCGAAATAAATGGATCGTCATATGGGGATAAAATTAAAGTAGAATAGGGGTCTGCTACATTAATCTCACCATCTATTAAATATTGAAATAAAACATCATCTCCGGTTTGGTCTAAATTATTTAAGGTAATCCAATATTTTTCTTGAGCAGCATCGTAATTCATTAAATAATCACTGTTGATGTTCCAATTATTGAAATTACCAATAACGTGAACAAAATCTTTGTTGGGTGCATAAAGCACTAAAGTAGCTGTGTTCGGGTTATTTGGATCGAAGTTAATCCCATCTTCCATTCCTGCAGGAACGGCCATTTGCGTTGGATTTGGAGTAACAATTCCTTGAAAAGTTGCAGAAAGACTATTAGAAGAAGCTGTCTCTGTAGCGATTAATTCAAAGTTAGTATCTTGGTTTAGAGTATAGTTGTAGGTATAATTTTGAATATTGTTTTGAATATCTACACTATTTCCATTTGCCAATAATTCAAAATTGGCATTTACCGTTGTTGAAGCTTCTATTGTTAATGTGTTTCCACTATCTAAAATAGTTACTTGATTTGTTGGATTGTTTAAATTAAATTGAAAAACACCAACTTCAACATAATGATCTTGTGTTTTTTTGTCGCCACTACCATCTTTCGCTTTGGCTAACATTCCAATACTTCCGATATTAGAAGTGCCATAAAGATCTTGTGGGATAAAAGTAAATGAGTAAGTACCGTTACCATTATCGGTAAATTTCTGGGCTTCATCAGAGTTTCCCCAACTTCCATTGGTGGGTGAATCTTGAGAGTTTTCATCGTTAAGATCGTAAAACCAAGTCCACAGGTATAAATCTGAAACACCCCATTGTGATAAATCGATATTAGAAACGGTAATGGTTACCTGATCATCTGGATTAAACTGTTCAGGGGTTAGTGTAAACGTAGCATTTTGTTGCTGAGCGAAAGCTATACTTGTGAACAATAGCAAAGCAAGCCAAAGTATTTTGTTTTTCATTTTTAATAATTTTATTTTAAAAAAAAGCCCTGAATACTTAAACCATAGATATATGAGTTGTATTCAGGGCTTAACATGTATTTTTAGTTGAAAATAATTCTTAAAAAACTAATTCTAAAAAGATTTACTCAATAGTATAAGTTCCATTCTCGAAATCTACGATAATGGTATAAGTTCCTGCTGTAACAGCAATGTTGTCACCACCATTTGCCAAGTTACCTTCACTACCTCCAAAATTGGTTCCCCAATCATTATTTAATCTAAATTTGATTTCGCCATCGGTTAAGGTAACGTTTTCAGCCATCCAAGTGTTATTTTCACCATTGTAATAAAGTTGAACATCGGGACCATCCCATCCATTAGGAGTCGCGTCTCCGACGATACCCCAAGAATATTCTTCCATACTATAGGTTAGCTCATTTAAGTCTATATTAATTTTATAGGTTCCCGCAGTAACGGCAATATTATCTCCTCCTGCTACGAGATTACCATCAGAACCACCATAATTATTACCCCAATCTTCATTTTCCCTGAATTTAATTTCACCATCTGTTAGGGTAGTGTAAGCCACATATTTTTGATCATCTACACCTGATAAATCTGTTTTCCACATGGGTACATCAGGAGCATCCCAACCATATATAGTAGCATCACCAACAACCCCCCAAGTGGTACTTAAATCTACTTCTTCTACAGTATTTTCAATTAATTCAATATTTAAGCCTACTACATCAGAAAACTGTTCTACTACATTGGCTGCATCACTACCAACATAGGCTCTAACTCTAAAGTAAAGTGTACCAGTATTTGGAGCTTCAGTATCTGGGTCGTTATCTAAACCTGCTTCGTTAGCTAAGGTTATCATATTACCAATAGTTACAGCTTGATTAGTTACAGAGATACTACCAATACCAGGAACTTCACTAAAAGTGCCGTTTTCTGTTGTAGAACTTTCTAGTTGATAACTTATAGGGGTTTGTACATCAAAGTTGGCTTCATTCCAAACAAATCGTTCTGCAGGGTTATTGGCAACTAAAGGACTTAAGCTATAGTTTTCTGCTAAAGAATTTGTAAAGGTAAAATCTGCTGTTTGCTCTGGGCTTGCGATAAACGTGAATTCATCATCTTCTTGACAAGCGATAAAACTTAATGCGATAAAGCATAAAGCGAATATGTTTATTAACTTTTTCATGATTATATGTTTTAGTATCCTGGGTTTTGAGTTAAATTAGTATTGATTAAAATATTGTTACTTGGTAACGGAAATAAGTTCCTAAACTCAGAAACTGAAGTTCCTGCTTGCGCACCACCTTTAAACGGCCATAAATAACTTCCTGAGGTAAAGTCACCAAAACGGATTAAGTCTGTTCTTCGTTGACCTTCCCAGTATAATTCTCGGGCTCTTTCATTAATAATGAAATCTAAATCTAGATCGCTACTAGAAATGTTTCCGTTATTATTACCAAATGCTCTTGCTCTTAACTCGTTGATATAAGTTGTCGCTGTTTGAAGGTCACCACCGCTTCCCCCTCTTAAGACAGCTTCTGTATAGTTAAGATAAATTTCAGCTAAACGAATTAGCGGTAAATCGGTATCTACAAAATCTCCTCCTTCATCTACACCAGGATTCCCTTGTGAATCTACATTGGTGAATTTTGTAACGGCATAACCATCGGTAAAGGTGTTAGCAATAGTGTTTATTTCTAAACTTTGCCCATCGGTATAAAACATAGCTCTACCATCTGCCCATTCAATAGGATCACCGTCTTCGGTATTTGTAACGGCATAATCAAACTTATTCACTAATGCTTTGGTGGTTCTTAAACCTTCCCAACCACCATTAATTCCCGCAGCAGCAGCATCCATAGAGCCTCCTCTAGAAGCGTGAACTAAGAAAGTAGTACCTCCATAAGTTCTAGAACTGTTACCGTCGAAGTTGATAGCGAAAATAAATTCGTTTTGTGCTCCATTAGTATTGTTATCGGCTTTGAAAAGTTCATCGTAAGCAGAACCATCACCATTAGCATCATTGTCATTAATAGAATATGTTGAATTAATAGCCAATTTAGAATAAGTGACTGAATCTGTATAACGATCTTCACCTACCCAAACTTCTGCATTCAAGTATAACTTAGATAATAAAGCCCAAGCCGCTACACGATCTACACGACCATATTCATTAGCTCCACTTTCTTTTAGGGAATCTTGAATTTCTAATAATTCACTTTCTATAAAAGCAAAGATTTCTTCTCTTGAACTTTGTTCTGGTAAAGAAGTAGAAACTACAGTAGTCAAGGGAACATCTGCATATAAATCTATTAGGTTATAGTAAGCGAATGCTCTAAGGAATCTAGCTTCTGCGATATAAGCATCTACTTCTGGACTATCTAAGTTAGCCGCATTTGTAATAAATGAATTACAAAACGAAACCTCTTGAGCTAAACGATTGTACATAGCGGTCGTAAAATCGTTACTTGCTCCCCAGCTCATTGCGTGAAGATCTGGTAAACCAGGATCTCCCCAACCTACAACGGCGTTGTCGGTTGTTAATTCATTTAAACTAAACAACATTCTGGAATATTGAGAAGTACCTTCATCAATTCCTGAGATATCCGGTTGTCCTGCAGGACCTTCTTGTCCTGTTAAAGCTAAACTAGCATAAAGCTTTGCTAATGCACTTTTAGCTTCTGTTGCGTTGGCAAAAACATTTTCTTCAGTAAAACTATCTGGGTCTATAGTTGGATCTACATCCAAATCGTCATGGCAAGATATTAATATCATTGCCGGTACAATGAAGAAAAGCTTGTTTATAAAATTTATTTTCATAATTCTTTTTTAAAAGTTTAAATTAACTCCAATACTATATAATCGTGGTCTAGGGTAGAAGTTATTATCAATACCTCCACCTATTTCAGGATCTAGTCCATCATACTCGGTTACAGTTAATACATTTTGTGCAGAACCAAAAATCCTTAAATTACTGTCTTTATTAAATATATTACGAATGGTATATCCAAGTGTAATGTTATCTAATTTAAAGAAAGAAGCGTCTTGAATATAGTAATCACTTTGTAAATTACCATCGGTTAAGTTTTGAAATCTCGAATTATACGTGTCTGCATGTAGGTTGGTTAGAATACCATTTTCGGTGGCTCTAATTCTATAAGATTTAGCAGAAGCCATATTGTTGTAATTATAGTTTCCTAAACTTACTCTGGATACTATAGCTAAATCCCAATTTTTATAGTTTAAGTTGGTATTTAATCCCATAGTGATATTTGCGTAAGGATCTTCCGCTAAATATTTATCGTCGTCATTAATGATGTTATCTCCATTTCTATCTACATAAGCTCCTTCGACTGGCCTTCCATTTTCATCATAGATTTGCTTAAAAACCCAATATGTACTAGGCGAATGCCCTTCTTTATGCAATTGAATATTATTACCTGTACCACCATTGATACCTCCAGTTTGTACAGCGTCGGGAAGATTGGTAATTTCATTGTCGTTAAGCGCTATATTATAACCAATCCGCCAAGTAAAATCTTCTGTTTGAATAGGAGTTGCATTAATTTCAAATTCGATACCTCTGTTTTCCATATCGCCAATATTCGCATTAATACCATTTGAGAAGTTTGTGAAAGGAGAAACGGTTACAAAAGAGATTAAGTCCTTTGTTTTATTCATATATGCATTTACAGACCCAGAAATTCTGCTGTCAAATAGAGCATAGTCCATACCAATATTAAAAGTTCGGCCAATTTCCCATCTCAAGTTTTTATTTATTGCTTCTGGTCGATAAGTTTGTATGAAATTAGGATTATTGTTGTTATTGTATCCAAATTGATAATTAGCATTGGTTCTACTGCGCGTATATCGAGTTAGAAATAAATAATTATCCAATCCATTTACATTACCAATTTCACCAAAACCTACTCTCAACTTTAATTGGTTGATGGTTTTAGATTTGAAGAAATCTTCGTTATTAATATTCCACGCTAGAGCAGCAGAAGGGAAATAACCCCATCGGTCATTTGGATTTAATCTTGATGAAGCATCTGCTCTTAAAGAAGCCGTGACTAAGTAACGATCATCAAAATTATAATTGATTCTACCAAAGTAAGATAGCAATACGTGCTCATATTTATCGATAAATTCATATTCGTTTCCTTCTTGTTCAGCTTCACTATCGTAACTATAATTATCATTATAGAAACTTTGGTAGGAATGGCCTATTACAGCAGTAATAGAATGATCTTTAATATCTTTATCATAAGTTAAATACGCATCAAATAATTTGTTGGTTGATTCGTTTTGATAATTAGAATATGAACCATCCCAATCTAATTGTGTGGAAGGTAACGCTTGTGATACTACAGTTCTTCCATGACTATTGGTTTTATCTAATCCTAAATTAACTGTAGCTGTTAAATCAGGAAAGAAATGTAAATTATAATCTATTTTGGCGTTTCCAATAAACCTTCTTACTTCAGCCGTGTCGTCTTTTTCATTAATCAAAGCAACAGGGTTGGTTGGCGCAAGGTTGTATTGTGCATTTCCAGTTGAATTTAACCAAGTGAAGTAATTAGAATAAGTAGAAGTAGGGTCGTAAACAGATTGTGTTGGGTCAAAATCTACAGAAGCACCGATAGCATCTCGATTACCAAAGGTGTTTTCATTATACATGCCACGTCCATTTAATTCAAATTTTAAATGTCCATCAAAGAAACTTGGTCGTAAATTTATCGAAGCCGTAGTTCTTGTGAAATTATCATTTTTTAAAATACCATCTTGGTCTGAATATCCTAAAGATGCTCTTAAAGGCATAAATCCTCCTACATTCCCGGTAGTACTAAAATTATGTTCAGATCCAAAAGCATCTCTATAAATAAGATCTTGCCAATTGGTGTTGGCTGTTCCTAACCTTTCGATTGCAGCTTCATTACCAATTTCATTTACTAAACTTCTAAACTGATTCCCATCTAATACATCCACATAATCAGTAGGTGTATAAAGTGTAGTGGTTGAAGAATAATTAAATTTAAACTCTAAACCTTTTCCTTTTTTGGTAGTAATTAGAATAACCCCATTAGCAGCTCTAGAACCATAAATAGCTGTAGCCGAAGCATCTTTTAAAACGGTGATGCTTTCAATATCGTTTGGGTTAATAAAATCTAATGGATTTCTAGAACCTCCTACGGCATCATTAGAAATAGGAAAACCATCAATCACGTAAAGTGGATCATTATTTAGTTGTATTGAACCTCTACCACGAATGGTAATACTACTTCCGTCACCCGGGGCACCACCCGTAGTTACATTAACCCCAGCAATTTTACCGGTGATTAATTGGCTAGCGGTGTTTTGTTGCCCTTTATTAAAATCTTCCGTAGAAATTTGATTAACAGCTCCTGTTAAATCTCTTTTAGAAGTAGTACCATAACCAACCACTACCACTTCATCTAAGGTAGAAGAATCTTCTTGTAACGTAACGTTAAGGGTACTTTGATTAACGAAAACGATTTCTTTTGTTTTAAAGCCAATATAGGAATAAACAAGGGTATCATTTTTCTGAACGTTGTCAACGGTATAATTACCATCAAAATCTGTTACAGAACCTTTAGAAGACCCCTTTATTATTACGTTTACTCCAGGAATTGGCATTCCTGTCGATTCAGTTACTGTTCCGCTCACCGAATCCTGGGCAAATAAAGTTGCCGGAACGCCTAAGAGCAAAAACAATAAACCTTTGTAAAATGTTCTCATAGATTATAGAATAATAGTTTTAAATTTGTGTTTGTAACTTATATTTTCACTTTCCAATGTTAAAACTATGTAAATAAAATGGTAGAATAAGGTTACTGAAATCACGAAACCTTAACTCTAACGTTTTCGTGTTGAAAACTTCTTGAATTTTAACATATTAATATTTATTAAGGGTATATTTATAGAAATATCAATAAATATTAATTTTGTTATCGATATGATAAAAAAACTATGCCTAGAAAAATCACTTTAAAGCAAATTGCAAAAGAATTAGATGTCTCAGTATCAACTGTTTCTAAATCTTTAAAAGATAGTCCTGAAATAAGTTTAGATACCAAAGAAAAAGTTAAAGCTTTTGCTAAATTGTATAATTACAAACCCAACAATATTGCATTAAGTCTTAAAAACAGAAAAACTAAAACCATAGGGATTATTATTCCTGAAATAGTACATCATTTTTTTACGACTGTTATTCAAGGGATTGAGCACGTAGCAAATGAAAAAGGCTATAACGTAATTATTTGTTTGTCTAATAATTCTTTCGACAAGGAAGTATTGAACTTAGAGTTTTTGGCGAATGGTAGTACCGATGGTTTTATTATGTCCATTGCTAAAGAAACTCAACAAAAAGAAGATTATCACCATATTAAAGAAGTGATTAATCAAGGGATGCCGGTGGTAATGTTCGATCGTGTGATTGATGAAGTAATTTGTGACAAAGTAGTGATTAGTGATAAACACGGTGCTTTTGAAGCAGTTCAATACCTTATAGATCATCATTGTAAAAAAATAGCCATCATATCTACTGTAGATTATGTAAGTGTGGGGAAATTGAGAACAGAAGGTTATAAAGACGCTTTAATAACCAATGATATGGAAATTGATCAAGATTTAATATTGAAAATTGAAGATGTAGATCATTCTGAAGAAAAAATTGAAGAGTTTTTAAAAAATAAAAATGTAGATGGCATTTTTGCGGTAAATGAACAATTTGCAGTAAACGCTATTAAAGTTCTAAAAAAGCTTCATAAAAAAGTGCCGGAAGATGTTTCGGTAATTGGTTTTACTGATGGAGTAGTTTCCAAAAGCTTTATTCCCAGTCTCTCTACCGTCAATCAACACGGAGAGGAAATGGGGGCCAAAGCCGCAAATTTATTAATTGATCGTTTGGAAAATGAAGCCGAAGAACAAAGCTTTCAAACTACTGTTTTAGATACCAGTTTAATTATTAGGGATTCGGTGAAGAAGTAGGAGTATTCTTGAGTTGAAGAATTTCTGAATCGTTTGGTTTTAAAATAAAAATAGTATCTAAAATCCAATCGTTAACATCTAGTACCTATAATCAAATAAAAGATTTAACATTAAAATTTCAATATAATCTATATATTTGTAACTGAATTATCATTACTTATATTTTCACTTTCCACTTAAAGTAATGATAAGTCAAAGTGCTTATCGTGTTATTAATCAATTGATTACGATATGCAAAAGCGCAAGCTAAGTTTCTGGGAAATTTGGAACATGAGTTTCGGGTTCTTAGGAATACAATTTGGATTCGCACTTCAAAATGCCAATACCTCCAGAATTTTTGAAACCCTTGGAGCAAGTGTAGAAGATATTCCTATTTTATGGATTGCTGCGCCGGTTACCGGTCTAGTGGTACAACCTATTATTGGTTATTTTTCTGATAAAACTTGGACGAAGTTAGGAAGAAGAAAACCTTACTTTTTAATAGGTGCTATTCTTTCTTCAATTTGTCTGTTTTTAATGCCTAACTCTCCAACACTTTGGATTGCTGCGGGAACCTTATGGATTATGGATGCTTCCATTAATATTTCCATGGAACCTTTTCGGGCATTTGTAGGAGATAACTTAGATGAACATCAGCGAACACAAGGTTTTGCCATGCAAAGCTTTTTTATTGGATTAGGTGCTGTTTTGGGATCTTTACTTCCATATCTTTTTACCAATGTTTTCGGAATTTCAAATACGGCCCCAGAAGGTCTTATACCTGATTCGGTAAAATGGTCTTTCTATGTGGGTGGAATTGTATTTATTTCTGCCGTATTATGGACAGTTTTTCATTCAAAAGAATATTCTCCAGAAGAATTAGCTGCTATTGAAGCTAAAGACAAAGAGAAAGAACCAGCACGAGTAGAAGTAGTCGATAAATCTAAAAATATTGCTAAGCAAATTCGAGTTGGATTTTTTATGCTTTTGCTTGGGGCTATCGTTACCTACCTTGTTTTTATTAATGGCCTTACCAAAGAACTATATATTCTATTTGTAGGTTTAATTATCGCCGGTTTATTATTTATTTCAGTAGCCTTATTAAGGAAAAGAAATGTAAGAAACGGATATACTATTATTATAACCGATATGCTGAATATGCCCTTAGCGATGAAGCAATTGGCTTGGGTACAATTCTTTTCTTGGTTTGCGCTATTCAGTATGTGGATTTACACCACGCAAGCGGTTACCGGTCATGTATTTCATACCTTCGACCCTAAATCTAAAGCTTATAACGATGCGGCAGATTGGGTTCCGGTAATGTTTGCGGTCTATAATGGAGTTGCAGCAGCCGTATCTTTTTTACTTCCCGTTTTAGCCAAAAGAACAAGCAATAAAGTCACCCATATGTTGGCGCTGTTTTTTGGTGGTTTAGGCCTTATTTCGGTTTATTTCTTAAGTGATAAAACCGGATTGCTACTCGCTATGATTGGTGTTGGGATTGCTTGGGCAAGTATTTTATCTATTCCTTATGCAATGCTTTCTAACAGTTTGCCGGCTTCAAAAATGGGATATTATATGGGCGTCTTCAACTTTTTTGTCGTGCTTCCCCAGATTGTAGCTGCTACTATTTTAGGCTTTATCGTAAAAGAATTTTTTAATAATGAACCTGTTTATGCATTAATCATTGGCGGTTTTGCCATGATTTTATCGGGTTTACTCACGTTAAGAGTAAAAACAAAACACAAAATTGTTATTGATGAAAACCAAAACTAAAGCATTTATTTTCGATTTAGATGGCGTGATTGTAGACACAGCTAAATTTCATTTTCAAGCGTGGAAACGATTAGCTAATGGTCTTGGCATCGATTTCGATCACGAACAAAATGAGCAATTAAAAGGCGTGAGCCGAGTAAACTCACTTAAAAAAATATTGGACTGGGGCAATACTTCCGTTTCAGAAGAAGAATTTATTCAGTTAATGGATAAAAAAAATGAAGATTACCTAACGTATGTCGACGCGATGGATGAATCTGAAATCCTTCCGCAGGTAAAAGAAAAATTACAATTATTAAAAGATAATAACATTCCTATCGCCTTGGGTTCTGCCAGTAAAAACGCACGTAGGATTTTAGATAAAATAAATTTAACTCCGTTTTTCGATGAGATTGTAGATGGTACCAACGTGACCAAAGCAAAACCAGACCCTGAAGTATTCTTGGTCGGTGCCGAAAAATTAGGAGCTCAACCAGAGTATTGTGTAGTGTTTGAAGATTCTATAGCAGGAATTCAAGCAGCTAATAATGCACAAATGACGAGTATTGGTATTGGTCAAAAAAATGTGTTGAATCAAGCAGACCATACCTTTCAGGATTTCACAGAAATAAGTGACGAATTTTTAATCAAGTTAGCAAGAATTTAAAAAAATGAATCAAGATTATATACAAGCTGCAGATTGGTCGATTATTGAAAAAGGTTTCGATCCCGACCGTGTAAAATCTTCAGAAAGTCTTTTTAGCTTAGGTAACGGTGCCATGGGGCAACGCAATAATTTTGAAGAGTATTATTCAGGTCCAACCTTTCAAGGAAGTTATATTGGTGGCGTTTATTACCCAGATAAAACCCGCGTAGGCTGGTGGAAAAACGGTTATCCCGAATATTTTGCCAAAGTGCTCAACTCACCGAGTTGGATTGGGATTAACGTAAAAGTTAATGGTGAGCAACTCGATCTTTTTACATGTAAAAAAGTAGAAAACTTTCAGCGAGAATTGAATATGAAAGAAGGTTGGTACCAGCGTTCTTTTGTGGCAACGATGCCTAACGGTATTGAAGTGGAAGTAAAAGCAACGCGTTTTCTTAGTTTGGTTAAAGATGAATTGGGGGTAATTAATTACGAAATAATACCTTTAAATGCCAATGTTGAAGTTGAATTTTCTCCGTACTTAGATAGCGGGATCACCAATGAAGATACCAACTGGGAAGATCAGTTTTGGGAAACTTTGGAGGTACACGAAGAAAAGAATCGTGGTTTTATCATTTCAAAAACATTAAAAACAGAATTTGATGTATGTACGTTTATGCATACAGAATTACTGTTGAATAACGAAAAGCAAAACGTCGATTTTTCTACGGAAAAAGAAGCGCAGAAAGTAACTTTCAACTATAAATTTTCTGTAAATAAAGGAGAAAAGCTTACACTAAAAAAATTAGGAGGTTACGTAAAAGGGATGAATCATCCCGATGAAAACCTAATTGAAGCCACTCAAAACCTTTTAAATGAAGTAGAAGTGTTTTCTGTAGAAGAATTACTTCAACAACAAGCCAATGCTTGGGCAGATGTATGGAAAATGTCTGATATTACCATTAATGGTGATGTAAAAGCACAGCAAGGAATCCGTTTTAATATTTTTCAGCTCAATCAAACCTATTCGGGGAAAGACGCTCGTTTAAATATTGGTCCAAAAGGATTTACCGGAGAAAAATATGGCGGAAGCACGTATTGGGATACCGAAGCCTATTGTCTTCCCTTTTATATGGCGACCAAAGATCAAGAAATTGCTAAAAATTTACTAGCTTATCGCTATGATCAATTAGATAAAGCCATTGAAAATGCTGAAAAATTAGGTTTCACTAATGGCGCGGCGCTTTATCCCATGGTAACGATGAATGGGGAAGAAAGCCACAACGAGTGGGAAATTACCTTTGAAGAAATTCATCGTAATGGAGCTATTGCTTATGCTATTTATAATTATCATCGTTTCACAGGAGATTATTCATACATTCCAGAGAAAGGTTTAGAAGTTTTAGTTGCTATTGCCCGTTTTTGGCAACAAAGAGCAACATTTTCCACTCAAAAAAATAAGTATGTAATTCTAGGTGTTACGGGACCAAATGAATACGAAAATAATGTGAATAATAACTGGTATACCAATTACATCGCAAAATGGTGTATCGATTATGCCTTAGAAAATATTGAAAAAGTAAAAGCTGAATTTTCTTCTGACTACGAACGTATTTCAGCTAAAACCAATATCACTTCAGAAGAATTAGAAAAGTGGCAAGCCGTTGCAGATCAAATGTATTTTCCTTATTCTGAAGAACATGGGGTATTTCTTCAACAAGATGGCTTTTTAGATAAAGAACAAACCACAGTGGCAGATTTACCTAAAGAATTGCGTCCCATCAATCAGCATTGGAGTTGGGACCGTATTTTACGTTCGCCATTCATCAAACAAGCCGATACCTTACAAGGGTTTTATTTCTTCGAAGAGCATTTTAGTAAAGAAGAATTAGAAAAACATTTCGATTTTTATGAACCTTTTACCGTTCACGAATCTTCGCTTTCCCCTTGTGTTCATAGTATTCAAGCTGCTGTTTTAGGCAGAATGGAACAAGCTTATGAATTCTACCTAAGAACTTCTCGATTAGACCTGGATGATTACAATAAAGAAGTAGAAGAAGGTTGTCACATTACCAGTATGGCCGGAACGTGGATGAGTATTGTAGAAGGTTTTGCGGGAATGCGTGTTCGTGATGGAAAACTTTCATTCTCTCCACAATTGCCAAAAGAATGGAAAGGTTATTCCTTTAAAATTAATTTTAGAAATAAAATTCTAAAAGTAGATGTCAGTGAAGAAGCAACTAATTTTAGTTTAGATGGAGAGGGGGCGATGACCGTTCTTTTAAATAATAAAGAAGTTGAAGTAAATATGCCTGCAGTAAGACAGGTTCAGCAATAAAAATTTAAAAATATCATGTGTGATTTGTCCGTGTGAGTAAATTCAACAAAGGACAAAAAGCGATCCTACAAGGTCAAAAAAGACCTTGTAGGTATTGTAAAGAATAAGATTTGAAATTAAAACTTGGTCCTCAATACGATTTTGTTTCGTTTCACGGTGCAAAACCACTTGAACAGGTTCATCTTTAAATTCTTAAAACACTAGCGTAAGTAATAATTAGAAAAATTAAACCTTAAACAATAAACCATGAAATATACAATCGCTTTAATTGGTATTTGGTTCTTATCATTATCAGGTTGGGCCCAAGAATTGAGTTCACCTGATGGTTATTTTGAAATGAAATTTCAATTATTACCCGATGGGACACCAAGCTATCAATTAGATTACAAAGGTCAAACCATAATTAAAACCAGTAAGTTGGGACTGGAGTTAAAAGAAGAAAAAAAATCATTACTCGATAATTTTAAAATTCTGGATACCGAAACTTCTACTTACAACGAAACTTGGAAACCGGTTTGGGGAGAAGAAGCAGAAATCACCAATCATTATAATGAATTATTGGTGAAGCTTCAGCAAGAAGAAACAGAAAGTCTATTAAATATTCGTTTTCGATTATTTGATGATGGTCTTGGTTTTCGTTATGAATTTCCACAGCAAAAAAACCTAACCTATTTCGTTATCAAAGAAGAACGTACAGAGTTTGCTATGAATGGTGATCATACCGCTTTTTGGATTCCCGGAGATTACGATACCCAAGAATACGATTATATGGAAACCAAATTATCTGAAATCCGTTCTCATATGAAAGAGGCAATTACTCCTAACGCTTCCCAGCAAACATTTTCAGATACCGGAGTGCAAACATCGCTTATGATGAAAACTGATGATGGAATTTACATTAATTTACATGAAGCGGCCTTAGTAGATTATTCTACGATGCACTTGAACCTGGATGATGATACAATGACTTTTCAATCGTGGTTAACACCCGATGCCAATGGAGATAAAGGCTATATTCAAGCTCCGGCACATTCTCCTTGGAGAACCATTATTGTGAGTGATGATGCCCGTGATATCCTCAATTCTAAACTGACATTGAATTTAAATGAACCCAGTAAAATAGAAGATACTTCTTGGATTAAGCCAATGAAGTATGTAGGTGTTTGGTGGGAAATGATTACCGGAAAAAGTACGTGGAATTATACCGACGAATTTCCATCTGTAAAATTAGGAGAAACCGATTTTGAAAATGCAAAGCCTAATGGAAAACATGCAGCAAACACAGCACACGTAAAAGAGTATATTGATTTTGCCGCAGAAAATGGTTTTGATGGTGTGTTGGTAGAAGGCTGGAATGTAGGCTGGGAAGATTGGTTTGGGAAATCAAAAGATGATGTATTCGATTTTGTTACCCCTTATCCTGATTTTGACGTAGAAGAAATTGAGAACTATGCGAACTCTAAAGGTGTACAAATGATTATGCACCACGAAACCTCAAGTTCGGTAAGAAATTACGAGCGACATATGGATACCGCTTATCAATTTATGAATAAATATAATTATCCTGCCGTAAAAAGCGGTTATGTGGGTGATATTTTACCAAGAGGGGAGTATCATTACGGTCAGTGGTTGGTTAATCACTATTTGTATGCGCTAAAAAAAGCAGCTGATTATCACATTATGGTAAATGCTCACGAAGCAGTTAGACCTACCGGTCTTAGTAGAACTTGGCCTAATTTAATCGGTAACGAGTCGGCTAGAGGAACAGAGTACCAAGCTTTTGGAGGTTCTAAACCCAATCACGTTACGGTTTTACCATTTACCCGTTTAATTGGTGGCCCGATGGATTATACGCCGGGAATTTTCGAAATGGATATTAGTAAACTAAACCCTGATAATAAATCACACCTTAATGCGACTATTGCCAATCAATTAGCTTTGTATGTGACCATGTACAGTCCATTACAAATGGCAGCCGATTTACCGGAAAATTATAGACGCTTTCCCGATGCATTTCAGTTTATCAAAGATGTAGCCGTAGATTGGGATAAAACTGAATATTTAGAAGCAGAACCAGGTGATTATATTACTGTAGCCCGTCAAGCTAAAGGAACTAATAATTGGTTTGTAGGGAATGTAAATGGAGTAACGCCTAGAACCACAAACATCAAATTAGATTTCTTAGAAAAAGGTAAAAAATATATAGCTACCATTTATGCCGATGCAAAAGACGCGCATTATAAAACAAATCCGCAAGCTTATAAAATTACCACTAAGACAGTCACTAGCAAGAGCAACTTAAAATTATATTCAGCTCCCGGGGGTGGATTTGCGATAAGTATTATAGAGAAGAAATAAATAGTTTAACAGCGAGAGCTCACAGTATTTAAACCTGTGAGCTCTATATACAAGAAGTAGAATAGAACTTTCCTATGAGATTTTCAAAGCTTTGTAGCTATGATCACTAAAAATTTATTCTTTCTAGAAATAAAATGGTCTAATTTAATATAATGTCACCTCGAGCGGAGTCAAGAGGCTTTTAAACCACTAAAACTAATTCATGAAAACTAATTCATTTTTTCAAAAAGCTTTTGTAGTTTTCAGTTTACTGTTATTGCTGAATGCTTTTCTTTCGGAAGTCAATGCGCAGGTAGAACGTGTTGAACCGCCATTTTGGTGGTCAGGAATGAAAAATTCTGAAATAGAAATTCTTTTCTATGGAAAGGATATTGCTGACTATAAGGTTTCAACAGAAGAAGATGTGGTGATCACCAGAGTCGTGAAAACCGAAAACCCTAATTATATTTTTGTAAGCATTGAAACGAAGAATCTTCAACCGCAAACGCTCCATTTCAATTTCTCAAAAAAGAATCGTGTAAAATTTACGCAAGCTTATGAGCTAAAAAAGCGTAAAGAGAATTCAGCCGCAAGAGAAGGGTTTACAAGTGCCGATGTGATGTATTTATTAATGCCCGATCGTTTTGCTAACGGAAATCCGGATAATGATTCGGTAGAAGGTTTAGTCGATAAATTAAATAGAGAAGCAGAAGGAGGAAGACACGGTGGCGATATTCAGGGAATCATAGATCATTTAGATTATATTAAAGATTTAGGAGCAACGGCAATTTGGAGCACACCTTTGTTAGAAGATAACGACAAAGCCTATTCTTATCATACCTATGCGCAAAGTGATGTTTATCAAATAGATCCACGGTATGGAAGCAATGATGATTATAAGCGTTTAGCAGAAGAAATGCACGAGCGTAATCTTAAATTAATTATGGATTATGTAACTAATCATTGGGGAGCAGAACACTGGATGATCAAAGATTTACCTACCTACGATTGGATTCATCAGTTTCCCGGCTATGCCAATTCTAATTATAGAATGGAAACCCAATACGATCCGCACGCTTCAGCCATTGACAAGAAATATTGTGAGGAAGGCTGGTTTGTAAAAACGATGCCAGATTTAAACCAGAGTAATCCTTTGGTTTTAAATTATTTAATTCAGAATGCCATTTGGTGGATCGAGTTTGCCGATTTAGACGGTTTTCGGGTAGATACTTATAGTTATAACGATAAAGAGGGAATTTCAAAATGGACCAAAGCCATTATGGATGAATATCCTAATTTCAATATCGTGGGAGAAGTTTGGTTGCACAATCAAGCGCAAATTTCGTACTGGCAAAAAGATAGTAAGATTGGTGCGTTACAAGATTTTAATTCCTATTGTCCTTCGGTGATGGATTTTACGTTACACGATGCCATTGGCAATATGTTTAAAGAAAAAGCAGGCTGGGGTAGCGGTATGCAGAAAGCTTATGGCAATTTTGTAAACGATTTTCTTTACCCAAATACCAATAACCTATTAGTATTTTTAGAAAATCACGATACCGGTAGGTTCAACGAGATTTACAAACAAGACCTCCAAGCTTATCAATTAGGCTTGACCTTAATTGCGACCACACGCGGAATTCCGCAATTGTATTATGGCTCAGAAATAGGGATGCGTGGCGATAAAGGCAAAGGTGATGGCGATATTCGTCGAGATTTTCCTGGCGGTTGGGAAAGTGACGAGCAAAATGCTTTTCAGGCTTCAGAACGAACCGAATTGCAAGAAAACTTCCATAGCTTTACGAAGAAACTGCTGAATTTTAGAAAAAATTCTAAAGCGATTCATCAAGGTAATTTAACGCATTACTTGCCGGAAAATAACGTGTATGTCTATTTTCGTGAATTTGAAGGTGAGAAAGTAATGGTGGTTCTTAATAATAATGAAGAAAAACAAACATTGAAGTTAGCCCGTTTTCAAGAAAATTTAAATGGTACGACTACCGGAAAAGAAATTTTAAGCGGAAAACAACTTCCACTTAATGACGAATTAACAATCAACGGAAAAACTCCGATGGTTATTCAATTGTAAGAAACGTCATGCTGAATTTAATTCAGCATCTCATCAACCTAATGAATTGTTGAGATTGAAGGTGACATAATTTCCTGCAAGCTTTCAAAAACCTTGTAGGTCTTAAAAACATATAAGTAAAATGAAAAACTATTTTATTCTAGCGAGTGCGTTGGCTTTATTCATAAGCTGTAAAGACAACAAGCAAGAAACTTCAATTAAAGAAACTTCAGCAACCATAGAAAAAGTTGAAGATAGCATTGCACCATTTCAAGATGAAATGATGGATAACGCGGTGATTTACGAAGCAAATATTCGTCAATATTCACCCGAAGGGAGTTTTAAAGCGTTTACCAAAGATATTCCGAAGCTGAAGGAAATGGGCGTTAAAATTCTTTGGGTGATGCCCATTTATCCTATTTCTCAAGTAAAGAAGAAATCGGCAGATGGCAAGTTTGCTGAAGATATTGAAGACCCTAAAAAGCGTGAGAAAATCTTAGGAAGTTACTACGCTATTTCAGATTATACAGAAGTAAATCCGGAATTTGGTACCAAAGAAGATTTTCGTGAATTGGTAAAAACCGCACACGAAAATGATATTTACGTAATTTTAGATTGGGTACCTAATCATACCGGTTGGGATCACGTTTGGATAAAAGAACACCCCGATTATTATACGCAAAATGAAAAAGGAGAAATTATAGATCCGATTAATCCTGAAACCGGTGAAGCTTGGGGTTGGGATGATGTAGCCGACTTAAATTATGACAATCAAGAAATGCGTAAAGAAATGATCGCCGATATGCTGTATTGGGTCAAAGATGAAAATATCGATGGTTTCCGTTGTGATGTAGCCAGTAACGTTCCTACCGATTTTTGGGAACAAGCGATTCCGCAATTGCGCGCACAGAAAAACCTATTTATGTTAGCAGAAGCTTGGCAACCGGAGTTGATGGATAATAATTTATTCGATATGGTTTATGGGTGGGATTTTCATCACGAGATGAACAAAATCGCTCAGGGAGAATTAACTGCTGAAGCGTGGGAAGAGAAAGTGAAAGAAATCCAAGATAAATATAAAGAGGAGCATATCTTAATGAATTTTACTTCCAATCACGATGAAAATTCTTGGAACGGAACTGTAAAAGAACGTTTGAAGGGTGGGGTAGAAACTTTTGCCGCTTTAGCTTTTACCGCTCCGGGAATGCCGTTAATTTATTCCGGGCAAGAATATGATTTAAACAAACGACTTCGTTTCTTTGAGAAAGACACGATTTCTAAAGAATCCCGGCACATGTTTTCAGTCTATAAAAAACTGGGAAAACTTAAAAACGAAGATGTAGCGTTAAGTGGAGGTGAAAATCCGGCAAGTTATGAGCCATTACAAACTTCTTCACCTAAACAAGTAATCGCTTTTAAACGAAAAAAAGGAGAGGAGTCCATTATTTATATAGCCAATGTTACGGATAAAGAGGTAGAGGTAAGCTTAAATTTGGATGGTGATTTTCAAGATTATATGAATAAAAACCAAACTTTTACAATTAAGAAAAATCAAAAAATCAAGATGTTGCCATGGGAATATCATATTTTGAAATAACCGAAATCTTGATTTCATAAAAAAAAGCCCCATTTATTGGGGCTTTTTTAATGGAGTTATTAACAGAAAACGTTTTAGGGGCTTAACTTATTAGGTTTTATGATAAAATTCAAATATTTTTGAATCATATGGAACAGAAAATTAAGAATATAGGTGTTCTTACTTCAGGAGGAGATGCTCCCGGAATGAATGCCGGAATACGTGCGGTAGTTCGTGCTTGTGCTTACCATAAAATAAAATGTACCGGAATATACAGAGGCTATCAAGGTTTGATTGAAAATGACTTTGAAGAATTAAACGCCAGATCGGTTAGAAATATCATTAATCGTGGGGGGACATTTCTAAAATCTGCTAGGTCAAGAAGATTTATGACCGTAGATGGTAGAGCTTCTGCTTACGAAAATTTACGTTCAGAAAAAATAGATGCACTTGTGGTTATAGGAGGAGACGGAACCTTTACTGGAGCTTCTATTTTTAATAAAGAACATAATTTTCCGGTGATTGGAATCCCGGGAACTATCGATAACGATATCCGAGGAACAGATTATACCATAGGTTACGATACTGCTTTAAACACCGTAGTAGAAGCGATAGATAAAATTCGCGATACGGCCAATTCTCATAACCGATTATTCTTAGTTGAAGTAATGGGTAGGGATGCCGGAGATATTGCTTTAAACGCAGGTATTGGTGCCGGAGCTGAAGAAATTTTAATTCCGGAAGAAAACTTAGGTACCGATAGACTTTTAGAATCTTTGAAAAGAAGTAAAAAGTCAGGAAAAACCTCCAGTATTATCGTGGTGGCCGAAGGAGATCAGATTGGTAAAAATATCTTTGAATTAGCAGAGTTTATCGAAACCAATTTGGAAGATTACGAAGTACGGGTAACTGTATTAGGCCATATTCAACGTGGCGGTTCACCAAGTTGCTACGATAGGGTTTTGGCCAGTAGATTAGGTATTGGTGCCGTAGATGCCCTCTTAGAAGGTAAACGCGATATGATGGTAGGAATAAAAGACAGAAAATTAACATATGTGCCTTTCGATTTGGCAATTTCAGGAGAAAATGAAATTGATATAGATTTAAGAAGGGTTGCAGATATAACTTCAATTTAAAAACTAGAATTTATGAGTCAAGTAAATGTAGCTATAAACGGTTTTGGCCGTATTGGGCGAATCGCTTTTAGAATAGCAAGTGAAAATTCAAATATCAATATTGTAGGGATCAATGATTTATTGGAAGTAGATCATTTAGCTTATATGCTAAAATACGATTCTACACACGGAAAATTTGATGGAGAAGTAGAAGTAAAGGGAAATAACCTTGTCGTAAATGGAAAAGAAATCCGTGTTTCTGCTGAAAAAAATCCTGCAGACCTTAAATGGGATGCGTTAAATGTAGATGTAGTATTAGAATGTACAGGTATTTTTAAAACACAAGATACTGCAAAAGGACATTTAGATGCCGGTGCTAAGAAAGTAGTAATTTCTGCTCCAACCAAAGAAGATGTACCTATGTTCGTTATGGGGGTAAACCATACCAAAGCAACTGCAGACGATAAAATCGTATCTAACGCATCTTGTACCACTAACTGTTTGGCTCCTTTAGCTAAAGTAATCGATGACGAATTTGGTATCGTAGAAGGTTTAATGACTACTGTTCACGCAAGTACTTCTACACAATTTACCGTAGATTCTCCATCTAAGAAAAACTTTAGATTAGGACGTAGTGCTATTTCTAACATTATCCCAACTTCTACCGGAGCAGCAAAAGCAGTAGGAGTGGTAATTCCAGAATTAGACGGTAAGCTTACAGGAATGGCATTTAGAGTTCCAACTCCAGATGTATCGGTAGTAGATTTAACCGTGAGAACTGAAAAAGGAGCTTCTATGGAAGACATTAAAAAAGCATTAAAAGCAGCTTCTGAAGGAGATTTAAAAGGAATTTTAGGATATACCGAAGAAGAAGTTGTTTCTCAGGACTTCGTAGGAGAAGGTCAAACCAGCGTATTTGATGCAGGTTCAAGTATCGCACTTAACGATAACTTTTTTAAACTTGTATCTTGGTACGATAACGAATATGGTTATTCAACTAAATTAGTTGACTTAGCATTGCACGTAAATTCACTTAAATAATCGCCTATGTTATTAATAGCAGATGGTGGTTCAACCAAGTGTGATTGGATACTTTTAGACCAAAAAGGAGAAAAAGTATTTAAAACACGTACACAAGGTTTAAATCCCGCGGTTTTCAAGACACCAGTTCTTGAAAGCCGTTTACGGGATAATGAAGACCTTGCCAGGGTAAAAGATCAAATTACCCAAGTAGGTTTTTTTGGTGCCGGTTGTGGTACTAAACGTCCCACCGAAAACTTAAAAAGAATTATTAGCGAATATTTTACCAATGCAGAAGTAGATGTTCGTGAAGATATGGTAGCTGCCTCTTATGCAGTTACTACAGAACCAGGTATTGTTTGTATTTTAGGTACAGGTTCTAACAGTTGTTTCTTCGATGGTAAAGATGTAAGAATGGCCGTAGATTCATTAGGATACGTCTTGATGGATGAAGCCAGTGGTAATTACTTCGGAAAACGTTTGATTAGGGATTACTATTATAAAAGAATGCCTATCGTACTGGCTAAAGAATTTGAAGAGCGTTTCAACTTAGATGCAGACGAGATTAAACGTAATTTATACCAAGAAGACAATCCTAATACTTATCTTGCCCATTTTGCAGAATTTATTTTTACAAGTGAAGAAGTAAACGGCTATTTTTATAAACTCATTTCTGAAGGAATGAAAAAGTTTATTGAAAATCGCGTACTTTGCTTTAAAGAATCGCAGAATGTACCGGTTCACTTTGTAGGTTCTATTGCACATTTCTCTAGAGAAATTATAGAAGATGCCATGAAACCTTACAGTTTAGAATTAGGAAATATCATAAGAAGACCAATTGATGGTTTAATTGAATATTATAGAAAAAACGTGATCAATGCCTCTTAAAACAATAAATCCAACAGCTACTAAAGCCTGGGAAAAGTTAGAAAAACATTATCAAGAAATAAAAGACCAGAAAATGGTTGATTTTTTTGCTGAAGATACTTCAAGAGCAGAAAAGTTTCAATTGAGGTGGAATAACTTTTTCGTAGATTATTCAAAAAACAGAATAAACAGTACTACCAAAGATTTATTGTTAGCATTAGCTAACGAAGTTGAATTGAAAGACGCTATCGAAAAACAATTCAACGGCGATAAAATTAATCAAACTGAAGGGAGAGCTGTTCTTCACACAGCACTTCGAGGGAAAGACAAACCTCAAGAAGTAAAAGAAACCCTTCAAAAAATGAAAGACTTCTCACAAGAAGTTATTTCAGGAGCATGGAAAGGTTCTACCGGTAAAGCCATTACAGATGTAGTAAACATTGGTATTGGTGGGAGTGATCTTGGTCCACAAATGATTGTAGATGCCTTACAGTATTACAGAAATCATTTAGGCGTACATTTCATCTCCAATGTAGATGGTGATCACGTAATGGAAACCATTCAAGATTTAGATCCGGAAACCACACTTTTTATTATTGTTTCTAAGAGTTTTACCACTCAAGAAACCATTACAAATGCAAACACAGTAAGAAATTGGTTTTTGAAATCTGCTTCAAAAGAAGATGTTGCGAAACATTTTGTAGCCGTTTCCACCAATTTAGAAAGTGTAAAAGAATTTGGAATCGCAGATCAAAACATTTTCCCGATGTGGAATTGGGTTGGTGGTCGTTTTTCACTCTGGAGCGCAGTAGGTTTATCTATTGCTTGCGCAGTAGGTTTTGATAATTACCAAAGCTTATTAGATGGAGCCGGAAAAATGGACGAGCATTTCCGAACAACCGATTTTAAGGATAATATTCCCGTAACGCTAGCGCTTTTAAGTATTTGGTACAATAACTTTTTTGATGCCGAAACAGAAGCTATTATTCCTTACTCACAATATTTACAAAAACTGGTACCTTACTTACAGCAAGGTATTATGGAAAGCAACGGAAAAAGCGTAGCTCGTGACGGTAATAAAATACCTTATCAAACCGGAACCATTGTTTGGGGAGAACCGGGAACCAATTCTCAACACGCATTTTTTCAATTAATACATCAAGGTACTAAATTGATTCCGTGTGATTTTATCGGCTTTAAAAAGTCCTTGCACGGTAACCAAGAGCACCAAGATAAGTTAATGGCTAACTTTTTTGCTCAAACGGAAGCTTTGCTGAAAGGAAAAACTCTTTCACAAGTAGAAGAAGAGCTGAAAGGAATGGATGCTGAAAAAGCTTCTACCTTAAAGCCTTTTAAAGTTTTTGAAGGAAATAAGCCTACCAACACTTTATTGATCGATCAGCTAACTCCGGAAACACTAGGTAGTTTAGTAGCTTTATATGAGCACAAACTATTTGTACAAGGTGTGATCTGGAATATTTTTAGCTACGACCAATGGGGAGTTGAATTAGGTAAACAATTAGCCAACGGAATTCTAAAACAGATGGAAACGAAAGATTTCTCGAAACCTCAAGATGCTTCTACGCAAAGTTTGGTGAAAGAATACCTTTCGTAATCAAATAAATTTATCCAATAAAAAAAACCGAGTTTTATACTCGGTTTTTTTTATGAATTAAAATTTAATTATTCATAATTTGTAATAATGGATGTTTTCGTCATTCCGGACTTGATCCGGAATCTCATACTGCTTTGAAAACAATTTAATAACAAGGGTTAAAATCAACACTTCGACTCCGCTCAGTGTGACAAAAGCAAAACAATTTTATATTTTCAATAGATATTCAAAAATTAAAATTTCTATCAATATCTAAAAAAATTATTTCTGCTTCATTTTGGTAATTCGTTCAATTTCATTGAGCAATAACGGGAAAGCAGGATGAGTCATCATATGGCCATAGCCATCCATTTCGTATAAAGTAGTTTCCGGATGCCCAACTACTTTCATCATTCGCATTAAATAAGCGTTTTCTTCGTAACGTCCCAACATTTCTTTTTCACGATCACCGGTAATTAAAAGTAGGGGTGGAGCGTCTTTTCTCACGTGGTAAAGCGGAGCAAGACTATCAATCACTGGTGTAGTACCATCAATTCCGCGTTCTTTTCTTACCGTAAAATGGGTGATGGCATGACCACTAAAGGGTATTAATCCGGCAATATCATTGGCATCAACCCCAAACTCCTTTAAGTATTGCTTATCAAGTCCAATCATACTTGCTAGATAACCACCGGCAGAATGTCCTGAAACAAAAATTAGAGATGGATCACCTCCATAATTTTCAATATTTTTAAATGCCCAAGCTACAGCAGCGGCTGCATCTTCAATATAAGTAGGCGCAGAAACCTTGGGATGCAATCGATAATTAACACCAATTACGGCAATGCCTTTTTCCCTTAATAATGATGGGATCTCTTTTTCGCCACCACTTAACCCGCCGCCATGAAACCAAACCACTGTTGCAAAATCTTCTTTGTTGGTAGGGTAATAAAGGTCTAAAACACACCGACTCTCTTTGTACGAATCGTTATTGATTTGTTGTGGAGAATAATACGGGATATTTTCTTTGGTTTCGTAAGTAGTTTGTGCTTGCAAGCTAATTGCTGAAATAAAGAAGCACAGGAAAAGAATTTGTTTCATATAAAAAAGATAAAATGAAAATAAAGATTAAAGCAATTAAGAAGATTGTTTCTTATTGATCAAATATTTTAAAGCTCCTGAAGACCAAAGCGCCCATAAAATTAAAACAGGTTGAAATAGTAACCTAATAAAACGTTTACGATCTGTATCTAAGCCAAAAGCATCAATACCATTGATGTATTGAGCAATATTTCCGGGAAAGATGAGTACATAAAATATGGCTAAAGCGATTCCGGTTTCTACGCGGTATTTTTTTAAGAATATCATGGACGCTCCCAATGCAAATTCTAAAACTCCGGAGGCTATGACAATAAAGTCTTTACCTAGCGGAATCCAATTGGGAACTTGGGCTTGAAATTCTTCTCGCTGAAAAGTTAAATGGCCAATACTGGCAAGAATCATAAAGCCTCCAAGTATAATTCTAAAAACCTTCTGTGTAGTTGATGTTTTGTAAATCATTTTTATCTTTTAAAATTGAGATTTAATACTTCAAGTGATTTTGTGCAGTAAAATTGTAACGAGAATTAAATATTAACTTCAGTACCATTTTCGACATAAAAACCTCAATAGATTTTCACTCAAATTGCCGATACTGAAGTTAAAATAGTAAAATACACTAGCGTTTATGAAGATAATTCTAGTACTTCCATACATCGTTGTTGAAGTTTTTTAAACTCCTCTTGATGTTGCGTCAAGTCTTTATTCCAAAACGGGATCATCGCAGAAAGCTTCTCTGCTTTTTCTTCATCTGCAAGTAATTCGGGGAAAGCCAATTGAATCACTTCTACCATAATATGAACTGCCGTGGAAGCTCCTGGTGAAGCTCCTAAAAGGGCGGTAATAGTTCCTTCTTGGTTGTGTACGACATCGGTACCAAACTCTAAAGTTCCGCCTTGTTTTTTGTCTTTTTTAATAATTTGAACCCGTTGTCCGGCAACTTTAAGTTCCCAATCTTCAGATTTAGCATCTTTTACAAATTCACGTAAGTCTTCCACACGATCTTCATGGCTTTTGCTTACTTGGGAGATTAAGTATTCAGTAAGGGGTAGGTTATGCCAAAAAGCACCTAGCATCGATGGAATATTGTCTAGTTTTATCGATTTTAGTAAATCGGTATAACTTCCTTCTTTTAAAAATTTAGTGTTGAATCCTGCAAACGGACCAAACATCAATTCTTTTTTACCGTTAATGTAACGTGTATCTAAATGCGGAGTAGACATGGGAGGTGCATCAGGACCAGCTTTACTATAGACTTTAGCATCATGTTGAGCGATCACTTCCCGGTTTTTGCAAACCAACCACTCTCCACTCACCGGAAAACCACCATAACCCTTTTTCTCTTCAATCTCTACTTTCTGGAGTAGGGGCAAAGCACCGCCTCCGGCACCGATAAATACATGATCTGCATCATAATATTTTTTTTCATCCTTTAGTAAATCTTTTACTTCCACCAGCCAATCATCTTGATCGGGATCTACATCAAGCACCTCATGTTTACGAAAAACAGGGGTATCAAATTTTTCTTTTAAGATGTCGAAAAATTGCTCAGTGATATTTCCAAAATTTACTTCCGTTCCTAATTCCATTCGAGTGGCAGCCATCGGTTGGTTTTCCTCTTCACGATGCTTCATAATAAGTGGAAACCATTTTTTCAAGGTTGAACTATCATCAGAAAATTGCATTTCCCGAAAAGCAAATTCTTTGCTCATCGCTTCATAACGCTTTTTAAGAAATTCAACATCATCTTTTCCCGTCACCCAACTATGATGTGGTGTTTTATGGATAAAGTCCTTGGGATTTTGAAGCAAATTGTTTTCAATTAAATAAGCCCAAAACTGTTTAGATTTTTCAAATTGATTAAATATTTGAATCGCTTTCGAGATATCGATAGCTCCATCTTCTTTTTCGGGAGTATAATTGAGTTCACAAAAAGCTGAATGTCCCGTTCCGCTATTGTTCCAAGCTTCAGAACTTTCTTGGGCAACTTTATCTAAACGCTCAAAAATCCCAATTTTTACGGAAGGATCGATTAGTTTTAGCATTAAAGAAAGAGTAGCACTCATAATACCGCCACCTACACAAATAAGATCGTATTTTTCAACGGGTTGTTGGGTTGTCATTGTTTTTTTTGTTTAAAGTTAACCAATGCTAGGATATAAGTTTTCTAAAAAATACAAATTTTACGTAATTTTAAGATTATTACAGGTTCTTAGCGTTTTAAGGAATAATACGAAAATACATAAAGAGATTAGCTTGGGTTTTACTTGACGAATTGATAAGTATAGGTTTTCTTGGCTTCGTTTTTTAAGAAGGAAAATCCTACTTCACTAATAAATTCAATTTTTAATTCGCTTGGTTCAAAAGGTAATCTTTCGAAGCGAAGGGAATCAATGATGTAATTAGCAATTGAATTTGCCCGTTCGGAAGAATACGTATCATCCTCAAAGATTTTTTGAATATCAGTGGTATTTTTAATGGAAACCGATAAGAGTTTTTTATGGTCTTTCGTGCGTTTGTAGGTTTTTGTCTTAACCGTAAGAAAATTTAATTGAAAACTTTCTGCGTGATATTTTTTAGCTAATAAGACTTCAGTTTTCATCATTTTCCGTTCATCGGGAATACAATTCGTGAACAGTAAAATTAACAAGATTAGAAGTGGAAATTTAATTTTCATGCTTGAATGCTTTTGTTTAAAGGCTATAAGAATAGTAGTTGGAATTGCACGTTTAATATACAAACGGACTTTCAAAAGTTATCCAATCAGTTGTTTTTAATTTTTCTCCGTCAATATTCATTGGCGTGAATCTTACTTTATATTTGCCTTTATTTTTAAATGTAAAAGCACCCGCACACATACCATGACCAACATTTAATTTTCCATCTCTTTCTTTTATATAGTAGATAGATTTATGATTTGTTGCTAGTTCTATCACTTCCGTTTTGTACCATATTTCAGCGTCAGATTTGTTTTTAATCTTGAAAATAGCATTAGCTTCAGGACCACAACCATAAGGTATCACTTCTGTTTTTTCAAATTCAAGGCTAAGATTGGGATTTAGATTCCCTATTGATTTTTTATCGGTAGTTTTCCAATATACTTTTTCACTTTCTTCTTTATCTCTATTGTAAGTAGATATCCCATTTATTTTATTTTCCGTTTTCTCTGAATAGTTAAGAAAATATTTTGTGTTAGGTTTTAATTCTGATGAGGGACAAAATATGGCTTGGGTTAATTGTAGTTGTCCCGTCAAGATTTCTTGAAGATTCAGTTCAATTAATTCTCCGTCTTCACTTTTGAGGTAGATTGTTCTCTCGTTGAAGCTTTCTATTGTTTTTTGACTCAAAGCATAGCCTTGAATAATAAACATTGAATTTAAACTAATTTCTTTAGTTTCCGGAAAAAAGGACATTCCGCTCATGGCACACTCTGCAAAACTTGATTTAATTCCGAAGACCAATAGCAAAAGAAGTAGTGTTTTTTTCATAATGATGGTTTTCTAAATTTTTACAAATATCATTCCGTTCATATTACATAAGATGTAACTGCGTGTATCGTAACAAGATTAGTGGTTTAGAGTTTAACTTGCAAGTATATATTAACAAGTATATATTAAACAGAAAGAGATGTGAATAAGCAATTAAATATAGCTATCGGTCTTATTTGCAGTTTTATTTTATTTTTTTTATTAATCCTAAATCAGGGTTTTTCTTTTGATAAAGGTGTTTTGCCAGACATTTTTTTGCTAATAAGCTTAGAATTCTTTTATCTCCTAATTCTGTTGTAGTAAAATCAATATTATAATTTAAAACATGTAAGGCATCTGATAAAAAGAAGGAATTTTTGTCGAGATTAACTATGTATTTATCAATTACTTTATTCCAATTCTTAGGTCTTTCGGCAATTATCAGCAACATCAATTCGTGTTTTATTAAACTGTTTGATTCGTTTTCTGCTTTTTTTATAAGTAATGGTCCCATTTTAACCGAAAACAAGTCATCTTTAAAAAAACTTACAACGTTTGTTGGAACAGCGAACAATACTGCTTTTCTTTTTTCTACTGGGTCTTCAATCATAAAATCATCATCAGCTAGTGTAAATTTTGCTCCTTCGAAGGTAGCATTACCTCTATCAGCAAGTATAGGTGAAAGCGCTATTAATAACTTATTGATTTCAAGCCAAGCATTTGTAATATTATCTAAGAGTTCAGATTTGATTTTTTGATCAACAAAATCGCTATTTCTCAAGGCACGAGAGGAAGCTGAAACTTGTTGCATTAAGACTAAGAATGAATAATCACGAAGTACAGAATTAATCACTTGATTGTAAGGCTTAATTTGATTATAATATTTATCGCTATGTTTATCTTTTACTTCATCTGGTAACCCTGAAGAGACAACATCTTGACTTATTTTTTTTTCTTCTCTTTCAAGACTTTCAATTTCTGGTGTCCAAGAAATTGATTTGTAAGGATTAATCGTATCTGGAATATTAACTTTAGATTTTACTTTATTTAGTGTTTTTGTTAAATCTTTATTCAATATTATTAAAGCATCGTCTCGATTTCTATCAATACCCGTGTAAAATTCGATAATTTCGGGATAGTCAATGTATTTCTTTTCGGAATAAACTGTTTCTAAAAATTCTTTGTTCAATTTCATTCTCTGGGCGATAAAGTAAAATACCCAATATGAATTTCTAAAGTAGATTTTTTCAGTAAATTTATTTAAACTAACTATAGAATTGTCAACTAAAAGATTTAGTAGATATGTTAAGTCAAGTTCAATGAAATTTTTCTCACAAAATTCCTTAAGGACAGATTTAAATTTATTTTCGGTAAATTCAAAGTCATTTTTTAAAACTAAATATTGGCAAAAATAACCTAATACATAATTACAATCCTTTATATCAGGTTTTTTGTCGTGATATGTCGGTATTTCATAATCTTCAAAAATTGATGATAATATTGTCTCAAGGAGTTTTGTTCTGTTGATTGGTGAATATTCAGAGCCTATCCTAGAGGAAGCTCGTAATACACTTAAACAATTTTTTACTGTACGATGAAGATTTAATACTTCTAAATCTTTAGTAACCTTATCTAAAATTGTATTGTAATCTTCTTTAAGAGATTTAGTTTTTGCATATGAATTAACAACTGATCTTAATTCATTTTTAGGTAACGGTAACAAATAATAATTAGTAAATGTTCTTTTTATTTCTACTTTATCATCTTCATCAGATTTAAGAAAAAAATTATTATCAAGTGTATTTAGTATTATTATTGGTGTATTTGTAAATTCGGTACAGACATTTTTGATTAGAGGCATCACTCCAAATTCCTCAAAACAAACTGAATCGAGAATGATACAGTCAATTTCTGTAATATCTTTCTTAAAATATTCTTTTGATTCTTTATTTAAATCTTTAATTACTTTATGTCTTTTAGTGCTTTTAGTATCTAAATACAAAAATCTTTTACCCTTACTCCAAGCTTCTAACTTTAAATAATGACCTAAAGACGTAAGACCAAATTCCGATGGTGCTTTTATTATTATATCTTTAGGGTCATTAATAATTGAACTAATCTCTATTTTATTTTCTGAATTTTTAGTAGGATTATTTGGTACTTCTCTTTTTGAACTAATTATTGGTTCAATCCAAATAGGGCTTTTCTCATTATAAGTTTTAAGAGAGTTTTCTAAATCGCTTTTTAAATTTTCAAGTATCAAATCTACCTCTTGAACCCTTTCAGCGGCATTTGATAATGGTGAATTTTCTTCAATAAATAACTCTAAATTTTGTGTGAGTGACTTTTTAAAATTCTCTTGATTTTCAAAATCAATATATAAACCTTTATCTTGGATTTTGCTTTTAAATTCTTTGACCTTTTTTCTTTGTTGGATAATTTCTTCAATTTTAGGATGGTCTATATCAACTTCATCTTTTCCAAAAAAGAAAAGAATTTTCGGTTCATTATTTTTAGATTTTTTCTTCCTATCTAAAGCGTCATTAAACTCGTGTTCTGTACCACTACCTGCTTTTTTAGTTGGATGTCCAAATCTGTTTTTCATCAATCCAATAAAAATATCATAGTTTGATTTTTTTATATACTCGTCTATGATTTGTTGACCATTTTCACCCATATCAGGTAGTACATCATATTCCCACATAAATGTTTTGAAATTTATACCCAAATGTTGTGCTAGTCCACTATTAATATCTCGAATAACTTCTTCACAAATTTCCCTTTCTATTTTACAGTCTCCTGGTGAAGAAATGAAGCATTTATATATTTTCAATAATTCCATATAAAGTATTAAAATATTTTTTCAATGGCCTGCAACATGCAAAAAAAGCACAATTGAATTTATTTATAATTTATCTATCGCTTAAATATAACCCTTTTTAAGATAACTTTATTAAGTAATTCTTATTTATATAAGCCTTATTTAAGAAAATGTCTTTATTTCCCTTTAAAAATGACCAAATAAGTCCATATTTTGTAAAAATCGTAGTAATGGAAAGCATAAAAATAAAGTACTTTTCCCTTTAAAATTATACCTATGCGTTTTCGAATTTTATTATTGCTGTTATCTTTTTTAAGTAGTTATAGCTGTAAACAAAACCCTCAAGTTTCAGAAAATCCAACGGCTCAATTCTATACAAGTACCGATAGCGTTTTTAGCTATCAGGGAAGGCTAGAAGCTAAGCCATCGAACAACACTGTCAATTTAATTTCGGCCGCTTCTTTCGTACAATTTCAAGCCCAAGGAGAAAACTTAGCAATACAACTAAAAGCCGTCGCTCCACAGCACGCTTTTGCCATCGTGGAAGTGGATGGAAATCCCCTAGACCGCTACCAAATTTCAGGAGATTTAGCGACCACGATTAAACTTTCCCTCAAGGGAGAAGATTTCCACCAAGTAAAAGTTATCAAAGCAACGGAAGCCAGTACGGGCGATCTTTATTTTTTAGGTGCACAAGCCAATCAAATCAAAGCTTTAGCCAATACAAATGATTTAAAAATAGAGTTTATCGGGAATTCCATTACCTCGGGGATGGGCAACGATGCTAGCGATTTCCCCTGTGGGGAAGGGGAGTGGTACGACCAACATAATGCTTATTGGGCTTACGGACCACGCGTTGCCAGAGGATTGCAGGCAAAGTATATGTTAAGTTCGGTTTCTGGAATGGGAATGTACCGCAATTGGAATGACGAAGACCAACCCGTGATGCCCGATGTTTATCGAACACTTTCGCTAGATGGCGATACCACGCAGCTCAGGGATTTTAATCAATTTCAACCTGACTTAATCAGTATCTGTTTGGGCACGAATGACCTTTCTGACGGGGATGGCAAAAAAGAACGCCAAGCTTTTAATGCAGAAAAATACGAGCACAATTATAGCAACTTTATCAAGGATTTATATAAAAAATATCCTTCGGTAAAAATCGCTTTATTAACGAGTCCTATGATAAGAAAGGAAAGTGAAAAAGGAAAAATGTTGCTTTCTTCCTTAAAGAAGATAAAGGCAGAATTTGAAACCCATCATATCCTAGCGCTTTATGAGTTTGAAGATGTGTATCAGCAAGGTTGCAGTTACCATCCCAGTAAAGAAGATCACGCCAAGATGGCCCAACAACTGATTCCTTTTTACAAAGAACTCCTTAATCGATAACTTAACTATGAAAAGTAAGCTTTTTATTCTTGTGTGCCTTACAGGCTTATTGACAAAGGCAAATGTAAGATTACCCCAAGTATTTTCAGATGGAATGGTGCTTCAGCAAAACACTAAGGTAAATTTATGGGGTTGGGCAGCTCCCGGGGAAGAAGTTACTATCGTTGCCTCTTGGAAGCCTCAAGATACCTTAAAAGTAAAAGGAAATCGGTATGCGAAGTGGAAAATTCAACTACCTACTCCTAAAGCCGGAGGACCTTATGAACTGAAGTTTGCCGGATACAACACTCTTCAACTAAAAGATATTCTCATTGGGGAAGTTTGGTTGGCTTCCGGGCAATCGAATATGGAATGGAGTGCTGCCGCAGGAATTGAAAACCAAGAGGAAGCTATTCAAAACTCCACCTATAAAAATATTCGGTTTTTCGATGTACCGAAGACTTCTGCCAAATTCCCACAGGAAAATGTACAAGGAAAGTGGGTAGAAAGTCAGCCGGAGACGATGAAATATTTTAGTGCAATTGCCTACTTTTTTGCACAGCGCTTACATACTGAATTAGAGGTTCCTATTGGAATTATTGGTTCTAATTGGGGAGGAACGCCTGCCGAAGTGTGGATGCCCAAAACTATTTTTGAAAAAGATACTTTACTACAAAAAGCTGCCGAAAAATTATCTCCACAAGAATGGGGGCCACACGAACCCGGAATGGTTTATAACGGAATGATTACTCCAATTATCCCTTATAATATGGCCGGGGTTTTATGGTACCAAGGAGAAAGCAATACGGCCAATCCCGATGAATATCTTCATGTTTTTTCTAGCCTTATTAGCAGTTGGCGAACATCTTGGCAGCAAGAGTTTCCGTTTTATTTTGCGCAAATTGCCCCTTATAATTATGGTGACGATCATGATCATGGAGTACGGATAAGGGACGCGCAAAGGAGAAGCATAGCAATTCCAAACACTGGAATGGTATTTACGGGAGATGTGGGGAATTTTGAAAATATTCATCCTCGTGATAAAAAAACGGTAGGCCTGCGTTTTGCCAAGCTCGCTTTAAGAGAAACCTATGGAAAATATCACCAAGAAGTTTATGGACCTTTGGTTGAAAAAGTCTATAAAGAAGGGAAATATGTGGTGGTTGAATTCTCTCACGCCGAAGGTTTATATTTTAAAGATAAGCAAGCTTTGCAGTTTGAAATAGCCGGAAAAGAGTTGATTTTTAAGCCTGTAAAAGCGAAGCTAAAAGGGAATTGTGTTTTCTTGAAAAGCAATAAATTAGAGCAGCCTAAATTCGTCCGCTATGCATGGAAAAACGCTATTGTCCCCAACTTGTATAATAAAGCCAATCTACCAGCTTCTAGTTTTATGTTGGAAATAGAATAGTCTTCTGAATTTCAAGTAAACAATAGTTAACCTTAAAAGCTCCTTCCCTGTTTAGGGAAGGTGGCTTATGTAGCGCTAGCGGAATAAGTCGGAAGGGTATTTTAGTTCTAGAATAAAGTAGAGAAACACCACTTCGTCCTACGGTACACTCCTTTTTTGTAAGGCGGAGACTTTTAAAATTATTTTAGATTTTTGGAATGAATACCTACAAGGTCTCTAAGACCTTGCAGGAAATAAAATTAGTTAGCCTTAAAAGCTCCTTCCCTTTTGAGGGAAGGTGGCTTATGGAGCGTTAGCGGAATAAATCGGAAGGGTGTTTTTTGTTTTTGAACAATAATTGAAAACCGCCTCGTCCTATTGCACAGGTCTCCTTTGGAAGAAGGAGTACTTTTAAAATATTCTAGTTTTTTTTGAATCAATACCTACAAGGTTTTAGAAACCTTGCAGGAAACTTTAAAATATTTCTTTCTATTATTTATCGTCATGCTGAATTTATTTCAGCATCCCATCAAAAACTCCCTCCCTTTCGAGGGAAGGTGGCTTATGTAGCTTTAGCGGAATAAGTCGGAAGGGTGTTTTTTGTTTTTGAACAATAATTGAAAACCGCCTCGTCCTATTGCACAGGTCTCCTTAGGAAGAAGGGGTACTTTTAAAATATTCTAGTTTTTTTTGGAATGAATACCTACAAGGTTTTAGAAACCTTGCAGGAAACTTTAAAATATTTCTTTCTGTTATTTATCGTCATGCTGAATTTATTTCAGCATCCCATCAAAAACTCCTTCCCTTTTGAGGGAAGGTGGCTTATGTAGCTTTAGCGGAATAAGTCGGAAGGGTGTTTTTGTTCTTGAATAAAATAGATAAACGCCACTTCGTCCTATCGGACACTCTTTTTTTGTAAGGAGGGAACTTTTAAAATTATTTTAGATTTTTTGGAATGAATACCTACAAGGTCTCTAAGACCTTGCAGGAAATTTTAAAATATTTCTTTCTGTTATTTATCGTCATGCTGAATTTATTTCAGCATCCCATCAAAAACTCCCTCCCTTTCTAGGGAAGGTGGCTCATGCAGCGCTAGCGGAATAAGTCGGGAGGTTATTTTTTGTTCTAGAATAAAGTAGAGGAAAACCACTTCGTCCTATCGGAAACTACTCCTTGTAAGGCGGAGACTTTTAAAATTATTTTAGATTTTTGGAATGAATACCTACAAGGTCTCTAAGACCTTGCAGGAAATAAAATTAGTAAGCCTTAAAAGCTCCTTCCCTTTTTAGGGAAGGTGGCTTATGTAGTGTGAGCGGAATAAGTCGGAAGGGTGTTTTTTGTTCTTGAATAAAGTAGAGGAAAACCGCCTCGTCCTATCGGAAACTACTCCTTGTAAGGCGGAGACTTTTAAAATTATTTTAGATTTTTGGAATGAATACCTACAAGGTCTCTAAGACCTTGCAGGAAATTAAAATATTTCTTTTGTAGCGCTAGCGGAATAAGTCGGAAGGTTATTTTTATTTCTTGAATAAAATAGAGAAAAACCACTTCATCCTACGGGACACTATTTTTTTGCAAAGCAGGGGAACTTTTAAAATTATGCTCATGCTCCTGAATTAGTGATAAATAAAAAGCTCCGATGATTCGGAGCTTTTTTGCTAAAATAAAATAATGAAGTTATTCTATAATAGAAAAACTATCTTCTAAACTGGTTTGCGAACTTCCGCCTATAAAGACTTTAAATTCTCCCGGTTCAATAACGTATTCACCGGTTTCATTATAAAAACCAAGTTCTTTAGGGCCTAACTCAAAGCTAAGGGTTTGGGTTTCTCCCTTTTTCAAGTTGACTAATTCAAAACCTTTTAATTCTTTTACAGGTCTTATGATGCTTCCATACAAATCTTGAATGTACAATTGCACGACTTCCCGTCCATCGTAGTTACCGGTATTGCTTACTTCCACAGAAAGTTGAAGCTTTTCGTTGTTGTTAATTTCTTTTTTATCTAGCTGAAGCTTTTTGTAACTAAATTCAGTATAACTTAACCCAAAACCAAACGGATAAAGGGGCGTGTTTTCTTCGTCAATATAATGCGACCAAAACACTTGTTCATCTCCGGGAGCAGGATCTACCGGTCTTCCCGTTCTTTTATGGTTGTAATAAATAGGAATTTGTCCTACACTTCTAGGGAAGGTCATTGGTAATTTTCCACTGGGGTTGTAATCACCGTAAAGTACTTCTGCAATAGCATGACCACTTTGTGAGCCTAATTGCCAAGCTTCTACAATGGCAGGAATATGTTGATCTGCCCAATTGATGGTTAAAGGTCTTCCATTTTGAAGCACCAATACTATATTTTTATTCACTTCATAAACGGCTTCTAATAATTCTTGCTGAAGTCCGGGTAAATCAATATTGGTACGGCTTCTTCCTTCTCCGGTCATAAAGCCATGCTCTCCCAACGCCATAATCACGACATCTGCATTTTTGGCGATTTCTACCGCTTCTTGAATGCCGGTAGCATCTGTGGTGTTGATATGTAATTCTTTGGTGAATTGGGCGTCGTTGCTCACTAATTCAACCCCTTTTGCATAGTTGATCTTATTTTTTGAATAAGCTTCTAAACCTGTTTTTAAACTTACTCCGGTATGATCATCAGAACCTAGTCTCCAACTCCCTAGCGGACTGTTATTTTCATCGGCTAAAGGTCCAATAAGCGCGATGGTTTGTTTTTTCTTTTGAAGCGGGAGTAAATTGTTTTCATTCTTCAGTAAAACGATGGATTTTTTGGCCATATCTCTTACCGCTTCTATATGGGCAGGATTTCCAATCACCTCTTTTTCCCGTTCTGGATCACAGTATTTATAAGGATCCTCAAAGAGACCTAATTCAAACTTTACGCGTAAGATTCTTCGTACGGCTTCGTCAAGGATTTCTTCTTTTACTTTGCCGGCTTTTACCATCTGGGCCAATTCTTCAATATAGATATTTCCTTCCATATCCATATCTACGCCTGCATTTGCAGCTCTTACGGCTGTTTCAGCGCGATCTTTGGTATAGCCCCAGGTCATTAATTCTTCGATGGAAGCCCAATCTGAAACGACAAACCCATCAAAGTTCCATTCTTTTTTCAGAATATCCCGAAGCAAATGCTTATTTGCCGTAACCGGAATTCCATTAAGCTCGTTAAAACCCGTCATAAAAGTTCTTGACCCGGCTTCTACGGCAGCTTTAAAAGGAGGTAAAACGATGTTATGAAGGGTGATGGTCCCTAGGTCTGCTTTGTTGTATTCCCGACCTGCTTCGGCAAAACCATAGCCGGCAAAATGCTTGGTACAAGCGGCGACGGTCAAGGGATCGGAAAGATCTTTTCCTTGAAAACCGCTTACTCTTGCTTTCGCAATTTTACTTCCTAAATAAGGATCTTCACCGGCACCTTCCATCACGCGTCCCCAACGTGGATCTCTAGAAATATCGACCATCGGGGCAAAGGTCCAGTTGATTCCTGAGGCGGCGGCTTCGGCGGCTGCTATTTTTGCTGATTTTTCAATGGCTTCTAAGTCCCAACTTGCCGCTTCGGCTAAAGGGATAGGGCTAAGGGTTTTATACCCATGAATCACATCAAAACCAATGATTAATGGGATGCCCAACCTGCTTTCTTCGGTTACAATTTTTTGGACGGCTCTTACTTCTTTTGTACCGCGAACGGTAAGCATAGAACCTACTCGGCCTTTTCTAAGGTCTTCGTATTTTTTTTTAGTATTACCTCCTTTTGGTGTGGGGCCGGTTACATCCCAAAATCCGTTGTATTGTACCATTTGACCTACTTTTTCTTCTAGGGTCATCAGGGCTAGGAGAGAGTCTATTTTTTTTTCGATATCGTCGTGAGGAGGAAATTTCCGCATCTGTTTTGGTTTTGTGTCTGTAAAACTTGCTAAAGTCATGCTGCTTATAACAATACTTAAAATGAATGTTTTTTTCATAGCTTATAAATTATTGAGATGTCTATTGTATGTATAGATAAGGTTCAGCGTGCTGGTATCTGTTGCAAATACTGAATTTAAACCTTGTGGTTCCTGAGGTGGATCGGCACTAAAATCGTCACCTATTTCCCATTTGCCTCGTTGTTGGTTGGTGTTGGCATAGCCTGCAAAACCCCAAAAGTTGACTCCACCTAATACGTTTTGATCTTGATAGCTTTCTTCTAATCTTTTAAAGATGGCTTGATAAAATTGATTTCTATTTTTAAGGGAAGCTTTTTTCAATAAGCTCTCTTTTTCCCTGGGAAAACCAAATTCTGAAATCACGATAGGTTTGTTTAAGTTTTTGGCTACTTGAATATGTTCATCTATGTAATGGTTGGCTTTTTCAATGGAAGTAAGGGTAGAGGTTTCCTCATGATTAACATCATACCAGTTCCAGTTTTTAGGCCACATATGCATGGTTAAATAATCGATGTGTTTATGGGAATGAAGCATTTGGTAGGTATCTATTTCTTGAAGATAGCTTGCTTTGCCTTCGGCACCGGTTGAAATTAAAGTATTGGGAGCTAATTTTTCTAATAATTCAACGGTTTCATTTAACCAAATTTGAAAAGGTTCCCGATCACTTTCTGTAAAAATACGAGGCTCATTGGCTACTTGCCAAGACATAATGGTGTGGTCTTCGGTATATTTTCTTCCGGAGTAGTTATTGGTTCTACCAAGAATAAATTTTATATGTTGTTGAAAAGCTTCTCGGCATGGCATACATGTATGAAACTGTTGGGTGTAGTTGAAGTAATCTTCCCAAGTATACTTATCGGTAAATGGATTTTGAACTTCCCCATAACCATTCCACGCTAAATAAGCCGACATTCCTCCTGACCAAATCCAGTTGTTGTTGAGGTATAGCACCGCGTACATTTCCCGTTTCGCCATTTCTGCTAATAAAAAATCTAAACCGTCCAGTAAATCTTCATTATATTTTCCTTGTTCTGGTTGTAAAGCGGGTTTTACTTGAAAGTCTTCGGTGCCTCCTTCAGCTCCTACCAATATTCTTAAATTATCAATGCCCAAACTATCCATTACATCCAACTCTTTTAGGAGTCTCTCTCGATCACCGATGTTCTTGGCAGCGATTAATGGTCCATACCAATAATTGGCACCTACAAAATAATAGGCTTGTTTTCCTTTTAAAAACTGACCATTTTGGATGGTAATCTTAGGGGTTTTGAGGTCTTTATACTGATATGTTTTGCAACTCCCCATAAAAATGAGAAGGCAAATAAGTACTACTAATTTTTTCATGAGCGGTCTTTTAATAACTTGGTCAATGCACGGGAATTATGGTAAGGAGCTTTCCACATACTTAACTTGTCTTCCTTTTCAAAAGGAATATTTTTTTCATTTACCTGAAAATGCCATTCCCCGTTTCTACGATCGATGATATGTTTTTGGGTGTATTCCCAAATATCCAACACCGCATTTTTATACTTTTCTTCGTTGGTAAGTTGATAGGCGTAATGCAACCCAACCATAGCTTCTACTTGTGGCCACCAATGGCGGTCGGTATCAAACTGATGATTATCTCTATTGAGTTCATTAAGGACACCTTCTCCTTTTTTGTAGCCTAGTTCTAGAAACCTATCGGCTATTTTTACCGCTCTATCTTGGGTAATGGCTATTAAACGTTCTTCGTTTACTACTTTGGCTGCATCTATCAACAACCAAGCGGCTTCAATATCGTGACCAAAGGATATTTCACGACTAACGAGCTTCCATTGCTTATCAAAAAACAATTCAAAATTATACTCCTCGTTTAAAAATTGATTTAAAAGCAGATCAATCAGATTTTTGAGTGCTTTTCTCAGTTGTTCATTCGGATTTATTTCGAGTAATGATGTATAAGCTTCTAAGATATGCAGGTGGGTATTCATGGTTTTTTCTGCTAGCATACTTTTTATGCTAAGGCGCATATCGGTTAGGGGTGACCAATCTTTTTCAAAAGCTTCGATATAACCGTTTTCTATGGCGTCTAAAGCGTGTTTTTCAATTAAATGGAAGAGTGCAATTGCCCAATCTTTAGCTTCTTCATCTTGAGAAACTTTGTAGTATGCTACTAAACTATAAATCCCAAAGGCTTGTGCGTAAATTTGCTTCTTCGGTTGAAAAGGTTTTCCTTCTGCGGTAAGTTCCCAAAAAAGTCCGCCATGTTCTTTATCTTCAAAATAGGTTTTTAGGTATAGGAAAGAACGCTTAGCAAGTTCATGTACATTGAAATGAGGATCATACTGTTGAAGCATGGAAAACGACCATAACAGACGGGTGTTTAAAATAATGCCTTTATGAGCATTGGGCACCGTATGGTTATAATGGTCACGCTTTCCCAAAAAGCCTCCTTCTTTTTTATCTACACTGTTATGCTTCCAATAGTTGACGATGGAATTTAATTCTGTAGTGAGGGATTTATAAAAGCTTTCCGGGTATTTCATATTAATAGCGACCTTTGTTGTTATGAACAAGCTGCACAATGGAATTGACGGAAGCTGCTGAAGTAAAGTCTTTTTGCGGACTGTTTTTTACAAAATCTACCAATTTTTCTACGCTAGAAGTAGCTACATGGCATCGGGTGTCTGAGGAGGCATAATAAATAAATACCTTACCTTCTTCTTCTATCCAACCATTCGCAAATAAAACATTGGGAACATCTCCCACAGTTTCTTCATCATTGGGGGCCATAAAGTAACCGGAAGGTTGATAAATTACTTTACCAATATCTTCCAAGCTCGTCATGAATAGATATAAGGTGTAGCGTAAACCACCGGCGGTATTTCTTACCCCGTGGGCTAAGTGGAGCCAGCCTTCATTGGTTTTAATAGGAGCCGGGCCTAAACCGTTTTTAAGTTCGTAAATGGTATGGTAAACTTTTTGATTGATAATTTTTTCATTCTTTACCTCTGGGTTTTCCATGTGATCTATAAAACCAAGGCCAATTCCGCCACCGCTTCCTACGTTAATAAAACCGTCTTGTGGGCGAGTATAAACAGCATATTGACCATTTACAAACTCCGGGTGAAGTACAACATTTCTTTGTTGACCGCTATGGCTAATTAAATCGGGTAAGCGTTCCCATTGTTTTAAATCTTTGGTTCTTACTATCCCTGCGTTAGCTACGGCTGAACTCGTATCACCTTCAGGAGCATTCGGGTCTTTTCTTTCGGTACAGAAAATGCCGTAAATCCAACCATCTTCGTGTTGGATGAGACGCATATCGTAAACATTGGTATCGGGCTCTTCGGTTTGCGGTAATTGAATAGGTTGATCCCAAAATTCAAATTTGTCGATTCCGTTAGGGCTTTCTGCGATGGCAAAGAAAGATTTCCTATCATTTCCTTCTACTCTTACCGCTAATAAATATTTCCCTTCAAATTTAATAGCGCCAGGGTTAAATGTTGAATTGATCCCGATGCGTTCCAAACCAAGTGGATTGGTTGCTGGGTTGAGGTCATATTTCCAATGAATAGGCGCATGTTGTGCGGTAATAATGGGGTGTTGGTAACGTTGATAAACCCCGTTGTTTTCTTCCCTAGGAAGATTGGGTTGATTGATTAAATGATGGTAATTTTCAATAAGTTGATCGTAACCTGGAATGTTTTTTTTCATTGGAATACCTATGTAAAATGGAAACGGAGTTAAATAATTAGTTGCTAGCTGAAGGATCTAAAAATTAATTTAAACCTTCTAAGAAGCCCTCATAGGCCGGTTTTTTCTTATAATTCGCATCAAACAATAATGGATGAATATTTTCTGACCAATAATCTGATAGCCATGTATATTTATCTGTAATTCCCCATAAGGAAATAGCAAATTTTTGATTAGCCGGAAGGTCTTCATACATTTCAACAATGTATTTATAGGTTTGTTTTTGCTTTTCAGCCTCTACTTCATTAAAGTCATAATTGGGTGACTTATCTAAATTCATAATGATATCCATTTCTGATATGTGAACTAGTAAGCCGGTGGAAGCCATATCTTCAAAGCCTTCTTTCATCGTAGGTTTGGGAGTGTTTTCCCGATAATGAAATTGATCTCCTAAACCATCAATAGGATAATTTTCTGCTTGAAACCTGTTGACCATATCTTTGATTGCATTTCTTTTTCCTCCATCTAAAACCACGGAATAATCATTATAAAATAGAAGTGCATCAGGATCTGCTTCTTTCGCATATTGAAAGCATCGACCATAAAAAGCAATAGGGTCATTAAATACCGGTAAGATGATCTCTTCTTCGCGATAACCTCCTTGATCGGCAAATACTTCATTCACGACATCCCAACTTTTTACCTTATCCTTATATCGGGTGACCACGGTAGTGATATAGTTTTTAATATGGTTTTCGAAGGCAGTAGAATCGTAATTTGCTTGCTTAAACCATTCGGGAAATGAGCGATACCAAATCAATGTATGTCCGTGGACATCCAAGTTGTTTTCTTGTGCGAAATTGACCAATTCATCAGATTTTTCCCAATTAAAGGAAGTGGGGGATTCCCAAATCACTTCCATTTTCATTTCATATTCTGCCGTAATCTGACTGAAATTTTCGAGTAATGTATTTTTGTAATCTTCCTCCTGTAAATAAGCTGTCCTAATAGCTGCCCCTATATTAAATTTTGCTTTTTCTTTTAAAGTAAGTTCTTCCGTAGGAGTATTATCGGGCGTACTATCGGGTGGAGTGGTTTTACCGCCATCATCGTTCGTACAGGATCCCATAAATGCCAGTGATATCGTTATAATGATCGTGGCAAAATGCATTTGTAAGCTTTGTTTATTAAAATTTTTCATCGTTATCTGTTTTAAGTAAAAACTATATAAGTTCTTTTATAAGCGTTGAAGTTTGTTCCACCAGGTTTTTTTTAAAATAATTGCACAAATAACCAATATGCCTATGGCTATAAGCATGTGTATGTGTTGATGCAATATCAAGTAAAGTGGTATGATGACTAATAAGGTTTGTGCAACGATGCCCACACTTACATTGAACATATCACGTTTAAAAGCTTTGTTTTTTTCAAATTCAGGTTCCTTTTCTTTAATTTTCTCAAGAATGGGTTTCCAAAATCCCCAAGGGTGTGTTTTTTTATAGAAATGAATAAGGACTTTTTCATTAGTAGCGGGAGCCGAATATGTGCCCACAATACAGCCTATGAGAGAGATAAGTAAAATTACCGGAAAGTAATATAAATCTAAGGTATCGGTAAATATGGGAAAGATAAGCGCCGGAATAATTCCAGAAAGCATTCCCCAGAAATAACCTTCTCCATTAAACCGCCACCAGTGCCATTTTAAAAGGTTTGACATCACGTAACTTCCATAAAGCGCACTTACAATCCATTGCAGTATAGAATTGACATCTTCTACAAAGAACCCGAGAACAATACTGACCAATACTACTAAAATCCCGCTCACATAATTGATCTTGTTTATTTTTTTACGAGAAGCATTCGGGTTACGTTTTAAATAAATATCGTTCACCATATAAGCTTGTGCAGCATTTAAGGTACCGGCGAAAGTTGACATAAAAGCAGCTAATAATCCGGCCAAGACCAAGCCTAATAAACCTACGGGTAGAAATTGCTGAATGGCTGCCGGTAATATTTTCTCGAAATCCAAGATTCCTGCAGTGGTTAAATCTAATTTTTCATAGAAAAGGATTGCCAAAACAGAGAAGCCACCAATCATTAAATAGCGTGTAGGCATCAAAGCCAAGTTAGAAAAACCACTCATCATCGCCGCTTCTTTGGGCGATTTGGTCGATAAGATTTTCTGCATATCATAATTGGGTGCCGGTCCGGCGATACTTGCCAAGATGCCCTTAAACAACATCAGCATAAAAAAGATGCTGAACATGGAATAACCATCTGAAGCGATTTTGGTATTCACTTCATCAATGATTCCGCTCCAATCCATATGGAGTTCCCATTCAAAAAACGGGTTCATCCAATCTTTTGGAACTACTAAGGTTTCACTTCCAACGGCCTTAAATGCGATGATGGCAATGGCAATAGATGAAATTGTCATGATGGTGTATTGTAAAACATCGGTCCAAACAATCCCGGACATTCCACCAATAATCGAATAAAATACAGCGAAAAGCGTAAAAATAATTCCATAGAAATGAGGAATATAGGTCGGCGGAACGTGAAAGGGTACGTAATTGCTCACCATCTCCCATGGGATAAAAATCTCTACAAATTTTCCCAGCCCAATAAACCCATAGGCTAAAAAACCAAGACAACTTAAAATTGCAAAAATCACAATAATGGTGTGTGACCAATTTCCACCTTTACCATTATCGAACCTGAAATTAATCCATTCTGCACCCGTAGTTACCTCAGAACGTCTTAGCCAAGAAGATAAGTACATCATTAAAAATACTTGATTAAAAACCGGCCAAAGCCAAGGGATCCAAATACTTTTTAAACCATAGACAAAGGTTAAAGTGACTAGCCACATCGTCCCGGAAATATCGAACATGCCGGAAGCGTTAGAAAGCCCTAACATATACCAAGGAAGGTTCTTGCCACCTAAGAGGTACTCTTCTTTACTTTTTTGAGCCTTTTTTCTAAGGGTTAATCCAATAACAATAGTACCGAAGAGGTAAATTAATATAATGGCTATGTCTAAAGCTTGTAACATACGTTGAATTATTTTGCAGTAACTTTAAATTTCTTGAGGTCGTTAAGAAAAAGTAATTGCATGTTTTCTGCAAATTCCGAGAAGTTTTTTGCTGAAGCTTCTCCCGGATATGGAGCAAAATAATGAGAAGGTTTTGCATTTCTCCAAAGTAAGAACCAACTTATCCCGGAGTCTTTTATTCCCGGTTCAAATACTTCTGTCCACCATTTCGGGTTTTCAGGATACATATTCCCGGTTTCAGTTAGGGCATAAGGCTTTCCATGGACCATAGCAAAATCTCTCATAAGCGTGATCCCTTGCTGAAGGTTTTTCTGGTATAAGTCATCTCCACCATAATTGTAAATATCTATTCCTAAGATATCAACATACTCATCTCCAGGGTAGTATTTCTCATATTCTTCAGGGGTTTTTAAAGTATTGGGAGAATAAGCGTAAAGCAAATTATCTACTCCCTGTTCTTTTAATAATTGAAATGTTTGCCGGTACAATGCTTTGTATTCTTCCGTAGTGCAATGTGCCGCTCCCCACCAAAACCAATTCCCGTTCATTTCGTGAAAAGGCCTAAAAATAATGGGGATACTTTCGTTATCTTCAGTCTTTAGACTTTTGAAAAATATAGCGAGCTTAGCTACCCATTTTTCATAGATCATGTGATTTTTTCCTCCTTTTAAAATAGAAGGTACTACTGTGGTAGTATCCCAAGAGTTTCCCTTTGTTTCAGGATTGTGGATGTGCCAGCTTATGGTGTTGATGCCTCCTTTTTTATGAATGTTAATGATTTCCTTTCTTATAAAGTCAAAAGCAACACCATCCAAGTTTTGTTTCTTTCCTAATTCAATATTACCTACATCCCAACCATAGATGGCCGGGAAAAATCCAGTTACTTCTTCCATATCGCTTTTAAATTGATTCTCAGAAGAAAGTTTCCAACCCACTCCATAAGCGGTGGCATCTTGATGTCCTACAGCAATTCCTTTTTTCGAAAACGATTGAATTTTTCGGTATAAATTTCCAGTAGGCTTTTGCTTGGATTTGTTAGGGTGAAATAAGGAACTACATGAAGTTATTGCTATTAAAAATGAAATATTTAATAAGTAAAGTAAATATTTTCTTGAAGTTAAGTGATATTTTATTTTATATTTAATTTTAATTTTTTTTATAATTCACATTATTAGATGTGAAATTTTGTCAAAATCAAATTTATGGTAAGAATTCGATTTGATTTAATATGATTTTGTCATTTATTAATATAATTTTTTCTTCAGTATGGAACTAAAAGATAATATTCACAGAGAAATCACCCAGTTAGCCCCAGATGATAGTTTTTTAGTTTTCGATAGGGTAAAATCAGATTTTGATTATCCTATTCATTTTCATCCTGAATACGAATTGAACTTTATTTATAACGGAAAAGGAGTGAGGCGTGTCGTTGGAGATAGCCTGGAAGAAATAGGAGAGGTGGAGCTGGTTTTGGTAGGTCCTAACCTGGTACATTGTTGGGAATTACATAATTGTACCAATAAAAAAATTCACGAGATCACCATTCATTTTCATAACGATCTTTTTGATAAAAAGCTATTATCTAGAAAAATTTTCAAATCTATTAATGAGATGTTCGAGCGATCGAAGCACGGAATTTTATTTTCAGAAAAAATAGCTGAAGAAGTGATGCCCCGTATGATGAAGTTATCTAAAATAGATAGTATAGACTATTTATTGGATTTTATATCTATTCTACAGGATTTGGCCACTAGCAGGCATCAACGCCTGTTGTCTACCTATATCGCTGAAGAAGAGAATTTTGAAAATAGCGATAAAATAAAAAAGATCTATGAGTATGTACAGCAAAACTTTCACCGTAAAATCACGCTTGAAGATATCTCTTCTTTGATTAATATGAGCCAAGTTTCTTTTAATCGTTTTATCAAGCGCAGAACAGGTAAAACCTTTATTGATTATTTAAACGATACCCGTATAAGTTATGCTACCAGATGGTTAATAGGAACAGACTTGAGTATAGGAGAGATTGGTTTTAAATGCGGATTTAATAATATCGCTAATTTTAATAGGGTTTTTAAAAAGTGCAAGAATTGCACCCCAACCGAATTTAGAAAAGAATTTAAAGGAATAAAACGAGTATTATAATGAAGTATATTTTAATTTTTCTAAGCATCATAAGTTTAGCGTTACCGTATAAGGCCTACGCTCAAACTCCCGTAGAAGAAAATGTTCAATTAAGAATAGAGGGCCCTCATTTAAAAAACAAAGACGGAGAAGTTTTACAGTTAAAAGGAATGTCCCTTTTTTGGAGTCAATGGCAGCCTAAATTTTATTCAGCAAAAACAGTTGAAATTTTAAAAAACGATTGGCAATGCAATGTGCTTCGTGCTGCTATGGCGGTAGATTATGAAGGATATTTAACCTATCCTGACCGGGAACTTAAGAAGGTTGAAACCGTGATTGATGCTGCTATAGCGGAAGGTTTATATGTGATTGTAGATTGGCACGATCATCACGCAGAAGATCATTTGGAAGAATCAAAAAAATTCTTTGCACACATTTCAAAAAAGTATGGCGATTGCCCGAATATTATCTATGAGATTTATAACGAACCCTTGGAGGTTTCTTGGAGTGAAGTGTTAAAACCTTATCATACCCAAATTATAAAAGCGATCCGTAAAAATGATTCCAATAACATTATTGTTTGCGGAACCCCTAGTTGGTCGCAACGGATAGATGAAGCTTTAAAGGATCCTATACCGGAAGAGAATGTGGCTTACACACTTCATTTTTATGCCGATACCCATCGTCAAGAACTTCGGGATCTAGCTGAAAAAGCGATAGCTGGCGGACTTCCTATTTTTGTGACAGAATATGGTACTACCGATGCTTCTGGAGATGGAATTGTAAATGAAGAACAAACCAAAATCTGGTGGAAATTATTAGATAACTATAAAATCTCCTATTGTAATTGGTCGGTTGCCGATAAAGATGAAGCATGCTCGGTGTTGAAACCCGAAAGCAGTATTGAAGATTTAACTAAAAACAGGAAATTAACCACCTCAGGAAGATTAGTAAAAGCAAAACTTCAAAATTAGATCGTATTCTTCTTTATTTACTGCGCCATCAAAATTTTGAATTTTGATGGCGTATTTTCTAATTAAAAACTCTTGGGTTTGCCTGAGAGTTTTTTTGTTTTATAAAGTCACTTCATTTAAAATTTACCTTCTTTTTTCGTTATGCTTTTTTATAAAACTTCTTCTTTGATTTAATTTTTGAGCAATATGTATTTATAATGTTTTTTATGAAAGAAAAAATATTATAAGTAAATGATAAAATAGTATTGAAATGAACTGTATTATCTATTTAGTTTTGGATATCGTAAAATTTGCGCACAAAATTATTAATGCTTCAATTTTAAGGCCTTAAAAATATAAATCTACGAAGCCAGGTTAAAGCCAATACAATAACTATTATGCAAAAACACAGAAATAAATCTTTACCTATGACAAGATTTTTACAATTATGCCTTTTGTTTTTTGCGTGCTTTTCATTTTCACAAATACAAGCACAGCAAAAGACGGTAACGGGTACTGTAAAAGATGAAAATGGGATGCCTTTATTGGGCGTCAACGTTTTAATTAAAGACAGCAATACCGGGACTACTACCAATTTTGATGGGGAATATCAAATTAGTGTAAATAACGAAAACGTTATCGTTTTCAGCTATGTGGGTTTTGTACCTGTTGAAGAAAAAGTAGGCGAAAGAAACCAGATTGATGTGACCTTAGCTGAAGATTCTGAAAGTTTAGCAGAAGTAGTGCTCATTGGTTATGGAGCTCAACAACGGCAAGATGTAAATGGTTCTGTTTCTAGTATAGAAGCTGAAGAAATTGAAAATATTCCGCAAGTAAGTATAGATCAGTTAATGCAAGGTCGGGCAGCCGGAGTTACCATCAGCCAAAATTCCGGTAAACCGGGAAGTGCTGTTTCAGTAAGAATTAGAGGAATTACTTCTATTACGGGTAATAATGAGCCTTTGTACGTAATCGATGGAGTACCCATTTCAGGAGATTCAAGAAACACCAGTACTAGCGGAAGAACCGATGCGTCTGATTTTGAAGGAACAGGACAAGTGGGGACAAGCCCATTGTCTTCCATTAACCCGGCCGATATTGAGTCGGTAGATATCTTAAAAGATGCTTCTGCAACTGCTATTTATGGTTCCCGTGGAGCTAACGGAGTAGTGATTATCAAAACCAAAAGTGGGAGCAAAAACCAAGATGGGAAATTACGTTACAATACGTATTTAGCCATGCAGGAACCTCAAAAGTTATTAGATGTGATGAGTTTGCCAACGTATGCGAAATTGCAGAATGACTTGGCCGATGAGTTTAATACAGATCCTCGTGTTGAATTTACTAATCCGGAATTATTGGGTCCAGGAACAGATTGGCAGGATGAAGTTTTTCAACAAGCGTGGATGCAAAACCATCAATTATCGTATTCTGGAGGTTCAGAGAAGACCAATTATTTAATTTCCGGAAGTTACCTTGATCAGGAAGGGATGGTTATAGGTTCTGGTTTTAACCGTATCACGTTAAGGGCCAATATTGATTCACAGGTAAAAGACTGGTTGCACGTTGGAGCCTATATAACTGCCAGTAGAACCGATGAAGATATTACCCTAAATAGTAACCGAAATGGTATTGTAAGTCTGGCATTATTGCAGGCGCCCGATGTTGCGGTAAGGAACCCTGATGGTACTTTTGCCGGACCACCCAATGATCCTACTGCTGTAGAAGGAAGTATTAACCCTGTAGCTCTTGCTTTAAGTAGGACCAATAATTTGCTTAAACATAATTTGTTGGGGAATATATATAGTGAATTTATATTATTGGATGGGTTAAAGTTTAGAAATGAAATTGGAGGTAATTTTGATTTTAGTGATAACAGTATTTTTACGCCAACCTATAGCTGGGGGCGATTTATAAATGAATATGCTACCCTGTTTGAAAAGCGTGCTGAAAATAGATTTTGGATCATTAAAAACTATATTAATTACAATAAAAACTTTAATGGAATCCACGATCTTAACCTTTTAATAGGGCAAGAAGCCCAAGAATCTGCTTGGGAAGGCGTGCTTGCTACAGGACAAGAATTTGTAAGTAATAATTTACAAACCTTAAACAACGCAGAAAGAATATTAGACTATGGAGCTTACCAAGGGAGTACATCATTGAACTCTTACTACGGAAGGGCTTTATATTCATTAAAAAACAAATATGGGCTAACGGCCACATTCAGGGCAGATGGATCTTCTAAATTTGATCCTATGGGAGATAAACAATGGGGGTATTTTCCATCGTTTGCAGCTTCTTGGAAAATTTACAAAGAACCTTGGATGGAAGGTGTAAATAAAACCGTTGATAATATCCGATTGAAAGCAGGTTATGGTGTGGTAGGTAATCAAGGTTTACCCAATTACCGCTACGGCGCCAGTTTAGCAAGTGTACAGACAGGAGCAGGTTTAGGTTATTATGTGAGTAATATACCTAACCCGGACTTAAAATGGGAAGAAAGTACCCAAGTAAACTTAGGATTGGATTTCTCCTTATTTAAAAATAGGTTGAACACCACTATTGAAGTTTATAGTAAAGAATCAAAAGATTTCCTTTATCAATTGCCATTACCGGTATTCTTAACAGGACCTTCGGGTGATGAATCTTACTTAGGTGGTTTGACTGCACCTTATGTGAATTTAGGGGAAATGTCCAATAAAGGAGTGGACCTTACGATTAATTATTCAACTCTACAATCAAAAGATTTTAGTTGGTCTAGCAGTTTAAATTTTTCTCATTATAAAAATAAAGTAACTTCTCTTTATAGTGATAATTTGGAAGTTATTAGAAGTATTACCTCAGGTTACTTAGCCACCCCCATTACAAGAACGGTACAAGGAAAGCCCGTAGGAATGTTTTGGGGGTATAAGGTAAAAGGGATTTTTAGGACTCCGGAAGATATAAATGGAGCTCCAGAACAATTCGGCATCCCTTTTTCTGATAATATCAATGATAATCAATTAGGAGATATTCAATATGAAGATATTAATGGAGATGGCGTTATCAATCAAGATGATAGGACTTTTATAGGGAATCCACATCCAGACTTCACCTTTGGCTTCACCAACAATTTTTCCTATAAAAATTTCGACTTAAGTATTTTCCTTCAAGGGTCTTACGGTAATGATATCCTGAATTTAACCCGAAAAGAAACTACCGGCTTGGCAAGATTCTACAGTAACCAATTGGTAGAAGCTCAAGATTATTATACCCCGGATAATACCGATGCTAAATACCCAAGACCGCGTCGTGGGGACGATAACCAAAACATATTTGTTTCTGATAGGTATGTAGAGGATGGTTCTTATTTAAGAATTCAAAACCTAAGCTTAGGGTATAATTTACCTTCAGATTTAATTAGAAAGATAGGCATGGGTAAATTAAAAATTTATGGGACCATTCAAAACCTATACACATTTACAGATTATTCAGGGTACGATCCCGAAATAGGGTCATATAACGGAGATGCTCTGCAAACAGGTGTAGATAGAGGTAGATACCCTATTCCAAGAACATTTACATTAGGTTTAAATGCAGAATTTTAAAACATATATTACTATGAAAGATATAAATTTAAAAATGAGAATCTTACCAATATGTATTTTAATATTATTGGTAAGTGCTTGTAGCGATGATTTTTTAAATCGACCGCCGGAAGATTCGGTTGCTTTAGATAATTTTTATTCAAGTGAAGAAGAATTAATGGCCAATACCAATGTTCTTTATGGAACCCCATGGTTTAATTTTAATACAAAAGCGTTTTGGGCAATTGGAGAATTAACCGGAGGAAATGCACGTACCTATTCTGGAGATGTAATAAATTTCGGCAATTTCACGGTTTCTGGTGATAACACTGTTCTTACCGATGGCTGGGAAAGTTTATGGGGAGTTGTGGCGCAATCTAATGCCATGATAAATTTTGTGCCGGAGCGAGTAAGTTCTTCAATTCCTGAGAGTGCTGTGAAAAATGCATTAGGAGAAGCTCATTTTATGCGTGCTGCAGCTTATTTTTATTTGGTTAGAATTTGGGGAGCTGTTCCGATTATTGAAAACAATTTAGATTATGTTTATGACCCTCAAATTCCTAAAAATAGGATAGAGGATGTATATGAGTTTATAGAAAGGGATCTGCAGTTTGCCATTGATAATTGCTATGAAAAAATTAGAGGTGAAAATTATGAAGCGAACATTCATGTTTCCAGCGGATCTGCAAAAGCATTAAAAGCCAAAGTTCATCTTTACCAAGAAGAGTATCAAGAAGCTAGACAACTCGCTGAAGAAGTTATTAATAGTGGTGAATTTAAACTTTTTGGGATAGACTTACCTTCCAAAAGTTATGCAGATTTATTCCTTACCGAAAATAACAATAATCAAGAATCGATCGTACAAATGCAGTGGACCGCTCAAGGATATGGTAGGGGAAATGCTATGCAAGCATCTTTTGCCATTAGTTCTCAAATTACGGGAACAGGCGATGGTTATGGCGTTATTGGGCCCACCTTAGATTTACAAGATGCTTATGAGGATGGGGATGTACGTAGAAAACCTACCATTATGTTAGAAGGAGATTATTATCCCGAAATTCTTTCTGAAGAAGGTGGATACACCGTACCGGAAACAGTAAATGCCCAGTTAACCAAAGCCGGAATCAAGAAATATGTAGTGGGTACGCCAGAAGATAATGGGGGCGAAGGTTCTTCTCATTCAGCTGCGAATAATACGTATATTATGCGCTATGCCGATGTGTTGTTAATTCACGCCGAAGCTATTTTAGCAGGTCAGTCCAGTACCAGTGATCCTGCAGCGCTAGATTCATTTAATACCATAAGACAACGGGCAGGTTTAGGAAGTTTTCCTTCTATCACCTTAGAAAATATTCTTCAAGAAAGAAGGATTGAGTTTGCTATAGAAGGTGATTATTGGTTTGATTTAGGGAGAATAGATCGCCAAATGGCTATTGAAATAATTAGTAACCAAGAAAGAGGAATTTACAGCAACGAAACCGGTGAAGTATATTCTGAAAATTACACTCCTTCTTCTGATGATTTTTTAATGCCTTATCCTTCCACAGATGCTGCTTTAAATCCATTATTATTGGAAGAACCACAACCTTATGATTTTAATTAAAAGAAATAGTATGAAAAATATAAAAATAATTTTAGGATTAGTTTTCTTAACGATTAGCTCGATAGGTTTTATTTCCTGTGAAGGCGATGATAGCGGTCCGGCTACTGTAGATGGCCCTCCTGTGATTAATAGGGTAACTTTGGCCATTAACGATTCTACCACAACGGTGGGTTTGCGTGAAAATATGTACCGTATTTATGGAGAGAATTTGGCTACCACTAAAGAGATTTATTTTAATGATACCAAATCTTATTTTAATCCAACGTTGGTCACCAATACGACCATATTGGTTTCTATTCCAAAAGAAACTCCTTATTTTGATGCTAGCGACGAACTTAAAGTAGTGACTTCAGAAGGAGTTGCGGTTATTGATTTTCCTATCGAGCAACCAGCACCTGAGATCGATAGTTTTTCGCCGGTGGCAGCAGGAGCCGGTGAAATTGTTACCATTGTAGGAAGTATTTTTGAAGGGCTAGAGTCCGTACGTTTTGGAGAGACAGAAGCTGTCATCGTTTCCTCTACAAGCACAGAGATTCAAGTAGAAGTACCTGAAGGAATCGTACAAAGTTATATTTTTGTTGAAACCCTTGGTGGAGTTACTCAATCTGAACAAGCCTTTGGATTTAAATTCGTGATCTATGATGATGCCCTCAAAGAAGGTTGGTGGGTTGGAGGCTGGGATGGTTCCGAGGATTTTGAGAATACCGAGCAAGTGAAAAGAGGGGATTTTTCCATTAAAAGAATTTACAATGGAGGATATTCTGGTTTTCAAATAGGGAATGGGGGTGCTCCATTACCAATTTCAGATTACAGTGCTGTTAAGGTCTCTATTTATGGAGAGCAAAATGTAGGAAATTTAAGATTCTCCATTAATGCGTTAAATGAACAAGAGCTAGGAGTGATTTTACAAGTAGAAGAGGGGCAATGGAATGATTTTGAAATATCATTAGATGACCCTGCTTTAATTGGAGAGAATGAATTAGAAGTATTTTCTCAGATTGTTATTCAAGAACTAAGCGGTAATAGCAATGTGATTATTTACATCGATGATTTAGGATTAATATAATTAAACTTTTGAAATAAAATTTATACGCTAACTAACCTCCAATTAATTTAGAAATTTTAAATTTCTATGAATCGGGCCCTAAAAAGCCCGATTTTTTTATGGAATTAGCTCAAGTAGCTGTAGAGAAAAGCTAACTTAAATTTCTTAAAGCTACTGGTTTTTAAAGATGAGTAATTGTACTTGGGGAAGATTTAATTATTGAATAGCGTGAACTATTGGTGAACTTCGTTTTGGTTCCTGTATTTTTTTCTAAAACCCATTGGTGTAAATCCGGTTTTAAGTTTAAAAATTTTAGAAAAGTAAGAATAATCAGAAAATTCTAAGCTGTGGGATATAGCCGTCAAGTTTTCATCAGCATGCACAATTAATCGTTTTGCTTCTAAAATTACCCGTTCGTAAATCAATTCAGAAGTTGTTTTACTAATCGTTTCCTTGACCACCCTATTTAGGTGTTTGGTGCTGATATTTAATTGCTGTGCATAAAACTTCGGTAATTTTTCTGTTTGAAAGTTCTCATCTATCAGAATTTCAAGTCTTTCAAGAGTTTTTAAATAATTGGGAGAATAGCTCTCTTCGTTAGAGATGGTATCGGTATACGCTCTCAAAAGATCAATATAAACCGTATTGATTAAACTCACTATTTTTAATTCTTTAAAAGGCTTGTTTTTTGTGAATTCTGTATATGTCTCTTCTAATTTTTTATATAAACTGCTTATTTTTTTGTCAGGTAATTGAAGCAGTGGAGGATTTTGAAAAGAGTAGTAAAAGGGGAATTCATGAAGTTTATGCTTTAAAAACTTCAATTCGTAAAACTCTTGAGAATGAAAAAAAATAAATCCTTCCGGAGGGGAATCAAACTTCCAAAAATGGGTTTGGCCAGGTCTTAAAAAGAAAACACTGCCCGGCGTAATGCTATAAGAATTAAAATCGATTTCATGAACTCCTGTTCCTTTGATAAACATCACACATAGATAGAAATTGTGCTTATGAGGCCTAGCGATCAATTTTTTATTTAAAGAAATATGATTGGAAAAAGAATTTATATAGAAATCTTTTAGGCTTTCCGTTTCTTCAAATTGATTTATTTTGAGTACAGGGATTTTCATAGAAATGTCTTAAAAGTACAAAAAATAGCAGGAAAAATATAATATTCATGAATAATTGAGGGATTAATTTTGCATAGTTAAAAGTTTTGATGTGATGAATAAAGCCTTAGAGATTGTAAAATGCAAGTGTCCCAAATGCGGGAAAGGAAATATGTTTAATAAAAAAGGGAATATTTTTTTATTTAAACTGCCTGAAATGAATAAGCGTTGTAAGCATTGCGATTATAAATTTGAAAAAGAGACAGGTTTCTTTTTTGGAGCTATGTTTGTAAGTTATGCTATTGCAGCAGCAGAAATGATATCGATTCTTGTTTTATTTTGGTATTTAATAGACTTATCACCATTAAATGTCTTTTTTATTATAGTTTTTGTTGCCGTTTTATCGAGTACTTTCAATTTTAGGCTTTCCAGGTCTATTTGGACTCATATTTTTTATAAGAATTGAAATTTTCCATTACTCGATTATTCAGTTATTAAATGTTGCTTAAAATAGACAAAATGGTACTCAATTGATTTGGACCAATAGGCTGTAGTATGATTTCCCGATTGCAGAGAAAACCGAATGGGTAAATTTTTAGATAATGCCAATTTTTTAATTGCTAACGTGTTACTTAGTAATGGATCTTGTAAGCCACAATCAATAAAAAATCCCTTTTTAAAATTATTATTTCTAAGTAAATAAGATATACTGTATTTTTCCCAATTATGTTCTTTTGGGTTACCTAATGTCATTTCCAAATCGTCTGTCATTCGGTTGCTATCAAAGAATACGTTACTAATTTCTTTAAAGTTTTCATAATCAAATTCAAGGGCTCCACTTGTTGAAGCAGCGGTATTAAAAAAATCGGGATGCTTTATAAATAAACTTAGCGCTCCATAACCACCCATACTTAAACCAGTGATAAAAATATTGTTTTCTGCAATGCTGTATCTTTTTTTAATTTTAGGTACCAGTTCTTTAAAAAAGAAATCTTCATATTGAAAGTTTTCTAACTTCGGACTATTTAAATAGTAATTCACATAGCCTTCAGGACAAACTAAAATCATCTGGTAGTTGGTTGCTAATTTTTTTAAATCGGTTGTTTTATTCCATTGCTCGTAATTTTCACTATATCCGTGTAGCATAAAAACCAACGGATAGGTTTTTGACGCTTGGTAGTTATTAGGTTTTTGAACAATTACCGGTACCCGGTGTTCAATATAGGTTGAGTTTATGGTTAGTGTTTCTTGTGCCCAAAAAGATGATACTAACATCATAGCGATGGTTGATAAAAAGATATTTTTCATTTTTTGTATTTTTATCAAAGATCCTGAATGGTGATTTTAGAAACAATAACTAACAAAATTGTTAGTAGTTAAATTATTGATAATGAGAAAAAAGGAATCAACAAATTTTGAAAACGAACAGTTTTTGTTTAAGGTATGTGAATTGAATTCTGCAATTGCTATGATCAGTGGTCGTTGGAAATCACAAATAGTTTATTCTATTTCACAGGGCAGCGATCGGTTTCATTTATTACAACAAGAATTACCGAATATTTCAGAAACCGTTTTGGCAAGACAATTAAAGGAATTAGAAACCCATGCTATTTTGGTAAAACAGGAAATTTCAAATACAGTTCCTGCGGGTATTCAATATGTATTAACGAATAAGGGCTGTGATTTAGTTCCCATTCTTAAAAACCTTTGTGAATGGGGGAAGCTGTACGAAGGAGGGAAAGAAATTTCAGTGGCTCCTACGATTTAATTTTTTTTAAACTTAGTTGGATAATTGATGGTTTTATTTACATAGTTTATTGAACACTACCTTAACTATCATCAGCAGACTATAAGTTGAAATTTTTCTTCTAGTACAATGCGCTATTATTACAAGTTAAACTTTTGTTTAAGCAAATAGAGCCAAATAGAAACTCCATGAAGATTTTTAGAAGCAGATGAGGACAAGCAATTACTTATAATCGCAATTGTTGATGACAGTTTTTAATTGAGTTCAATTAATTTTATTTCATCGTTGGAAATTCTCTTAAAGGTTCCGGTTACAAAATCTTGATTTTGTAAACTATTTTCTAATTCATTACAAAGGTTGTTACAATCAATATTCGTTTTATTAAGCAATTTTAAACCATTATCTGTTGTTATAAAGTTTTCGCCGTTTATTTTTAAATCTATTTCAAAAGGAGTTTCATTATCTACTTCTTGAGTTGACTTAATTTCTAAAAGAGTGTATTTCATAGAACTTCCATCGGCAGGGGGATTGTTTATTGGCTCTGTCTTTACAGATAAGTTATAAATAGTGCCAGGTTGGTAATTAAATCCTTCAATAGTTGAGTAGAATTTAGTCCAATTTTCAGTTCCAATTTCAGTTTCTTCTTGAACCATTAGCGTTAAAACAGGACCTAGCGCAATACCTGTATTCTGAAAATGATTAATCCTCATATCGATAGTTGCAGTTTGAGGTTGGTGGTCGTCATTGGAACAAGATAATAATGTTCCAAGAATCATTAAAAGTAAAATTTGTTGTTTCATTAATCTCTAATCTTTTCTCTTAAAAGTAAGATGTATAATTAGCTAAGAGGTTGCGTTTATATTGTTTTAAATTTGATGGGATAAGTGTTAGTTACTGATTAAATCAGTATTTTTTGGGTTGGTAAATTATTCAACAATTCTGAGTGGATTTAGTTTACACTGAGCGGAGTCGAAGTGTAGTCGAATCGGCCGTAATTGCGGTTATGTATTGTTGCCAATAGTTTTTTTAATATTTTCTTCTATTAAATTAACTTTTTCAGTCCAGTATTCAACTGCTTTTTTTAAGTCAGTTTTTCTTTTCTTTTTTGTTCCAGTTTTGAATTCACTGGGCAAGTTGAACAAGAAATGTGAATTTTTATCCCAATCTTTACTTTTCTCGCTTTCTGTCTGTGGTTCTATTCTTGTCATCCAAAAACGTAAATTTTCAATATAGATTTCTTTTTTCTCATTTAGAAAGTCAATTAGAGTAGGTTTTTCTTTGGGAATGTAACCAGGTCCAGTACAACCGCAAGAATGAAAAGTGATTCCAGTTTCAAACAAGTCTTTCATATGATTCCAAGCCTTCAAGTCAGATTTTTTAGGAGACTCAAAGTCCAATCCCATATTTGCCATCATTCCACCACATTCAGGACAGTTATACGGCTGATTTTCCCAAACCTTTGTATAAGCTATATTTCCATCAATATCAATTAATAATCTTCTCTTAAATGTTTTCCTACATTCAAAACAAGCATAGTGAGGTTTATATGAGTTAATTCCGTATCGGCACATTTTGGGTCCAATTACTGGCAACATTCGAATAAACGCATTACGTTTATCTACACCAGATAACTACTTCAAAAATAAATAAAATGTCGGTATTCTAAAACATTATAAATGGTAAAGAGTAGGTAAATTACCTATAAAAACTTAAAGCCATTTGCCTCCTCAGCTAACAAGGGAGGCATCAACAAAAAGCTCGTTTTATAGTTCTCTAACGAACAAGCTTTTGCCATTGCTAAACGTGGATTGCCATACCAAAAAGAATGTGTTTCAAATTTAAAGTAGAAAAGAGTTGTTTTATCTCAGATCTTTGTTACTTGCTTGTATTATTTAGTGTTAAACAACTCTTTCAATTTTTCATCTAATTCCTGTCCCCTTATAAATCTTGCGATGATTATACCGTTGTCATCAATCAAGAAATTATCGGGAATATCCCTAACTCCATAAGTCACGGCAGCTTGGTTATTATTTCCTTTTAAATCACTTACATTTTCCCAATTCAGCCCATCCTTTTCTATGGCTTTCCTCCATTTTTCTTTATCAGTGTCCAATGATACTCCGAAAATTTCAAATCCTTTGTCCTTGTATAGTTTGTATTGTTCTACCAGTTCTGGATTGAAACTTCTACAAGGGCCACACCAAGAAGCCCAAAATTCTATGAGGGTGTATTTTTTATGTATTTGGGAGAGTTTTGTCATTTTCCCATTGACATTTGATTGTTTAATATCTACAAACTTGTCTCCAATTTTTAAGTTTTTATTATTGGAGATAAACTCTGCTATTGCTTTTCCTTCTTCAGTAGATTTTAGGTCTGAATTTAAATATGAAAAAACGATGGCTGTTTCTTCACTTCCCATTCGTTCTTTTGACCAGTTTAGGCGAGTGAGGCTTTCGTAAGAGTTAGGATATTCTTGAATGAACTTATTGTTAATCTCAATTTCTATGTTTTGCATTTTTTCATAAATCTCAAAAAGGGAATCTCGATTTTTTTCTGTAACCTTTGCTTCGAGCTTTTCCATTTCCTTAAAAATTGAGTCTTTTCTTTTTAAAAGCATTTCCGATTCTTTCTGTGTTTCTGAACCTCTTATTCTTCCTTTAGAAAAGTTGCCTTTTTCAGCAATGAAATCTATTTGTCTATTCTCAAGCCAAAATGTCTTATCATCTCTGCTTTCGATAATTCTTAAATGTGCCAGTCTTGGGCGGCTTAAATTCCCCTTAAATTGGAATTCTTCATTGATTACAAATGTGGAATCAGCTATTTCATCAATTTTTGGGTAGAGGTACAATAAAACTTTAGTGCTGTCGGATACATTTTCTGCAAATCCATTAATTAAATATCCTTCATTTTTAGATTTGTCTTGACAAGAAGAAATTAATGCTGTCAGTAAAATTGTTTTTATGATGTACTTCATTTCGTTTTTGCTTGCTTGTAACGGGATTGTATAAGATTAGTTATGTTGTTTAAGCACCTAATTTAGCAAATACAAACCGAACTTGCCAGCCGGCAGGCTGGTAGAAAATCCGCGAGACACGAGCGAAGCGAACTGGCGCAAGCAATTTTCGTAAGTAGGCTTGTACTAGCAATTAATTTTACAGGGTATTACCTGCCGTTTTTATTTATTCTTTCTATCCAATTTTCTTCCAATTTCTCGTTGTCAAGATTTTGTTGAAACTCTGTATAAATGTGCTTAAAACAAAATTTCTTTTGTTCTCCTGTTCCAAATACTTCAAAATCTCCATTTTTGGTCTGGCTATATAAAACATATTCGGTTGTGTCAATTCCTTGAGTATTTCTACCGTAGAATGTTTTACTTAAATAGTCTGGTCTTCCGTCAGAGTTGAAGTTGTAAAGTTGAAATTCAAATCCTGTCCGAAATCGACCGAAATAAGTCTGTTTTCCTGTTTTTAAGTCGTAAATGATTTGATAATTAACTCCACATCCAAGTCCTGTACAAGGAGAACTTGTCAAAACAAATCCAATCAAAGATTCAGTTTCATAAAGACTTACTTGCTGTAAATGATTCGCAAAATTTACACTATCAACGCCCGATTCCCAAACTGCATTTGAAGTTACTTTATCAGAAGTCGTAATTATATGTTCGTTAACAGTAATTTCAAGACCTTTCTCTAATTCTACCCAACTAATTTTATGCTTTAATAATTCAAGTTCATTTTTATCTACGTCGTCAATTACCCATGTCGGTTCAATTGTTTTTGCCTTTAAATATTCTTTAATTAGTTGACCATAATCAACCTTTTCTGTTGAATTGTCTGTCTTATTAGTCGCTGAAATACAACTAATCAAGACTGCCAGAACTGTCAATATTTTAATTATCAGTTTCATTTTTGAAATAGCAGGTAACGGGAAGTGTATCTTTCAGTGGCGACTAAAAAAGCACAGCCCTTTATTTTCAATCGTAAGGTTAGAAAATAAATCCCAAACTTTTTGTTTTAGCTCCTAAACCTCTCCATTGAAGATACATAGTGTTCTAGATAGTTTTTTTAGAATTTTGATTTAATATATTTTTTCAGTTTACCTTTTTTTTGCTGTTTCATCAGTTTTTCCATATCTGAATTTTTTCCGAGTTCCGATTTATTCTTCTTGTAGAATTCAATTGCGTTTTCAGCTCCAGCTACTGCGCATTCTACTTTGTTCTTCGAGTAGTCATTTTCGAGACTATATTTAGTCCAACCGCTCATAAACGACATTAAGCAGTCAGCACAGTCTAAAGGAACAATTCCAGATACTAATTCTATTGAAACTGTTGGACTTCCGCTCATCCATTTCATCAAAAAAGCATTGATTTCTTTTCGCTTACTTGGATTTTCAGAAATAGGTGTTTTCAATAACCACTCAGTTGAATTCAGTACTAAATGCTCAGTTTTCTTGTAATCTTCAGCGTTTTCAAGTTTCAAATCACTTGGGATATCAACATTTTGAGCTAATAAACTAGCGCTTACAAATAGTAAGCAAATAAGCATTTTAATTTTATTCATAGTTTGTGTTTTAAATTACCTACAACATGCAAATAAACGCATTGGGTATATTTACCATTTATCAATAATTCAAATATAAGTAATTTAAAGGATTTCGTTTTTTAAAGGCCTAGGAAAGCTATATGTCTCAGTGGGTTTATGATTCCAAAGCCATAGGATATCGCTTAAATGTATCTTGTTTTTTAAACTAGCGGCTTTAACAACGATTACCGGTGTTGGCAACTGTTTTTCCTTAGTACTATTTCTAATATTTTTTAAATATTATCTATAAGGTGGACCCGAAACCCAACCAACAATAGATTGTCTTGTTCCTTTAGTAATTGGTGTTACTCGATGCATAACAAAGGATGGAAAAATAATAATGGTTCCTTTTTCGCGTGGAGCATTCACAATTTTATTATTGATCATAAATTGTAAATCTCCACCTTCATAAGCATCTGCATCAGATAATTGAATAGTCATGCTGAGTTTTCGAGCAGAAATTTCTCCTGCACCAAAATCTAAATGCCAATCAAAAAAATCACCTTCAGAATATCTTGTTAGTTGTAATTCTTGGTGGAAACCTAACAAATCAAACCAATATCGTTCATTATTACAATTAATTGCAAGACTTGCCAATTTACTGTAAATCCAATTGTTCTCAGGAACATTATCAATAAACATCACAGCGCTTTTTCGTAGCTCATCATTGTATTCGTCTTCTCCAGAAAGTGTTGCTTTTAAAATTTTATCTTCTTCCCAAAAATTAAGTATTTTATCTATTTCATGAGGAAGAAATAATCCTCTATAATAGATGTAATCTGAATAGTTGTGTTTGAGAGGAAGACCAAATGAGTAATTTATTGCCATAATGTTATTTTGATTTTTGTCAACAAGTGAATAACCGGAATTACGTTTATCTACACTGGATAACTACTCCAAATATAAATAAAATATCGGTATTGTAAAACATTGCGAATGGTAGAGGGTAAGCAAATTAACTATTAAAACTAAAGCCATTTGCCTCCTTCAATACAGCTACCAAGGTAGGGAGGAATCAACAAAATACTTGTTTTATAGCTCTCTAGCGAACAAGCTTTTGCCATTGCTAAATCAGGCTTGCCATACCAAGAAGAATGGGGCCAAATTTAATGTAAAAAGGAATTGTTTTTTACCTCAGTTCTTTGTTTGTGTGCAGTATTTTATATTTTCCATTCGTAATTATCTTCTTCACTTAAAATTTTGAAAATTTGATAACCAAACTCAGCTAAGTAATTCAATAAGTTATTTAAACTTTTATAATCAAATTTTAATTGAATAAAGTCATTTTCAAGTTTGTTTAAAGGAAATAGATATTCGAAAAGATCTTTATAGTATTTATTTTTAAAAATTTTTGAAGAATTTAATTGACCTTTAGAATGAGTAATAGAATGTCTTACTTCGGAAAAAATCCTAAAGAGTTCGCTAAACTTAAAATTAGAATTATTATCATTTGAGTATTTTAAGAATCTTTTTCCAGAAGCTTTCTTTATCATTTTAAAAATATCTTCTCCACCTTTTAAACTTTCTCTTGAATATTCTTTATTTAATTTTTCTTTAAAATATTTATCAGTTTGGATTTTTTGATAGACAAAATCTTTTAAAAGAGTTTCCAAAGCTTCATAACATTGAGAAAACGCTAGACCAAATTCTCTAGACAATATTTTTTCTATTTCTGAAGCATAATTTTTTTTGAAAGTTGTTTTTCTAATACCTGTATGAAATGTTTTTTTCCATCCATTATCAGTCGGTCCAGTCCAATCTCCAATAATTAAAGCAGTTCCTGATAAGAAATTAGCTTCTTTTTTAGTATACCTCTCCACATCTTTTAATAGGACTTTATTAATTCGATTAGTGGTATGCTTTAAATCATTTATTGTTTCGAAAAAGTTATCAAGATATATTTTATAGGGATTTTTCATTTTAATATGTCTCGTCCTAAAATATGGCTACAGGTTAAAAATTGATTTACGCTGCATTTAGGTATACCGTTTCAGGTGTTTTAAAGTTTAAAGATAAGTGTAATC
>NZ_CABVMM010000009.1 GCF_902499555.1 Mesonia oceanica
TGAAAAAGTTCCTCCGTTGACTCCTGTAACGGTCGGTGTAGGATCTGAATCATCAGCGCAATATGCAGCTTCCGAATAGCTAAACGAAGCATCGTCAAGCGCGTTGATGGTCAAAGATACATTGGAAGAATTAGGACAAGTTCCTGATGTTGTATATGTAACCGTGTAAGTACTAGGTGTAGATGCAGAAAGATCTATAGCTCCGGTAGAAGAATCAATCGATAAACCGGCAGTGCTCGAAAAAGTTCCTCCGGGGAGGCCTGTAACGTTCGGTGTAGGATCTGAATCATCAGCGCAATATGCAGCTTCCGAATAGCTAAACGAAGCATCGTCAAGTGCGTTGATGGTCAAAGATACATTGGAAGAATTAGGACAAGTTCCTGATGTTGTATACGTAACTGTATAGTTTCCTGGAGTAGACGCAGAAACGTCTATAGCTCCGGTAGAAGTATTAATTGATAAACCGGCAGTGCTTGAAAAAGTTCCTCCGTTGACTCCTGTAACGTTCGGTGTAGGATCTGAATCATCAGGGCAATATGCAGCTTCCGAATAGCTAAACGAGGCATCGTCAAGTGCGTTGACCGTCAAAGATACATTGGAAGAATTAGAACAAGTTCCTGGTGTTGTATATGTAACTGTATAGGTCGCTGGAGTAGATGCAGAAAGATCTACAGCTCCGGTAGAAGAATCAATCGATAAACCGGCAGTGCTTGAAAAAGTTCCTCCGTCTATTCCTGTAACGTTCGGTGTAGGGTCTGAATCATCAGCACAATATGCAGCTGCTGAATACGAGAAACTAGGATCTTCTTGTGGCAAAACATTAATCGTTATTGAAGCACAAGTACCTGGTGTTACACAACCTCCTTCTCCTCTTACATAATAGGTTGTATTAGGAGCATTAGGACTCACCGTAAACGTAGATTCTGAAGTTGAGCCTAAATTAGAGCCGCCGCAAGACCCTGAATAAATTCTCCATTGTGTTGCATCGTTTAAATCTCCAGAAATATTTAATGTGGCAAAAGTTCCATCACATACTGTTGTAGATGTAGCAGTTAATGTAGGTACATCTGGGGGAGAGCAAGGTAATGCAAGTGTAACATTATCTAACGCAAACGATTCATTTCCTTGAGAACTAGTGATTGTTACAGAGTTGATGTTAGTCCAATTTAAATCGACTGTTTTTCCAGAGTTTGCAGCAATGGGTTCTGATACAGGAGAATTACTTCCTCCATTTGGTGTAAAAGTCCATGTAGATCCACCAGAGGCATCAGCATCAAGCGCAAATATACTCTTTAAGTCTACAGCTTGGCTAAAAGACACAGTTATTGATGAATCTTGGTTTGGGCTGGGATTATAAACGACAACACCTGAAGATCCAGCAAAACCTCCACCATTCACTAGGTCAATGTTTGTTGATGAATTAGTAACCGTAGCAGTTATGCCATTAACTGTTTGGGTGATACTACTACCATTATCAGCTGCGGTTTCCCAATCAAAAACTGTTTGGGAACTTAACTGTTGAGCAGAAAAAAAGAGAAGTAATCCGCTTAATAAAAAAGTAATTTTTTTCATAATTAAAATATGATTAAAGTTAAATGGTTGTTTAAACAAGCGAGGACATTAGATATATAAAAAAACATACATAGTTTATAATCAATGCTTCATATAAAAAATAGGGCAATCCAAATTTGGACTACCCTGTTTTTGTATTTAATTTCTTGATGGAAATATTCCTACTATAGCAATCACAAAGTTAATGGCTAACCAAGGTTGCATATTGTTATGTGATAAGTTTCCACCATTGTTAGATATAATAGGCGGGGCTATGCTTTGACCATCTACAGTATTACTAGGAGGTCCAAAGCTTTTAACCTTTTGAGTTGTTAATCCAGCTGGGTAATTAGCTACAGCAGGGACATCACCTGCATTCGGAGTTTCGTTAGCAGCATTGTCAGTACTAAGCTTTAGGTGGCTAGAGTTAGATATTGCATTATGAGTGTGAGAAGGCATCTCAGTAATATTTAGGGTATGTGTTTCTTGACCACTTCTTTGTCCTAATTGTCTAGGAGTTAGTCCTGGTCCAGCACTATTACCACCTGAGTTAATTGGAACTCTCCCCCGTAAATCTGGTAAAGCAAAAGTAGTTCTTCCGTCTCCGCCATAGGTGGTTCCTATAATTGAAAAAAGTGCAGTGTTACTAGAAATAGCTAGTAACTGTCCGTTGCAAAAAGCCCAACCCCTTGGAGCGAAATTCCCTGCGAACATCATAATTTGACCTAATAATGGTTCCATAATAAAAATGTTTAAATAATTTAATTAATGTGGCTAAATTTATTAAGATGCTTGTATTTATAAACGCGTATAAATACTTGTTTTTTTAATTTTTGATAAATTATCCAGTGCAGTTGTAACTACAAATTTTGCTTTGTTCTACAGCGCAAAATCACTCAAACTGACTATTAAATTTCTTAGTATGCTTTTTATTTAACTACTATTGTGTAATTAATAAATATATTATTTTTTTATTCGTAAATACAAACAAAATATATAGATTAATAATGTGATTAGTAGGTATAAGCGTAATTTTGTCTCATAAATATAATTTATAATATTAATTATTGTGAATTTAATAAAATTTTAATAAAAAAAACGATAATTGTAAAATTAATTTATAAATCTATGAAAAATGCTTTTCGTCGGTAAATGTATAATAAAAAGTTAAAATAAATTAATTTATTTTTATCTTTTAATCTATTCTTTAAGTTGTATTAACATTACTTGGAGAGGTATTCTATTGACTTTTTTATGTGCTTAATTAGTAAAATAGCATAGTTGAGACTCATTATGTAATAATAAATCTTTTATTTTTTTATAATAATTTATTGAAGATTTATAAAACAACATGTCTCTATAAGATAAATATTTTTAATAGATATTCAATAAAACGGTATCGGATATGTTTTTTGTTTATTTAATTTTCTATCCTAATATTTTATGGGATATGTAAAAAGACTTAAAATTGCATCTTAGCCATGATAAAAATTAGTATGCAGCTTTTTGATTTTATAAAGAAACAAACACAACTTTCAGAAAAATCCGTTCAGAATACTATAAAGCTTCTTCAAGAAGATTGTACTATCCCCTTTATAGCAAGGTATCGTAAAGAAATGACGGGCAATCTTGATGAAGTGCAAATCGAAGAAATACTTAAAGCAAAGAACTATTACGAAGAGCTTGTAAAACGAAAAACTTCTATTCTAACCAGTATTGAAGAACAAGGAGCTTTAACTGCCGATTTAAAAGCGAAGATTAAAGCGGCAGAGTCGCTCATCTTATTGGAGGACTTGTATTTGCCGTATAAGAAAAAGCGGAAAACCAAAGCTGATCAAGCTCGTGAGGAAGGTTTAGAGCCCTTAGCCAAAATCATAATGGCTCAAAATGCCCATAACCTACAACAAATTGCTCAAAACTATAGAACTGATAAAGTAAAAGATGCTTCCGAGGCCTTAGGAGGAGCACGATTAATTATTGCTGAATGGATTTCTGAACGAAGTGATATTCGAGATTATATGAGGAATCAATTCCATAATTTTTCAATCATAACGTCTTCGGTTGTGAAAACTAAAGCTAATAATGAAAAGGCGCAAAAATTCAAAGATTATTTTGATTGGTCAGAATCTTTAAAGAAAATTCCATCCCACCGTTTTTTGGCAATTCAGCGTGCCGAAACCGAAGGTTTTATTCGAGTAAAGTTAAAAGCTGACAAAGAGCGAATCCTTCAGTATATGGAAAGGAAAATAATTCGTTCTTCTGGAGAATGTGCTGAGCAAATAGAACTCGCTATTGCCGATAGTTATCAACGTTTGCTAAAACCTTCTTTGGAGAATGAAGCCTTTCTTCAAGCTAAAAAACGTGCGGATGATTCAGCTATTGGTGTATTTGCCAAAAATTTAAAACAGCTTTTGTTGGGAGCTCCATTAGGTGAGAAACGTGTCTTGGCTATCGATCCCGGATTTAGGACCGGTTGTAAATTGGTATGTTTAGATGCTCAAGGCGATTTACTGCATAATGAAACTATTTATCCACATCCTCCACAAAAAGATCAGAAAACTGCCATCAAGAAAATTAGTACGTTAACTGAAGCTTATAAGATTGACGCTATTGCCATCGGGAATGGAACCGCTTCGCGAGAAACAGAAGCCTTGGTAAGAAAGATTCGGTTTAAAAATGAAATTCAAGTTTTTGTGGTCAGTGAAGCTGGAGCTTCAGTATATTCAGCATCTTCTGTGGCACGAGAAGAATTTCCTAATTACGATGCTACCGTTAGAGGTTCGGTTTCTATAGGTAGGCGTTTGCAAGATCCATTGGCCGAGTTGGTAAAAATTGATGCGAAAGCAATTGGGGTGGGGCAATATCAGCATGATGTAGATCAAGCTCAATTAAAATTAGCACTTGATCGTGTGGTTGAATCTTGTGTGAATGCAGTTGGGGTAAATATAAATACGGCAAGTAAATCTTTACTAAGTTACGTTTCTGGGATAGGGGAGAAGTTGGCTGAAAATATACTCGAATACCGAACTGAGAATGGAACTTTTACCCATAGAAATGAAATTAAAAAAGTAAAGCGTTTAGGAAATAAAGCCTTTGTGCAAAGTGCCGGTTTTTTACGTATTAAAAATGCAGATCATCCATTAGATGATTCGGCAGTTCATCCGGAGCGCTATGCGTTAGTTGAAAAAATAGCAAAAGATGAAGGAAGAAGTATTTCAGAATTAATAGGAAGTACGGATTTGCTCCATAAAATTAATTTAGAAAAATATGTTTCAGGAGAAGTAGGCTTACCAACACTAAAAGATATTATTGCTGAATTGGAAAAGCCGGGATTGGATATTCGGGAAAAAGCAAAGGTTTTTACGTTTAATCAAAACATTAAAACGATTGACGATTTACGAGAAGGTCAATTGCTGCCGGGTATCGTGAACAATATCACCAATTTTGGTTGCTTCGTAGATGTGGGGATTAAAGAAAGCGGACTTATTCATGTTTCTAATCTCGCCAATGAATTTGTGAGCGATGTGAACGATTATGTGCATTTGCACCAGCAAGTGATCGTAAAAGTGTTGGAAGTAGATGTTGCTAGAAAAAGAATTCAGCTAAAACTTTATAGAAAGAGATAGTAATAGTTATAATTTGACTTGAAGAGATATTTTTAAGCTGTTATTATTTAGTTCTGTAATTTGTGTTATATCTGTATGCTTTTATATTAATTCAGAATAGTTATCTTTCCGAAAATAATTTGATAATGAAAAAATTCTATTTACTATTAACTTTCATATTAGCAGCCAAATTATTAACTGCCCAAGAAGCACCCTTTATAACGACTTGGGAAGTTACAGCAAATGATTTGGAAATCAGAATTCCAAATTCCACAGGAGATTATAATTATTCAGTAGATTTTGGTGATGGTACCATTTTTAATAATCAAACTTCTAATACAAATCACACATATGAAACTCCAGGAATTTATACTATAAGTATTACAGGGGTTTTACCGAGTTATAAAGTTTTTTTTACAGATAAACAACAAATCAGGACTGTAGAACAGTGGGGAGATTTAGAATGGGAATATATGGATTACAGTTTTACAGACTGTGAAAATTTAATAATTAATGCTACAGATACACCAAATATGAGTCAAGTAGTGACAATGAAAGAAATGTTTAAGGGATGTTTAAGCTTCAATCAAAATATCAATTCTTGGGATGTTTCAAACGTTCAAGATATGGAAGGTCTCTTTGATGGAGCTTCATCTTTCAATCAACCCTTAAATAATTGGAATGTTTCAAACGTTACTAATATGAAGAATATGTTTAACAATGCCCAATCATTTAACCAAAATTTAAGCTTTTGGGATATTTCTAATGTAACAAATTTTTTGTCTATGTTTCGGGACGCAATATCGTTTAATCAAGATTTATCAAATTGGCAGTTTAATACGGGTAATTTAGATAATTTTTTAAATAATTCAGGTATTAATAGTTCTAATTATGAGAATTTATTGTTTCATTTAAGTGTGTTGAATATTGATAACGGAAATTTAGGTGCGTTAAACCTAGAATATTGTAATCAACAACCTCGTGATTATTTACTTAATGAATTGAATTGGGATATTTTTGGAGATATTCCTTCAGAAACTTGTAACACTATTATTAGTACTGTCAGCTTTGATCAAGATAATAACGGTTGTGATGAAAATGATATTTATTCTGACAATATTAGTTTATCGGTATCTAGTGAAAATTATAACTACATCACTTTTTCTAGTGGAGAACAATTTAGTTTGGGAGCTATAGATGAATTCATTACATTATCTGTAAATAACTTACCTCCTTATTTTGATGTCTCGCCAGAATCTGTTGAGGTAACTTTTACTGAGCCTAATCAACAGATAGAGCAAAACTTTTGCCTTACCGCCAACCAAAGCGTTGAAGATTTAAATATTACCTTGCTGCCAATTAATCAAGCGCGTCCGGGTTTCGAGGCAGATTACCAATTGGTGATAGAAAATATGGGAACACAAATACTTGCATCAGCAGATATCAGTTTAATTTTTGATGAAAGCGCTCAGAGTTTTTTAACGGCAACTCCTTCTGAAGTTTTAAGCACCGCAAACGAACTCACTTTTGAAATCAACGATTTGCAACCATTAGGTCAACAAATAATAAATTTTACAATGTTAACCTTTCAGCCTCCAACCGTTAATGGTAATGATATTCTGAATTTTACTGTGGAAGTAGCTCCAAATACTAATGATTATACTCCTGAAGATAATACGTTTAATTATGAACAAATTGTTGTGAATTCTTATGATCCAAACGACAAACAAGTTTTACAAGGGCCACAAGTTCATATTGATGATTCCGATCAATATTTGGACTATTTGATTCGTTTTCAAAACACAGGAACGGCAAGTGCAGTAAATATAAGAGTAGTTGATACTTTACATCCAAATTTAGATTATAGTACATTGAAACCTATTAGTGCTAGTGACAATTATCGTGTAAAAATTACTAATGATAACCAGGTGGAGTTTATTTTTGACGATATTAATCTTCCCCAAGAAAATTTAGATGAAGAAGGAAGTAATGGTTTTATAGCTTATAAAATAAAGGCAAAAGATAATGTAGCTATAGGTGATTTAATTTTAGGAAATGCACAGATTTATTTCGATTTCAATTCTCCAATCATTACGAATATGGTATCTACAGAATTTGTTGATAATTTAGGGATGAATAATGCAAATTCAGAAAAAAGTCAAGTGGTGATTTATCCCAATCCAATCAAAAATATCTTAAACCTTAAGCCTAATGATGGAGTAGTTCTAGAGGAGATCAGCATATATGATTTACAAGGTAAAAAATTATTAAGTTTCAATGAAAACTTAAATCAATTAAATCTTGAAAATCTAAGTTCTGGAATTTACATATTGAATATTAAAACTGATAAGAGTTTTACAAATAAGCAGTTGATAAAGAGATAACTTAAAATTAATTTTTACTAAATTCGAATCAATCATTGATTAGTATGTTATTTTAATTTTTTCTATTCCTATCCGCGAAGGAATTAAAAAAAGCGACTGTCGAGAACCTGTGTGAAGCTTTAGGCTTTTACTCAAAATGTTATAAGTAATTTAAATTTAAGCCTTCCTTATGGTAATGCTTTTGAAATCATTTAATTTTAGAGAAATTGAAAGATTTCATGAGAAAAAAAATAGTCATTGTAGGAGGTGGGTTTGCCGGAGTAAACGTATTAAAACGCCTTGTAAAACATCAAGAATTTGAAATTACTCTGGTAGATAAAAACAACTACAATTACTTTACGCCTCTCATTTATCAGGTAGCGACGGGTTTTATAGAGCCTTCTTCCATTAGTTACCCGTTTCGGAGTTTACTTTCCGGAAAACCTCATGCTCATTTTTGGTTAGGGAAGCTTCAAGAAGTAATTCCTGAAGAAAACAAAATTATCCTTTCTAATGGGGAGCTTAACTATGATACCCTAATTTTAAGTACCGGAACCCGTACCAATTACTACGGAATCGAGAATATAAGAAAATATGGTATTCCTATGAATTCTTTAAATGATGCGCTTAACATGCGGAATATTTTATTGCAGCGTATTGAAAAGGCAACCCGGGCTAAAAGTGAAGAAGAAAAAGAAGAATGGTTAACCATGGTGATTGCCGGAGGCGGTGCTACCGGAGTAGAAGTTTCAGGAATGTTTGCTGAGTTGAGAAAACAAGTGATTTTAGAGGAGTATTCGGAATTAAAAAATGTAAAGGCCAGTATTTATTTAGTGAATAGTGGCGAAAATTTGTTAAAATCGATGAGTGAGAAATCACAGCAGTTTGCTTACCACCAGCTTCGTGATAATTATGTGAAGATAGTGCTGAATAATCGAGTAAAAGATTTTAATGGTAAAGAGGTGATTTTAACTGACGATAGCGTTATTAGAAGCAGAAATTTAATTTGGGCAACCGGTGTAAAAGGAAGAACTTTTAAGGGGTTACCAAAAGATTGGTATGAGCCGGGAAATCGATTACTGGTGAATGCTTACCATAAAATAAAATCTACCGATAATATTTATGTAATTGGCGATGGAAGTATTATGTATGAAGATGAAGATTTTCCGCAAGGACATCCACGTTTGGCTCAAGCAGCCATTCAACAAGGGCGAAATTTAGCGAAAAATCTAATCGCTGCAGAGAATGGAGAAAAACCAAGACCGTTTACATATAAAGATAAAGGGGTGATGGCAGTGATTGGCAAAAGCAATGCGGTTGCAGATTTACCTAGTAAATTGCATTTTAAAGGATTTATAGCCTTAATGATTTGGGGATTAATTCATTTGTTTTCTTTAATAGGTAGGACCGATCGTATAAGAACCTTCCTTAATTGGAGTATTTCTTATTTTACGAAAAAAGAAGACCTTCGGATGATTATTCGACCTAAAGATGATGTAGATTTAGAGTGAATTATCCTATTTTAAAAATATCTTGAAGAATAGGTTTTAAACCGCTAAAGAAAAATTCTACCGCAATCACCATCACAATTAATCCCATTAAACGCATCAAAACATTTTTACCGGTATTCCCCAATATTTTTAAGATTTTAGAAGAACTCAATAAGATGAGGTAGGTGAGGAGTAGCACTAAAAATATTCCACCAATTAAAACCGCTTTTTCCTGAATGGTTTCGGCATCTTCCATCATAATAATCGCATTGGTAATAGAACCCGGGCCGGAAATCATGGGGATTGCTAATGGGGTGATAGAAATATCTTCAATATAGCTTTTCTTGGCAGCTTTGGTTCTCACTTTTACACTTGCTAAACGGGCTTGAAGCATATCCATCCCCATCTGGAAGAAAATTACCCCACCTACCAAGCGAAAACTATTTACTGAGATTCCAAAAAAATTAAAAAGCACTTGTCCCGAGAAGGCAAAAGCAACAATGGTCACAAAAGCAGCAATAGTAGCTTTACGGGCGGTAGCATTACGATGTTCTGTATCTAGCTCAGAAGTCATCGTCATAAATATCGGCATTGTCCCGATGGGATTAATTAAAGTGAAAAATGAAGTAAATACCAGTAACCCAAAACCTACCAAATCGTTCATTGCTTAAAATTTTTTGCAAATAAAGCAGATTTATTTCTGAAGAACACAAAAAAACCTCATCAAATTTTATGATGAGGTTTTTATAAAAAGAATGTTAGATTGTTATTCGTCTCTTAAAACATGGATTGTACCTGTAATAGTATGAGGATTACCATTATAATCTAAATAATCACCACTAAAGTTGATATCAATATATTCACCTACTTCTCCTATAGAATTAAGGTTAATTATGATGTTATTATCATCTCCACCAGAGATGTTACTACATTCTGAAAAATCAAATCCTACTTCATCCTGATTGTTCCAATTGAGATAATTATATTCTCCTACATAAGGAGTTTCATTGAGTATTCCCATTAAGTAGAAACAAGTATTTTGGCTGCCGTTAGTATATATTGTTATGAGCGGTGCATTGTAATTAGGATTTAATGCTTCAAATGTAGCTTCAATATCTGAGAATGCATAGAATTCAGTTTCGCCATTATCAATAGAATATTGTATAAATTCTTCTACATCATTACAGGATACTAAATTCCCCACATCTGTGGTTGGTGTGGTAAATGTATAAGTAATATCTCCGGTAGTTTGAAAATTATCGTAATCGTCTCCTGTAAGGATAAAAGAATCTCCTTCAAGACTATTATTTTGACAATTTAATATGCTAATTTCAAACGAACCATCTGCTTCTACATTAGCATAAAAGTTGTTGAATGTATTGTTGGCTGAAGTCATGGTGACATAACCGCTAGAAACAGGGTTACCTTCACAATTATTAAATGTTCCAGTTATAGTTTCTAAAATGACCTCATTTTCTGCTGGAAGATTAATACTTATGGTTTCTGAAGTATCATCATTTATAGGACCAATATTGGCTGTGTAAAAAGCTTCTATACTGCAAGCTCCATTGGTGTAAAAATTGATTTCAAGGGTTTCTCCTGAAGGAATCAATCCGCAAACTTCTCCATCACCGTTGGTTATTCCGCTTGTTGTTCCATATTCTTCGCTGCTAATAGTTACTCTTACTTGACTAAGCGGGATATTATTTTCATCAGTAATAGTTAAGCAATAATTAACTGCTTCTGCAGGAATATCACAATTCCAAAAGGAAAAGTGAGAAACCGTTCCTACATATTCATTTCCTTGTAAAGTAGCTTCTCCATCTTCAACCCAATAACCTTTTTCTTCATCAAAATGCCATAAAGGAATCGTAGCAGGAGCTTGTGCTAAAAGTTCAGCGCTTAACGGAACATGGATAGTGGCCGTAGAACCTTCTGCTAAATTAAGCGATTCTCCATTAGCTCCCTCTAATTCTACTGCTAACATCCCAAAAGTTTGGAGCATGCGCTCTTCATTTTCAGTATTTGCGGCATAAAGCATTCCCGGCATTTGGTTGAACATATCTTCATCGTAAGGATTTAAATGGTGCATGCTTACCTTTACACTGCCAGAATAATCATTTCCTTCACTATCTTGGTAATTTCCGGCTAAATCTACAGCAGCTCCATTAGCTAAGCTTACTGTTTCTGCACTTCCGGAATTAACGGTCGCGGTGGTATTTTTTTCTAGTAGCATAATGCTTAATTCGTTAGTTCCTTCTGTAGGGACTAATGCTCTGGAACCGTTAATATAGCCTGATTTAGAAGCTGTGATATAAGCAAAGTTCTCATGGACATTTGCTTCTTTGATAATGAAAATTCCGTTTTCATCAGTTGTTGAGCTAGAATTGCCTATGTGAATAGAAACCTCTTGAATAGGGTTATGGTCAGCATCGATAATCTGACCTATAAAATCTCGGGAAACTTCATCTCCAAAGTTTTGCGATAAATCGATAGTGGGATTTTCCGGATTAGGGTTTTCCGGATTTTCAACTTCCTGATTCTCCGGAGCGCTAAAGTCGTCATCATTACTACAGGAAATAAAAATGATAAGGCTAAATAAAATTAGAATTTTTTTCATAATAATTAATTAGTTTGTTATAATGTTAAACATTGATACTGGTTGTTGTGATTTTTTATATACAACAACTATCTAATTAAAACTCCTAACTAATTATTTGAAATTTTAGATTTATTTAATTTCTCTAGAAATAATTGCTTTGATTTTCTCTTTGGAGGGAGGTTTAGTTTCGTAGTGAATTACTTGAGGGAATTCTTTTGATTTTTTTTCATCTACAGGATCTATACTAGAAGTTAAAATAACCACTTTAGTTTCTTGATCATCCTGCATGTATTCTAAAAATTGCCATCCGTTAATGAGCGGCATGTTTAGATCTAAAAAAATTAAATGGGGTTTGTTTTCGCTTAAGGCAGATAAGGCCTCTTTAGGTTTGTCAAAAGCTATGACTTCGCAATCTATAGCTAAGGTAGAGATTACTTTTTTCATAATGAAATTGGCAATTTGCTGATCGTCTACCAGAAAAATTTTAATTTTATTTTCCATTTTTATGAGGATAAATCTTCGTTAGATAACTTCTCTATAGCTTGAGCACTTTTTTCGATAATACCTTTTAGGGCCTTATCTAGATCTTGAGCAGAGATTTTTAAATTTTTCAGAATAGTGGTTTTTAATTCCTTTTCAGTATAAAATTCTGCTATTTCAATTAAACCTAAAATTCTCGATAAAGGTTCTCGTGCATTATGAGCATTTAGTCGGGAAATTTCTGCTAATTCAGTATTGCTTTGTTGTAAGGCATTCGTGCGTTTTTTGATAATGCTCTTTTGGTTATCTACAATCTTGGAAATTTGGAGTTTTTGACTTTTAATAATACGAAGTGCATTTTCCAAGTTTAGATTTTTTTTGTGAAGACGATTCCTTAATTTTAATTGCTGGTACTTTGTGAAAAAGCTATCTATTAACAGGTTTAAGATTTCTATATCTTTAACAATAAAGGGCTTATTCTTGTCAGAAATTAGGGAAACACAAAGTTCTGTATTTTGATATTCAAAATGCCAGCCCCATAACTTTCCTTCACAAATCTGGAGTTGTTCTTGGTATTCCTTTAAAAAGCTTCCATCCGTATTTTGATATAACGGAATATTTTTAGCTAGTAATTTTTCTTCATAATCAAAGACGACGTCCAAAATAAATTCTGTTGGGCAAATTGAATTCTGAAAAATATTAAAAGACTTTATACTATCTTCGTCTTTAATAAGGACCCTAAAATATTTGTAATTGAATAAATATTTTAAATGGGTTTCCATGATAGCTAAAAGCTCTTTCTTATTATCTGCTTTGCTTATTTTTGCTGAGAATTTAGAAAAAGCCTCATAAGTCACCCTATATTTATTTTCGTATAGACTCACACCCTTATTTTAGTATTCTATGATAGTGAAATTAAGCAGTTGCCTCTAATAATTCGTTATCTATTTTAATACCCGAAACATCTGCAATTGTATTTAACATGTTCACCAAGTCTGCTTGAGCCATCAATTCTTGAATTTCATCTAAATTGTAGCCCACATTTTTAAGGTCATTAAAATCTTCTTCACTAATATTTTGGTGATTTAAAGCAGCTTTGGTCACCACTTTGATAGCAGTTTTGTAACTCTCCGGGATTAGGGGAGAATCTAGATCATCGGTTATTTTAAAATTTTCATTATCACTAACCATGGAACTCATACTATCAGCAAAAATTCCATGAGCAGTAGAACAGTAGTGACAGTTTCTTTCTTTTGAAACATTGTAGATAATCAACTGTTTTAGCACATTTGGGATATCACCTATCATTAAGGTATATTTAAGCTTCGTCCAATTCCCTCTTAATAAATTCACATTGCTACCTTGACATTTAAACCAATTTAAAACAAAAGGGATTTGCAAGGTTTTCATCGTATCTTCATAAATCGCTTTTACATCCTCAGAAGCATCCTCCATAGAAACTAATCGATAGCGTGTATGTTGTGTATTGGTACTCATATTCCTTTTTACAATTTGTTATAAATATAAGATAAAAAAACGCTGTTAAATTGGTTATTTTTTCATGTGGTGTAAATGAATAAGAAAGGCCAATTATAAATTAAAAACGTCCTTTACTTTTTCTACATAATCTAGTTTTTCCCAAGTAAACAGTTCTACTTCTTTAGTGATTTTACCAGAATACGGACTTTCAAATATCTTGGTAATAGTTTTAGGTTCTTTTCCCATATGTCCGTATGCGGCCGTTTCGCGATAGATAGGGTTTCTAAGCTTTAAGCGTTCTTCAATAGCTGCCGGGCGCATATCAAAAACTTCTTTTACTTTTAAAGCAATTTCTCCATTTGATAAATCTACTTTAGAAGTCCCGTAAGTATCTACAAAAACAGAAGTAGGTTCGGCCACACCAATGGCATAAGAAACTTGTACTAATACTTCATCAGCAACTCCGGCGGCAACTAAATTTTTAGCAATATGCCTAGAAGCATAAGCTGCAGAACGATCTACTTTACTAGGATCTTTCCCAGAAAAAGCTCCACCACCGTGCGCACCTTTACCACCATACGTATCTACAATAATTTTTCTACCCGTAAGACCGGCATCACCGTGCGGACCTCCAATTACAAATTTTCCTGTTGGGTTAATGTGGTACGTAATATCATCATTAAATAATTTTTGCACATATTCCGGAAGCTGTGCAATTACACGGGGCATTAAGATGTTGATGATGTCTTCTTTTATTTGTTGAAGCATTTTTTCATCATCTTCCATAAACTGATCGTGCTGTGTAGAAAGTACAATCGCTACAATTCGCTGCGGAACATTATCGTCGCTGTATTCTATGGTTACCTGACTTTTAGCATCAGGTCGTAAATAAGTAAGCTCTTTGTTTTCCCTTCTAAGCTTGGCCAGCTCAATCATCATTTTATGAGAGATGTCAAGCGCCAATGGCATGTAATTTTCTGTTTCGGTGGTTGCATAACCAAACATCATTCCTTGGTCACCGGCCCCTTGTTCTTCTTTGGTTTCGCGATCTACCCCTTGATTAATATCAGGAGATTGCTCGTGTAGTAAAGAAATAACCCCACAAGAATCCCCACTAAATTGATAAGCTCCTTTAGTGTAGCCAATATCATTAATTACATCACGTGCAATTTGTTGTACATCTAAATAGGTGTTCGAACGTACTTCACCAGCAAGAACCACTTGTCCTGTAGTCACTAAAGTTTCACAAGCCACTTTAGATTGTTCATCAAAGGCTAAGAAATTGTCTAATAAAGTATCACTAATTTGATCTGCAATTTTATCTGGGTGTCCTTCAGAAACACTTTCTGAAGTAAATAAATAAGCCATTATTTTTATTTTAAGAAGGAAGAAGGCTGATTGAAGTTCAATCTAAAGAAGTAATTTACTGCTTTAGCATTTTTAAAGGGTTGCAATCAGTCAAATTTTTCCCTGTTATTTTCTCCGGCAAAGTTATGAAAAAGCCATAAAAGCAACACTATTTTAACGACTTTTTAATTTCTTGAAATCTAGGATGTTTTTTTATAATTTGGGCGTTTCCCTCACTAAAAAATTCGGGTCAGGCTTTCACTACTCGCTTTTTAAATAAAGTCTAATGCCTTCATTTAAAAGAGCTCAAACAAGGCGTTCAATCCTTAACGCAAAAAATAATGATGGTTTTATTTGCATATTAAAAAAATCTACCATTATCTTTGTAATCACAAAACAAGAACAAATGAAAAATTTATTGTGCACTATGAATATGATGATGTGGCGAAAGCTCACAGCGTGTTCTATTGCATAAATTTTAACATATAAATCAATAGAGCCGCTGTCACCACAGCGGCTTTTTTTATGCCTTGTTTTGAAAAATATCCTGCTTTAGCAGGTGCTATGAAAAAGAAAAATAATTTAAAAATGAATTTCAATTTGGTAACTAACGTAATGATGATGGCTATGCCAATGATGATGTGTCGTATGATGCAGCATCCACCACGTTATTGCCATATATTGTGATTTAAGCTAATTGTTTTCAAACTTAAAGTCCCTTTGGTGATAGCGATCCAAAGGGACTTTTTTTATGTCCAAAAATCAAAAAAAAATCAATGTTCAATAATTAAAAATCAGAAAAATGAGTACACTAAAAAATGCAACCAATGCCTTACACGCCGGTCACGATGTAACTATTAATAAAGGAACAAGAGCCGTTCCCTTGTATCAATCTACTTCGTATGTTTTTGACGATTCACAACACGCAGCCGATGTATTTAGCTTAGCAAAACCCGGATTTATTTATACGCGTTTAAACAATCCCACCAATGATGTTTTAGAACAGCGATTAGCTACACTCGAAGGTGGTATCGGAGCGGTGGTCACCGCTTCAGGAACTGCCGCGATTAATACAGCTTTACTTACTTTGCTAAGAGCCGGAGATCATATTGTAGCGTCGAGTAGCCTGTATGGCGGAACCTATAATTTGCTCAATGTTACACTGCCAAGATTTGGAATCACTACTACATTTGTAGATCCTAATGAACCCGAAAATTTCGGAAAAGCAGTACAGGAGAACACTAGAGCTGTTTTTGTGGAGTCGCTAGGAAATCCTAAACTCGATGTATTAGACTTAGAAGCTATTGCTACGCAAGCTAAACAAGCTAAAATTCCTTTTATTGTTGATAATACGGTGGCAACCCCAAGTTTGTTAAACCCTATTCAGTACGGAGCCAATATCGTTATCCATTCCCTTACTAAATACATTAATGGCAATGGAACTGCTTTAGGCGGAGTTATCATTGATGCCGGAAATTTTGATTGGGCCAATGGAAAATTCCCTGAATTTACAGAACCTTCTCCAGGTTATCACGGGTTGGTTTACCACGAGGCTCTTGGCGAAGCGGCCTTTATTGCTAAAGTAAGAGTAGAAGGTTTGCGAGATCACGGGGCTGCGTTGAGTCCGTTTAATGCGTTTCAAATTATTCAAGGTTTAGAAACCTTAGAAGTAAGAATTAAGCAACATTCTCAAAGTGCGTTTCAAATCGCACAATGGCTTCAGCAACAAGAAGAAGTAGCTTGGGTAAATTATCCCGGCTTGGAAACTAGTGACTACTTCGAATTGGCTGAAAAGTATTTGCCAAAGGGGAAAAGCGGACTCGTGACTTTCGGTGTTAAAGGAGGTTTTGAAGCAGCAAAAACCATTGCAGATACCACTAAACTATTTTCATTGTTAGCCAATATTGGCGATAGCAAATCACTGATTATTCATCCGGCGAGTACCACACATCAGCAATTAAAAGAAGAAGAGCAAATCGCTACGGGAGTTACACAAGACTTAATTCGATTGAGTGTTGGTCTAGAAGATATCGATGACTTAAAAGTCGATTTAAAAGCAGCATTGGTCAAAGCACACGAATTAGTTCAGCAATAAATTATGGCAAGTTTAAGGTACATCACAGTTGAAAATTTTAAAACCGAAAAAGGTTTTACACGAGATCTCGATTTGTCGTATCAAATTTTTGGTCAAGCCTTGGGAGAAGCTCCCATAGTGTTGGTGAATCATGCACTTACAGGAAATTCAACTTTAGTAGGAGAAAGCGGTTGGTTCAATGAAATTGTAGGCGAAGAAAAAACAATCGATTTAAATAAATTTACCGTATTGGCTTTTAATATTCCAGGTAATGGCTATAGCGGGGATGTAGAAGATCTGCTCTTCAACTATAAAGATTTTACGATAGATGATGTGGCTCGACTTTTTGTAGAAGGCCTTCAATTATTAGGAATAGAACAACTATTCGCCATCATAGGTTGTTCTATTGGTGGTGCGCTTACTTGGCATATGGCAGTACATCATCCAAAGTTAGCAGAACATATTATTCCTGTAGCTACACATCATACTGCCAACGATTGGGTGTTGGCCAATTGTAGCATTCAGGAAGCCATTCTTAGTCATTCATCGGAGCCTATTGAAGATGCACGTCGCCATGCGATGACGTTTTATAGAACTCCGGCATCGCTAAATCAAAAATTCAATAGAGAAAAAGAAGGGAATACTTTTAAAGTACAAGACTGGTTAGATTTTCATGGGAAGGCTTTAAAAAACCGCTATAAGCTACCCGCATATCGATTGATGAATCATCTATTGAGTACCATAGATATTACTAAAGGAACTGGTGATTGGTTAAGTGTAGCGAAACAAATCTGTTCGCAAATACACATTATTACCGTGAATTCCGATCAATTCTTTTTAGCAGAAGACAATTGGAATACTTACGTTCAATTGAGTGAGCACCATCCTTACGTTACGATTGGAGAGGTAAAATCGATTCACGGTCACGATGCTTTTTTAATCGAACATCAACAACTCGCAAATTTATTACAACCCATTTTTCAACAAATAAAAACTAGCAATGAAAAAAATACAGCTCATCTTGTTTGGCATAGGTAAGGTAGGGAGTACGTTTATTAATCAAATTATTCAAGCTCAAGAAGTATTTAAACAACAAAACCTGGAAATTGAAATTCCGATAATTCTAAATTCATCTACTGCATTTGTAAAGGATGAAGGCATCGGTGAAAACTGGAAAGCCAATTTTGAAGATTTTGGTATACCGTATCAGGTTGAAGAAATTATTGATTATGTAAACTCTAAAAATTGGAAAAACGTTGTTGCAATCGACGCTACGGCTTCCGCAGATTTTGTGAACAATTATACCAATTTAGTAGAAAACGCTTTTCATATTATTGCTGCCAATAAGGTAGCCAATACTTTAGCTTACGATGAATACGCGTTCTTTAGAGAGGTTTTAAAAGAACATAAAAAACATTTTTTATATGAAACTAATGTTGGTGCAGGTCTTCCGGTAGTTGAGACTCTTAAAAACTTACACCTTTCCGGAGAAAAAGTCACCAAAATTAGAGGTGTGTTTTCCGGATCATTGAGTTATATTTTCAATACTTTTTCTGAAGAAAACAAAAACTTTAGTGAGGTAGTCGCATTAGCTGAATCAAAAGGTTATACCGAACCCGATCCGCGTGTCGATCTTTCAGGAACCGATGTAGCCAGAAAATTATTGATTTTGGGTAGAGAACTTCAGCTTAGCTACAATTTAGAAGATGTAGTGGTGAAAAACTTAGTGCCTGCCTATCTAACCGAAACCAATTCTGTAACCGCATTTCAAGAACAAATTACAGACTTAGATGAAGAGTTTCAATTGTTGAAATCTGAATTGAAAGAAAATGAAGTCTTGCGTTACATTGGTGAACTTGATGTGGAAGATGAGGTTTTAGAAGTAAAACTGGTCAAAGCACAAAAAGAAAATCCGTTAGGAGCACTACAGGGAGCCGATTCGTTATTTGAAATTTATACGGAGTCTTACGGCACCCAGCCTTTGGTAATTCAAGGTGCCGGAGCAGGAGCGGCAGTTACGGCAAGAGGTTTGGTGAGTGATGTTATCAAATTAGCTGAACGAATTTAATTATTTTAAAAACTAAAATTATTTTGTTGAATTACCACTAATCCCAGAGCCAATGTTTGCGGATTGTAATTTCTAATGGAAAGTTAGAATGCTTATCTTTGAATAAAAACTGAAAAAGATGAAAGTACATTTAAAACGCCTCAATAACGATTTCCATTTTGTCACTACTAATGAGCGTGGCGATGAAGTTCATTTAGATAATAAATCGGTAGAAAATCCTCAAGGCTCAAGTCCTATGGATTTATTGCTTCGTGGGATTGCCGGTTGTAGCGGTATTGATATTGTTCATATTCTAAAAAAGCAAAATTTAGAATTATCCAACTTAGAAATGGAGGTAGAAGGTTATCGTAATCCAGATGCCATCCCCAAGGTGTTTGAAAAAATAGATTTACAAATAAAACTTGAGGGCGATTTACCGGAAAATAAAGCCCGTCGTGCGGTAGATTTATCTCTGGAAAAATATTGTTCCGTAGCAAAGATGCTAGAGAAAACCGCAACCATTGCGTATGAAGTTTTCTTAAACGGAAATAAGATTTAAACAAAAAAGACCAGAATTTAAATTCCGGTCTTTTTGTTTTATAACATCCCTAAGTTAATCACTTCTTGTTGGGTTAAATGTCTAAAGCGACCTCTTGGTAAATCTTTTTTAGTTAAACCGCCATACACCACGCGGTCTAGTTTTACTACTTCGTAACCTAACTTTTTAAAGGTACGTTGTACAATATGTTGTCGGGTGCTTTGTAGTTCAATCCCAATTTCGCGTTTAGGGCGATTCTCTACATAGCTTATCTCATCCACAGTTACTTTTCCATCTTCCAAGGTGATCTTTCCATCACGAATACTTTCTAAATCTTCCTGTTCTAAACTTTTATTAAGTTCAACATGATAAATCTGTCGGATTCTTTTTTTCGTGCTTCCTAGGTTTTTAGACATCGTCCCATCATTGGTGAAAAGCAAAAGGCCGGTGGTACTTGTATCTAATTTTCCTACCGGATCTAATTTAGATTTTGATGCGTTGGCAATTAAATCCATTACCGTACGGTTGTTACGCTCTAAACTTCCAGTTACGTAAAAACCGGTAGGTTTGTTTAAAAGAACGTATTCTTTTTTCTCCGGACTAATTCTTCTCCCGTCAAATTTTACTTCATCGGTCAATTTTACTTTGTGCCCCATTTCGGTAACTACTTCGCCATTTACGCGAACGTTTCCGGCTTGGATGTAAATATCGGCATCCCGACGGCTACAGATTCCGGCATTAGAAATGTATTTATTTAAGCGCATGCCGGCTTCTGGGTCTTTTACCTGTTTATCAACCGCAATTTTTTGTTGAGGTTTTTTCTCGCTTTTTTTCTTGAAAGGCTTATTTTTTTGCTTCATAGTTCCTTTTCCCGATTTCTTAAAATTGCCCATAGCTTAAATTTTTTGCAAAGGTACGTATTAATAAATGAATTATTAAAAATGTATAATTAATAATTAAATATTGATTTACAATAGATTAAGGGTAAATAGTTATAAAACCCTATTTAAAACTACATCAATATCGATTAATAAAATACTAAAAACCCCAATCACAATAATTAGTTTTAAAAGATTGTGTAGCAAGGTGTATTGAAGTTTGGAAGAAGATTTCCATAGGAAAAAGAGAAATGTAATCATCAAGATAAAACTAAGCAGGAAGTAATAATGCATATAGCCAATCTCAAATTTTTTGAAAATTAAAATAAGTGTGGGAACAAGTGTTAAAGCTACTAGAGAGCTAATAATTATTTTTGAAAACTTTACTCCGTAAACCACAGGAATGGTTCGGTAATCTTGCGTAAGGTCACCTTTTAAATTCTCTAAATCCTTGGTTAATTCCCGAATGGAAATAATAAGAAATAGAAAAGTAGCATGAACAAATATGACCATATCAAAATTATGGTAATACACGAAGACTACAAAAAATGGGGTAATGGCTAATAGGGAAGCCACTAAAGTTCCTATAAATGGGTATTTTTTAAGTTTATGGGAATAGAACCAAAGGAAAAAGATAAATACCGAAAAGAAAATTACCGCTTTAAACGATACATAACTTGCTAAAATTACGGAGAGGAAATTCAGCGTAAAATAAATAGCCAGTTTTGTTTTTTGACTAATGTAGTTATCCAATAAGGTTTTATGTGGCCGGTTGATTAAATCTTTTTCAGCGTCGTAAAAATTATTGATTAAGTAACCGGAAGCAATCGCAAAGGTAGAAGCGATCACCAATAAAAATAGATTTACATCTAAAATGATGTCCCTAATTGGCATGTTTGGCGCCAAAATATAGATGGAAGCCAAATATTGCGCAATGAATAAAATAAGAATATTGTAACCGCGAACCACTGAAAACAAACTTGCCAGTTTAAGTAATACCAGTTTGTTCTTACGTGAAAGCATCCCCATAAAAAGAGAAGGGGTTTTAGAAAGTATAAACGACTTCTAGGTTATGATTTTTTAGTGCTGTTCTCGCTTTATCAATATCTTCCGTAAAACCTAAAATGTAACCGCCTCCACCGGAACCACAAAGTTTTAAATAATAATGTCCAGTATCGATGCCTTCTTTCCAAAGTTTATGAAATTGCTTTGGGATCATGGGTTTAAAGTTATCTAAAACCACATGAGAAAGCTGCTTAATGTTAGAGAATAGTGATTTTACATCACCTTTCATAAAATCTTCTACACAAGCATCGGTGTGTTTTACAAATTTATCTTTCAGCATTTTACGGAAGCCTTCTTGTTTTAGGTTTTCCATAAAAAGATTTACCAAAGGAGCAGTTTCCCCTACCATTCCGCTGTCCAATAAAAATACCGCACCTTTTCCTTCTTTTGATTGGGAAGGGATTCCTGCAGCTTCAATATTATCTTTGGAATTAATGAGAATAGGTAAGCTTAAATAACTGTTTAAAGGGTCAAGACCAGAAGATTTTCCGTGGAAAAAAGATTCCATTTCACCGAAGATCTTCTTCAACTTTAATAGTTTTTCCCGACTTAAATTTTCAAGAACGGTAATTTTATTCAATGCATATTTATCATAAATGGCAGCGACTAAAGCACCGCTACTTCCTACACCGTAACCTTGGGGAATACTACTGTCAAAATACATTCCACCTTCAATATCTTTCGTTAATTCTTCTAAATCGAATTGAACTAAATTAGGAAACTTAATTTGCAGTTCTCCTAAGTAATCGGCGAAACGCTTCAGGTTATTGTTTGATTTTTGCTGAGCTTCAGACAGGTTAGAATCAATCTTTAAAGCTCCGTTATAAAAGTTGTAAGGAATAGATAAACCCTTAGAATCTTTAATGATTCCGTACTCTCCAAACAATAAAATTTTTGAATAAAATAAAGGTCCTTTCATAATGAATTATTCGGCTGAAAACTTAAGCTAACTGTTTTGCTCCCGTTCCAACATTATCACAAATATACTGAGCATTTTGACAATGTGCAACTAACTGGTTCTTAATGAAATCTAAAACTTCTGTTTTTTCTACTTCAGGGTAGAGTAAATGCACATTAGCACCGGCATCTAAGGTAAAACATAATTTAGAATTCGTATCTTGTCTATAGTTCCAAATTTTATTAATAATTTCAAGCGTATTGGGCTTCATTAAAATAAAATAAGGATTACTGCTCATCATCATTGCATGCAAAGTTAATGCCTCACTTTCTACAATATTGATGAAGGTGTTTAGATCTCCCGATTCAAAAACCGGTTGTAGTTTTTTTAAATTCTGAAAAGCCTGTTGAAAACGTGCTTCGGCATAAGGGTGATCGTGCATTAAATTATGGCCAACAGTACTGCTTACTGTTTTTTCCCCTTTATCTACCAATAAAATGGTATCTTGATAGGTTTTAAAAACTTCATTTATTTCAAAAGGGTAGGAAGTTCCATATAAATTACTGCTATCTTCAATTTTTGGATGTTCACCCCAAACCACTAAGCCGCCTTCAATACTTCTCGCAGCACTCCCAGAACCTAATCGGGCCAAGAAAGAGGCTTTTTTCTTGAAATAAGCTGAAGAAATTTCTGGATTGAATTGTTGTTCTAAACTCATTAAACAACAAGCTAAAGCGCTCATTCCACTGGCAGAAGAGGCAATCCCGCTGCTATGTGGAAAAGAATTGGAAGTTTTTATGCTAAAGTGATAATCTTTTAGAAATGGTAAATAAACTTCAATCCGTTCCAAGAATTTTTTGATTTTCGGTTCAAAAGAAGGTGCTTTTTCTCCCGCTAAAAAAACTTCAAAAGAAAAATCTTCAGTTGGTGGGATAGGATGGTATTCAAGTGTAGTAGTAGTTTTACAATTGTTCAATGTAAAGCTCACTGAAGGGTTCTTAGGGAGTTGTTCCCCATATTTCCCCCAATATTTTACCAAAGCAATATTGCTGGGTGACTCCCAAGAAACTTTTCCTTTGGTTAAATTTTCTTTGGGTTTTGGGAAAACAAAGGCTTGTATACTCATCACTTTAAAAAATTTCTGCAAATATAAACGATTAGATAGGCGATGTGGTTGTAGAAATTCAAAAATAATTCTAAATTAGAACGCGACTAAACTAACTTATGAACAATAGGCCCAATTATTTGAAAATTTTAGCCAGTACCTTAGGTTGTGTGCTTCTAGGTTTTTTAAGCACGCTCGCTATACAAAGTGTGTTGCACGACTGGTTGGCAGTAATTAATAAGCCCTCTTTTGTGGTCCCTGATTGGTTATATTCTTCTTTATGGTTGATTAATTTTGCCTTGATGGGAATTGCAGCCGGAATTGTATGGAGTAGGGGCTTGCATCATGTTTGGGTGAAAACGGCCTTGTATCATTTTGGCTTTCAGATTTTATTAACGGTAGCGTGGTTTCTTACCTTTTTTGAACTGAAAATGCTCATGCTAAGTTTTTTACTTACTGTAGCCTTATTTTTACTTCTGCTATTTACTGTTAAATGGTTTAAAGTAGTAAAACCTTTTGCGGCTTATTTGTTGATTCCCTATACTTTTTGGATTGCCTATACCGCTATTGTGAATTTTGAAATTTGGCGTCTTAATTAATAAATCTTCGTTAAGGACAAGGTTATTGGTTTCTGTTTGGTATAATTTAGAGGATTAGAACTTAAAGTAGAGCTAATGAATAAATGGTTACAAACTAGTCCGCAATCCCTCTTAAATATAATTTTATGTGCGATCGGGATTTATATAGCAGTTATTGTATGCACTCGAATTGCAGGAAAGAGAAGTTTTTCTAAAATGTCGAGTTTTGATTTTGCCATTACCGTAGCCATAGGTTCTATTGTGGCCTCCACCATTTTAAGTTCTTCGGTAAGTGTGGTTGATGGTGCTGTGGGTTTAATTGCTGTATATGTATTGCAAATGACGGCTGCTTCTTTAAGGAGTTTTTCTTTTTTCGAAAAAATGATCGACAATTCTCCTTTGCTTCTAATGGATGGACAAGAAATACTGGAAGAGAATTTAAAAAAAGCAAAAGTTACTAAAGCAGACTTACATTCTAAATTGCGGGAAGCTAATGTGATTAAATTTTCACAAGTGAAAGCAGTAGTATTTGAAGCCACTGGAGATATTTCTGTATTGCATGCAGAAAATAGCGATATGGAATTAGAAGCTGAATTGTTAACGGGCGTCAAGCGTTAATGTACCAACCTCAAAAATACAAAAAACAAGATCCGGAATATATTTTTAAGTTTATTCAACAGCATCCCTTTGCGACTTTTGTAATGCAGAATCAAGCGCTGCAAGCTACCCATATTCCCGTATTGTTAGAAGGTAAACCAAAAGATTTTAGCTTGTACAGCCATATAGCTAAACATAACGAAATGTTTTCCGGCTTAAAAAACGGAGCGAAAGCTTTATTGATTTTTCAAGGTGAACAGGCTTATGTTTCTTCCTCGTGGTATGCTGAAAAAGATATTAGCACTTGGGACTATTCGGCAGTACATGTGTCTGTAGAAATTCACCTTCAAACAAAAAAAGAGTTAGAAAATTCGTTAGAGAAGTTGGTACACCATTTTGAAGAAAATCAGCACCAGCCCTTATTTTATAAAGACCTACCGAAGCAACTATTAGCAGAACATTTACCGTTAATAACCGGTTTTTGGGCAAAGCCAATCCAGGTGAAAGCCATTGCCAAACATCATCAGGGTTCAAAAACCAGTGATGCAAAACGGGTAATTCATCACCTATCAGAGAATGGAAATTATCAACTAGCTGAAGAAATTAAAAAAGAAAACTTTAAAAATAAGTAGGACATTATTTGTTGGATTGGCCGTTCGCTTTACTTACCTCCGGGAGGAAGGGTTTTTGTAAATTCCTGTGGTAGGTAGCAATCCAAAAAAGCATACCGCTGCCATCCCTGACGCTAAAAATAATAGCTTAACTTCTAATGTATTAGGAGGATATTAACAAAATAGTTGATTTTTTAAGATTGTTTTTGTATTTTAATCCGAAACTTATAAAGATATGTCGAATTCAGAGCTTCAAGTGAGTAAAAAGTTAGTGTGCGGAATGGTGATTTTCGGAATCTTATTTACAGTGGTGGGAACGTTTTTTAAAATCATGCATTTTCCGCTAAATGGGGAACTATTAACCTTTGGTATTTTTATCTCAGGGGTTTCTTGGGTGATTATCATGGCCGATATGCTTCAGCAAGAATTAATCAATAAAGGCTTTTGGATTTTAAGCATGTTTATTCTTCCTTGGCTTATACCGTTATTATATCTTTATAGAAGAAATAAATTAATTCAATTTAATGCTTCTGCATTTTTAAAAGAAGATCATCAAGCCTAATCTTTTACTTTGAAAATTTTTTTATTTTTTTTAATCTGTCTGTCATTTTTAGCTTTTACTAATAAAGAGAAAGTTATAAGTAAATCAGTATTTTGCTCCTGTTTTGATTATACCGAAAACAATATTTGTAATTTAAAAGAAAGTGTGGATTTTATAGCGATAGGCACGATAATAGAAAGTACACATTCAGATTACCCTGACGGTTTTACAGATGTTAAGTTTAAAATAGATTCTTTAATAAAAGGACCTCAAACTGAAAATGAAATTTTTATTAATCAATTTGAAGCAGGAAATTGCTCTAATTGGTTTGAAGTTGATGAAAGATATGTTATTCTAGGAAATCAAATTAGAAGCGTTTACTCTTTTGCTTATTCATTAGATAGTACTTTTAATACTCGTTGGCGATGTTATCTGGAAGAAGAATATGTAATTGAAACTTCAGGTTGCATTTCTGCTAAATTAGATAGAAAAATCGCTAATTTATTTTTGAAGGAATATAATTAATTGAATATTTACTAATCTTCCACTTCTTTTGCATAACGTTCAGCAAAAACAGAAATCAAGATCAGCTGACTTATATGAAAAAGCATAATGGGGAGTAAAAACAAACCTGCGCCGGCAGAATTGCCAAAAATAATATTTGCCATTACCGAACCGTGAACCAAGGATTTTTTGGAACCACAAAAGCGTGCGGTGATTTTATCTTCCCTATTGAAGTTAAATAGATTAGAAATCCAACCCGTCATGCCATAAACGGCAAAGAAAAGTGCCAATACACAAAGTAAAATTAAGCCTAAATCTAAAAAATCTAAATCATTGAAAATATTGGCCAAGAACGATTTGCTAAAACTATCGTAAACAATAAGCACAATAATTGATTTATCAAATAAGCTTAATTTGCTCTTGTAACGGTTAACAAAAGCTTCTAAGGTTCGGTGTAAAGCAAAACCTAATACCAATGGAATAATGATTTGGTAAAGCAGTTTTAAAAACACATCGGTAAAGCTAAAACCTTCAGAAGCATCTAGGAAAAAGCCTAGCCAAAACGGAGTGATAATCACTCCAATAATTCCCGATAAACTAGCATTGAAAATTGCTGCCGGAATATTTCCTTTCGCTAAGGAAACCATGACTACCGAAGAAGAAACCGTTGAAGGCAAAGCCGCTAAAAAGAAAAATGCCAACCAATAATCTTCCGCAGCGGTATCTTTTAAAAAAGGATAAGCGATAAAAACCAAGGCCGGAAATAATAAAAACGTAGTTAGTTGAATAAGCGCATGCAGTTTGTAATTGCTCATTCCTAATTTTAATTCTGAAACAGAGAGTTTTAATCCGTAGAAAAAGAAAATGAGTCCGATGCCTATATCGGTGATCAATTTTAGCGGCACAAAATCTCCGAGTTGCGGAAAGAGGTAAGCAACTAAAATGGCTAATAATAAGGAAATAACAAACGGATTAATCTTCATCTTCAATCGATTTTGAAATGGCTTGAGCAGCTAGAAAACCACCTGTCCACGCATTTTGAAAGTTAAACCCTCCGGTGATCGCATCAATATTCAACACTTCTCCAGCCAAGTAGAGCTTAGGCTCTATTTTGCTTTCAAAAGTTTTAAAATTTACCTCTTTTAAATCGACTCCTCCGGCCGTCACAAATTCTTCTTTAAAAGTGCTTTTTCCGTTAACGGTGAGTTGGCATTCGGTTAATTCACGGGCAAGTTGAAGCATTTGCCTTTTACTTAACCCTGCCCATTTTTGGGTTTCTGGAATTTTGGTAGCATTGAGTAAACTTAACCATAAACGTTTGGGTAAATTAAACTGTGCGTATGTAGTTAATTGTTGTTTGGCAAATTCAATTTTTAATTTCTTTAGTTGCTCAATTACTTCTTCAGAAGTGGTGTAGCCTAACCAATTCACCTGAATTTTAAAATGATAATTTCTAGCTTCTAAAATGCGTGCTCCCCAAGCCGAAAGTTTTAAAATTCCGGGACCGCTTAATCCCCAATGTGTAATAAGTAAAGGACCGTCACTTTCTAGTTTTTCATCTAAAATTTTGATGTGTGCAAAAGTTGAAATTCCCGCTAAATCTTTTATACGGTGATCTTGAATATTGAAGGTAAATAGAGAAGGAACCGGCTGTATGATTTGATGGCCAAGTTGCTCGAGCAGTTTCCAGATTTTGGGGTTACTTCCGGTAGCGATGACAATTTTTTCAGCAGAAAAATCTCCTTTTGAAGTTTTTACTAACCAGTTTTTTTCGTGTTTTTCAATATTTTGAACGGAATGGCTTGTTTTAATTTCAATGCCTAAACGTTCGGTTTCGGCAAGAAAGCAATCAATAATCGTTTCCGAAGAATCGGTTATGGGGAACATTCTTCCGTCTTCTTCCGTTTTTAATTCAATGCCACGTTCCTCAAACCAAGCAATGGTGTCTCCTGTCATAAATTGATGAAAGGGTCCTAATAATTCTTTTTCGCCACGCGGGTAGTTTTTACTGAGTTCTTGCGGAATAAATTCTGCGTGTGTGACATTACAGCGTCCACCCCCGGAAATTTTCACTTTGGTTAAAACTTCTTTTCCACGTTCTAGAATGGTGATTTTTAAGTTTTCCTTAGTTTCTGCTAAATTAATCGCCGTAAAAAAACCTGCTGCTCCGCCGCCAATAATAAGTATTTCTCGCTGTTGAACCATTCCGCAAAAATACGTATTTGATTGTTTTGGGGATAAAATTGTTTATTTTTATCCATAAAACTAATTCAAATGAAAAAAACACTTGTATTTATTTTCGCCGGAATTCTTTTAGTAAGCTGTGGCGAAAAACAAAAAGCCTCTAAAGAGAAGCAACATTATGATGAGAGCATCGATGAAATTTTAGTAGTTCACGATGAGGTGATGCCCAAAATGGGAGCGCTTTCCTCTTTAATTGAAAAAACCGAAACTAAAATTGACACTACAGAAATCGGGAAAGAGTTCGAGAATGTGAATCAAGAGTTAAAGCAGGCTCATGAGTTGATGATGACTTGGATGAAAGATTTTGGAGAGAAGTTCCCGAATGCACTTGTGGATACTACTTATTCTAAAGAAGAATATGAAAAACGAGAACCTATACTTTCCGCGGAAAAAGAAGAGGTAAAGGAAATGAAAGATAGAGTAAACAAAAGCATTGAAAAAGCTCAGGAATTATTAACTAAAACCTCATAAAATGGCTTACAGAACAAATTTAAGTTTGCCGGCAACAGATTTGGGATTGCTAATTTTTAGAGTAGGGGTTTCAGCCTTAATGTTGCCACATGGCTATGGTAAATTAATGCAATTTTTTAGCGAAGAAAAAATCGCATTTGCCGATCCTATAGGAATTGGTGAAATGGCAAGTTTAGCACTAACGGTATTTGCAGAATTTATATGTTCCATTCTTATAATTTTAGGATTAGGGACGAGATTAGCAGCCATTCCGTTATTAATTACGATGCTAGTGGCTATATTTATAGTGCATGCTTCAGACGGGATGTCTCATCAAGAATTGCCACTTTTGTATTTGTTCAGTTATATCTTGTTGATGTTAACCGGAAGTGGAAAATATTCGTTAGACCATTTTTTCTTAAAGAAATAGATTTGAATTTCCGAAATGAATCATAACAAGGTGTCGTTCCCCCTGAACCTGTCCGCCTGAAAGTTGGACTTGTTTCAGGGTCTCATCCTCAAGATTTTGTTTTTTTCAATACTAGAGATTCCGTGTCAAGCAAAGAATGACGCTAATTATAATAGTGGATCATCAACAATAAAAAAGACAGGGATTATAAATCAAACTGGTTGTAATTCCTGTTTTTTAATTTGTATAGCAAGGTATTCCGCGTCTTTTTTAATTCCCCCAAGCGTGGCAGAGCCTCGTGTGTGCAACCAAGGCAAGCCCATAAAATACAAACCTTTTATGCTACTTATTCCACGATTGTTTTTGGGATAACCTTCATGGTCAAGTTCTAGGCCTTCAATCCAAGAAAAATTGGGTCGGTAGCCGGTCGCCCAGACAATATTTTTTACATTGGTTAAGGTTTGCTTTTCGGTCTCAATGTTTTCTTCATCTGCGTCGTTAGTTCTTCCAACAGGAATTACATTTTTTCGACTTAAAATCTCTTTAACATCAGTACCAATCACCGGTTGTTTAGAATGACTTATACGTTTGCCAATCCACGATTTTTTGCTAAAACTTAAAAAACCGGTTTTGGTAAACCACCACCAAAGTGTTTTTCCCAATATTTCCTGCGGAAGTGTTTTTACATTCGTATCCCCAGAGAAATAAGTTGTTCTCCCGTCTTTAGAAATTTCATCTAAAATTTGAAAGCCACTATCTCCTGCACCTACCACCATAGCAGCTCCTTCTTGCAACTGACTTGGGCTTTTATAATAATTACTGTGAATTTGAAAAACATTCGAGGAAATATGTTTCGAGCAAGGCGGAGTATAAGGAATGTGAAAAGGTCCGGTGGCAACAATTACTTGTTTGGTTTCTAAAGTAGCATTGTCCGTAGTTAAAATGAACTTTCCGTTTACTTTTTTAATGTTTTTCACCAACGTATTTAGCTGAACTGGAATGTCAAATTTTTTGACATAGCTTTTAAAATAATCAGCGACTTCATATTTATTGGGATAATGGCCTTTTTCAGCAGGAAAATCCATTCCCGCGAGGTGGTTGAATTCTGTAGGGGTAAAAAGCGTTAAAGAATCCCAACGGTTGAGCCAACTTGCTCCAATTTCATTTTCTTTATCGACTACCAAAAAGTCTTTCTCCAATTGCTTTAAATAATAAGCCATAGAAAGTCCGGCTTGAGCAGCCCCAATAATTATAAAATCTCGCATAATTGTGTTAGTTATGCGAGTATGATAACCTTTTTTATACTGAAAAACAAGTTTTTATACAACAACCCGAGGAATACTTTTATCTAAGCGTGTAAGGAGTTCGTAATTAAGTTGCTCACTTAAATTTCCGAAGTAAGAAACGTTTATAGATTGTTCGCCATCTTGCCCGATAATGGTGACGGTGTCCCCAATTTTTACCTCGATGTTGGTGACGTCGATAAGGAACATGTTCATGTTTACAGTTCCTATGACACTTAAGCGTTTTCCGTTAACCAATACTCTTCCGGTGTTACTTAAACTTCTACTAAAACCATAACCGTAGCCTACGGGAACACTAGCGATTTTCATATTGGTTTCTGCCAAAAATGAAGTTCCATAGCCAACGAAGTCTCCGGCTTTTACATTTTTAATATCAATAATAGAGGAACGCCAACTTAAAACACTTTCCAATTGGGTTTCGTATTCATGTTTTACATTATAAGTGAGTTGACTTTCTTTGCTGGGCCACAAGCCATATTGAATAATCCCTATTCTTACCATATCTAAATTAAACTGCGGATAGGCGATAATTCCCGCACTGCAAGAGGTATGCAATTTTTTGGCTTCAATTCCTTTTATTTTTAAAAACTCAATCCCTTTTAAAAAGCTTTGTTGTTGTTCTTGAATTCTTTTAAAATTGGCACTGCTTTCCGCACCCGCAAAGTGAGTACAGATTCCTTCAACTTCTATTAAATTTTTATTTTCTTCAATGATTTCTACGAGTTCTAAAAGTTGGTTTTGCTCAAAACCGTGACGGTTCATTCCGGTTTCCAATTCAATATGGACATGAATTTTTTTCGTTTGTTTTTTCGCTTCCCTCAATAAAGTCTGCAATCCAGAAATATTGTAGATAAAAAACTGAATTTTATTTTCAACTACCCAAGAAATATCTTCTTCAGCAATATCTCCCATCACCATAATTGTCGCTGCTTGGGTTAAAGATTCATGGGCAATTTTAGCTTCAAAAGAACTAAATACGGAAAAATGATTCACTCCCAAATATTGTAATTCCGGAACCATTTGTTGGATTCCGTGGCCATAAGCATTTCCTTTGATGACGCTTGATAAGGTAACTTTTTCGCCGATAAGGTTTTTTATGAATTTGAAGTTGTTGGCTAAGGCATTTCTGTTTAATTCTATAACCGAACTGTGATTGGTGATCATTGTAAAAGTTTTTTGCTTAATGAGTAAAACATGTTAATTCCATAGGGAAGGAGTTGGTCTGGAAAATCATAATCAGGATTATGTAATTCCGGTGTGTTTTCTCCTGAGCCTAAGCCAAACATTGCTCCTTTGTATTGTTGGGTAAAAGCTCCAAAATCTTCGCCCCAGTTAAAAAAGTGTTCTTTTTCTGTAAATGAATATTGATTTGCTTCAGCAGCTTTTCTAATGAGCTCAAAAGCTTCCGGATCATTATTGTTAGCTTCAAAAGCTTCTTTCCATTGCAAAGAAAAGTTGAGGTTTTCCCGTTGACAGGTTTTTTCTATTTGATGAATGATTTCTTTTTTCTGCTGAACAAATTTTTTGTGTTCGCCTGTTCTAAGCGTGTAACTTAAGGTAGCTTTTCCGGCGGAAGTTCCATAAGCTTTTTCTCCCATTTGGATATAAATTGGCGTTGCCAAAAAGTAATTTTCTTGGGTTACATCAGGCTGATGAATGGAAGTGAAATAATTGATAAGGTCACGAATGGCTGAAGCAGGATTAATCCCTTTCCATGGCATTCCTGCATGGCTTGTTTTTCCTAGTAATTCGATATCTACACTTTCTACTGAAGGTGTAAAGGTTTGGGGTTTGGTAATGATATTTCCTAAGGGATAGCCTGGTACGTTATGTAGCGAAAAAGCATAATCGATATTGAATTTTTCCAGAATTTTACTTTTTAAAATATTTTTGGCTCCTTTTCCCGTTTCTTCTGAAGATTGAAAAAGAAGTAAAACCTTTCCGGAAAATTCATTTCTGTGTTCAATAAGTTTTTCAGCTAAGCCCAACAACATTGTCATATGTCCATCGTGACCGCATTTATGGGAAACATTTTTATTTTTCGATTGGTAGGTAAATTGGTTAGTTTCTTCAATGGGAAGAGCATCCAGTTCTGCCCTGAAAAGAATTGTTTTTCCGGGAGAATTAAAGTCTATTTCAGCAAGCAAACTATATTCTGAAAAATTCTCGTGTACTTGTGTTACACCAATTTCTTTCAGCTTCTTTACTATGAAAACCGAAGTCTGTTTTTCTTTTCCTGAAACCTCAGGATGTTGATGCAATGTTTTTCTAAGTTCTTCTAAATTCATCATTTTTAATATAAAACTTTCTGCGGTTAATAAAAGTTAAGTCTTGTTAATACAGGGTTAAAATTTTTCAAGTATATTCGGGAGTTCTCTATGGAAGGATTTATCATTGCCATTCTTATTATTCTTTTACTCGTCGCTTTGGTGGGTATTATTTTGGTGAAATCTATTTCTTTATTTGATCATGTTTATATGTATTTTTTCAAGAGACCTATTTACATTCATTTGTACTTTAGGTTGAAGAAATTGACTTATGAAGAAGAAAAGTTTATTAAGAATCGTTTTTCGTTTTATAATCGCTTAAATGCTAAGCAACAAAAGTTCTTTCAGCATCGACTGATTACTTTTATGCAGGATAAATCTTTTGAAGCAAGGGAAGGCTTTGAAATTACCAAAGAAGTGAAACTCTATATTTCGGCAACCGCAGTGATGCTCACTTTCGGGATGCGGGATTTTTTGTTGCCTGCGCTACAGAAAATTTTTGTATATCCTGATATTTATTATTCTACCATTACTCAAAATCACCATAAAGGCGAATTTAACCCACGTTTAAAAGCATTGGTTTTTTCTTGGAAGCATTTTCTGGAAGGTTTTGCCGATGAGGAAGATAATATCAATTTGGCAATTCATGAGTTTATTCACGTGCTTCAGATCAATAGTATGAAAGAGAGCGATATTAGTGCCACCATTTTTGCAGATACGTCTAAAAAATTGGTGAATCTATTGTTGAATGATGAAATACGGCAGCGTTTGCAGGATACTAAATACTTTAGAAAATATGCCTTTACCAATCGCTTTGAATTTTTAGCGGTTTTAGTGGAATATTTTATTGAAAGCCCTATCGTTTTTAAACAAAAATTCCCTGAATTTTATAGTAAAATCAGGGAAATGTTGAATTATAATTTTAACGGATATTAATTTTTGTTCCGTACGTAAATCAATTTGAATCTGTTGTTGTTATGCTGATTTTCGCGGGATTCTACCTCAAATTTATTAATGGAATTAATCATTGGGGTGAGTTTCTGGAAGCCGTAATTTCTAGAGTCGAAGTTGGGTTGCTTTTTTTGAAGCAAACTCCCTACATCTCCTAAAAATGCCCAACCATCTTCATCGGCTATATCAGAAATAGTGGAAGCAATTAATTTTATGACTTTCGGTGTAATTTTATCGACATCGTCTTTTTTATCTTCTTTTGATTTTGAAGAATTTTTGCTCTCGATTTCTTTATTCTGGTTCTTTAATATTTCAATATAGATAAACTTATCGCAGGCTACAATAAAAGGTTCTGGGGTTTTCTTTTCGCCAATTCCTATTACATTTTTACCGGCTTCCCGAAGTCGCGTAGCGAGTTTTGTGAAATCGCTATCACTGGAAACCAAACAAAAACCATCTACTTTATTGGAATATAAAATATCCATGGCATCAATGATCATGGCAGAATCGGTTGCATTTTTACCTTGCGTATAAGCGTATTGTTGAATAGGGTTTACCGCATTTTCCAATAAAACACTTTTCCATTTGTTAAGATGAGGCTTGGTCCAGTCACCGTAAATTCTTTTAATAGTAGGATTACCGTACTTGGCAATTTCCTGTAACATTTCTGTAATGTAAGCCGACGGGATGTTATCGCCATCTATTAGAACTGCCAATTTATTTTCCATAGTTGTTTTTTAGTTGCAAGAGATGTTTTCCATAATCATCTTGGCGTGAATACGTGAATTTTCTATAAACCACTTATGTGTTTCCAACCCGCCACAAATCACTCCGGCCAAGTAAACTCCTTTTAAGTTGGTTTCCATGGTTTGTGGATCGTATTTTGGAATTTTATTTTCTTTATCTCGTAGTTGAATTCCTACTTCTTCTAAAAATTTAAAATTAGGTCGGTAACCGGTTAATGCTAAAACAAAGTCATTTTTTAAGGTTTTTTTGTTTCCGTTTTCATCTTCAATATCCACCTCGTTTTCTCGTATTTCAGTAATAATAGAATTGAAATAAGCATTGATGCTCCCTTCTTCAATTCGGTTCACAATATCGGGTCTTACCCAATATTTTACTCGTTCACCAATAGATTTTCCACGCACAACCATGCTTACCCGGCCACCTTTTCTATAAACTTCTAATGCGGCATCCACAGAAGAATTACTAGCGCCCACTACAATTACATCTTGATTAGAAAAGTAATGAGGGTCATTATAATAATGATAGACTTTAGGTAAATCTTCTCCTTTTACATTCATATAATTAGGAATGTCGTAAAAGCCGGTAGCGATGACTACATTTTTAGAAGAATAGGTTTCTTTGCTAGTTTCTACTTCATAAAAATCACCACTTTTTTTAACTGAATTTACTTTTTCAAATAAATGGATATCGAGTTTTTTTGAAGTCGCAATTCTTCTGTAATATTCTAGGGCTTCAGCCTTGCTAGGTTTTGCGTTTTTACTGATAAAGGGAATTTGATCGATCTCTAATTTTTCTGAAGAAGAAAAAAACGTCATATTGGTCGGATAATTATACAAGGAATTGACCAACGGACCTTTTTCAATAACCACATAAGAAAGGTTTCTTTTTTGGGCTTCAATGGCACAAGCAATACCGATAGGACCAGCTCCAATAATTACAACGTCTAACAAATCTTTACCTGAATTATGAGTTTGCAATTTCTTTTAATTCTTTAACTGTTTCTTTTGGAGTAGCAGATTTGAAAACAAAACTTCCGGCTACCAATACATCGGCTCCGGCTTCTACTAGTTGTTTGGCATTTTTATCGGTTACACCACCATCGATCTCAATTTGTGTTGCAGCGTTGTTATCTAAGATAATTTCTTTAAGCTGTCGGGTTTTTTTGTAGGTGTTTTCAATAAAGCTTTGACCGCCAAAACCGGGGTTTACGCTCATTATACAAACCAAATCAATATCGTTAATTACGTCTTCTAACAACGCAACATTGGTATGTGGGTTAATGGCAACTCCAGCTCTCATTCCTTCCGCTTTAATGGCTTGAAGAGTTCTGTGTAAATGTGTACAAGCTTCGTAGTGAACCGTTAAAATATCGGCACCTAATTCTGCAAAAGTTTTAATGTATCGATCAGGATCTACAATCATTAAATGTACATCAATTACTTTTCCGGCGTGGCGGTTAATGGCTTCTAAGACCGGCATCCCAAATGAGATGTTCGGTACAAAAACTCCGTCCATAATATCAATATGAAACCAATCTGCATCACTTTCGTTAACCATTTCAATATCACGTTGAAGGTTGGCGAAATCTGCTGCTAGAATAGAGGGGGCTATTAATTTTTCCATTTTTCTTGTTTAATTGAACTACAAAAATACTAAGAAATAATGGATTAATTTTTTATTGATATTTTAGAAACTGTTTGAGCACTTCTTCTGCAGCATTTTTAAGTTTTTCATCTAGCAATTTTAGGTGATCAAAAAATTCTTTTAAATTTTCGTATTGAAAAACATCGTTTTCACAGATGTAATCGCAAAGATAGTTGTCAAAGGAAGGTTGAGGAGCTCTTTCTTCAAAGATTTTGATAATGCTATGATGCCTATCGTCTTTTTTGATTTTTTCCCAAAGCTGTTTTATTATGGCAGTAGGACCATCGATGACCTGATAGAAATTTCCTTCTGAAAATAATAAAATTCCATAGATTCCTCTTTTGTGATTTTTTTGTTGGCTCTTAGAAAGTAATTCTTGAATTTTCATAGGGGTTAAAGTAGAGCCTACGTTACTTACGTAAAAAATAATAATTCGCATTCATTGGTTTTTCGGTTAAAGTACTAAAAAACCGATTAAATGTTCATTTTTATGTAATGTAAAATTTATAAGCACTAAAAAACCCCGGTAATCAGCCGGGGTTCCATTCATCAATCAAAAAACGAACAGTTATGAATTACTGTTTGTTATTACAAAGTTACAAAATTTTAACCTAAGTAAGTTTTTAAAATTTTGCTTCTAGAAGTGTGTTTTAATCTTCTAATAGCTTTCTCTTTAATTTGTCTTACTCTTTCTCTGGTTAGATCAAAAGTTTCTCCTATCTCTTCTAGAGTCATAGGGTGTTGATTTCCCAGTCCAAAATAAAGTCTTACAACGTCTGCTTCTCTTGGGGTTAAAGTTTCTAGTGAACGTTCGATTTCGGTTTTCAAAGATTCATGAATTAAATCTTTATCCGGATTGGGAGACTCTCCTGAACGAACTACATCATATAGGTTGGAATCTTCTCCTTCTACTAGGGGAGCATCCATAGATAAATGACGACCAGAATTTTTCATGGATTCTTTTACGTCGTTTACTGTCATATCTAACTCTTTAGCAATTTCTTCGGCGCTTGGTGGTCTTTCATTTGCTTGTTCTAATGAAGCAAAGGTTTTATTGATTTTATTGATAGAACCAATTTTGTTAAGCGGTAAGCGTACAATTCTAGACTGTTCTGCTAAAGCTTGTAAAATAGATTGTCTAATCCACCATACAGCGTAAGAAATAAATTTAAAACCTCTTGTTTCATCAAATCTTTTGGCAGCTTTAATTAAACCTAAATTTCCTTCATTAATAAGGTCTGGTAAGGTTAAACCTTGGTTTTGGTACTGTTTTGCTACAGAGACCACAAAACGCAAATTGGCGTTTGTAAGTTTTTCTAGCGCTCTGTCATCGCCGGCTTTAATGCGTTGTGCTAATTCTACTTCTTCTTCGGCGGTAATTAAATCTACTTTACCAATTTCTTGTAAATACTTGTCTAGCGAAGCAGTTTCTCTGTTAGTTACCTGCTTCGTAATTTTAAGTTGTCTCATTTACGATCTCCAGATTAAAATATGGGTTATACTTATTGTACGTAAGATTTATTTGTTTTGTTACAAAAGACATTCAATTTTTTTAGAAAAGATTGAAAACAAGTACTTGTCGTTAGAAAATGAGCGGGATTACAGAAAAATAAAAAAGCCTGTTTGAATTTTCAAACAGGCTTTTTAAAATCTTGATTATATAAATTATACTCTCACGTGACCATCACCATAAACATAATATTTATTGGTGACCAATTGTTTAAGTCCTAATGGACCTCTGTGGTGTAATTTGTCGGTACTAATAGCAAGTTCTGCTCCAACTCCCATTTGACCTCCATCGGTAAATCGGGTAGAAGCGTTGTGATAAACTGCCGCACTATCAATTTGCTCCATAAACTTAGTAGCTTTTTCTTTATCCTCGGTAATGATAGAAGCGGAGTGACCTCCTGAGTATTGATTTATTTTTTCAATAACTTCATCAATTCCATCAGCTTCAGCTACAACTATTTTCAACGCTAAAAATTCTTCATACCAAGTATCTTCATTTGGTATTTTTTCTTCATCGGTTAAAATCGTTCCCACTTTTTCATCTACTAAAATTTCTACGTTTGCCTCTTTAAGAACAGTTTGGAGCTCTTTGAGTTTAGCTTCGTAATTAGGAATTTTTTTATCAATTAAGACCTTGTCAAGTGCGTTACAACCTGAAATTTTATCTGTTTTAGCATTAAGAATAACTTTTACCGCTTTTTCCCAATCGGCATCTTCGGCAACATATAGATAGTTGTTTCCTCGACCACTAATGAGTACGGCACATTTAGCGTTGTCTTTTACAAACTGAATTAAACGTTCGCCTCCACGTGGTACAATTAAATCTAATTGAACTGGTGGGTTTTGTAAGAATTCTCTTGTTTCCGTTCTATCGGTAAACATTAACTTAATCCAATCTTTAGAAAGACCATTTTCTTCTAAAGCCTCGTGCCAACATTTTTCGAGAATAATATTACTATTTTTAGCTTCTTTACCACCTTTAAGGTAAATTTTATTATTGGCTTTAAAGGCAAGAACGGCAGCTTCAATCGTTACATCTGGTCGGGATTCATAAATAATCATGATGGTCCCGAAAGGAGCGGTTTTATTTACAATGTTAAGGCCGCTATCTAGAGTTCTGTTAGAAATTTCCTGTCCTACAGGATCGTCTTGTTCTTTAACTTCTTTGATTGCTTGAATCATTCCATCGACTTTGGCTTCATTTACCACCAATCGGTCGTAAAGGGCTTGGTCATCTTTATCGAATGCTTCCAGGTCTTTTTTATTTTCTGCGATAATGTTAGAACGTTCTCTGTCGATAATTTTCATCATCGAGTTCAAAACTTTATCTTTTATAGTTGAATCTAATAATTCCATGTGTCGGTTTTTAAGATTTTAAAATTTACTTATGCGGTAAACTTTGTACCTACATCTTTTCCATCAATTATATCAACAATTACGTTGTGTCGTTTACCATTTGCGATGTAGGTTGGTATATCTTTATTCGCTGTTCCTTTTGCTATTTTTAATTTGGAGCCCATTCCTCCTCGGCCTTCACCTTCACCTTTGTCTGAAGATTGAACGTATTTTTCAACATTCTCATCAACTTTAACTTCGTTCAGTTTTTCTGAATTTTCATCTTCCGGGTGACCGGTATAGAATCCTTCAATATCGGTAAGAATAATTAGCTTATCGGCATTAATCAATTCGGCAACTAAACTTGCTAATTCATCATTATCAGAGAACATAGACATGGTTAACGAAACGGCATCATCTTCATTTGCGATAGGAATAATTCCTTCTGCTAACAAACCTTCATAGCAGTTAATCATGTTTTCTCTGTGCTTACCTGGGTCGAAGTCTCTTTTAGTGGCTAATACTTGAGCGCAACGCATACCGTAGTCATGAAAAATGCTGTAGTAATGCCTCATCATTCTTGGTTGTCCTACGGCAGAAAAGACTTGTCTTCTAATTGATTTGTCTTGAATTTTACATCCGCCAAGTATTTCTTGTCCTGCGATGGAAGAACCAGAAGAGACCAATACCGTCATGATATCTCTTTCGTACAGTTCTGCTATTTGTCTAACAAGTTCTTTTAAAACAGGTCCTAAAATTCGGTTGTCTTTGTTGGTCATTACGTTAGTTCCAACCTTAATTACAACTCTTTTTGTATCCTCGTCCATAATTGGTTTATAATGAATAATTATTTTTCTCCTAATTCAACAGCTCTATTAAATGCTGCGTAAGCTGCTTCTTTTATAAGGTCTTTCACATTATTATCATCCATCGAGTCTAATGCAGCTCTGGTGGTTCCTCCTTTGGAGGCTACTCGGTTCATCCAAGTCTGTGGTGATAGATCATTTCTATTGAAAAGTTCTACAGCACCTTCAAAAGTATTGCTTACTAAGACTTTTGAATCGTGGTCTGAAAAGCCCATCTTTTTAGCAGCTTCCAACATAGAATTCATAAAGTAGAATACATATGCAGGGCCACTCCCAGAAATACCGGTAGAAGCATCTATGAATTTTTCGGTGTCTACGTGAATGGATTCTCCTGTGGTATCTAATAAGTTTCTAATCGCTAATAATTCTACGCGGGAAACTTTCTCAGATTCGGTGTAAGAGGTTACTCCTTTACCAACTTGTGCCGGTAAGTTAGGCATGGTTCTTACAACTTTTGCAGCACCTAATCTTTCTTGAATAGATTCTATGGTCACTCCGGCCATCAAAGAAATAAAGATTTGACTCTCGTTAATCATTGGTTTCATTTCGGCAAAAAGCTCATCGCTATGATAAGGTTTTACAGCAATGAAAACTAAGTCTGCTTCTGGTAAGCAGTCTTCTAATTTATCGTAAACATCAAAATGTGAAACTTCTTTTAGAGATAAGATTTTTTCTGGATCAGTATCATATATTTTTAGGTTTTTCTCACCAAGGAGGGTAGATTTTACCATTCCCTCTGCGTAAGTTAACCCCATATTTCCTGCTCCAATAACTAATACTTTCATCTTTTATATTTCTTGGTTTAGTATTTATTTGCTCTATAATGTGCAAGTACTGTGCAGATGTCTATTAAAATCTAGCAAATTCACAGCTATCCGCAAATTAGTAATTAACTAGTGTATTAGTTAATACTTTGACATTATTTTAATAAAAATATATAGATAATCTAATTTGATAAGAAAAGTTGAAAATTTTAATAACTGCCAAAGCGTCGAAAGGTGCTAGTATGTCAGTTAAAAAAATCTTAAAATAAAAAAGCTCCGAATATTTCGGAGCTTTTTTTATTGGATTTTAAGAACAATTACTTTTCGTTATTATTCTCCCTTTTTTGTCTTCTCTTGGAGGTCTTGGAAGAAGCGCCTTTCTAGAAACTTTTTCTTTTCTAGTTTTAGGGTCTACTCCAAAGTATTTTACATCAATAACATCACCCATATTTACAACATCGGTTACATTATTAGTACGTTCCCAAGCAAGTTCTGAGATGTGTAATAACACTTCGTTTCCTGGAGCGTCTACATATTCTACAACCGCACCAAAGTCTAAAATCTTAATTACTTTCACTTCGTAAACACTTCCTTTTTCAGGCTTAAAGGTGATTGAATCGATCTTCGCCATCACTTTATTAATACCTTCTTGGTTGGTTCCTAAGATTTCAACGATACCTTCTTCGGTAACAGGATCTTCGTTAATAACGATTTCTGTTCCTGTTTCTTTTTGAAGTTCTTGAATTACTTTACCGCCTGGTCCAATTAAAGCACCAATGAATTCGTTAGCAATTCTACGTGTAATCATTTTAGGAGCGTGACCTTTTACATCTTCACGAGGAGCTTCAATAGTATCGGTAAGTTTCCCTAGAATGTAAAGTCTTCCTTCTCTTGCTTGTTTTAAGGCTTTAATTAAGATTTCGTAACTTAATCCTTTCACCTTAATATCCATTTGGCAAGCGGTAATCCCATCTTCTGTTCCCGTAACTTTAAAATCCATATCACCTAAATGATCTTCATCTCCTAAAATATCAGAAAGAACAGCATATTTTCCAGAATCTGCATTAGAAATTAATCCCATTGCGATACCGGAAACTGGTTTTTTAATTTTCACCCCCGCATCCATTAATGCCATCGTACCGGCACAAACAGTTGCCATTGAAGAAGAACCGTTAGATTCTAAGATTTCTGATACGACACGAACAGTGTAAGGGCAATCTTCAGGAACCATTCCTTTTAATGCTCTTTGTGCTAAGTTACCGTGCCCAACTTCTCTACGTGAAGTACCTCGAATTGGTCGTGCTTCTCCAGTTGAAAAAGGAGGGAAGTTGTAGTGTAAGTAGAAAGTCTCTTCACCTTCATAACTTGGCATGTCAATTTGGTTAGCTTCTCTAGAAGTACCTAATGTAACGGTAGCTAAGGCTTGAGTTTCACCTCTTGTAAATATAGAAGAACCGTGTGTTGATGGTAGGTAATCTACTTCACACCAAATCGGTCTAATTTCGTCTGTTTTTCTTCCGTCTAGACGTAAACCTTCATTTAAGGTTAAATCACGAACGGCAGCTTTTTCTGCTTTAGAATAATATTTTGAAATTAAATCTCCAAAATTTTCAACTTCTTCTTCAGAAAAACTGTTTACAATTTCTTCTTTTATTTCACCAAAAGCAGTTGATCGTTCTTTTTTAGAAGAACCTGCTTTTGCAACAGCATATACTTTATCGTATGCCATTTCGTGAATTTTTTGCTCAAGTTCTTCATCTTCTCTTTCTCCGTCATATTCACGCACTTCTTTTTTACCAAATGCTTCAGCTAATTTTACTTGAGCTTCACATTGTTTTTTAATAGCTTCGTGTGCAAACTTGATCGCTTCTGTCATTTCTTCTTCAGAAATTTCATCCATTTCACCTTCCACCATCATGACAGAATCTGCAGAAGCTCCAATCATCATGTCGATGTCTGAATTTTTTAATTGAGCGCGTGTTGGGTTTATAATAAACTCACCATCTACACGACCTACTCTTACTTCTGAAATTGGACACTCAAACGGAGCGTCTGAAAGTTGGATAGCTGCTGAAGCTGCCAAACCGGCCATCGCATCTGGCATTACATCTTCATCATGAGACATTAACTGAATCATAATTTGTGTTTCTGCATGGTAATCTTTTGGGAAAAGTGGTCGAAGTACACGGTCTACTAAACGCATCGTTAATACTTCACCATCACTTGGTCTTGCTTCTCTTTTGAAGAAACCACCCGGGTAACGTCCTGCTGCAGCAAATTTTTCTCTATAATCTACTGTTAATGGTAAGAAATCTACATCGCTTTGTTTGTAATTAGAAACTAATGTACAAAGCAGCATACACTTCCCTGATTGCACAACCACAGAACCGTGTGCTTGTTTTGCTAATTTTCCGGTTTCGATAGAGATTTCTCTTCCATCTCCTAAATCGATAACCTCTTTAAATGTCTTTGGAATCATAAAAATTTGTGTTATTAAACAATGGTCTTCCGTCTTACCTGACGGTCAAGGGTTGTGTTGTTGTGTAGTGAGTTGACCAATGAAAAACTGCCCAATTTTTTGTATGGGCGACAATTTATCTTATAAAAAAAGGGGCGTAAAAAGCCCCTTTCAATGTTTATTTTCTTAAACCTAATTCCTTAATGATTTCACGATATCTCATAATATCTTTTTTCTTTAAGTAGTCTAGTAAGCTTCTTCTTTTACCTACCAACGCTACAAGAGATCGCTCTGAGTTAAAGTCTTTTTTGTTGTTTTTTAAGTGGTCTGAAATATGAGCAATTCTTTTAGTGAATAACGCAATTTGACCTTCTGTTGAGCCGGTATCATTTTTACTTTTACCGTGCTTTTCGAACAATTGTTCTTTTTCTTCTTTTGTTAAATACATTCCAATATTATTTCAATGATTATTATGTACCGATAGGTTTTCTATCGAGCGGCAAAGATACATTTATTTTTTTATTTGTCTATTGAAATTTTCGATTTCCTTTTTGAGCCTTCCTTTTTTCTAAATGATTGTAGATCAATGAATCAATAATTTTGTATATTAACTTCAGAACTAATATGAACTTCTGTGAGTTATACTCAATTTTTAAGGCTAAGCTTTGGTTTACTTTTTGTCTTTTCTTTTTCTTCTTCTTGTAGCCAAGGGAAAGATCCACGTTTGGTGGAAGATCATCAAACGTTCTTGATAGTAAAAGGTGATTCTATTAAAATCGATGAGCTGAAATTACTCTCCATCAATAAAGATACCTTGCCCAGTGCACTTTCTGGTAATATAACCAAAAACGATATTAATGAAATTATAGGTGAATTCTTAAATGCAAAGATTTACAAAGAAATTATTAGTGCCGATTTATTTGTTGAAACTGAAAAAGACTTGAATGTGAAAAACATAGTGATTGAAGCTTCAGATGTGAAGCAGATAGGGGTTTTTTATGTTGAAAAAAATCAAATTCATTATGATTTTTACTCTTTACAAAAAGCAGGGTTTTCTAAGAAAACATATCCTTATTTATCTAATGCTTATTGTGATATTCCATTTATGTTCTTTTTTGAACGTTACGATTTAAAAAAGCATAACCATGCGATGATTGGTTTTGCATTGAAAAAATCTGAATTACCGGATTATGATGAATTAGATACTTATGAAATCGAGAAAGACTCCCTCTATTTGATAGCTAACAAATTTTTTGATGATTATATAAAAAAATAAATATCATTATTGAACAAAAAAAAGCTGCCAATTGGCAGCTTTTTTTTGCTCTAAACTTCTTTAAGCTCTAACCGGTTGATTTAAAATTAAATCTATATAAAGGTTGATCTTGTTTTTTAGTTCTTTACGTTGGGTTATAAAATCTAGAAAGCCATGTTCCAATAAAAATTCAGAACGTTGGAATCCTTCTGGTAAATCTTTTCCTGTGGTATCTCTTACTACTCGTGGTCCAGCAAAACCAATTAGGGCACCAGGCTCAGAAATATTAATGTCTCCTAACATGGCGAAAGAAGCAGTGGTACCTCCTGTAGTAGGATCTGTACATAAGGAAATATAGGGGAGTTTAGCGTCTGCTAATTGTGCTAATTTTACCGAGGTTTTTGCCATTTGCATTAATGAGTAAACAGCTTCTTGCATTCTTGCTCCTCCTGATTTTGAAATAATCATTAGAGGTGTTTTATTTTCGATGCAATAATCGGCAGCACGAGCAATTTTTTCTCCCACAACAGAGCCCATCGATCCACCCACGAACCTGAAATCCATACAAACTACTGCTAAATCTTTGCCTTTAGATTTTCCGATACCTGTTCTAATCGCGTCTTTTAAACCGGTTTTTTCTTGCGCTTCTTTTAAACGATCAGGATACTTTTTGGTATCTTCAAATTTTAAAGGGTCTTTAGCAGTTAAGTTTTTATCTAATTCTTTGTACTTTTTATCATCAAAAAGAATTTCAAAATACTCTTCACTTCCTATTCGAACGTGATATCCATCCTCTGGACTTACATAGAAATTCTTTTCTAATTGTTCAGCATCGACAATTTTTCCGGTAGGTGATTTATACCACAAACCTTTAGGGACATCTTTTTTGTCTTCGGTTGCTGTTTGGATTCCTTTTTTTGTTCTTCTAAACCAAGCCATATTGTTTGAGTTATAGGGTGGGGATTCCGGTTTTAAAGGGTGTTGACATTATTTAAATGTTCAAAAGCTAACTTTAATCTGTTTTTAAATGTAGCTTCACCTTCTCTTAACCATTTTCTTGGGTCGTAATATTTTTTGTTAGGAACATCTTCTCCTTCTGGGTTACCAATTTGCGTAGCAAGGTAATCTTCGTTCTTTTTCATGTAGTCACGAACCCCTTCTGCAAAAGCATACTGTAGATCGGTATCGATATTCATTTTAATTACTCCGTATCCAATAGCTTCTCTAATTTCTTCAACAGTTGAACCACTTCCTCCATGGAAAACAAAATCGATATGGTTTTTTTCAACACCGTACTTTTCTGTAATATATTCCTGAGAATTTTTAAGGATTTTTGGAGTTAATTTTACGTTTCCTGGTTTGTAAACTCCATGAACGTTACCAAAAGCAGCTGCGATAGTAAATTGATCACTTACTTTGCTTAATTCTTCATAAGCATAGGCTACTTCTTCTGGCTGAGTATAAAGTTTAGAAGAATCTACATCGGTATTATCTACACCATCTTCTTCACCACCGGTGATTCCTAATTCAATTTCAAGCGTCATTCCCATTTTGCTCATGCGCTCTAAATATTTTTTACAGATTTCGATGTTTTCTTCAAGCGATTCTTCACTTAAATCAATCATATGAGAACTGTATAAAGGTTTACCGTGCTCTTCATAAAACTTTTCACCAGCATCTAATAAACCATCTATCCAAGGTAATAATTTTTTAGCGCAGTGGTCGGTATGTAGAATTACCGTTGCTCCGTAAGCTTCTGCTAAACCATGAACGTGTTTAGCTCCTGCTACACCACCTAAAATAGCTGCTTGCTGGTTTTCGTTAGAAAGACCTTTCCCGGCATTAAAAGAGGCTCCGCCATTTGAAAATTGAAGGATTACAGGTGAGTTTAAATCGGCAGCAGTTTCCATTACCGCATTGATAGTGTTAGAACCTACTACGTTTACCGCTGGAAGCGCGTAACCATTCTCTTTGGCATGTTTGAAAATTTCTTGAACTTCTTTTCCGGTAGCAACACCAGGTTTGATATTATGACTCATGGATTAGTTTTTTTAATTAAACGATTTACAAAATTAATAAAATAAAATGGGTTAGAAAGGATAATTAATTCCAACATTGTAAACGGCATTGGCAAAATTATACTGCTTAAACCATTCTTGCTTGTTATAAGCAGGGTTGTATGTTTTAAAACCTACATCAAAACGAATCACAAAAAAGCTAAGGTCGTAACGTAAACCCAATCCTGAGCTTACGGCCAGTTCTTTGAAATCTTTGAAGGAAGAAAATTTAGATCGTTCATCTTCTACATTGTCCAGTACATTCCAAATATTACCAGCATCTATAAAAATAGCACTATTTAAAGAACCAAATAGATTGAAACGATATTCTGCATTGAGGGTAACTTTCATATTGGCTTCGTTAAATTCGTTTAAGCTACCAGAACTTCCGGGGCCTAAATCGTAAGCTTGCCAACCACGGTTATCGTTAGCGCCACCAGCAAAAAAACTTCTTGCAAAAGGGATGCTGTTGGAGTTTCCATAAGGAATGGCAATTCCTCCTAAAGCGCGAATAGCTAAAATATTCTTTTGACCAAAATCCCAATGTTTGATAAAGTCGGTTTCAAGCTTTCCATACTGTGAAAATTCGACCCCAAATACCTCATAATTGTCATTGTTGTTTTTGTCTAAATTTAATAAGGGGGCAACTAATGAAAGCGTATTTCCTGCCGCTTCTATTTTGAACCGAAACTGTGTAAACTCTTCATCATAAATATTTTCCCTTGTGTTTTTAATATAGTTGAAGTTGGAAGCGAGAATTAAATTGTCTTGAGTTAATCTATCGCGACGTTCAATAATGTTTCTCGTAATTTGGTTTTCCTGACGGGTTAAATTATAAGTATTATTGTTAAAATCATTAATAAAACCTCTTGTTCCTTCAGGGACGATTAAATCGGGTGCATTGTCGTCTGAAATATTATTATCTTCTTCAAAATAAGAAGCATCTACTTGGTCTGAATTAGTTTGTGCAATATCATTTAATCGGTTGTAGGAATTTCGGTATACGTTAAAGTAATTTCCCGTGTTTAAATTCCTTACATATTGAAGATCTAGCAAATCTAATTTATGAGTTAATTCATTGTTGGGATACCAGCGGTAATTTAATTTCCCGGTGACGTTCTGTTTGTCCAATCCAATGTTTTCTTGTGAACTTACCCCAACGCTAAAAGTGGTAAAAGGCGACATAGATTTCGGGATAATCCTATCGGTATTAATGGGGAAGGCGATTTTTGGAAAAGAAAGACTAACGTCTGCGCCAATTTCAGAAATATTAAAGAATCGGTCCTCGCTATCGGAAGCATCTTTAGAAGAGCCTATACTTCCACGACCTCCAATTTCAAAAGTTTCGGCACCCCCAAATACATTCCTAATCAACAGCGAACCTCCAAAACCAATCCCGAAATCTTGAATATTACTTCGAGAAACATCAGAATTAAAATCGACCCCAAATTTTGGTTTTGGGGTTAAAAAAATATTAGTGATTAATTTAGTTCCTGTAGAATCTCTTGGATCCGGCATATATTGAATATCGGGATATTTAAAAATTCCCAATTCATTCATTCTTCTATAAGTAAGCGACCTTGCCCGGTCACTATATACTTCTCCTTTTTTTATAAAAACAGCATCTGCTATTGCTTTTGGTTTGTATTCTAAATCTTCAAAGCTGTAAAGCGTATACCCTTCATAGCTGGCAGAGTCGGTAATCGGTTTATCTTGATTAGAATATGTGTAATCTGTAAAAATATTCACATCACTAATAAAATGCTTTCGATAGGGAACCGTGTAAGCAGTGTCTTCTTTTTGAATGTTGCGATCGGCAATTACCAAATCTATATTGGCTTTATGATTGGTATTGATTGTATCAGCTTCAAAGGTGATATATTCTTGCTCAAAATGATAAAATCCATTATTTCTGAATAACGCAACTATCCGTTGTCTTTCAGCATCAAAATTTTCAGTTTCAAATTGCTGCCCGTTTTTAATTAAGGCTTCCTTTTTATACATTTGATAGACTGAATCTGCTTGTGGGGAAGCGATCCTTTCTGAAATGGAATCGAGTATATAAGCTTGATGAGGTTTTATAAAATAATCTACTTTCGCCCGCTTATTTTTTTCTTTTTCAATTTTAAAATCGGTTTCTGCATTAAACCAACCGTGGTTCCAGTACCAAGCCTTTAAACGGTTTGATGAGCGTTCTGTTTTTTGTTTACTTACAATAACGGGAGCTTCTCCTGTTTCTTCTAAAAACTCATTAAATTCAACATAAGATTGTCCTAATTTTTCTACTTGCTTTTTAGATAAAAACTTAATTAGGCGTTCTTCACGTTTAGGCTTTTTATGAAGCCAATTGTAAAAAGTAGTGTCGGGATTAGGATTTGCTATATTGTAAATATGGAGTTTTAACGGAATTCCTAATAAAGGTAATTTTACATTAGGTTCTTGGTAGAGTTGATTGTAAATAGTTCTATTTTTAATGCGCTCTCCATTTTCTAAAATGTTGTTTTTAACCAATAAGTGCTGGCCTTCTTTAACCTTTTTTGTTGCATTACAGGAAATAATGAGCAATACCAACAGAATTAATGATATTTTTGCGGGGAAGGATTTCAAACAAAAAAAATTAAGTTTCAAAAATACGTCATTTTATGCTTAGCAAAAGCCAAATAAAGTTAATAAACAGTCTATCTCAAAAAAAATATCGACAAAAAAACGGATTGTTTATTGCTGAAGGTATAAAAGTGATCAAAGAGCTCTTAAATTCTAACTTCGAATTGGAGCGTTTATTTTCTCAAGCTGATATATTTTTTACAGAAAAAGATAAAATGCAGTTGTTGGAAGACAATGAACTTAATAAAATTACCAAGCTAAGTACTTCTCAAACAGCTTTGGCATTGTTTAAAATTCCACAGAAGAAAATTGAAATAAATGAAAATTTTATAGTTGCCTTGGATGGTGTTCGGGATCCCGGGAATTTGGGTACGATTATCAGGCTCTGTGATTGGTTTGGGGTGAAGCAATTGCTTTGCTCTCAAGATACAGTAGATTGTTACAACCCAAAAGTGATACAGGCTACGATGGGTAGTATAGCTAGGGTAGAAGTGATTTATACTAATTTGAAGGAAGAACTTCCTAGCTTGAAGCTTCCTTTGTTTGGGACTTTTATGAGCGGCGAAAACGTATATGAATCTTCGCTTCCTTCTGAAGGGATTTTAGTGTTAGGAAACGAAGCCAACGGAATTACTGATGATATCGAACAAATGATCACCAATAAGCTAAGTATACCTCAATTTGGCAATGTGAAAAATACTGAAAGTTTGAATGTTGCTACGGCTACGGCTATCTTTTTAAGTGAATTTAAACGCCGGTGATTTTTACTGAAAAGTGAAATTGATAAAAACTCCACGAGAAGACATCTGGTCTATATTTCCCGTATAGGGACTGTTAGGGTCTATGTCTCTTTTTAATTCATCATTAATAGCGAAAACTCCACGAATAGAAGGAGTGAATTTAAAGAAGAACATATATAAATCTACTCCAAAACCAATTTCGTAATAGTATGTTTTACTGTTCATCCTGAATTCTCCGGCACTGTTGTCATCCGGATTTTTTTCATTACTGGAAAGGTTGATAGAAGTAGAAACTCCACCCACTACAAAAGGTTTGAAATTATTCAACCTCTTAGTAGAAAATTTCATTAGAAGCGGAATGTGTACATAAGTAGATTTAACTTCCCTTAAATTGTCCTCTGGTATTTCGGGAAAGGTAATTTCACGGTTCACGAATAAAACACCGGGTTCTAGACGTAAATCCATGTAATCGTTAATGCGAAGGTTCCCAATAAGGCCAACGTTAAAGCCTACATTTTTTTTCACTATTAAGTCTTCGGTAGGATGTTCTTTGTAATTAAACTTAAAATCGTAATTATTAAAGCCTAAAAAATAACCCCAAGACCATCTTTTCTGATCGAAATTCTCGAGGTTCTTAATCTTTTCTTTCGTGAAAAGTTGGGCCTTCGTACTTTGAAAACTTAGTGTGAGTATGGTTAAAACAACAATTAATCTCTTCATACAATTACTTTGAAGCCGTATATATGGTTGCAACACCAAAAGTTTGGGGCTTATCTTTTACATTTATAAACCCGATATTCTTTAAAATATTGTTGAACTTTTCTCCATAAGGGAAAACTGCCGCACTATCACTTAAATATTTGTAGGCGACTTTATCCTTAGAGAAAATTTTTCCAATGGTAGGTAAAATATATTTACAATGTATGTTATATCCCTGTTTAAAAGGAAACTTGGTAGGTACTGAAGTCTCCAAAACCACAAAAATACCTCCTGGTTTGAGTACACGATAAATTTCTTTTAAACCATTTTCAAGGGTTTCAAAATTTCTTACTCCAAAGGCAACGGTAATAGCGTCAAAGCTATCTTCTTCAAAAGGAAGCGCTTCAGAATCTCCTTGTATGAGTTCCAATTTATTAGCTAAAGAAGAATTGGCTATTTTCTTTCGCCCTACTTTTAGCATCCCTTCTGAAAGGTCTAAGCCTACTACTTTCGGTATTCCTTCCTGAGCCATGCTAATGGCTAAGTCACCGGTTCCTGTGGCTATGTCCAGTGCATTTTTAGGTTGGGTTTCGGTGACCAACTGGATCACTTTTTTTCTCCAAGAAGTATCTATCCCAAAAGAAATTACGCGGTTAAGGCCATCGTAATTTTCTGAAATGGTATCAAACATTTGTTCTACCTGCTTTTTCTTGGTAAGCTTAGAATCTTTGTAAGGGGTTACCTTTTTAGACATAGCAAAAAATTTTGGCAAAGATAATATTTATGAACCACAAATAGCTTCAAGCTTTAAAAAATTGCCAGATAAGGCGTTAAAGGATATCTGTAAAATAAACTATCTTTGTTACTTTGTGAAAAATTTCATCTTTATATGAAAATTATTATTGCGGGAGCAGGAGAAGTAGGTTTTCATTTAGCAAAATTGCTATCTTTTGAATCTCAAGATATTACCTTAATAGATAACGATAAGTATAACCTAGAATATGCAGATACTCATTTAGATATCAGAACTATTAAAGGTGATGCCACTTCTATAAAAGTTTTAAATGACTCACAAGTAAAGGGTGTAGATTTGGTAATTAGCGTAACCTCTAGTGAAACTACCAATATTACGGTTTGTGTATTGTCTAAACAATTGGGCGCCAAACGTACAGTAGCCCGAATATCTAATACAGAATTTTTAGAAAATAAAGATGAAATAGGTTTTAAACGCTTTGGGATAGATGAACTGATTTCTCCGGAAGCCTTGGCCGCAAAAGAGATTGAATTACTTTTAGACCAATCTGCATTTAACGATACTTTTCAGTTTGAAGATGGAGCATTAACGATGGTGGGATTTAAACTGTCCACAAATGCTTCCTTTGTTAGAAAAAGTGTAAAAGAAGCAGCCGAAATTTTTCCTGCACTTCATTTTGTGCCCATTGCCATTCAACGTTTTAGTACACAATATACTTTAATTCCACGTGGAGATACGCAGTTTCGGGAAGGTGATCAGGTATATTTTATCACTACTCCTGATGGAGTGGAAGAGCTTTTTAAACTCACCGGAAAAGTAAAACAGGAGATTAAAAACGTCATGATTCTTGGGGGAAGTAAAATAGGTAGAAGAACCGCCAAGGATTTGAGTGATAAAAAATTCAATGTCAAACTTATTGAACACGATAAAGAAAAAGCATTTGAACTTGCCGATGAGCTTCCTAAGGTTTTAGTGATTAATGGAGATGGCCGTAATGTAGAATTATTGGAAGAAGAGAATATTCATGATATGGATGCTTTTATTGCGCTTACCGGAAATTCTGAGACCAATATTATGTCTTGCTTAGTAGCTAAATCCAAAACTGTAAGAAAAACCATAGCGCTGGTAGAGAACATGGATTATTTTCAATTGAGCCATTCTATAGGTATCAATACTTTAATTAATAAAAAACTACTAGCGGCTAATAATATTTTTAGGTACGTAAGAAAAGGAGAGGTGGTAGCGATGACTAAACTCAACAATATGAATGCTGAATTGTTGGAGTTTATCGTTAATTCTTCTTCTAAAGTCTGTAACAAAAGAATTGTAGATGTAGATTTGCCACGCTCTTCTATTATTGGTGGAGTAGTGAGGGATGGGAAAGGACTAATCGCTTTAGGGGATTTTAAAATTGCAGAAGGAGACCGGGTAGTAGTTTGTTGCTTGCCAAGGTCGATTAAAAAGGTAGAAAAACTCTTCTTGTAATGCCAAAACTCAACTATAAAATTATCCTTCACATTATGGGATTGCTATTGGTTTGCAACGGCGGTTTCATGATTTTTGCCTGTTTCGTAAGTTGGTATTATGAAGATGGGGTAACCGTTCAGATATTAGGAGCTTCAGTTACTACCATGTTGTTGGGGATGGGACTTATGTTTTTTACCCGAAACCATCGTAAAGAAATGAAACAACGGGAAGGTTACATTATTGTAACTTTTGGTTGGGTTTTTATGACACTTAGTGGTATGCTGCCTTACCTTTTTTCAGAAGCCATACCTACAGTGACCAATGCCTTTTTTGAAACTATGTCTGGTTATACTACGACCGGAGCAACTATTTTAAACGATATAGAAGTAATCCCTAAGGGGATTTTATTTTGGCGTAGTTTAACCCATTGGATTGGCGGAATGGGAATTATCGTTCTCGCCGTGGCAATTTTACCTTTATTGGGTATTGGAGGAATGCAGCTTTTTTCAGCAGAAGCACCCGGACCGAGTGCCGATAAATTAAAACCCAGAATTACCGATACTGCTAAACGACTTTGGTTTATTTATGTGGGCTATACCATTGCAGAGACTATTTTGTTGAAAGTTGCGGGAATGAGTCTTTTTGATGCGGCTAATCACGCTTTAAGTACACTTTCCACAGGTGGTTTTTCTACCAAAAATGCCAGCGTTGCCTATTGGAATAACCAACCTATTATTCAGTATATTATTATCCTGTTTATGTTCTTGGCAGGGACTAATTTTGTGTTAAGTTATTTTTGCTTTAAGGGAAGGATTCAGCGAGTACTGAGGGATGAAGAATTTAAATGGTATTGTATTTTTATTTCTGCGTTTACACTCGTAGCATCCTTACTCATTTATTTTGAAGCTGATGTAGGAGTATCTTCTATAGCACATCCAATGGTTTGGGGAGAAGGAGAAAGTGCTTTTCGGCATGCCTTATTTTCTGTATTAAGTGTAATTACTACCACAGGATTTGTATCTGCAGATTTTAGTTTGTGGACGCCTTTTCTGACCATCTTTTTCTTCGGAATGTTTTTCTTGGGGGGTTCCGCAGGATCTACCTCCGGTGGCGTGAAAGTAGTACGACATATTATCATGATCCGTAACGGGATTACAGAATTTAAAAGAACTCTCCATCCCAATGCTGTTTTACCGGTCCGTTATAATGACAGGAGTATAAAAGGGGAGATTGTTTTTAATATTTTAGGATTCTTTATCCTTTATATGTTAGCTTTTATTATTGGAGCTATAGGATTAGCTGCTTTGGGATTAGATTTTCCTACCTCTATTGGTGGAGCGGCTTCTTCTTTAGGGAATATTGGTCCGGCCTTTGGTTCTTTAAGTCCGGTGAATAATTTTGATGCTTTGCCTTCTCCCGGCAAATGGTGGTGTGCTTTTTTAATGCTTATTGGTAGATTAGAACTCTTCACTGTGTTGATTATTCTAACTCCGTTTTTTTGGAGAAATAGGTGATAAAAAAAGGAGAGTTAAAAAACTCTCCTAGAAATTTTTATAGGGAAAAATGTAATTACTCTACATAAACTTTGCTAGCCAATTCTTTGGCGCGTTGTGCAATTTCTTCCGGATTTTTGGTTTTTTCATCATAAGTTAAAACAACACCCATTCTTCGGTTGGGTCTTGAGATAGGCTTACCAAAAACTCTAAAATCAGATTTTTCTTCCGCAGCAATTTTTTCCAATCCTTTTACTTCAGGATGATCTAAGTGTTCTTTTGCTAAAATCACTGCACTCGCTCCGGCTCTTTCTAAAGTAACTTCAGAAATAGGTAAGCTCAATATTGCTCGTAAATGCAATTCAAATTCATTAAAATTTTGTGTATTAGCCAAAGTGGCCATTCCGGTATCGTGTGGTCGTGGACTTAATTCTGAAAAGTAAACGCCGTTTTCTTCAGACACAAAAAATTCGACTCCCCAAATTCCGGCTCCACCTAATGCTTGGGTTACTTCTGCAGCCATTTTCTGAGCCGTCTCTAGATGCGCATCTTTCATCGTAGCCGGTTGCCAACTTTCTCGGTAATCTCCATCTTCTTGACGGTGACCTATTGCTGGACAAAACAAGGTGTTTCCATTGTTTTGTGTTACCGTTAACAAAGTAATTTCGTAATCGAACTTGATAAACTCCTCAACAATTACTTCTACTAAATCGCCACGTGAACCTTCCAAAGCATAATTCCAAGCTTTTTCGATTTGATCTTGCGTTTTAATTAAACTTTGTCCTTTTCCGCTGGAAGACATAAGAGGTTTAATAACGCAGGGTAAACCAATCTCTTTAATTGATTGTTGTAAAGTTTCTAAGGAAGTTGCATAGCGATAACCTGCTGTTTTAAGGTTGAGGTCTTTAGCAGCTAAATCCCGAATGGCTTTTCGGTTCATGGTGTAATTTGCTGCTTTTGCAGAAGGGACTACCTTGATGCCTTGCTTTTCGTAATCGTAAAAACGCTCCGTTCTAATCGATTCGACTTCAGGAACAATAAAATCTGGTTGGTGTTTTGCAACAATTTTATCTAAAGCATCGCCATCGAGCATATTGATAACTTCAAAACCATCAGCCACTTGCATGGCCGGCGCATTTTTATAACTATCTACAGCAATTACAGTTTGGGCAATTCGCTGTGCTGCAATGGTAAATTCTTTTCCTAATTCTCCACTTCCCAGTAATAAAAATTTTGCCATAATTTAAGATAAAGCTTCTTTGATTTGTGCAATCGCTTGAGAGATTTCCTGTTCGCTGGCTGCGTAAGAAATCCTTATACAATCAGGGTTTCCAAAAGCTTCTCCAGTTACGGTTGCTACTTGAGCCTCTTCTAAAAGGTACATGGAAAGGTCGGTGGCATTTTCAATTTTCTTTCCTTTAAAAGTCTTTCCGAATAATTCAGAAACATTGGGAAATACGTAAAAAGCTCCTTCCGGTTCATTGCATTTAAAACCTTCAACTTCATTTAATAAGTTTAAGATTAAAGATCTACGCTCTTTAAACTTATCAATCATATAGCGAATTTTACTTACCGGAGCTTTTAAAGCGGTAATGGTTGCCCGTTGTGCAATACAGTTGGCACCACTAGTGATTTGTCCTTGAATTTTATTACAAGCCCTAGCAATATATTCTGGAGCTCCAATGTAACCAATTCTCCAACCGGTCATCGCAAATGCTTTAGAAACGCCATTTACGGTAACGGTACGGTCATACATGTCTTCAAATTGTGCCATAGAAGCGTGACCACCTACAAAGTTGATGTGTTCATAAATCTCATCACTTACTACGATAATTTGTGGGTGTTTTTGGAGTACATCTGCTAATGCTCTTAATTCTTCAGTACTGTAAAGAGAACCACTGGGGTTGCAAGGAGAACTGAACCAAAGCATTTTTGTTTTTGGTGTAATCGCCGCTTCCAATTGCGCAGGTGTCATTTTAAAATCATTCTCTATAGAAGTTTTTACCTCTACCGGAGTACCTTCAGCAATTTTTACAATATCACGGTAACTAACCCAATATGGGCAAGGTAAAATCACTTCGTCTCCCGGATTGAGCATGACCATAGCGACATTAGCTAAAGATTGTTTAGCTCCAGTAGAAACCACAACTTGTGAAAGATTATAGGTTAAGTTATTATCGCGTTTAAACTTTTCGATAATAGCTTCTTTTAATTCTACATAACCATCTACCGGGGTATAAGAATTGTAATTATCATTAATAGCTTGTATGGCGGCTTCTTTTATAAAATCTGGTGTGTTAAAATCGGGTTCCCCTAAACTTAAACCGATAATTTTTTTGCCTTGCGCTCTTAGTTCTCGAGCTTTTGCGGCCATAGCTAAAGTAGCAGACGTCTCAAGCTTATTGATTCTTTCAGATAGTTCTTGGTGTTGCATGGGTAATTGAGTGAAATTTTAAGTTTAAACAGTAATTGTCGCCGGTTTCATCCCCATTTCTTTTAAATGTTTGAAATGGGCAATAATAGCAGCTCGGGTAGTTTGGTATTCGTGATAAGGAAGGTTACATTCCTTCGCAGTTTGTTTTACGATTTTTGAAATTTTTGAATAATGAATATGACTAATATTCGGGAAAATATGATGTTCTACCTGATGGTTTAATCCACCGGTGAACCAATTCACGATTTTATTTTTTGTTGAAAAATTTACGGTAGTAAACAATTGATGAATCGCCCAAGTGTTTTTCATAGAGCCCTTTTCGTCCGGTAGTGGCATTTGTGTGTTTTCAACTACATGAGCCAACTGAAAGACAATACTTAAAATCAATCCTGCTGTATAATGCATGATGAAGAAACCGAGTAAGATTTTCCACCAAGCAATATTCATAATTATCATCGGCAAAATAATCCAAATGGCAATGTAAAGTGCTTTAGTAATTGCTAATGTGCTCCATTGTCTAATAGGGCTTGGCATCTCACCGTAAGCTAGTTTACGTTTTAAATAGCGTCGGGTTTGCTTAAAATCGGTGGTAAGCACCCAATTGAAAGTAAGTAATCCATATAAAAATACGGAATAGTAATGTTGGAACTTATGAAATCTCCTCCACTTAGAATGTTTACTAAAGCGGATGATTCGTCCAGCTTCTAAATCTTCATCATGGCCGTGAATATTCGTATAAGTATGATGAAGCACATTGTGTTGAACTTGCCAGTTATAAACATTTCCGGCAAGAATATACATGCTTCCCCCCATGATTTTATTCACCCATTTCTTAGAAGAATAAGAGCCGTGATTGGCATCGTGCATCACATTCATCCCAACGCCGGCCATTCCTATTCCCATCACTATCGTTAACAGAAGCATCCACCATTGAGAAATATCTAAGGTAAGGATGATGAAATACGGAGTTAAAAACAGGGAAAACATCACGATGGTTTTTAGGTGAAGTTTCCAGTTTCCAGTTCTTTTAATTTTATTTTCTTTAAAATAAGAATTTACCCGTTTGTTTAGTGTTCTGAAGAATTTTGCAGAATCAACACGGGAAAATTTTATATTTGGTTGTGTCATTAGTTCAAAAGTTAAATATTTCCAAAGGTAAAAATTAATCGGTTGAAAAACTTATTAGAAGTCATAAACCTTTTTGTAAACTAAAATATCTTATTTTTAGTGCCCAAGCAAAGCTATAATTTATTGTATGTTAGCAGCAGTATCCTTATTTGTTATTATTACCCTTTCCGCTTTAGTTACTAAAGTGGCCGCAATTGCTTTAATGCATACCGGACTTTCTACTGAAGTAGCAAAATTTCAAGCACGTTCTGCTTATACCGGTTCTGGTTTTACTTCGAGTGAAAGTGAAAAGTTACTGAACCATCCGGTGAGAAGAAGAATTATTTATATGTTAATGTTGGTGGGTAATGCGGGAATTATTACCACACTTTCCTCGTTAATTTTAACTTTTGTATTGCCTGATAACCGGAATTCTCTTTTATATAGTGTTCTAATTTTATTGGTAGGACTTAGTGTGCTTTGGTTTGCCATTCAAAGCAAAATGGTAGACCGATGGCTTTCAAAAATGATAGACCGTTCGCTTAAAAAATATACGAATATCGATGTAAAAGACTATGCGGCCATTTTGCACCTCTCCGGGGAATATCAAATTTCAGAATTGAGGGTGAGAAAAAGTAGCTGGCTGGCTGGTAAGAGTTTATTGGAATTAGATTTGAAGAGTGAAGGAATCAACGTTTTAGGAATTAAAAAGAAAAAAGGTGATTACGTCGGAGCTCCAAATGGAGAGCATAAAATTGATGTAGGTGATGTGATTACGATGTATGGGAAGGCGGAAGTATTTAAAAATCTAGATGCTCGGGATGATGATTTTTTAGGAAATTGGAGCCATAAAAAAATTGTAGCACAAGAGAAGTCTGAAAAAGAAAGTGATGTTTAAATAAATTAATATTCAAGGATAACCTGTAATTTTGCAATGAAATTATGGACAAGAACTTTTCTTTGGAAATAATTTAGCTAAAATTGAAATAAGAAAAAACCTATGCAAGAAGTACTTCAATACTTTCCAGATATAACTGAACATCAAAAAGAACAGTTTTCTCAACTTAAAGATTTATATAAAGATTGGAACCTTAAAATCAATGTGGTTTCCCGAAGAGATATCGATGAGATTTACCTTAGGCACGTACTTCATTCTTTGGGAATTGCGAAAGTTCAGGCCTTTCATCCCGGTTCTAAAGTTTTAGATGTAGGCACTGGTGGCGGTTTTCCTGGAATTCCGTTGGCCATTTTATTTCCGGAAACTCAATTTCATTTGGTAGATAGTATCGGAAAGAAAATAAAAGTGGTTAATGAAGTAAAAGAAGGCTTGCAATTAGAAAATGTAACAACATTTAACTGCCGAGTGGAAGAAGAGATTACCGGTCAGTACGATTTTATTGTGAGTAGAGCAGTTGCACAGATGGAAACTTTTGTTCGTTGGGTAAAAGGAAAAATAGCAAAAAAGAGTCAGCACGAACTTAAAAATGGAATCCTTTATTTAAAAGGAGGTGATTTAACCGAAGAATTGGCCAATTATAAAACTGCTAAGATTTATAATCTATCTGATTATTTTGAAGAGGAATTTTTTGATACTAAAAAAGTGGTTCATTTACCAATGAAATATAAAGGTTGATTTTAAGTGTTGAATTCCATTCTCCTAATTAATCATATTTTATCTTCATCTTGAATTTGATTTAGGGTCTCATCTTGATTATATGTGGATTTTTTATCAAGTACGGAATGGTATTGGTTATAAATAGAGTCATTAACTAAATATTTTTCTAAAAAAAACCTCGCAATTTCTGCGAGGTTTTTTATTCAACTAATTCCCTTTTTAAGATTATTCACCCATAAATGGATACCTGTAATCTTTAGCAGGGACAAAGGTTTCTTTGATAAGACGTTGAGAAACCCAACGCATCAAGTTTAGTTTAGAACCTGCTTTATCATTGGTTCCACTAGCTCTTGCTCCTCCAAAAGGTTGTCTTCCTACCACAGCTCCTGTACATTTATCGTTAATGTAGAAGTTACCTGCGGAATTTTGGAGCATATCTGTCGCTTGTGCAGCAGCATATCTGTCTTTAGAAAAAACAGCTCCGGTTAATGCGTAAGCACTCGTGTTATCTACAGTTTCTAAGGTTTCTTCCCACTTTTCATCTTCATAAACATAGATAGTTACTACCGGTCCAAATAGTTCGGTTTCCATGGTAGTGTAATGAGGGTCTGTAGTTACGATTACTGTTGGTTCTACAAAGTAACCCACAGATTTATCATAATTCCCTCCAATAATTATCTCGGCTTTTTTGTCTTTTTTAGCTTGGTCAATGTATTTTGCCAATTTGTCAAAAGAACGCTCGTGAATTACCGCGTTTATGAAATTACTCATATCTTCCGGAGAACCCATTTTAAAAGAAGAAATATCTTCGATCAATTCCTCTTTAATTTGTGGCCATAAACTTTTTGGTAAGTAGATTCTGGAAGCGGCGCTACATTTTTGTCCTTGGTATTCGAAGGCTCCTCTAGAAATAGCTGTTGAAACTTCTTTGGTGTTTGCTGAAGGATGAGCAATAATAAAATCTTTCCCTCCGGTTTCACCCACAATTCTTGGGTAACTCTTATAGTTATGGATGTTGTTTCCAATTTTAGCCCAAATATCTTTGAAAACTTCGGTGCTTCCGGTATAGTGAATTCCGGCAAAATCTGGACTTTCTAATACTACATCGGTAATCATGGCCGGATCGCCCATAACCATATTGATAACACCATCAGGAACTCCTGCTTCTTTAAATACGTCCATTAAGATTTGAGCAGAAAACATCTGGCTGTCACTTGGTTTCCAAATAGCAACATTACCCATTAAAGCCGGTGCAGTTGGTAAGTTACCTGCAATGGCAGTGAAATTAAAAGGTGTAATTGCGTAAACAAAACCTTCAAGGGGTCTATGTTCAACACGGTTCCAAGCAGTTTCGTCAGATTCTGGTTGATCGTTATAAATTTCAGACATGTATTCTACATTGAAACGTAAAAAGTCTGCAATTTCACATGCTGAATCTATTTCGGCCTGAAAAATATTTTTTGACTGACCTATCATCGTTGCGGCGTTAAGCTTATAACGGTAAGGTCCTGAAATTAAATCGGCTGCTTTTAAGAAAACCGCTGCACGCTGTTCCCATTCTAATTTAGCCCATTTTTTTCTAGCTTCCAAAGCTTCACTAATCGCTTTTTCAATATGTTTTTTTTCTGCTAAATGGTACACCCCTAAATTGTGTTTATGATCGTGAGGAGGGTGCATGGTAGCCGTGTTTTTAGTTCTAATTTCTTCGGCACCAATATAAAGCGGAATATCTGCTTTTTGATTGAATAAATCTTTGTAAGTGAGTAATACTTCTTCTCTTTCCGGGGTTCCTGGCGCATAACTCTTTATAGGTTCATTATGAGCTGGCGGAACTTGAAAAAATCCTTTCCCCATAGTTTATTTCGTTTTTTTATATGTTAATATTTAATTTTTTAAATATAGGTAAATTCTATCAACTTGAATCTTATAGAAATGTAAGGTTTTATTAATTTCTGTTAAGTTTTATTAAGTCGAGGCTTCTTGTCCTACATTTGCAATATGTGTACTGTTACATTTATTCCGAAACGCAAAAATTCTACTGAATTTATTTTTACTTCCAATCGGGACGAGGCAAGTAACCGTCCTTCGATACCTCCAAAAGTTTATCGGGAAAACGGAGTGGAATTGCTCTATCCTAAAGATAAGGTAGCAGGTGGAACTTGGATTGCGGCCAGTAGTCAAAAAAAGTTGATTTGTTTGATGAATGGTGCAAGGAAAGCTCATGAAAGAAATGAACCTTACCGTAAAAGTAGGGGAGTCGTTTTAAAGGATTTACTTACCTCCGCAAATTTTAAAAATGCAGTAGATGATTATGAGTTTGAAGGTATTGAACCTTTTACCATTATTTATGTAGAATGGTATGAAGGGCTGAGATTAATTCAATTGATTTGGGATGGTGATGAAGCAGAATTACTTCCCCTAGAAATTAAACCACAAATTTGGTCGGCTTCGATGACTTATACTTCAGAAATGAAAAAAGAACGTCACCAGTGGTTTGAAAGTTTTATTGCTGAAAATAAGGTTTCAGAATTAACTTCAGAAGAGGTATGGCAATTTCATCATAATGCCGGAAAAGACGATCCAACTAATGGATTTATAATTGACCGTGGATTATTGAAAACAACGAGTATTACCCAAATTCATCAAAAAGCTAAGAATTTAAAAATGAAGTATAAAGATTTATTGAATCAGGAGATTCATGAAGCTAAACTTTAGTTCAATGCAAAAGGAGCACTTAACTTAAAAGAAGGAATACTCACTTTAAACTTTCGGGTGCTGGTGAAATTAATCATGTTATAATGTCCGCTCATTGCTCCAAAAGGAGAACTTAAGCTGCAACCACTAGAGTAAGTATGGGATTCACCGGGTTTCAATACCGGTTTTTTGCCAATAACGCCCTCGCCAGAAACGGTAGTGGTCTTGTTTAAAGAGTCCTTGATCTTCCAGAAACGGGAATTTAATTGAACAGAATCATTGCTTTGGTTTTCAATAGTAATTTCATAACTAAAGGCAAAATGCATTTGGTAGTTTTTCAAGAAAGTGCCTTGAAAACTAGTTTTTACTGAAATTTTAATACCTCTTGTTACCTGTTGAATCATATTAATATACTGCAAAGGATGCTAAAACAGCAAGACCTGTTGTTGTGATGGCTAATATAACAAATATAACATTTAAAAACACGAATTTGATAAAGGTTTTTACGATTGATTGCTTATAAAATTTTCTCAGGGCTTGAAACAGATAAATGGTATAACCAATAAGTAATAAGTTAGTTGCGAGGTTTGATCCGGTTGTCCATTTAAAAATGAGCCCAATATTCATTAAGAAAAACAACATGGTTTGCGAGTGAAATGCAAACACCAGATGTTCCATGTAAGAGTAATTGGTGCGTCCGTAGGTGAGCCAAAGAATTAAAGTGAAGATAGGGATGAAAAAGAAAATGACAAAAGGTAGTTTGCCTATTGCGTAAAGCGTAAAATTGTATGGATTCTCGATAACGTTTTCAGCTGCTATTGCCCGTTTGTATAGCCATTTATTGTAAAAAGTTGAGTGGTGTTCTAAGTTCTGTAAAGCTTTTGAGGTAGATTCTTGGTGGTGGCTATGTTGGTAAGCCATATAGATTTCTACCTTGGCTACAGATTTGTCTAAAAACCCTAGAGAATCTAATTTATTTTCTGAAAGAAGTTTTATGTCAGAATAATCCCTTTCTCCATCCTTGTTTTCAATATTCGTAATGGCTATATCATTCTCATCATCAAAATTAAGTTGAGAGGAAAGTCCATAAAGGAGGAAAAATATAATAGAAATACTCAGGTAAAACCGAAATGGATTGGCGTATTTCGTTCGTTTCCCTTGAATGTATTCTGAAGAAATTTTTCCTGGTTTAAAAATAAGGGTGTTTAATGTGCGGTATAATCTAGAATCGTAAGAGAATAGACTTCCGAAGAATTCATTAAAAAAGTCTCGAAAACTTAACTTCTTGTTGGAGTTCAACTGTCCGCAATAGTGGCAATAACGATCTTCCAGATCTAAAGGAGTTCCACAATTTAAGCATTGCTTGCTTCTATATTCCCTACTAAATCTGGAGTTTTCCATAGTTTTAGTTGCTAATATTCCTGCTGCTGGCACTCCCTACGCCAATTATCCTGTCATAGCGTCCGCCTATATCCCTGTAGTAAGCTAAAATGGTGTATTGATTTTCGGTTTCATCAAAATTACCGCTGTTAAAACCTTCGTTGATGGTTCCGTCAGGATTCAGTAATACATACTTGTAGTTGTAGAACCCTTGTTTGAAAAGTCGTTTTCCTTCGTAGCGTTCTGTTTTTGGGTTGTAGGTTAATTTGGTAGAATCGTCTAAGTTGAAATTATTGAAATTCCCGAAAATATGAATTTCACCACCATTTAAATTTTCATAATTGGCTAAGGAAAAATGAACCCAAGTATATTCTGCTTCAATCGTAGGGTCTTCTCCTTGAATGGTATTTACTCTGAAATTTCCGTTAATATCGGGATCGTAAGTGTATGGAGAATAGGAACGATTTTTATCGGTAAATAAATAGGTATTGTAAATATCCTTTAGTTCAATAGTTCTAATATTCATATTGGCTGCTCTTACATCTTTATTGTCAAATTCCAGGTATTCATTTCCGCCCCAAAAAGAAGCTTCTTGATCATAGCGGTAAATAAATTCATTTCCTAATGAATATTGAGGCTTTAAGTTGTAAATAGAATTTTTAAGGTTGTTGTTTTGGATGATCAGGGTTTTTAAATTCTGATCAGGATTTTTAAAAATTATCCTATCGGAACCATCGATGGAAAAATAAACGACTTGTTTTTCGTCGATGTATTTTAAATCCCTGGATCTTCTTATTTCAACCTTTACAATGGCGATGTCTTCGTAGACCATAAATTTTCTGGAAAAAACTAATTCTTTATCGCTGTTGAATACTTTTAGCATATAATTCCCACTCTTTTTTAATCTTCGTGTATTTCGATTAGGAATGCTTAGTGTATAATGGGAATACATTTGAAGTGTGTTGTACGAATTCAAATAAGTAAGAATGCGCATATCATCAAAGCCTTCCATATATTCGTTTTTAGCTAAATTGGAAGGCGTCCAGTCAAAATCGTAATGTTCAATCGTATAGTAGTAATCGGCTTCATCTCCAATTAAATCATCAAAACTAATGGTGATGGGGTCACCGAGTTTTACAATTGGGGTTCCAGGAAATTCTGTACTTCCAAAAAACTGAACTGTTTTAATGTAAGGAGGGGGAGTGGTTTCTAATACTTGTGAAAATAAGGAATTAGAAATAACGATGCTGAAGATGAAAATAATTATATTTTTCATAAAAAAATACTTGATGAATTTGGGTTTAAATATAATTAAAAAGTTTTTTCAAAGGCTTATTATTCTAAAAATGAAAAAGCATTATTTAGAATAATTATAAATTATTAGAATTAACTAAGTTCCAATTGACAAGTTTATCACATAAGGTATTTAATTACTAAATTTGCGACCGCGAATATTAACTGATAACAGAATTATGTCAAAAGACATTAAAGTTAAGAAAGGTCTTGATTTGCGGTTCAAGGGGGAAGCGGAAAAAACCCTTGTAGATGCCCCACGATCGAAGACCTTTGCTATTAAACCACCGGATTTTCACTCAGTTGTTCCCAAACTTACTTTAAAAGAAGGAGCTAAAGTTTTAGCGGGTGAAGAGATTTTCTTTTCTAAATATAATAAAGAATTAAAATTTGTTTCTCCTGTTAGTGGTGAGGTCAAAGAAGTAGTTAGAGGTGCTAAGCGCCGTGTGTTGGAGGTTGTGATTCAAGCAGATCAAACCAATTCTTATAAAGAATATGATCGTATAGATATTGCTTCGGCTGATGCGAAAGTAGTTAAGAATAGGGTTTTTGAAAGTGGTTGTGGAGCTTTTATAAAACAGCGTCCTTATGATGTTGTTGCTAACTCTGAAGATACTCCGAAGGCTATTTATGTTTCAACCTATAATACAGCACCACTTGCGGCAGATCCTGATTTCTTTTTACAAGATCAAAAAGAAGAGTTTCAAGCAGGGATTGATGTCTTGAAAAAACTAACTGACGGGAAAGTTTATGCAGCGGTAAATAATAAATCTTCTAATTTTAAAGATATAAAAGGGGCTGAAATTTTAAATGTTTCAGGTCCGCATCCCGCCGGAAATGTAGGTGTTCACGTTAGTGAAACAGAACCTATGAATATGGGGGATCGTGTATGGACTGTAGGTCCGGAAGATGTAGCGATTATCGGGAGATTGTTTTTGACTGGTAAATTTGATGCCAAAAGAACAATAGCTGTTGTTGGTGCCGATGCAAAAGACAGGAAATATTTTAGAACTTATATTGGTGCTGATGCAACAGATTTAGTGGGCGGTTTTAATGAGAATGAAAGCCGTGTAATTTCTGGTGATATGTTAACCGGGATTAAACTAACCAAAGAGCATCATTATTTAGGTTTTTACGATAATACGCTTACCGTAATCCCAGAAGGGAATAACTATAGGATATTTGGTTGGTTGCCATTTACTTATAATGGTATTCATTCCATGTCTAAAACTTCACTTTCTTGGATGTTGCCTAAAAAGAAGTATGATGTAAATACCAATTTAAACGGTGAAGAAAGAGCTTTAGTGGTGACAGGGGAGATGGAAGAGGTTATGCCTTTAAATATTTATCCGATGCAATTGTTAAAAGCTTGTATGACCGGGAATATTGAAAAAATGGAAAATCTTGGGATTTACGAAGTAATACCGGAAGATTTTGCATTGGTAGATTATGTGAATACCTCTAAAATTGAGGCGCAAGAAATAATTCGTCTTGGTTTAGATTTAATGATTACTGAAGTAGGATAAAAGGATCATCATATATGAAGTGGATACGTCAAAGGCTCGATAAAATTAAAGAGCCATTTTCTAAAGGAAATAAATACGAAAAGTTTGCACCTGCGATCAATGCATTAGATACATTTTTATTTGTACCTAATCATACAACTAAAAAAGGTGCTCACGTTAGAGATGCGGTAGATTTAAAGCGTGTCATGATAACAGTGGTACTTGCTTTGGTTCCTGCCTTAATATTTGGAATGTGGAATACAGGTTACCAATATTTACATCAAATTCAAGGTGAAGTTGGTTTTTGGGAAGCTATAGGTTACGGAGCTACAAAGTTTTTACCTATGATTGTGGTTTCTTACGCTGTAGGTTTAGGAATTGAATTTGCATTTGCTATTATGCGGGGGCACGAAGTAAACGAAGGTTATTTAGTGACCGGTTTACTTATCCCAATGATTATGCCTATTGGTATTCCGTTATGGATGGTAGCGGTTTCAGTAGTATTTGCTGTAGTGATTGGTAAAGAAGCATTTGGAGGTACCGGGATGAATATTTTAAATCCCGCTTTAACTGCGAGGGCTTTTGCCTTTTTTGCTTATCCTACCTATATGTCTGGTAATACCGTTTGGGTAAGTGAAGCAGGTGTAATCGATGGTGTCTCTGGTGAAACAATTTTAGGTAAATTAGCGGCTGGAACAGATGTTCCTTATACTTCTATGGATATGTTCTCGGGATTAATACCAGGTTCCATTTCAGAAACTTCTACTATCTGTATTCTTGCCGGAGCTTTGTTGTTGATTTTAACCAAAGTTGGAAGTTGGAGAATTATATTTAGTGGTTTTATAGGAGCTGCTTGTATGGCGTTGATTTTTAACTGGCTTGGAGGAGCTTATTTTCCAGATAACGATTTAATGAATTTCCCTTGGTATAATCACTTAATTGTTGGTGGTCTTGCTTTTGGAGTGGTGTTTATGGCAACAGATCCTGTTTCTGCAGCGCAAACCTTTAAAGGGAAATGGATTTATGGTTTCTTGATAGGTCTTTTCGCGGTAATGATTCGGGTGTTTAACCCAGCTTATCCGGAAGGAATCATGTTGGCCATCTTGTTAATGAACGTATTCGCACCGACCATCGATCATTTTGTGATAGAGTCTAATGTGAAGAAACGTAAGAAAAGAGTTAAAGCACAAGTAAAAACAGCTTAAAAGTATACTCATGAATAGAAATAGTAACGCATATACTTTCATTTTTGCGGTAATAATGGTAATCGTGGTGGCTTCTGTACTGGCATTCACTGCTACTTCCTTACAGCCGATACAAAATGAAAATGTTCGACAAGAGAAAATGCAGAATATTTTACATACTGTAGGTATAGATGTAGAACGTTCTCAGGCAAAAGAAAATTTCGATAAATATATCATTAAGGAATTAGCTTTAGATTCAAAAGGAAAGGTGAAGTTTGAAGGCGAGAAGGCTTTCCAGGTAGATCTTTCTAAAGAATTAAATAAGGCAGATACAGAACAGGCATTCCCATTATATATAGCTGATGTAAAAGGCGAAGAATATTATATTATTCCTTTAAGAGGTACAGGTCTGTGGGATGCAATTTGGGGATATATTGCTTTAAAAAATGATGTAAATACCATAAAAGGTGTTGTTTTTGATCACAAGGGGGAAACTACCGGACTTGGAGGTGAAATTACTAAAGCCTGGTTTCAGCAACGTTTTGAAGATGAAAAAATCTTTGATAGTGCTGGTAACTTAGTAGGTGTTTCTGTAGTGAAAGGCTATGGAGGAGGAAGCAATAAAGACGATAATGAAGTAGATGCAATTTCAGGAGCAACCATTACTGGTGACGGTGTGACTAGAATGATTTCTGAAAGGTTAAAGCATTACCTTCCTTATTTTAAGAGTAAAACTGATATGAAAGTAGCAGTAAAATAAAATTTTTATGGCTAAAGAAAATAGTAAAAACACAGAGGTTTCAGAAAAAGAAGCCAAGAAAAAAGAATTAATCTTTTTCCTTTCTAGTTCAGAAGAAAAAGAAAGCTTCTTGTCTAAACAAAACATGAAGTTATTGTCAGATCCATTAAATGATGATAACCCAATTACTGTTCAGGTATTAGGTATCTGTTCGGCATTAGCGATTACCGTGCAATTGCAAGCTGCTATTGTGATGTCTTTGGCGGTAATGGTTGTAATGGCATTTAGTAACATGATTATCTCATTAATGCGTAATCTTATTCCTAGCCGAATTAGGATTATTGTTCAGTTAGTAGTCGTTGCTGCATTGGTAATTTTAGTAGATCAAGTGCTTAAAGCCTATGCTTACGATGTTAGTAAACAGCTATCTGTATTCGTTGGTTTAATTATTACCAACTGTATCGTGATGGGGCGTTTAGAAGCATTTGCATTGGGTAACGGAGTTTATAAATCGTTTTTAGATGGTATTGGTAATGCAGCCGGATATGGATTAATTTTAATTATCGTGGCGTTTTTCCGTGAACTTCTAGGTTCTGGTAAATTGTTCGGTTTTGAAGTATTAGGTCATAAAGGAGCAACTTTAGCTGAATCAACAGGACTATATGCTTTTGGTTACGAAAATAACGGGTTAATGTTATTGGCGCCTATGGCTTTAATTATCGTTGGGATCATTATTTGGGTACAACGTTCAAGAAATAGAAAATTAATAGAAGAAGCATAGAAACTGCTTAAAATTATAGATTATGCAAGAGTATTTAAATTTATTTGTTAGAAGTATCTTCATCGAAAATATGATTTTCGCATACTTCTTAGGGATGTGTTCTTACTTGGCAGTTTCAAAAAACGTAAAAACTGCAGTTGGTTTAGGAGCAGCGGTAATCTTCGTACTTACTGTTACAGTACCTATCAACTTCTGGATGGATCAATATTTATTAAGACCTGGAGCGTTACAATGGATAGACCCTGCTTATGCAGATGTAGATTTAAGTTTCTTAAGTTTCATCATGTTTATTGCGGTAATTGCATCGATGGTTCAGTTAGTAGAAATGATTGTTGAAAAATTTGCACCTGCATTATACGGAGCGTTAGGTATTTTCTTACCACTTATCGCGGTAAACTGTGCGATATTAGGAGGTTCTTTATTTATGCAGCAAAAGAATTTTGATAATGTTGGAGCAGCTGTAACCTATGGTTTTGGTAGTGGTATAGGCTGGTTCTTAGCTATCTTAGCGATTGCAGCTATTAGAGAAAAAATTGCGTACTCAAACGTACCTGCCCCATTAAAAGGTTTGGGAATAACATTTATTATTACCGGATTAATGGCGATAGGTTTTATGAGTTTTATGGGAATTAAATTATAGTAGAAAACAAAGCATTATGACAGTAATAATTGCAAGTGTAATTGTATTTTTAGCATTAATACTTTTATTGGTAAGTGTACTTTTAGGAGCTAAAGCAAAACTTATTCCTTCTGGTCCTGTAAAAATCAATGTCAACGGAGAAAAAGATATAGAAGTAGGTTCCGGGGGAACTTTGTTATCTACACTAGGGGATAATAAACTTTTTTTACCGTCTGCCTGTGGTGGTGGTGGTACTTGTATTCAGTGTAAGTGTATCGTTAAAGAAGGTGGAGGAGCAATTCTGCCTACCGAAGAGCCACACTTTACCAGAAAAGAGATTGCTGAAGGTTGGCGTCTTGGATGTCAGGTGAAAGTAAAACAAGATATGGATATTCAAATCCCTGAAGAGGTATTTGGTATTAAAAAATGGGAAGCAACCGTAGTGAGAAACTGGAATGTTGCTTCTTTTATCAAGGAATTTGTAGTTGAAATTCCTGAAGATATGGACTACAAAGCTGGAGGTTATATTCAGATTGAAGTTCCTAAATGTGAGGTGAAGTTTGAAGATATGGATATTACTGCTCACCCGGAAGAACATCCAGGAGAGCCAGATAAATTCCAAAAAGAGTGGGATAACTTTAAGCTTTGGCCTTTAGTGATGAAAAATCCAGAGACAGTAGAAAGAGCTTATTCTATGGCTTCTTATCCTGCTGAAGGACGTGAAGTGATGCTTAATGTTCGTATTGCAACTCCTCCTTTCGATCGTGCAAAAGGCGGTTGGATGGATGTGAATCCAGGGATAGCTTCTTCTTATATTTTCTCTAGAAAGAAAGGAGATAAAGTAATTATATCCGGTCCTTATGGGGAATTCTTCATTAACGAAAGTGAAGCTGAAATGTTATACGTAGGTGGTGGTGCAGGAATGGCCCCTATGCGTTCTCACTTATATCACTTATTTAAAACCTTAAAAACGGGTAGAAAAGTAACCTATTGGTACGGAGGTCGTTCTAAAAGAGAATTATTTTATTTAGAACATTTTAGAGAACTAGAAAGAGAATTTGAAAATTTTAAATTCTATATCGTTCTATCTGAACCTTTAGAAGAAGATAATTGGAAAGTAAAAGAAGATATAAATAGTGAAGGTGATGGGTTCTTAGGGTTTGTTCACAATGCTGTGATCGATGAATACCTTAGTAAACATGACGAGCCGGAAGAAATAGAATTATATTTCTGTGGACCACCGTTAATGAATAAAGCGGTTCAAAAAATGGGAGAAGATTTTGGTATTCCTGATGAAAATATCAGATTCGATGATTTCGGAGGATAAAACCTTCCTCTTTAAGAATAATAAAAGTCCGATAACCTTATATCGGACTTTTTCTTTTTAATAACTTATCTTTGAGTTATGAATGAATTATCTGAGCAAGACTTACATAACCTGGCGATGAATGTAGTGGGAGAAGATCTCCAGAAACAAGGTTATGAATTTCTAGGTGTAAATAGTCAATTAAAAAGAAATCCTCAATTTGTAGCCTTAAAGAATAAAAAACTACACTTTGTTATTGTGCGTGCTATTTCTTATCCTGACAATCCTGTTGAGTATGATGTTGTTTTTATGGAAACTATAAAAGAACACGCTAATAAATTTAACGCCCGTACTTTTTATGCAGGGGTGGGCTTAGCCCATTCAGAAGATTATGAAAAACCTTTAACTAAAGATTCTCAATACGTAGTAAATTATAATGGATTACAAGAAATTTAATTTAATACTTCTCTTAGTAATAGTCTTTACTTCATGCAATAATAGTCCTTCATTGAGTTATACGGAGGGGAATGCCATCGGTACTACTTATCATATTAAATATTATTCAGATGAAAAGTTTGATGTAGAAAAAGGGATCGATTCTGTTTTTTATGCTGTTAATCAATCTATGAGTACCTACATGCCACAGTCGGATATTTCCAGAATTAATAAAGGGGATAGCAGTATAGTGGTCGATAAAATGTTTAAGGAAACTTTTCAGCTTTCAAAGGAAATTCATCACAACACTAAGGGGTATTTTGAGCCTACTGTCGGCAATTTGGTGAATGCTTATGGCTTTGGTTCAGAAAACCTTAAAGTTCAACTAGACTCCACTACTATTGATTCTTTATTGCAATTTGTGGGAATTGAAAAGGTAAGCATAACTGAAGAAGGGAAACTAGTAAAAATGAATCCTGGTGTTTATCTCGAATTTAATGCCATAGGTAAAGGTTATGCAGTTGATAGAATTGCTAAATATTTAGAGCTACACGGAGCTAAAAACTACTTAGTGGAAGTAGGTGGTGAATTAAGTGCAAAAGGCGTAAATCTTGATAAAAACAAACCTTGGCGAGTAGGGATTGACGATCCTAACCAAACGGAAGCTCAAAGGACTATAACTTCTGTTCTTACTTTAAACGACAGGGCAATGGCTACCTCTGGTAATTACAGAAAATTCCGAGTAGATTCAGTTACCGGAAAAAAATACGTACATACCATTAATCCCAATACTGGATTGGCAAGTAAAAGTAATTTATTGAGTGCATCTGTGTTAGCTGAAAATTGTGCCTTAGCCGATGGTTATGCAACAGCATTTATGGCTATGGGACTTGAAAAAAGTAAAGAAACTTTAGAACAACTCCCTTCGGTTGATGCTTTTTTGATTTATGATGAAAATGGAGAAGTAAAAACTTATGCTACCAAAGGTTTTCAAAAAGTATTGCAAAATTAATTATTCGATTTAAAACAAATCGGTAAAATTTCGCCTTTTGCTAATCGGTATTTATCAACTTCTGTTTTTGAGAGTTGATGGGTGTAATCCACTTCCTTTACAATAAAACCTTTACTGCGAAGCTTTTCAAAATAATCTCTGCCATAGATTCTAACATGATCATATTGTCCAAAAATTCTTGCACGTTCTTTGCTGTCGGTAATGCTATTATCTTCAAAGGTTTTTTCCCGATTTAAATCCTGTGGAATCTGTAAAATAGCCATTCCATTAGGCTTTAAAATGCGATAGAGCTCTTCCATGGCTTTATCATCATCAGGAATATGTTCTAACACATGATTACAAAAGATTACATCATAGCTGTTATCTTCAAAAGGTAAATTGCAGATATCTGCTTTTACATCTGCTAAAGGAGAATTTAAATCAGTAGTAGTGTAATCTAAATTCTTTAATTTTTTAAACCGTTTGTAAAAAGCTTGCTCAGGTGCAAAGTGAAGCATTTTGTGGGGTACGGTAAAAAAATCGGTTTCATTTTTTAAATAAAGCCATAAAAGTCTATGCCGCTCCAAAGAGAGGGTAGAAGGCGAAAGAACGTTTTCTCGCTGATTTTCATATCCATAAGGAAGGAATTTTGAAAAACTTCTACCATCTATCGGATCGGTATATCTATTGCCTTTAAGGGCAATTGCTAAAAAAGGCTTTACTAAATAACTTAGCTTTATAAGTATAGGTCTAGGAACGGAATTTAATATACTTTTAAAAGCCTTTTTAAACATGTTATACTTTTATGTCTCCCCAGTTTTCACCGGTTTTAATACGGTGTAACTGCATTTCTGAAACACCAAACTGTTTGGCTAACACTTTCAATCTTGTTCTTCTGTTGGGGTCCAGAAGTTTTCTTTTTAAGATGGTAGCTTCACCTAAAGTTAGTTTAGTGTAAGTTCTACGTTTACTTTGTCTTTTAGCAATTACTTTGGGGTTGTGATCTTGATGAGATTCCCACTCTTTGCGGTTTACCCAAGCAAGATTACTAAGGTTGTTATCCAATTTATCATAATTTTTATGGATAACAAACAGGCCATCTTCCGGCTTGTCTAAAAATGCAATTGCTTGAATTTTGTGTACATAAAAGTTTTTACGTTTACCGTTTTTTAATTTTGTATTAAAAACCTTGTAACCGTTAATGGCACTTCCTTTAAGGACGACACCATTTTTGCTCTTCACAAAATTCATGATTCTGCCTTTACTGGAAATGGCTATTTCATAACCTTCTTCCCAGTCGTCTTCGTAATAATACCGCCACTCTTCAACTAAGTTGTTGTCGCGGTAAAAAGATTCAAGTTTGTCTAAATTCATCTTCTTCTTCGCTTTTAATTCCCAATGATTCATAAATATAATCAAAGGTAGATAGTAATTGGGGGTTACCGTCTACCAGGGCCACATCATGTTCAAAATGTGCACTGGGCTTTCCGTCTGCAGTTAGGATAGTCCAGCCATCACGAAGTTGCTTGATGCGTTTCGTTCCTAGATTTATCATGGGTTCAATGGCTACTGCCATACCTTCAATAAATTTCTTACCTCGGCCTCTACGGCCATAGTTTGGCATTTCTGGGTCTTCGTGCATTTTAGTACCTAGACCGTGACCTACCAATTCTCTTACTACTCCGTAACCGTGATCTTCAGCGTGCTTTTGTATAGCATAGCCTACATCGCCAACACGGTTACCAAGTTTAAATTCTTTTATGCCAATATAAAGTGATTCTTTGGTCACTTTTAAAAGCTGTTTTATTTCTGGGGCGACTTCACCTACTTCAAAAGTGTAGGCGTGATCACCATAAAAGCCATTTTTTACAGCTCCACAATCTACCGAAATGATATCGCCTTCCTCTAAGGGTTTATCATTAGGTATGCCGTGAACTACTTGAGCATTTGGACTTACGCATAAAGTATTAGGAAAATCATATAATCCTAAAAACCCGGGTATAGCATCTTGTGATCTTATGTATTCTTCAGCTATTTTGTCTAACTGAAGAGTGGTAACTCCCGGTTTTATTTCTTTTGCTATAATCCCTAATGTTCTTGATACTATTTGGGCGCTTTCGCGCATTAATTCTAATTCTTCTTTATTCTTGGTAATGATCATTAACTACTTTTTTTAAGAAATGAGAACAATCCCTTATTCTTTTTTTGTTCCGGGATATTGGGTTTGGTATTGGTGAGTTCTTGGTAAATTTCTCCCCATCCATAAAAACCTCCTACATTTCTGTCATCTATAAAAATATCTGCATTAATCTTTCGACTGTATTTAGGGTCAAATTCTTCTTCAGGAAAACTTTGATTGACCGCATAAAATTTGATTCCTCTTTCTCTGCAGAAATCTACAGCAGCGTCTAATCTCTCGCCATGTCTGTATGTCCACAATATTAATCGATGACCTTCATTTTCTAATTTTTTAAGCGTTTCAAATGCAAAGATTTTAGGTTCTCCTATACTAGGATATGCGTCTTCTACAATCGTGCCGTCAAAATCTACTGCTATGGTTAAAGACTTATTACTTATCATTCAACTTTATTTTATTCTGCGTAAACGTTTTTGTAAGGTTGTTCGGTAACAATCTTTAAAATATCTTTTTCTAAAGTTTTCTGAGGAAATTCAACAAATCTATTTACTTCTTTCCCATTTTTGTCGAAAAAAATAATTGTTGGTACACGTTGAATATCTAATCCTTCTTCATAATCATTCTCTGTAGATTTAGATCGATCCATCGAGTAAATCTCCAGATTTTTTTCTTTAAAGTTTACATCATCTAAAAGCTTTAAAAGTTTAGGTACTTCTCTTCTGCTATCGGGACACCATGTTCCCATAAAAACCTTTATATGGTATTTTTTGATAGGCTTTTTTATTTCTTTTAAAACCTTTTTCTTTGGTTTGTAAGCATCATAAGCTTTTATGAACCAATCTGCAGTAGAACCTGTTCTAAAGTCTTCTTGAGTGATAAGACCTGTATGGTTTTTATCTGCAGTAGGATTCTTTTCTTGTGCAAGAGTATATAAATTTACTAAAAAAAATAGTAAAAAACTAAACTTTATTGATTTTAGGTTATTGATTTTCATTATTTTATAATAGATTTTTGTGTCATTAATTCAGGTTGGTCAATTTCCATTAGTTCAAGGATAGTTGGGGCAACGTCTCCTAAGATACCATCATTAATTTCCTTTTTATCTTTACTTACCAAAATAACCGGAACAGGATTAGTGGTATGAGCGGTATTGGCACTTCCGTCTTCATTAACCATTTTTTCACTATTTCCGTGATCTGCAAGAATAATCATATTATAATTTTCTTTAGCAGCTTCATAAACCTTGCCTAAACATTCGTCTACGGTTTCACATGCTTTTACAGCTGCATCAAAATCTCCTGTATGGCCTACCATATCTGGATTGGCAAAATTGATACAGAAAAAATCTATAGAGGCTTTTTTGATTTCTTTTTCTAGCTTATCAGTAAGCTCATAAGCACTCATTTCCGGTTGTAAATCGTAAGTAGCAACCTTCGGTGAGTTTACTAATATACGATCTTCTCCTTTGAATGGTTTTTCTCTTCCTCCAGAAAAGAAAAAAGTAACGTGTGGGTATTTTTCCGTTTCGGCAGCTCTTAGCTGGGTTTTACCCGCATATTCTAAAGCTTCTCCTAAGGTAGCTTTGATGTTGTCTTTTTTGTAAACTACATTTATATTTTGAAATGACTCATCATAAGTAGTCATAGTTACGAAATACAATTTCAATTTATGCATATCGTAATCGGTAAAATCTTCTTGAGATAATGCCTGTGTAAGTTGTCTTCCTCTGTCGGTTCTGAAATTAAAGAAAATAACTACATCTCCTTTTTGAAGTTTAGTTACAGGTTTATCATTTTCAGTAATTACAATAGGTTTGATGAATTCATCAGTCACCTCGTTGTCATAACTATTTTGGATAGCTTCTAAAGGATTATCAGTGCTTACTTCCCCTTCGCCTTTAACAATTAAATCATAAGCTTTTTTGGTTCTTTCCCAACGTTTATCACGATCCATAGCATAATACCTGCCTATTATTGAAGCTAGTTTTGCATCGTTTTCTTTTAACGTAGGTAGCAAGTCTTCAATAAATCCTTTTCCAGATTTTGGATCTACATCACGACCGTCTGTAAACGCATGAACGTATTTGTTTTTTACTCCCGAGTCGTGGGCCGCACTTACTAAACCTTTTAGGTGTTTAATGTGAGAATGCACCCCACCATCACTTAATAATCCTAAAAAGTGAACCGCTTTGTCATTAGTTTTGGCATAATCAAAAGCTTCTTTTAAAACAGCCTCATCCTTCAACGTGTCATTATCTACTGCCATATTAATTTTGGCTAGATCTTGATAAACAACCCTACCAGCTCCTAAATTCATATGGCCAACTTCGCTATTTCCCATTTGACCTTCAGGTAACCCCACGTTCATACCGTCGGTACGAAGCTGGGCATGAGGGTATTCTTTGTAAAGCTTGTCGAAATTTGGAGTGTTTGCTTTTTCTATCGCAGATGCATCAGGGTTTTGAGTAAGCCCCCATCCGTCTAAAATCAATAAAATTGTTTTTTTTGACATCAAGTAAAGTTTGGGGTAAAGGTAAAAACTTAAAAAACGCTAATTTATAATATTTTCCTAAAATTATCCGCCATACAACGTTTATTTTAGCTTAAAAGAGAGTGGTTAATATCTAAAACGTTTTCGTTTACGTAATTCTTGATAAAAGTATCTGAAAAGTTTTGATTGCCGCGAATTTCAGAATCTTCTTTGAGTACTTTATCGATGTCTAATTTCCTGTATTTTTTAAGGTATGGAATGGAAAGTGGCGAATACGAAAAATGCCAAGGTTCGTGTTTAAAACCTTTCCTGCTTTTATCGTTTGTGTAAACCAGGTAAAAATCGAATTTTTTTGAATTTTTATCCATCCATTCACGAAGTGGAGTGTAAACACCCTTATTGTAATAATTTTTAGGCTGAAGTAAGGAAGAAGGCGCTTTAGGGTTAGCATCAATAATATCGATATCGGTTCCCCAATGATGCCTAGAGGTTCCCGGAATGGTAGAATATTCTACAATTTTCTCAATGGCTTCTACAGGTGATAAACCTTGTTGTGTAAAGCGTTTAAATTTATTGTTCCAAATGTTTTTTTGATGATCGAAACTTCGGTAACTGGAAACTATTTGAATAGCAATCCCATCGGTTTGTGCCGCTTTTTGCATTTTTAAGAAGGCTCTGTATGCTTCTTTTCTTATCTGATAACCGGAACCATATAAGCTAGGCGAACCTTTGCCCAATAATTCTTCCGTAGAAATTTCTGCAGAGTTCAAAAATGAAAATGAATTGAATGGAAGTAAACCAGCTGCTGAAGAAAGTAAAGATAAATGGAGAAAGTTTCGTCTATTCATAATTTTTAAACATCAAAAAATGTGGGCCTACCGTGGGAATCTCAAATTCCTTTCCAAAAACTTCAAAATTATTTTTTTGATAGAATTTCACAGCACTTTTTCTGGCATAAAACCATAAAATAGCGGGTGGATTTTGATGGATTAAATCTTCGGCATATACTAATAAATGTTTACCTAAGCCTTTTCCCTGAGCTTCCGGAATAACAGCCATTCCTCTTAAGCGGAACTGGTTATTACTTTTTAATTTTTCGCTTTTATCTTTTAGAATAGTGGCTATAGCTTGAATCTCTTCATCTATGTACAAAGCAAGATGAATGGTTTCTTCAGCATGATCTCCTTCAAAAAAACATTCTTCCCGCGGTTTGCCGTTTCTTAAAACAGCTTGCCTAACGGGAAGAATAGTTTCAACGTTGACTTCTTTAATATGTATTTTCAATGAATTATACTTTTACGTCTTGGTAATCTTCGTTTTCGTCAAATTTCACTTCGGCAAAAGGACAAAGTGGGTCTATCTTAAAATCTTTTTCCCGAGCGTAATTTACGGTGTGATCTAGTAATTTACTCGCCAAACCATTTCCTTCTAAGGATTTTCTGGTTTGGGTATGGTCGATCACCAGTACCTTTTCTTTTTTTACATAAGTAAGTTCACAAACAATACCTTCATCGTCTTGCATGTAAAACATCCCGTTGGTGAGATTTTCTTTATGTAAGATTTCGTGGTTCATGATTTTTTATTTTGAATATTGTTTGTCTACAATTCCGTAGTCAAGAGATTCTTCAGCGTTCATCCAATAATCCCTGTTGAAGTCTTTCATCACTTTTTCAAAATCCTGTCCGCAATTATCGGCTAATATCTGTGCACTTAACTCTTTGGTTTTTAAAATCTCTTGTGCCTGAATTTCAATATTTGAAGCTTGACCTCTGGCTCCACCGCTGGGTTGATGAATCATTACTTTGGCATGTGGCATAATTAAACGTTTGCCTTTGGTTCCTGCTGAAAGTAAAATAGAACCCATTGAAGCGGCTAATCCGGTACAAATGGTAGAAACATCGCACGAAAGCGATAGCATAGTATCATAAATAGAAAATCCTGAAGTAACATAGCCTCCCGGGCTATTAATGAAAAACTGGATATCTTCTTTACCTAGCGAATCTAGGTACATTAATCGCTCAACAATATGTTTAGCAGATTTATCGTCTACTTGTCCCCAAAGAAATACTTTACGGTCCTCTAAAAATTTATGGTCAATCAGGTCTTGAGACTTTCCTGGCTTGTTGCTCATGGTTACAATTTTTTATTTGTTTAAAAATAGAATTATTTTCATAAAAGTCACCTCAAATTTTTTGAAATTTTATTTGGTGAAAATATAAAGCTTTTGATATATTTGCCATCGATTGCGGGAGTAGCTCAGTTGGTAGAGCGTCAGCCTTCCAAGCTGAATGTCGCCAGTTCGAACCTGGTCTCCCGCTCTAGAAATCCTATCGATATTTATTGATAGGATTTTTTTGTTTTTAACAGGTTGTTGTTGAGTGAGTTGTTAATTGAAGGTTTATGCTGAACGAGATACAAGTAAATCAGTTTTTTTGAAATTTTTAAAAAATTGATAAACCGGTTAAGGAAGTAAGTTCTTCTAAAGCTTTCATTCCTTTTTCTGAATTTCCTTTTTCATTTAACAAAGGGCTCCAAACCGCTACGGAATATTCTCCCGGATGTATGGCGACAATTCCACCGCCAACACCACTTTTTCCGGGTAAACCGACCCGAAAACTAAATTCACCGGCTTCGTCATAAAAACCACAAGTCTGCATAATGGCATTGATTCGTTTGGCACTATTCGCGCCAATAACTTTCTTGTTGGTGTTCAGTGTTTTTCCTTCGTTGGCAAAAATAATAAAGGCTTTGGCCAATTGTCGGCAAGACATAGCAATGGAGCATTGGTGAAAATAAAAGTCTAAAATATCATCTGCATCATTCTCAATATTCCCCAAGGCTTTCATATAATTGACGAGTGCTATATTGCGATACCCATGTTCATTTTCAGAAGCAGCCACTTTTTTATCATATTCAATACTGGGGTCATCACTAATTTCCCTTACAAACTCGAGAAGCTGTTCTTTGGGGTTATCCAATTCAGAAATTAAAATATCAGCGATCACTAAAGAACCGGCATTGATAAATGGGTTTCTGGGGATTCCCTTTTCTTTTTCCAATTGTAGCAAAGAATTAAACGGATCTCCGGACGGCTCGACATCTACCCGTTTCCAGATTTTCTTACCGCCGTGCTTTTTAGCTAAGGCCAAGGTGAAGACCTTGGAAATACTCTGAATAGAAAAGCGCTCATCGTGATCTCCAAAACAAAAATCATCACCATTAAGGCAATACAAATGCATTCCAAATTTGTTAGCAGGTATTTTTGCCAGTTCAGGAATGTAATCAGGAACCTTTCCGCCAGGATCAAAATGCTCCAGTTCTTTTTCAATTACATTTAAAATAGCTTGGTAATCCATTATTCTAAATCTTTAAGAGAAGTTCCGTTTTCGACTTCGTAAGGTTCTTCGTCTTTTTCAAAGATCCTGGCATTTAATCCACCTTCAAGAATAATGTCGTTATTTTTTACTCGTAACCAGCTTCCTTCCCTTAGACCAACTACCGGCATGGCATTCATATGGTGGAATTCTTTAATCCTGGTTTCACGGGTTTCTCCTTTGTGGGTAGAGGTAGGGTCGGGATCTAGGTAATGCGGATTCAAATTAAATTCTAAAATTCCCAGTGTTTTAAAACTTGGCGGGTAAACAATGGGCATATCATTGGTGGTTCCCATGGTTAATCCGCAAATGTTGCTTCCGGCACTGGTCCCTAAATAAGGTGTTCCGCTTTCAATAGCCTTTTTTAGGGGTGTTAATACTTTTTGGTTGTAGAGTTGCGAAACCAATAAAAAAGTATTTCCGCCACCGGTAAAAAGTGCTTGAGCACTCTGCAGTGCTTCTGCAGGATCTTCAAACTTGTGCAGTCCTTTTACTTCCTTATTTAAAAAAGCTAAACCTTCTTTAGCTTTTTGGGTGTATTCGTCGTGTGAAATTCCGCCGGGACGTGCATAGGGAATAAAAATTATTTCAGAAACATCTTTATATAATTCTTCTAAAGCTTCTTTTAAATAAGCTAAGTAATTGCTACCGTGAACAGTAGAAGTACTGGCTATAATACAGTTCATATCGTCAGTTTTTTTGTAAATTTATTGCAAAGTCATGCTTTAACAAAAGTTTACGCGCGTTTTAGGTTTTTTATAAGATAGTTATTGGTAACTTAACTAAAAAATTAACAATGAAAAAAATACTTCTCTTTTTGCCAATCTTTTTTTTAGCTACTGTTCTCCACGCCCAGATGAGTAGTAGAATGCTTATTAAAGGAAAAATAAATGTTCCTATTGATGATGAAGCTTCTTCTATAGATGTATATAACTTAAGTACTACCAAAGGAACGATTACCGATAATTACGGAGAATTTTTGATTGCGGTGGCAGAAGGAGATAAACTTTACTTTTCAGGAATTCAATACCAAGATTTTACTGTTGAGATTACCGAAGATATAATGAAAAGTAAAAAGCTTAATATTACTATTAATGAAGCGGTAACAGAATTAGAAGAAGTAACGGTTAGGCCTTATGGACTTTCGGGAAATATAGAGGTCGATTTGCAAAAAATTCAAACACAAGACATTAATTCACCAAATGGAGGGAGTTTGGCATTAGTGGAAACTTATGATTACGAATTACGCCCTGACGATAAAACCAAAGTTCATAATGATGCCATCGATAAAAGTTACTTGAAAAACGGGTTGAATTTTGCCAATATTTTTAGGGAGATCTTTAGTTCAAGAGATAAGGATGCCAGTAAAGATATGATTAAAGAAGATATTGATGTCAAAATCAGAAAAGTTTACGACGATGATTTTTTCAACCAATACCTAAATATAAAAAGAGAAAATATTAATGAATTTATTTTCTATGCACAAGAGCACGGCCTTCATAAAGAAATGTTGAAAAGAGGAAACGATCTTGCCTTGATTCAGTTTTTAATTGAAAAAAGTAAAGCTTATAAAATGCAACAAAATAAATAAAGTAACGTCTATTTATGTAATAGACAGACTTTACTTATGAAGCATTTTTACCTTCTTTTATTCCTATTGATGGGTTTTCTTGGATTTAGCCAAGAGCAATTTCAAGGACAAATTATTGCAGACTCCATTGGTTTTACGCAAGTGAATATTGTAAACCTCACCCAGAAAATTGGGACGGTCAATAATACAAAAGGTGAATTTATAATCGATGCTGAAGAAGGGGACAAAATAATGTTTTCCTCGGTTCAATATGAACCTTATCAAATTACGGTTACTCTAGACATTCTTCAGCAAACAGATAATAAGATTTATTTGTTTCGATTGGTGAATGAACTAGAAGAAGTCAATATTAGTAATATAGATTTAACCGGTAATTTGGTAGAAGATGCTGCCAATATTAAAACCAAGCCTTTTTTTAATTCTACCTCTTTTGGTTTCCCCAACGTTCAACCTATGACAGTAGAAGATAGGAGATTATACACCGCTTCTACTGGAGGTATTTTTACTGTTATCGATATACTGTCTGGGAGAATGGATATGTTGAAACGAATGAAAGCTATTGCCGATTTTGAGTTAGTGGTAGCAAATTCAAAAAAAATGGTACGGGAATCCTTTTTTACTGAAGACTTACATATTCCTGAAGAATTCGTGGAAGATTTCATTTATTTTTGTGCGAAAGATGAACGATTTGAAAAGTTAGTACATCAACAAGCTAAACTGCAAGTGATTGAATTTTTTACTTCTAAAGTAGAAGATTATCGTAGTTTTAAGGAATGGGATTAACAAGAAAATCAATATCTATCCTTTTGCTGCTTTTTTCTGCAGCCTCCTTTGCTCAAGATCGCTTTTCAGGAAAAATTATCGCAGATTCCATTGCATTCACCCAAGTGAATATCGTGAACCTGACTCAAGAACTGGGTACTACCAATAATTCTACTGGCGAATTTGTAATAGACGCAGGAGTAGGGGACGAAGTGATTTTTTCTTCGGTTCAATATGAACCTTATCAAATTACGGTGACTTCAGCAATGCTTCAGCAGAAAAAGAATATAGTTTATTTATTTCCTTTAGTAAATGAACTGGAAGAAGTGAAGATTAGCGATATCGATTTATCGGGAGATTTAAACAAAGATGCTAATCGTATAGAAACCTCTCCTTTTTTTGATCCTAAAGAACACGGTTTACCAGTGAATACTAAACCCAAACCTACTACTGCGCAACGACGAATTTACACCGCAACTACTAGTGGAGGTGGTATTATTCCTTTAGATCCTATTATTAATGCTATTTCTGGACGGTTGGCAATGGTTTACCGGCAACGCGATTATGAAATTGATAAGAATTTAATGGTGAAAGCCTATAATTCCCGTCCATTAGAGTTTTTTGTTATCGATCTAGATATTCATGAAGATTTGATAGAAGATTTCTTGTATTATTGTGTGACTTTTAAACCATTTCGGGAATTAATAGTCCAAAAAGAAAATACTTTTAAACTTTCAGAGTTTTATAAAGAAAAAGCGAAAGCTTATAAAGAATTAAGAAGTAGAGAAGAATGAAGTTTACACGCATTATTGTCTTATTTAGTCTCATCTATTCCCTTTCCGCATTTACATCGGTCCATAAATATTACCTGAGCATTACTGAAATTGAATATGCCCAAGAACAAAAATCCCTTCAGATGATAAGTAGGATTTTTGTAGATGACTTTCAGAAATTATTGCAAACCCGATATGATAAATCGATCGAATTAGTCCGTGGGAAAAACAATGAACAAACAAATTTGTATATTGAACGATATTTTGAAGACAAGTTGAAAATTGAAATCAACAAAAAAACGCTTCCTTTAAAATTTATAGGAAAACGCTATGAAGACGATTTGATAATTTGTTATTTTGAAGCCACTCAGGTGGAAGATTTTCATAAGGTTAGCGTAACAAATCTTATTTTAACCGACTTATACCAAGAGCAAAAGAACTTAATTCATTTTAAAAAAGGAGATGAAACTAAAAGTTTGATGCTGATGAAAGATAAACCTGAAGGAGAACTGAAATTTTAATTAATCTAAAATCAAGTACATATAATGAAAAAAGCTAAATTCTTATTTACTTTTCTATTGGCTGTTTTCTCTTTAGCTGCATTTGCGCAAGAAGAACAACAAGAGAAAAGTGAACCTCAAGAAGGACACATAAACCAAAACAAGTTTAGACAGCTTTACCAAGAATTTTCTACGCCCAATCAATATAGAACTGCTTCTGGAGCACCGGGACCTGCCTATTATCAAAATACGGCAGATTATGAGATAGAAGTTACCTTGGATGATAAAAACCAGAAGCTTTCCGGTTTTGAAACGATTACCTATACCAATAATTCTCCAGATCCGCTTGAATACCTGTGGGTGCAATTAGACCAAAATGTAAGGGCAAAAGATAGTAAATCGCCATTAAGAAATGGCAAAGAGCTAGAGCCTGTTAACCGGCCCAGCAGCTTTGTGTCAGATTATATAGAAGAACCTTTTGATGGAGGTTTCAACATTCAAGAAGTTTCCAAAGACGGAAAACCTTTAAAATACATCATTAATCAAACGATGATGAGAGTAGATTTACCCGAAACGTTAGAGCCGGGAGACGATTTTGAATTTTCAATTAAATGGTGGTATAATATCAACGATCACGTGGTGAATAGAGGTCGCTCAGGTTACGAGTATTTTCCTGAAGATGGGAATTACAATTATGTGATTGCTCAGTTCTTCCCAAGAATGGCGGTTTATAATGATGTGGAAGGATGGCAAAATTATCAATTTTGGGGAAGTGGGGAATTCGCTTTACCCTTTGGTGATTATAATGTAAAAATTACCGTTCCTGCCGATCATATTTTAGATGGAACCGGAAAACTTCAGAATAGAAAAAAAGTATTTTCAGATAAAATGATGAAGCGTTACGAGCAGGCTAAGAAATCTTTTGATAAGCCCGTATTTATCGTAACCGAAGAAGAAGCAAGGGAAGCCGAAAAAGGTTTTTCCAATAAAACCAAAACTTGGGAGTTTGAAGCAAAAATGGTAAGAGACTTTGCTTTTACTACTTCTAGAAAATATATTTGGGATATGCAAGCGGTAGATGTAGGCGGTAAAAATGTAATGGCCGTTTCACTTTACCCAAAAGAAGGAAATCCACTTTGGGAAGATTATTCTACAAAAACAGTAGCACATACCTTAAAATCGTATAGCGACCACACCTTTGACTATCCTTATCATAAAGCCATTTCGGTACACGCTAAAAACCAAGGAATGGAATATCCTATGATTTGTTGGAACTACGGAAGACCAAATCCGGACGGTTCGTATACCGATAGAACTAAATTCGGAATGATTAGTGTAATTATTCACGAAGTAGGGCACAACTTTTTCCCGATGATTGTGAATAGTGATGAACGTCAATGGGGTTGGATGGACGAAGGCCTCAACAGTTTTGTAGAATATATGGCTGAGCAAGAATTTGGTGAAAAATATCCCGAAGCGATTGCGCCCTTGGATAAATACCCTTCCCGTCGAGGAGAACCCACTAAAATCACCAGTTATATGAAAGGAAATCAGGAATATATTGCTCCCATTATGAGTAATCCTGAAAACGTATATCAATTAGGGAATAATGCTTACGGAAAACCTGCAACTGCTTTAAATATTCTTCGGGAAACGGTTATGGGAAGAGAGTTATTTGATTATGCTTTTGCTACCTATGCAAAAAGATGGATGTTTAAACACCCAACTCCAGAAGATTTCTTTAGAACCATGGAAGACGCCTCCGGGATAGATTTAGATTGGTATTGGAGAGGTTGGTTCTACACCACCGATTATGTAGATATGGGCGTAAAAGATGTAAAATCTTATTACATCACCGATCAACCTACCAAAGAAGGAAAAAAAGTGTTGAGCAATTATGGTATTGAAGATCCAAGTCAAGTACAAGCTGTTTATGTTGTAGAAGGAGCTAGCGAAGAATATAACGCAGACTTAGAGAAAAAAGATCCATTAGAAAATGCAGCAACGCTCAAAGAATATATGATGGATAATTTTACCGAGCAGGAACGTAAAAAGATGAAAGTTCCTAAGCATTTTTATCAAGTGACTTTTGAAAAGCCGGGAGGTTTAGTGATGCCATTAATTGTAGCCTATAACTACAAAGATGGTACCTCAGAAAAAGTAACTTATCCAGCACAAATTTGGAGAAGAAACGATAAGGAAGTAAGTCGTGTATTGGCTACTGATAAAGTATTGGAAAGTGTAGTTGTAGATCCAGATATGGAAACTGCCGATGTAAATACTGAAAACAATGCTTGGCCAAAAGAAGAAAAGCCTAATGAGTTTGAAAAATTCAAAGAACAACAAACCAAGGACTAAGCTAAGGTTTAAACAATAATTTTTAAGCTGACTTTAACGAGTCAGCTTTTTTTATACTATTTTTACTGCCTATATTTGCTTTATGTTAGTACTACCATTATTCATTAGCGGCGCTGAAATAGCCTTTATTATGTTCATTTTAGTGATGGTTTTTGGAGCCGATAAGATTCCTGAAATAGCAAGAGGGCTTGGTAAAGGGATGCGTACATTAAAGGACGCTACCAACGATATCAAAAATGAAATCACCAATAGTGCTGAAAAGCATATGCAAGATGCCGGAGGAGAAGACTTCAAAAAAGAAGTAGAAGAGGTGAAAGACGATATCGAAGAAATTACCGGCTCTATTAAAAGGAAGAATTAATTCATGTAAATGTTTGAACAATTAAAAGAATGGGATAGGGAACTATTTATTTATTTAAATGGTTTAGGGATTGAACGTTTTGATTCTTTTTGGATTGCAGTAACTCAAGAAGAATATTGGATTCCGCTTTACATTATCTTTTTCATTTTAATTTTTATAGCCTATAAAAAAAAACAAGCTTTTATTGTTTGTATTGGGTTTCTTTCCAGTTTTGTAGTCACCTTTGGTTTAACTCGTTTAATAAAAGCTTCAGTTGCTCGCATCAGGCCTAATAATGCTGAAAATCTCAAAGAAATTATTAGGATTCTTCAAGAACCTACCTATTACAGTTTTGTTTCCGGGCATACTTCGAGCTCAATGGCAATTACCACCTTTATCGTATTAGCGTTGAGGCATCGTTTTAAATGGGTATATGTTTTTTATATTTGGCCCATTTTATTTGCTACAAGTCGCATTTACGTAGGTGTTCATTATCCTTCAGATATAGCCGCGGGTGCTTTGCTCGGTGTGATCATTGCCCTTATCATCTATAAAATCTGTAAGAAAATGTTGGCGAGGGGAGATAAAGAGTTGGAAGAGTTATAAAACCCTCGTTACCGTTAAACCATCCCGAATAGGTAATAACACCGTTTCTACTCGCTTATCGGTAGCTAGTTTTTTATTGTATTCCAGTAATACTTCTGTGTCTTTATCACCTTCCTTTAATTCTTCTACCACTTTACCACTCCAAAGCACATTGTCAGAAAGGATAATGCCACCTGTATTCATTTTTGGGAGAATAATTTCAAAATAATTGAGGTAATTGCTTTTATCCGCATCGATAAATACTAAGTCGAATTTTTCTTCTAATTGCGGAATGATATCTAAAGCAACTCCCACGTGTTGATGCATGTGTTCACCAAAGCCCGATTTATCAAAATACTTTCGTTGGAGGTCGTATAACTCTTCGTTTTTATCAATGGAGTGCAAACTTCCACCTGGCTGAATTCCTTCCATTAGACACAACGCAGAATAGCCGGTGTAAGTTCCAATTTCCAGAATATGTTTTGGTCTAATCAACTTAGAAAGCATACTCAACACTCGACCTTGAAAATGGCCACTCAGCATTCTGGGTTGCAAGACTTTTTGATGCGTTTCTCGGTTGAGTTCTGCTAAAAGTTGAGGTTCAGTCTGTGAATGCTCTTCAGCATATTGATCGATAGATTCCGGTAAAAAATGCATTAGCCTGTAATTCTTTTTACTAATTCTTTTTTCGCTTGTTCGTCATCCCCGCAAAGCCATTTAATCACGTTGTTTTCCCAAATATCATCATATTGTTCTGCGGTAATGATATCCCGTTCTTTAGCTAGGTCTAAGATTTTTCCGGGATAAGAAGATTGCGGTGCGCTTTCCATTTCTCCTAAGGGATAAGGATCATCCAATCCCATAATGATTTGTTTCGGCTTTTGGTTTTCAACCAATAACTTTAACGAACCTGTATCGTGAACCAAGGTGTCAAAAAAGATATTCTTGTGTCCTACCGATTTTCTAGGATGTACTTTCCCTTCAAATAAATCGGGACGGCCATCAAAGCCTTGTATTCTTCGACCTAAATTAATTTGCGCTAATTGTCCACCGTGTGCAAAACAAACTCGCATATTGGGATATTTGTCAGGATAACCGTTCAGCGTTAAAAAATGATACGCATCCGCGCACTGCGCTAACATCCAAATTAAATGAAAACGCCAAGATGTGTTTTCTAGTTTTATAAATTTTTCTCCATCATACGGATGAATTTCAACCGCAAGATTATACTTGCTTGCCATTTCAAAAATCGGCTCATTTTCTTCATCAAAAATACAGCGCCAAGTGCCGATGCTATCCATATAATGCGTAGGTAAGCATAACAATCGCATTCCTAATTCTTCCACACAACGCTCAATTTCCCACAACGCACCACGAACAAAACCGGGATGAACCACAAAACCACAAGTGAATTTGGTAGGATGGTCGTGTTGCACACGAGCATTAAAATCGTTTTGAAACCGCAATGCCTGCTTCATTTCTTCTACTCGCAAACCATTTCCGTAAAGCTGGGAAAGGTTTAACACTACGGCATGATCAATTTTAAAACGTTCCATCCATTCTAATTTTTCTTTTAAGAAAAAGCTAGAATCAGTCACTGGTCGGCGCCAATTTTTTTGTAGCATGTATTTACGCTCCTCATCTACCCAGAAAATCTCTTTATCTTTCATAAACTGTGGAATTTCTTCTGGATAAGGCAGTAAATGAGAATGTCCGTTAATACGTAATTTTTTTGTCATGGTTGAGTTTGTTGTTGGTTATTGGCGTGTTTTGAGATTTTATTTTGGTAAAAATAAAATCTCAAAACCGGGCTATTCGCTATATCTTTTTTAGGAGTCACTTCGAGCGGAGTCGAGAAGTTTTTACACCTAAAAAAGGATGCCGCTGCTATCCCTCACGCGAGCGAAATTATAAACTTTTTGTTCTTCCGCCGTCTACCGGAACGTTTATTCCGTTAATGTAACTTGCTGCTTCGCTGGCTAAAAAAGTAACCGCATTGGCCAGTTCTTCCGGTTGTCCAAATCGCTTTGCCGGAATGGCATTTTGCATTGCTTGCGTTACTTCTTCTTCTGTTTTTCCGGTTTTATGGGCTTTGTTTTTAATGATATCAGAGAGTCTTCCTGTTGCTGTTGCTCCAGGTAAAATATTGTTCACCGTAATGCCAAATTCACCTAATTCATTGGCCATGGTTTTACTCCAATTCGCTACCGCACCACGAATGGTATTGGAAACTCCTAAACCATCTAAAGGTTGTTTTACCGAAGTTGAAATTACATTAATCACTCGGCCGTAACCGCGTTCCTTCATTCCGGGCAACAGTGCTTGAACCAGAATATGATTACAAATTAAATGCTGAGTGAAAGCCGCTTCAAATTCCTCAGTCTTAGCTTCTGAAATTTTACCACCCGGAGGTCCACCGGTATTATTCAGTAAAATATGGTAAGCTTTGGTTTGAGTTGCTTCTTCAACTTTTTCTTTTAAGGTTGACGGATTCGAAAAATCGGCTACCAAGTAAGTGTGATTTTGTCCTTGGTGATGATCTAATTCTTCGAGCACGGTTTTTAGTTTATCTTCGTTTCTAGCTACGAGCGTTACATTTACTCCTTCTGCAGCAAGTGCCAAAGCAGAAGCTTTCCCGATTCCTCCGGTCGCTCCGCATATCAAGGCATTTTTATTTTTTAAATTTAAATTCATAGATATATTTTCTATTCGTTTTTATTTTTTACAACTTAACTTCTAACTTCAAATTCGATTTCAGTTTCAACTTCATTTTCACCTCTTATACTGAATACACACATTTTTTGGTTCAGTAAAAAAGCGTAGGGCTTCGAAACCACCTTCGCGACCAACGCCACTGTCTTTTATGCCTCCAAACGGGGTGCGTAAATCCCGATTAAGCCAAGTATTGACCCAAACAATTCCGGCTTCTAAATCATTGCTTAATCGCATAGCGCGATCTAAATTACTCGTCCAAACCGTAGCTGAAAGTCCGTAGCGCACATCGTTCGCCATAGCTAAAGCTTGCTCTTCTGTTTTAAACGGAATAATCGTGACCACCGGACCAAAAATCTCTTCTTGATTTAATTGGCAACGATTCGATTGAACTTCAATAATTGTGGGTTCTAAATAGTAACCATGTTCGTGGTCTTTTACTTCAACTCGTTTTCCTCCGGTGAGAATTTTAGCCTCTTGCTGATTGGCGTTAGCAATATATCCCAAGATTTTTTTCATATGGGTTTCAGAAACAACGGCTCCTAAGTCTGAAGAAGCTTCACTGGGAACACCCACTTTTAGCTTTTCTGTTTCAGCAATAAAATCGGCTTTGAACTTTTCGTAAATCGATTCTTCTACGAAAATCCTTGAGCCACATAAACAAATTTGTCCTTGATTGGCAAAGGATGATTTTACCGTAGTTTGGAGCATCTGTTCATAATCGCAGTCGGCAAAAATTAAATTCGGATTTTTACCGCCCAGTTCGAGTGATAGTTTTTTGAACATTGGAGCCGCTGTTCTTGCCAAATGTTCTCCGGTTTTGGTACCACCGGTAAAAGAGATCGCCTTAATTTGAGGATGCTCTACAATAGCTTGACCAACTTCATTTCCTAAACCGTGAACAATATTTAAAACGCCTTTAGGTAAACCGGCCTCGATACAAATTTCACTAAGTAAATAAGCGGTCATCGGCGTGATTTCACTAGGTTTGGCAACCACGCAATTTCCTGCAGCTAGGGCAGGGGCGATTTTCCAAGAAAAGAGGTAAAGCGGTAAATTCCATGGAGAAATGCAACCCACCACACCAATCGGTTTTCGAAGGGTGAAATTGATGGTGTTTTTTCCGACGCTTTCGTGCGATTCACTTCCAAATTGGGTAAGCGCATGCGCATAAAATTCAAAATTGCTAATAGCTCGTGGAATATCAATATTTAAAGCTAGCGAAAGTGGCTTTCCGTTATCTTTAGATTCGGCTTTGGCAAAATCGACTAATTTTTGTTGAAGCAAATTAGCTATTTTTAATAGAACTTTACTGCGTTCTTCTAAAGTCGTGTTGCTCCATTCCGGGAAAGCTTGTTTAGCTGCATCAAAAGCAAGTTCTACATCTTCTTGTTTGCTTCGGGGTATTTTGCTGTAGACTTCTCCCTTCGAGGGATCGTAATTATCGATCCATTCATCAGAAATAGGTGAAATGAATTCGCCGTTAATATAATTTTGTAATTGTTGCATGGGTTGAAAAATTGTAGAATTCTTAGAAAATTCCACTCAAATATAACGCATGTTGAAAAATTGGCTAAATACTTTTATAAAAATTATTTGTTATCTTTCGTAGATGCAAAGTTTGAGGCGAAATTTTTTCTATTGGATAAAAATAAATGTATTTGTTATTTTACTTATAACCATCATTACCCTATTATTAGTCTTCATTATTGACTTTTTTTTAATAGGGATTACATCCATTTATTTGTCAGTAAGCATATGTATTTTTCTTGTCGCATCTTTATTTTATATCAAGAAAAAGTTTAAAAGTTCAGTACTATTTTTAACAACCTGGATAAGTTTTTTAGCATTTACAGGGTCTATCTTATTACCTGTTATTTTAGAACCTCAAATGTGCAGTGGAGGTTTCTATACGGTACCTTATCGTATCTTAATAATAGTGGTCTTGGTGTTACTGATTTTGCTGTCTTTAGTTATTGGGTTTCAAAATAAATTGAGTTTTATTATTGTAGGGTTATGCTCTTTTCTACATTTTTTATGTATCACTTATATTCTTCCTTTTAATTACGCTATGTATGTCGTGAACTTAATATGGAAGCAATTTATATAGTTAACAAACTACACAACATAAAGCTGAGAGTTTATCAAACTTTAATGCGTTGCGTATTGTTGTTTTTTATAAGCAATCACTTTTATTTCAATTAATAAATGCGGGTGTGGTAATTGATGTACCGCTACAGTAGTTCGTGTTGGGCCGGTTTCGGGTTCGAAGAATTTTCCATAAGTTTCATTGTAACCGCCAAAATCGTTCATATTTACCAAAAACGTAGTTACATCGACTACATCTTTTAAAGAAGCGCCTTCTTCTTTAAGAATACTGTCGATATTCTCTAAAACGGCAGCAGTTTGTTTTTTGATATCTAGGTTAGTGGTGCCCATTTCATCTACCTCAACGCCTTCAAACGTATTGTCGGGCCTACGAGAACTTGTTCCTGAAACATAAATAAAATCACCTACGCGTTTTACGTGTGGATATTTTCCTCTGGGTGTTGCTTTTCCTTCAATTACTTTTCCTGACATTTTTAGATTTTTAGCGGTTAGGGATGAGACTTGAGTATGATTTAAATCAATACTGGAAAAATTTAGCATTCCTCCTGAAATCTATCATCTCCTATCTTTTTTTATTTTGTTTTAAAACTTACTTTTCCTAATTTTTCTATTTGTGCTTCAATAGATTGGTTTTCTGAAAAATGTACTGAAGCAGTTGCTGCACCGGCTAATACGATTTGTCCTTTTTTAATAATGGTATCAGCTTTAGAAGCGAGTCGGCTTAGTTCTACCACCGATTGTAGCGGATTGGAAAGTATGGCATTGGTTTTTCCTTCTGCTAAGGTTTCGCGATTTACTTTTAAATGAATTTGCAAATCGTTAATACTTGGTTTTAAATCAATCCAATCCCCCAGCACATAAGCAGAAGCAGAGCAATTATCGGCGACCATATCTTCTAAGGCAAATTTGAAATTTTCATAGCGACTGTCGACAATTTCAATGGCTGGAGCCATTTTGTCGATGTAATCGGTGATATTTTTTAATCCTACAGATTCTTCAATATCTTTAGAAATTCGAAAGGCAATTTCAGCTTCGGCACGAGGTTGAATCCAACGCTTAGCTTCGACTTCTTCTTTGTTTAATATTTCCATGGAATTGGTGAGTACTCCCCAAATAAGGTCATGAACGCCCATTTGTTCCATTTTTGCACGGTTGGTGAAACCAAGTTTGTAACCGGTAACATATTCGCCGCGGTCTAACCTTTTGCCAACACAAAGGTTTTGTATTTCATAAGCAGCATCTAAATCTATTTGGTAAGTGGCTGCTAATTGTGATGTGGGTCTAGCATGCCTTGCGGCCTGATCTAAAATCTCTGCTATCTCCTGATGAGTCATTTTTATTAATTTAGTTTATTTTTAGTAAATCGTCATCCTGAACTTGTTTAATTACGTTGAATCTTTGATTTCAGGATCACATCTTTAAGCTTCATTTATCTATTGATGATGAGATTCTGTGTCAAGCACGGAATGACGGATATATATTTACTGAATATGATGTATACTTAATTGATTTTATTTCTTAATAAACAACGGTATCTTCTTGTAAAATATTTTTAGTTTCCTCTTTTACTAAATTAAGCTTTTCTTTTAAACTTAATTGATCGTTTATTTTCTGCTCAGAGAGTAATCGCAACATCGCTTTGTCTTGGGCCCGTCCGCGTTGCATCGCTTCGGCATAACCAATTTGTTCTTGAAACGTTACCAAGCGGTATTTTGAGGCATATTCAGCAGGGAATTCTTGTTCTAAAGCGGTTTCCAGTTTTCTTTTCTGTTGAAAAATAGGAGCAGCTGTGTGTTCTTTCATTTCATAAAAATTATCAATCGCTAAATCGGCAATCGCATCGGTATCTTTTTTACGAATATTTTGATAGGTTTTAAAGGTAGCTTCCCAATCTCCGGTGTGTTTTTCTAAAACTTCATCAAAAACTACTACGTCTTCAAAAGAAGCATTCATTCCCTGACCATAAAATGGTACGATCGCGTGTGCTGCATCGCCCATTAACAAGCTTTTTCCATGGCTATACCAAGGTGAACATTTTACTGTCCCTAAAGCTCCCGTGGGATTTTTAAAAAATTCTTCCCCTAAATTCGGCATGAGTTTTAAGGCATCGGGATAATATTTTTGGAAGTATTCTTCTGCTTTTGCTGCGGAAGTAATATTGTCGAAATTATAATCTCCTTCTGCATACGACATAAATAGCGTCACGGTAAAACTTCCATCTAAATTAGGAAGCGCAATAAGCATATTTTCACCTCTTGGCCAAATGTGCAATGCATTTTTATAGAGTTGAAAATCACCTTCAGTAGAGGGTTCAATGGTTAATTCTTTGTAACCGTGTTGTAGATAGTCTTGCGAAAAGCTGAATAGGAAACTGTGATCTTCCATCATACTTTTTCGTAGAGCAGAACCTGCACCATCAGTGCCAAAAATAAGATCGGCTGAAATGGTTTTTTCTTCTCCAGAATGATAATCTCTAAAGCTTGCTTTTGCTTCTGCCGAATTTACAGCTAAACACTCCTGATTAAACTGAATGGAAACATTTTCCATTTTTTCAGCTTCCTCTAATAAAAGTGCATTGAGATCTGTTCTGGAAATGGAATTGATGTATTCGTGTTCTAAACCACTATAGGGGGAAAGAAAGGTATTTTCTTCTTGATCGTGAATCATTCGTCCATTCATTGGGATGCAAATTTCTAAAGCTTTTTGCTCTAAGCCAACGAGTTTCATGGCTTTTATTCCACGGTTGGAAAATGCCAAATTGATGGATCTTCCTGCTGAGATATCGGTTTTTCTTAAATCGGGACGTTTTTCAATAAGTTGAACTTGATAGCCGCGTTGCGCCATTCGTAAGGCCAATAAGGAACCGCAAAGTCCGGCACCGATAATAAGGATGTTTTCTTTCTTTTGCATTATAAGAGTGCTTTTAAACGTTCAACCATTTTGTATACATTTTCAAAAGAATTGTAGAGTGGGGCAGGAGCTACGCGAATTACATTCGGTTCACGCCAATCGGCAATTACTCCGGCTGCCATCAATTTATCGAATAAAGCTTTATTGGCATGTTGAACCTTAATGGATAGTTGACAACCTCGTTCTTCTGGATTTTTTGGAGTGATAATTTCAATTTGATCGCCTTCAATTTCCTCCAGCAAATACTCTAAGTAATTGGTGATTTTTACCGATTTAGCTCTAATATTTTCAAATCCGGCTTCATCAAAAATCGCTAAAGAAGCTCTAATAGCTGCTAAGGATAAAATGGGTGGATTGCTTAATTGCCAACCTTCTGCTCCGGGAATTGGGTCAAATTCGTGACGCATATTAAAACGCGTTTGTTTGTTATGTCCCCACCAACCCGTAAAGCGTTTTAAATCTTTGTTGTTGGCATGGCGTTCGTGAACAAAGCAACCCCCAACACTTCCAGGGCCGCTGTTTAAATATTTATAGGAACACCAAACGGCGAAATCCGGTCCTGTTTCGTGTAAATTAGGTTGAATATTTCCTGCACCGTGTGCTAAATCGAAACCAACTTTGGCTCCGTGACGATGTCCTAATTCGGTGATTTTTTTTAAAGGAAAAGATTGCCCTGTATAATAGTTGGTAGAGCCAATAAGCAAGAGTGCAATATCATCTCCTTGCTCCTCCATTATATTTTCTAAATCTTCATAACGGCAAAGTTCTTCACCTTCTCTAGGCTTCCATTCAATTAAAGCATCTTTTGGTTGATGTCCGTGAAATTTCAGTTGAGATTCTACAGCATATTTATCGGATGGGAAAGCATCGCTTTCTATCACAATTTTATAGCGTCCTATACTTGGACGATAAAAAGAAACCATCATTAAATGTAAATTGACACTTAAGGTATTCATCATGACAACTTCAGATGGTTTTGCTCCAACAATTTTTGCCATTTTATCCGTTAAAAATTCGTGGTAAGGCATCCAAGGGTTTTTAGCCTCGGTATGACCTTCAACGCCTAAATTGCTCCAATCTTCCAATTCTTGTAGAATGTATTCTTGGGTGAGTTTAGGTTGTAATCCTAATGAATTTCCGCAGAGGTAAACTTGTTCTTCCCCGTTTTTATCTTTGGGAATATGAAATTGATTTCTAAAGCGTTTTAAAGGGTCTTTTTGGTCTTGCTCTTTCGCAAATTCCAAGGTGTTTTTATGTTGGGTTGTTTGCATTTTTATGTTCTAAAAAATGAGTTTTCCACAAATTTAGCAATAATTAATGAGTTGCTTTTGATTAATTCAAACGTTTGAATGATTGTTTTGTAGAATTTGAAATAATGAGAATTACTTCACAAGTAACTATTCAACTTTAATATTTGTAAAATAGAGTTTAAAATTTCCTTCTTTGTTTTGATGGGAAGTTGCGATTTTAAGTCCTTTAAAGTCTTGGTAACCTTCCCAAGTAGTTGATAAATTTGGTTCTTGACTACCTGAAGCAATGTAAGACCATTCTCTAATGATAAAATCTTTATCGACATAAATTTTATAAGTATCGCCCGGTGTATAACCGTCTTGATGATCGTAGGCAATGGTGATTTCTTTCATTGATTTTTCACTAATAGGTGCTTTTACATTTTCTTCTACAGAATATTGAAAACCTTTGTCCCAAACCAATTGAAAAGGGAAGAGTAACCAATATTTATCGTTGATAAAACCTTGGTCTGTTTGTTGCTGAATACTGTCCATATCTTTACGGAAATATTCAATCGTGTCTTTAGCTGATAGCATTTTGACCTCATTCTTTTGAGGATACCATTGCCAAGATCTCTCGTAGTGGCTCGAATCACGATCTACATTAAAAGTGTAATTAAGCTTTTTAATATTTTTCCAATTTTTATAGCCGTGAGCATTAGCAATTTTTTCTAAGATGGAAAGCTCTTTTGCAGAGGAAGTAGATGTTTTGGTTTTTTCAGAATCGTTTTTACAACCTATCACGCAAGTTGATAGGATGAGAAGAAGAATGAGTTGTTTCATGTTGGAATGATTTATTTATTAAAAATAAAAAAACCTCTTGATGATCTCAAGAGGTTTCTGTTTTATTGTTGATGAAAGATTAATCTACAGCGTCTTTCACATCGTCTGCAGCATCTTCCATAGAATCACCAACATCATCTGCGGCATCTTCTATTTTGTCTCCAGTACTTTTTTCTTCTCTACAACTTGTAAATGTAGTTGCTAAAGATCCTACTAAAAATAGGCATAAAAATAATTTTTTCATAATTCTAATTTTAATTGATTCGTTAATTAATTTACGGTCTTCTGCCAGTGGCAAGTCTATATAATATTCCGATTACGGCTAAGACTAAAAGGATGTGTATTAAACTACCAACAGCTTCGCCAAAACCAAAAAAGCCTATGAGCCATCCTATAAGTAGGATTACTATAATAAGCCAAATTAAATCACCCATGGTTTTTTATTTTTATAGTTAGTCGAAGTAAATGTATATAATAAGATTTTTCGCTTGCGATTGTTTAACTATCAATTAACTAAGAATTAATACTTATTTGGGTTTTTTAGGATGTCTGCGGCTCGCTCTTTATGTTTTTTTAAGGTTTCAGAATTCATCTTGTTCAAAAGGCTCATCATCATATTCATGCGTTGGTTATCTTGAAAATGTTCTCGCTTCTCGTCTAAAAAATTCCAATACAAAGAATTGAAGGGACAAGCGTCTTCTCCTTGCTTTTTATTGACATTGTAATGACAATCTTTACAGTAATTGCTCATTTTGTTAATGTAACTTCCACTGGAAACATAAGGTTTGGTAGCAACAATTCCTCCATCGGCAAACTGACTCATTCCACGGGTGTTGGGCATTTCTACCCATTCAATCGCATCTATATAAATACCTAAATACCAAGCGTCAACTTCGTCTGGATGTACTTGTGCTAATAAAGCAAAATTGCCCGTAATCATTAATCGTTGAATATGATGCGCATAAGCTTCCTCTAAACTTTGTTTGATGGAATGATTAAGGCAATTCATTTTTGTTTCGGCGTTCCAATAAAAATCGGGGAGTTTGTTTTGATTGTCTAATTTGTTGCTTCTGCGGTAACCGGGCATTTCTTTCCAATAAATACCACGCATATATTCGCGCCAGCCTAAAATTTGCCGAACAAACCCTTCCACTTGAGAAATATCAATATCACTTTTATTTTCATGGTAGGTATCGATCACTTTTTCAATAACTTCTTGCGGCGATAGCATTTTAGAATTCATCGCAAAAGAAAGCCGGGAATGAAAAAGGTATAGCTGTTCTGTATGCATGGCGTCTTGATAATCTCCAAAATGAACTAATAAATTTTCGCAGAAATAGTTCAATACTTTTAAGCAATCGGGGCGAGAAGTTGGCCAGTTAAAGTTTTTCTCCTGGATACTTCCCATGGTTTTGATTTCCTGCTGTTCAATTTGTTTTACAATGTTAGAAACATCTTTTCTAAAGCCTCTTTCGTGCGGAATTTCAGGTTGACCTTTCCATTTTTTACGGTTGCTTTTATCGAAATTCCATTGACCGCCTTCCGGATTTTTTTCATTTTGCATGAGAATAGAATGTTTCTTACGCATATCGCGGTAAAAATATTCCATCGTCATTTCTTTTTTGCCTTTGTAAAATTCAGCTAAATCTGTGCGAGAAGTATAAAAATGTTCGGTGTCGAAAGCTTCAGAATCAATTTCTAGATTCGAGCAGAAATCTTTGAGTTGTTCATTTAAACGGTACTCATCGGGAAGTTGATATTCAAATTTTTCAATTTCATACTTATCGATAAGCTGCTGGAGGTTTTCAATTAAATCCTGTTTGTTTTCCTTGGCATCAATTTCATAATAAATTACTTGATGACCTTTGTCTTTTAAATGCTGATAGAAGTTTCGCATAGCAGCGAAAAACGCGACAACTTTTTGAATATGATGTACGGTATAATCGGTTTCCTGACGCATCTCTGCCATAAAATAGAGCGTGTCTTTGTCTGGTGAAGAAAACCAAGAATGTTTGTGATGGAGCTGGTCGCCAAGTAGAAATCGAAGTTTTTTCATATTAAATCAAAAAAGGATTGAAGTTGAGTTTTAGAACAATTCTTTTTGACCAGATAACCAAGTTTGTTGGTATTTCTGATTGGGGTCGTAACGTTTTGCTTGTGATTTTATATTAAACTTCCGATCTCTAGGGTCGTTGCCTACGCCACTATTATACATCCAATTGCCCCAATTGCTGTGCACATCATAATCGATGAGCATACTTTCAAAATAGGCAGCGCCCACTCGCCAATCTTGTTTTAATTCTTTTGCCCAAAAACTATTTACATTTTGTCGACCACGATTGCTCATAAATCCGGTGGCATCAATTTCCTTCATATTTGCATTCACAAAGGGTTCTTGAGTCTCACCATTTACCCATTTTGCAAGCGTTTCTGTATCGTGGTTCCAGTCTAAATTTTTAGTTGAAATTCCGTTAAGCTGAAATAGTTTATTGCCGTGTTTTAAGGAAATGTATTTGAAGTAATCCCGCCAAATCAATTCAAAAATGAGCCAATAGGTGCTATCGTTTTTTACAATTTGCTTTTCAAATTTTTTGATTTCCCAATAAATTTTTCTTGCGGAAATACTTCCATTGGCTAACCAAGCTGAAAGTTTAGAACTGTAATCTGCGCCTAGAAGTCCGTTACGTGTTTCTTTATAATGCTGAAGTTGACATGTGTCCCAAAAATAATGCTGTATACGTTTATCGGCTTCATCTTCGCCTCCACGAAAAGGAAATGCAGATCTCGAATCTATTTCAACTTCACTTAACTCTAAATCTTTTAATGGAGGAACTTGCGTTGTATGTTTTACAAGGTATTCTTCAGGTTGAGGTTGAGGTAAATTAGCCGGGGGTTTTACATTAACGTGGTATTCTGTTTTTTTTCTGAATTGGGTGTAAATTTCCGGGATATTTTGAAACGATTCGTAAGGAATATCTTCCGGATGAAATAAAAATTGATCGTAGGTTTCAATAAAATCAACTTCGGGAAGATGGTATTTTAGATTTTGCTGAACTTCGGCTTCTTCTTGTGTCCATTCTTTTTGCAGAAAAATTTTTTGAAAATGATATTTTTCCGCAAGATTTGGAATTATTTTCTCGGGATAATCATTAAAAACCAATAGGCTAATATGGAGTTTTTCTTTTAAATTTTTTTGTAAATTTTGTACACTTTCCAACAGAAATTTAGCCCTAAATTTTTCAGTTTTTTTAAAACCAAATGTAGTCTCCTCAAAATGCCGAGGATCAAAACAGTAAACTGCTAAAATTGGTCGGGATTCTTGACATGCCTTTTGAATGGAATAATTATCAAAAACCCGTAAGTCGTTTCTGAACCAGATTACATTGTATGTTTGTTTTTCGCGCATTTTTTACTGCAATATTTTACGTGTTCCCAATCCTTTTCCCATTTTTTACGCCACGAAAAGGGTCGTTGACAAACCGGACAAATTTTAGTGGGAAGTTCACTTTTCTTCATCTAAAATAGAATTCACTTCCTTGTTGGGCTTAGCATGATCAAACCGGTCGATGAGGTGTGTTTCTGTATAACCATCTAATCCATTTATGGCTATAGTTTCTGCTTTTTCAAGGTTAAGCCAGCCATCTTTTTCTTCAATACCGTCTTCAAAAAGTAAATGTTCTATTTCCCCAATAATCATTCGGCATTGGTTTTCTTTCAAGTAATAATAATTAACCAGCTTGCAACCAATTTTTATTTTTGCCTCTTTTACAAAAGGTGGGTAAAAGCCTTTGTGATATTCTTCGGTTAAATCAGTTTTATCGAATTCTGAAATCTTTCCATCATATTTAGCTGAAGTATGGTGAGCATCTTTAATAATTCCTTTGTGGATGTGGTTTACTGTAAATTCTCCGGTAGAAACTAAATTATCATACGTGTTTCTCTCCACAGAAGTGGGGCGTAAAATAAAGCCGAGTAAAGGTGGATTGCTACCTAGGTGAATTACAGAACTATAAATAGCGACATTGGTAATTTCATCTTTAGATTTTGTAGCAATTAGGTTGGCAGATTTGTAGCCACTTAAGCTATTTACCAAATTAATTCTAAATTGCTTTTCCAAGTTTTCAATATCTTCTCTATTGTAATAATTCATTTGGGGTAAGTTTAAGGCATAGTTTGTTTAATTTTTAATAAATAAGATTAAACAAAAAATAGTTTTATTCTAAAAAAGCTGTCGATGAAGACAGCTTTATATTTTATGGTATGTTTTTATATATACCCATTACTCTTTATTTTTTTGTTTTCTGATGGTAGGTTCATCAAAATCTACTTTATTGGTGTTTTTTTTGCGATCACCTATATTTCCTAATGGACTTTCAGTGTCATCATGTTTTCTTTTTCTGCGATTATCTTCAATATGTCCCATAATACAATTTTTTATTTTCCTTAAAGGTAGGTATAAATTATAGTTAGGTTTATTAAAAGGATTGTAAAATCTTGTTAAGTGAACTTTAAAGTTGTTTAAAATTCTTATTCTTTTATAGAATTAATTCAATGTATGCTATCAAGAACATGATAGGAATCTATAATTTTCGGATGAAAGAATACCATTTAGGCAATCGTATAAATTTTAATAAGAAATTAAACAATCATGAATAAATGCTCTTGATTTTTATTTAATGAGCTGAGGCATGATCTGTTTTATTGCTTCCTTTTTTAATGAACAATACAAAAGGTACACATACTAGAAATAATATACCTAGATATAAAAATACATCCATATAAGCAATTATCGTGCTTTGTTTCATAATGATTCCTTCCATAGTTTGATAGGTTTTATTTAAAGATTCGTTGATACTAAACCCTTTGGAAATAAACATTTGCTGAAAAGCATTAATGCGTTGTTGAACTTGAAATTTATTAGGATTTATGTTAGGAATTAAATCTATTCGGTTTTGTTGTGTCCAACGCGAAACCATGGTAGTGATAATAGCAATACCAAAGGAACCTCCTAGTTGTCTCATCATTCCGGTAAAGGCGGCACCTTCTCCAATATTTTTTCCTCTTAATGTAGAGAGTGATAATGTTGTAATAGGAACAAACAATAAACCTAGCCCAACACCTCTTACTACTAGTGGCCAGAAAAAATGTTCTGAACCGGTATCGGGAGTCATTAATACATACATCCAATAACTGTAAACGAAAAATATAATAAACCCTCCGGCAGCTAAGTATTTTTGAGAAACTCCACGTTCAAGTAATTTACCTATAATGGGCATCATTAATCCAGTGGTGATAGAACTTGGGATTAACAACAATCCGGCATCGGTCGCGGTCCATCCTAAGATGGATTGGGTGTAGATAGGAATAATAAAAGTAGAACCAAAAAGACCGAATCCTAAAATAAAGGTAAGAATGGTACCAATGCGTAAGTTGCCATCTTTTAAAACCCGTAAATTTACTATGGGGTTCTCATACACGAGTTCACGCCATATAAAAAGAATTAAACCTAATATAGATACTAGAGATAAGCTCACAATCATTGAATCTTCAAACCAATCATCTTGTTGGCCGTGTTCTAACACAAATTGTAAAGAACCAACGAATGAAGCTAATAAAATAATACCCCACCAATCTACTTGGTTTACTTTAAGTTTCTCACCATACTTGGGACTTTTTACAAAAAAAATGGTTAAAAAGGTAGCTACGATTCCAATGGGAATGTTAATGTAAAAAATATAAGGCCAAGAAAAATTATCTACTAAATATCCGCCTAATGGTGGCCCTAAAGTTGGTCCTACAATAACGCCCATTCCGTAAATGGCTTGAGCCATTCCGCGTTTTTTAATGGGGTAGACTTCAGTAATAATAGTTTGAGCTGTTACTAGCAGGGCTCCACCGCCCATCCCTTGAATAAATCTAAAGGTTACCAATTCCCATATATTAGTAGCATTTCCGCATAAAAATGAAGAAACCGTAAAAAGGATAATTGAAGCTGCGAAATAATTTCTGCGTCCAAACTGTTTAGAGAGCCAGCTTGTCATCGGGATAACAATTACATTGGCAATAGCATAAGCAGTGATTACCCAAGCAACGTCTGTAAGGGTAGCCCCAAGGCTTCCGCGCATATCATTAAGTGCTACATTGACAATAGTGGTATCAATAATTTCAAGTAGTGCGCAAAGTATGGCAGTAATGGTAATAATTACCCTTCTAAAGCCATATTCAACTAAGCTATCATCATCTTGTATATTTGCTTGAGCTTGGGCCATAATTTATTTTAAATGTACATCAACAAGAACATTCATACCTGAAAGTAATTTTTGGAGATCTTCTGGATTGTTGTTTTTAGTGAAATTTATTTTTACCGGTATACGTTGTACAGTTTTCACAAAATTGCCGGTCGCATTATCGGGTGGCAATAATGAAAAGCGGGCACCGGTGGCGGGAGAGAATGCAGAAATTTCCCCTTCAAGCTCCATATCAGGATAAGCATCTACTTCAATGCTAACTTTTTGTCCTACTTTCATTTTTGTAAGCTGTGTTTCTTTAAAGTTGGCTATTACCCATTTTTTAGTTATGTTAACTAAATAAAATAGCGATTGTCCCGGTTGAACAAATTGGCCTCTTTCTAGATCTACCTCAGAAAGCTGTCCATCGATTTGTGCAATAACTACGGTATATCCTAAATTTAATTGAGCAGCTTCCAAAACAGCTTTCGCACTTTCTACATTGGCCTCTGCAACTGAAACTTGTTTTTCGGTAACTTCGGTTTGCGATTGTGCAGCATTTTGCTGACTTGTGGTAGCGTTTTTTTGTTGCTGGAGAATTTTTAATTCTTCTTCTGCTTCCTTTTTAGTAGCTTCAGCTTGTTCAAATTGTTGAGCGGTGATCGAATGATTTTCATAGAGATTTTTATAACGTTCAAAATCTTGGGTAGCCCTCCATAATTTAATTTTTGCAGTTTCTATATTTCCCTTGGCAGAACTTACTTCAGCAACAGAGGTTTGTACATTTGCACGGGAAGAACCAATACCGGCCTCTGTAACTGCTAATTGACTTTTAGCAGCAGTTAGGCTCGCCTTGGCTTGTTGTAGTTTTACTAAATAGTCGCGATTATCGATGGTGAAAAGGGTATCCCCTTTTTTAACTTTTTCATTATCGGTTACATATACTTTTTCTATATAGCCGCCTACACGTGGAATAATAGGGCTCATATTGGTAGCAATCTGAGCATCATCTGTATCTTCATGAGATAAAGAATGAATAAACTTATAGCTACCGTAGGCCAATCCAATTATTACCAATACAGAAATTATAACAATAAATTTTTTATTGGTTTTTTTCTTTTGTTCCATTTTATTTGATTCCATTTTTATTTGAACTGGTTTGTTAAAGTACCTTCAGCTTTATATAATTGATATTTCATCAAGGTGATATTGGCTTTGGCATAGGCCAAATTAATTTTAGATTGTAATTTTTGTAAATCTGCTTCCAGCAAATCGTTGGTGTCTACCAGGCCATTATCATATTTATCTTTTACTATTCGGTAATTTTCAATAGCTTGTTCTTCAGATTCTGCAAATACATCAAGCTTTCTTTGGGCGAGTTCATATTCTTGTCGAGCATTTTCTATTTCAACGTTTATTTGGTCATCTAAGATTTTTAAATTGTATTCTACTTCTTCAGCTTTACTTTTTGCTTTTCTAACTTCACTTTTGTTTTTAAAAATATTGGATAGGTCGTAAGATAGTCCCATACCTATATTCATAGCATTGGTAACTGTAATGGCGTTTTTAATATCTGCAGCGATATAACCTCCTAAAAGGGAAACCGATGGGTAATAGTTACTTTTAGCTACTTTTATTCCATTTTCAGAAGCTTGTTGACGATAGCGCAAAGCTTCTAGTTCTGGCCTGGCATCACCATCGTTAATGGCAATTTCTTTTGGGGGTAAACCGAAATTTTCTTGTATTTGAAATTGAGTGTTTCGGGGTTGTTTTAGAAAAATAGCTAATCTATAGTTTAAGATTTTTACTTGTTTTTGAGCTTCTTCCAAACTCAACCGAACATTAGCTTCTTGAAGTTTTGCCTTTAATAAATCGTTTCTGGCCAGTAACCCGTTTTCTTCCATTGCCGAAAAATCTTTTACCCGTTGCTGTGAGCTTTTCAGGTTCTCCTTAAAGAGTTCAACAGTTTGTTGTGCTTTATAGAGGTTAATGTAGTTTTGAATGGTTGTTAGTGCAATTTGCTCTTTGCTTTCTTTCGCATCAAAACTAACAGCCTTAAAATTATTTTCATTGGCTTCAATGGTATTTTGAATCTTAAAACCAGAAAAAACGGGAACACTTAAACTGGCTTGTCCTAAAAGAAGTTGGTTGACATTTGGAGAGGCGGTAGCTTGGCCTTCAGCTGCATCGGGATTTTGATTGGAAAATAATTTTACATCTACATCCGGCTTAAATAAATGTTGATACTGGCCAGAGATACTCAAATCTGGGTATTGAAGGTTTTTAGTAGATTGAAGTTGATTTTCTGCTGTTCGAACTTTTGTGTCTGCCAGTTTTGCTTCATCACTATTGTTTAATGCTATTTCTACAGCTTTTTCTATGGAGAGTTTTTGCATTTCCTGTGCTTTAAGTGAACTCCAAGCGGTTACAAGTAGAAAAAGAATTAATAAATATTTAATTCTCATAGGTTAAAAGGGCTTTAATAGTAATTTGTATGTGTTGAGTAAGTTCATTTTTTACAAAATGATCTATAGAAGTATCGGGATCCCAACCGTGAATGATTTTAAAATAGTTGTGATTGTAATAAAAGTTAAAATAGGTGCCTAAAATGGTGGAAGAAATAAGCTTAATATTTACATCTTTACTAAAAACACCTACTTTTTGTCCATCATTAATAAAGCTTTCAATAATTTTATAGGTCTCCTTCTTTCTTATTAAATGATCATTGATAATCGATCTTCTAGTATTGGTGGTGCTTTCAAAATGTAAGATTTTGTATATGCGACGGTTTTTGTGTACACGTTCTATCATCACCGCTACCATCTCATCTATTTTTTGTAGATAAGAAATATCTTTTGCCAGTACCTCTTTTAGTTGAGCTTTAAAACCTTGTGAACGATAATATAAAAGAGATTCTAATAATTTTTCTTTAGAACCAAAGTAATAAGAGATCATCGCAATATTTACTTGCGCTTGTTTTGCAATTGTCCTAACAGAAGTGCCATCAAAGCCATGTTCTGAAAAAAGGCGTTCAGTAACCTGTAGAATTTTTAATTGCTTTTCGTTTATTCCCATATGAGATGCGAAATTAAACATTTGTTTAAATTAAACGTTTGTTTAATTTGTTTTTATTGAATTTTTTTAAATTTCAGTAAAATCCTACCGTAGTAGTTTTGTAGGAATTGATTTGTCTTTTGCGCAATTAATAGTATAGCTAGACCAACCGTAGATTAATGTATGTGGAACAGCTAGTGAGTTGTATAGGGAAGGAAGTTGAAAATTAATTTTTTGGAGAGATTCATGATCCACTACACCTGACTTATTTTTAAGTCATTTTACGTAGTTTTGAGGCTTTTTATTTCTTTGTCGAATTTACCCAATTTACAGCTTCATGGAGACTGTCAAAATGAAGTATTTTATCTTTAAAGAACATTTTCTCAAACTTGATATTGAACATGGAAGATTTGCTACGGTGAACAATGAGGTATGAACTTATACGATGCTCAGATTTATAAAATTTAATCCAATCTGCTGGATTTACGAAGTAACTGTTTTTTCTATTGGAAATATAATGAGGTTTCTTGCCACTACCATAAAAATTGAGGGCTAACTTTATTAATCTATTAGCTTTTTTCCAGTCATAGAAAACACCCTCCTTAATTTCACCAATAATATAATTTTTATAAAAATAAAAGCTACCAAAATACAATTGGTGTTTTTCTAATGCTAGCTTATATATTTCTTGATCTTTGATATTTACATTTTTAACCCATGTAAATTATTGATTTTTTTAATAGAAATATAAGTTTTAAGTAAAATTTAATGCTTTCTGGAGGTATAAAAATAAAGCCCTGTCTTTAACAAGGCTTTACTTTTTTGCTGTTTTGCATTAAATAGAAGAATTAACAAGCCGAACAAATTCTGCCCGATAACCTTCTTTGTCTTTTCCTTTTCCGGCTTCTGCCAATTGAACGATTTTTTCTTTGGAAATATTCTTAGCGTATTCAGATGCTCTTAAATGCATCCCGAACATCGCAAGTGCCGCACTAAATTTAAAATCTGCTGAAGCTTTTTCAAGTGGAGTGTTTTCATCTTTCACAACTTTAGTGATGAGTTTACTTTTATCGCCATCTGGTTTTTTGTATCTAAATTTTACCGTTAATAATTCATCAGCATTCCCTTTTATTTTTTTATCAGAATACTTTAAATCATCCACATCTTTTAACCATTCACTTTTTACACCAACAGGAATAATTTCATAAAGTGCCGTTACCGTATGGCCGCTTCCTAATTCACCGGCATCTTTTTTATCATCATTAAAATCTTCTGCGTTAAGTAAGCGATTTTCATAACCAATCAAGCGGTAAGCCTGTACTTTAGCCGGGTTAAATTCTACCTGAATTTTTACATCTTTAGCAATCGTATATAAAGTGCCGCCAAACTCGGTACCTAGAACGCGTTGGGCTTCTTGCATGGTGTCGATGTACGCGTGATTTCCATTACCTTTATCAGCTAGCGTTTCCATTTTGGAATCTTGGTAATTTCCGGTACCAAAACCTAAGCAAGTAAGGAAAACGCCACTTTTTCTTTTTTCAAGAATTAAATCTTCCATGGCTTGATCACTGCTGGCACCAACATTAAAATCGCCATCAGTGGCTAGAATCACTCGGTTATTTCCGTTTTTAATGAAGTTTTCTTCTGCAATTTTATAAGCCAATTGTATTCCTTGACCGCCCGCCGTTGAACCTCCTGCATTAAGTTTGTCAAGAGCTTCTATGATTTTATTTTTATCTGAAGTAGGTTCTAGCGCCAGTCCTGCAGCTCCGGCATAGGTAACGATGCTAATTTTATCTTCGTCACGTAATTGATTGACCAATACTTTGAAAGCCGATTTTAAAAGCGGAAGTTTGTTAGGAGAATTCATCGAACCGGAAACATCAATTAGAAATACTAAGTTAGATGGAGGAATGTCACCTAATGGAACTTCTTTTCCTTGCAAGCCAATCTTTACCAGTTGGGTATCTTTATTCCACGGAGATTTCGCGACTTCGGTGTTAATTGAAAACGGATCTTTACCGGTAGGTTGCGGATAATCATAATCGAAATAATTAATAAACTCTTCGATTTTCACGGCATCCTTTGGAATTTCTTGTCCGTTGTTAATCATTCTACGCACATTGCTATAACTCGCTTTATCCACATCTATCGAAAAGGTAGAAAGCGGTGAAGCATTCACCATTTTAAAGGTGTTTTCTTCAATTTCTTTATAAGATTCTCGGTTTTGGACTGGTTGCGGATTTGCTGGAATAGTTGAATTAGCTCCACGGAATAATAACTGAGAATTAGAACTGGGCATTGAATTTTCTACTTTTATTCCTTGCGTTCTACCAGAAAGTATTTTCTTGTCGAAACCAGTAATAACAACTTCATCTAATTGAGATTTATTAACGATTAAAGTAATGTTGATTACCGCTTTGTTTTTAATCTTTTTTTCTAATTTTTCAAAACCTATAGCAGTATATACAAGTATATCTCCTTTTTCGGCTTCAATCTCGTAATTTCCGTCAAAATCTGTATAGGTACTTACCGTTGAGTTTTTTAAATGAACATTTGCACTTGGTATTGGCATACCTTGTTCATCGGTTACTGTTCCAGTAATTTTTTTTGCAAAACAGAGTATTGTAAAGAAAAATGATAAAGTGAAGAGTAATGCGTTTTTCATAATGATAAGTTTTAAGTTATAAATTCAATAACAAACAACTTGCCAAAAAAAACAATAATTTTACGTACTTATTAGATTTACATAAATTTTTTAATCTAAATTCAAAAATGAGTCAGCAATATGTAGCCTTATTACGAGGGATAAATGTAGGTGGAAAGCGAAAATTAAAAATGGCAGATTTACGTGAATCGGTCTTGAAAATAGGTTTCAAAGAGGTTGCTACTTACATACAAAGCGGAAATTTATTTTTTACTGCGGAAGAGAAAAATAGTGCGGTTCTTGAAGAGAAACTGGCACAACATTTACTAGAAGAATATAGTTACGAAATTCCGGTAATTGTTAGAACTTCGAAAGAAATTGAAGCAGCGATCACTCAAAATCCGTTTCCTGATGTAGAAGATTTTAAGCAATTGCATCTAATTTTCTTAAAAGAAAAGCCGGAAGAAGATTTAGTGAAAGACTTTAAAGAATTAGAATTTGCATCGGAAGAATTTAAAATACAAGGGAAGCATCTTTTTGTAAATTATATCGAGGGTGTTCGTAATTCAAAACTCTCTACCACGCTTATCGAAAAAAAACTAAGCACCAAAGCCACCGCTCGAAATTGGAAAACGCTTTTAAAAATTTCTAGTTTATTAAAAGATTGATTGAATACCCGTAGAATCATAATAAGAAACCGTTACCCTGAACCTGCCCGTCCGGTAGGCGGGCTTGATTCAGGGTCTCATCCTTACTATTTTTGTTTTTCAATGTAGAATGACGAAAACACCCATTATTATAAATCACAGATAATCAAAAAGATTAATTTTACATTCTAATCTGCTTGATAAAACCATCAATATGCTGGGTTCCGTTTTCAGTTAAGTGTTTGATAAATGCTGAACCAATGATCGCTCCTTTGGCAAATTTTGTTGCTTTCTGAAAAGTTTCAGCATTGCTGATTCCAAAACCAACAATTTGTGGATGTTGAAGTTGCATTTGGTCGATTCTTTCAAAATAAGCTTGTTGTGCTTCACCAAAACTATTTGTACTTCCCGTAATACTTGCTGAACTTACCATATAGATAAAGCCTTCGGAAACTTGATCAATTTGTTGAATTCGCTCTTCAGTGGTTTGTGGCGTAATTAAAAATATATTTTGTAAACCATATTGCTGAAAAATTTCTTGATATTCTTCGGTATAAACTTCTAAGGGAAGATCAGGAATGATGAGTCCGTCAATGCCTATTTCCTCACATTTTTGGCAGAACTTCTCAATTCCATATTGAAGCATCGGATTAAAATATCCCATGATAATCAAGGGAATGGAAACCGATTTTCGAATGTCTTTCAATTGCTCAAAAAGTTTTTCGCTAGTCATTCCATTTTTTAAAGCTTGGGTAGAACTTGCTTGTATGGTTGGGCCATCGGCAAGCGGATCGCTAAAGGGTAAACCAATTTCTACTACATCTACCCCCGATTTTTCTAATTGCTCAAGAATGGTTTTGGTATCGTCGATTTGAGGGTAGCCAGCGGTGAAATAGATAGAAAGTAACTTTTTGTTTTCTCGTAATTTATGGGTGATGCGATTCATTATTTTTAGTTTTGTTTACAGTTTACAGTTTACAGTTTACAGTTTACAGTTTACAGTTTACAGTTTACAGTTTGTGATTTTTTTGCGCTAGGGATAGTAGCGGCATCCTTTTTTGTTGTACTTCGACAAGCTCATTATGACAACAAAAAAGATATAGCGAATAGCCCGCTCAGGCGCCCAATTTATAAATCAAAATAATTTATATAAGTTTCTAGGTCTTTATCACCACGTCCGGATAAGTTAATGACAACTACCTCATCGGGTTGAAATTTTTTCTGTCCTAATGCCGCTAAAGCGTGAGCACTTTCAATTGCTGGGATAATCCCTTCTAATTTAGTAAGCTCAGCTCCGGCTTGCATGGCTTGATCATCGGTAACCGATAAAAATTCTGCTCGTTTACTGCTAAATAAATGGGCGTGCATTGGGCCAACACCAGGATAATCCAGTCCCGCAGAAATAGAATAAGGTTCGGTAATCTGACCGTCTTTGCTTTGCATTAATAGCGTTTTACTTCCGTGGATAATTCCGTTATTCCCTAATTGAGAAGTTGCGGCACTTTCTCCACTGTTAATTCCTTTTCCGGCAGCTTCTACGGCGATGAGGTTGACCTCTTTTTCATCTAAATAATGATAAAAAGCCCCGGCAGCATTGCTACCACCACCTACACAAGCAATAATGTGATCGGGTTGGGTTCGATTCTCTTTTTCTTGTAGTTGCAATTTAATTTCTTGTGAAATAATGCTTTGCAAACGTGCCACCATATCCGGATAAGGGTGCGGTCCAACCACCGAACCAATAATATAATGGGTTTCTTCAGGATGATTAATCCAATCTCGAATCGCGTCGTTGGTAGCATCTTTTAAGGTTTTACTCCCTGAGGTTGATGGGATCACTTCTGCGCCTAGCATTTTCATACGAGCTACATTGGGCGCTTGGCGTTTCATATCTATTTCACCCATATACACAAAACACGGCATTCCCATGAGTGCGCAAACCGTAGCGGTGGCTACTCCGTGTTGTCCGGCCCCAGTTTCAGCAATAATTCTTTTTTTACCTAAGCGTTTAGCTAACAGAATTTGACCAACTGTATTGTTCACTTTGTGAGCACCGGTATGGCAAAGGTCTTCGCGTTTTAAATAGATGTTGGTGTTGTATTTTTCACTTAACCGTTTGGCAAAGTAGAGTGGAGTAGGGCGACCTACATAATCTCGTAACAATTGCTGATATTCTTCTTGAAATGATTGCTCGCTAAGAATAGCTAAGTAGTTTTCTTTTAACTGTGCAATATTTGGGTAGAGCATTTCAGGAATAAAAGCACCGCCGTATTCACCGTAATAGCCTTGTTCATTTATATGATTTGTTGTACTCATAGCAATTGAGTTTTAAAATTTTTTAAATCGTCTATATTTTTTTTGCCGGGTTGGGTTTCAAACTTACTGTTTACATCTAGGGCATAAAGCGGTAAATTAAATTCTTGAAACGCCTTAATTTTTTCGACTTCTTCTAAACCAATACCTCCACTTAAGAAAAATGGTTTTTGAAAAGGGTAATTTTTTAAGACTTGCCAATCGAAAGTGAAACCATTTCCTCCAGGATTTTTTCCTTTGGTGTCAAATAAAAAGTAATCTACCACCGGAAGATATGTTTCCAATTCCTGAAAATTGAATTGATCTTGAATAGAAAATGCTTTGATGATTTCAATGGAATTTGATTTGGTTTGATGTGATGCTGTCCCTCGACTCCGCTCGGGATAATTTTCAATAAGTTGATTTTGTTTTTTTAGAGCATCACCCTGAATATGTTTCAGGGGCTCATTCTTATTCTCATTTTTGATGTGATGCTGAATCGAGTTCAGCATGACGTCGGGAAATTCGTCATCCCGGACCTGCCCGTCCGGCAGGCGGGCTTGATCCGGGATCTCATCTCGCTTTTTATTACTGAATAAATTTCTTAATTGTTGGCAATACTCCACATTTTCGTTCCCGTGAAGTTGAATGGCCTGTAAATTGTAATCTTCAACTTTTTGTTGAATAAAACTTGGTTCTGCGTTCACAAAAACACCTGTTTTTTTTATGGATGAATGAATATCAGGAATATTTTCATTCATAAACCGAGGTGATTTTTCATAGAAAATAAAACCCATATAGTCGGGTTGGAGTTGGGTTAACTCCAAAATATTTTCTTCATATTTCATTCCGCAGACTTTAAGCCCCAACCTAGCCTTCCCCCAAGGGGAAGGAAATGGAACATTTGTATTTGGCTTATTATTTTTCATATTTGGTTCTTTTCGTCATCCCAGACCTGCCTGTCCGTCAGGCGAACTTGATCTGGGGTCTCATCTTGATTTGCTCTTTTGATGTGATGCTGTCCCTCGACTCCGCTCGGGGTGACTAAGATCTTCAATTAGACGCTTTATCTCGTCTTCCGTATCTGACACGGAATCTCATCTTACTTTTTCCGTTCAATTTCTTCAATAAAATTTTTAGCACTTTCCCCGGGATTTTCAGTTTTCATGAACGTTTCTCCTATCAAAAAACCTCGGTAACCATATTCTCTTAATTCTAAAGTATCGGAAGTAGATTGGAGTCCGCTTTCAGAAATTTTCACCATTTCTTCAGGAATTAAGGAAGATAGTTGTTTACTGATTTCCGTAGAAACTTCAAATGTTTTTAGGTTCCGGTTGTTTACTCCAATGAGTTGAACTTGTGCCTGAAGGTTTGCTTGTAATTCTTCTGTGTTGTGAACTTCTAATAAAACTTCCATCCCTAATTCATTAGCGAGTAAAGCGAAATTTTTTATTTGTTGCGGACTCAAAATGGCAGCAATTAATAGGATTACATCGGCGCCGTTAGCTTTGGCCTCTAGCATTTGATACTCATCGATGATGAAATCTTTTCGCAGCAAAGGGAATTGTACACTCGATCTAGCCAGTTGTAAATCTTCTAAAGAACCTCCGAAAAAACTATTATCGGTTAAAACAGAACTTCCGCATGCTCCCGCTTTTTGATAGCTTACAAGCACTTCATTCACATATAAATTTTGATTGATGTTGGGCTTAGAAGGAGATCTTCGTTTGTGCTCTGCTATAATTCCGCTTTCACTTTTCTTTAAAGCTTGGCTTAACGAAAAACATGCTCGGTTAAAAAGTGGCGATTGCTCTACATATTTTATGGGAAGCAATTCTTTTTTTAGCTGAATTTCTGTAAGCTTATGCTTGACGATGGTATCTAAAATAGTAGCCATTATGCACTTAATTTTTGGAGTGTTTTTAATTTTTCTAAGGCTTTACCACTTTTTAGTGATTCTTCTGCCAAGGCTAAGCCTTCTGAAATACTACAGTTTTTAGCGGTTGAAATGGCTAGGGCAGCATTGGCACAAACCACTTGATGTTGAGCTTTAGAACCTTGACCGTTTAAAATTTTCTGAAAAATCTTTACCGCTTCAGGAATCGTTTCTCCTCCATAAATTTCTTCGGCTTTAATTTTTTCAGCTTTAAAATCTTCGGGAGTTAAAACCGTATTTATTTGATTACCTACAATTTTGGTATCTCCGGTGAGGGAAACTTCATCGTAACCATCAAGGGCGTGTACAATTTTAAAATTAGTATCGGTATGTTGATAGAGATAACTGTAAATTCTCGCTAATTCCAAACTAAAAACTCCTACTATTTGGTTGGGCGGTTTTGCAGGGTTTACCATGGGACCTAACATATTGAAGAACGTTTTTACCGCTAAATCTTTTCGTATCGGAGCGACAAACTTCATAGCCGGATGAAAAAGTGGTGCGTGTAGCACGCATATGCCTGCTTTTTCTAAACAGGTTTCTAAAAACGCCTGATCGTTAGAAAATTTGACTCCAAGATTTTCCAGAACATTACTACTTCCGCTGACCGAAGAAACACTGTAATTTCCGTGTTTGGTCACCTTAACTCCAGCTCCGGCAGTGATGAACGATGCTAGGGTAGATATGTTAAACGTGTTTTTGCCATCGCCGCCCGTTCCACATAAATCGATGGGATGATGATCTGCTAAATTGAGGGGAACCGCAAGTTCTAATAAAGCATCACGAAAACCTGCTAACTCTTCAATGGTAATGCTACGCATCATATAAACGGTAAGAAAACTAGCAACCTGACTATGATTTGCTTTGCCTTCAGAAATATTGATAAGCGCTTGTTTAGCTTCCGCTTTGCTTAAAATTTCGTGATGTGTTAATCTGTTGAGTAATTGTTTCATTTTTACCTATTTTCCTTCTAAAAAAGAGTTTTAGATGATGAATTTATTTTAAAAGGACGTTTTTCATTTATTCGATTCCTGTGAATTTTCAATCAGCGTGTTCTCATCCTTCTGATGTGACCCTGAATCAAGCCCGCCTGCCGGACGGGCAGGTTCAGGGTGACGATAGGGAATTAAGCTGAGACCGTTTCTTCATTTTTAACTGGGATTTCTATCCAATTTTTTAAGATTTCTTTTCCTTGTGGCGTGAGTACCGATTCCGGATGAAATTGGACACCATACACCTGAAAATCTCGGTGACGCAATGACATGATTTGTCCGTTTTCATCATAAGAAGTTGGGATTAATGAGTGGGGTAAGTCTTGAACTACCCAAGAATGGTAGCGGCCTACTTCTAATTTCTGCGGAAGATTTTTAAAGAGCGTCTCCTCATGGTCAATAATTTGAATTGGGGTAGCAACTCCATGAAAAACCTGATTTAAATTGTTGAGTTTTCCTCCAAAAACTTCACCTATGGCTTGTTGCCCTAAGCAAACGCCTAAAATACTTTTAGTAGGCGCATAAGTACTTACAATCTTGTTCAGTAATCCTGCTTCTGAGGGAATGCCAGGTCCCGGGGAAAGTAAGATTCTATCGAAGACTTCAATTTCATCTAAATCAATTTCGTTATTTCTTCTTACGATGACTTCACAATCGAGATCTTCTAAGTAGTGAACCAAGTTGTATACAAAACTATCGTAATTATCGATGACTAATATCTTTTTCATTTTTATGAGATTTCATATTCTAATTAATGAACTCTTTAGTCATGCTGATTTTATTTCAGCATCTCATCATCAATTTTACAAGTTGGATGAGAACCTGAATCAAGTTCAGGTTGACGCATAGTTTCATTTTATAATTCTTTAGCTATTTCAAGGGCTTTGGTAAGTGCTCCTAGTTTATTATAGACTTCTTGCAATTCGTTTTCAGGTTTAGAGTCGGTTACAATTCCGGCGCCGGCTTGCCAATGAAGTTGATGATCTTTACTTAAAAATGTTCTAATCATTATAGCATGGTTAAAGTTTCCTTTAAAATCCATCACTCCTATGGCACCTCCATAAAACGTTCTGTTGACCGTTTCATATTTCTCTATTAACTCTAACGCTTTATATTTTGGAGCTCCACTTAAAGTTCCTGCAGGAAAGGTGTCTGCCACTAACTGCATGGTGTTGATGTTGTTTTTCTTTTTTCCGGTGACTTTGCTAACCAAGTGGATCACGTGTGAGAAAAACTGAATTTCACGATAGGTTTCCACGTTTACTTCAGCACAGTTCCTACTTAAATCGTTTCGCGCCAAATCTACGAGCATCACGTGTTCTGAGTTTTCTTTGGCATCTGAAGCGAGTTGTTTGGCAAGTTCTGCATCCCGTTCATCATTTCCGGAGCGTTTGATGGTGCCGGCAATGGGATGAATTTCTGCTATTTCGTTCTCGACAACCAGTTGTGCTTCTGGAGAGCTTCCGAAGATTTTAAAATTTCCGTAGTCAAAATAAAAAAGGTAAGGAGAGGGGTTTACACTTCGTAAAGCACGATAAACATTAAAATCGTCTCCTTTGAATTTCTGAGTGAAACGCTTCGATAGTACCAGTTGAAAAACGTCACCACGTGCACAATGTTGCTTTGCTTTTTCTACGTTTTGTTTGTAAACTTCATCTTCTATATTCGAGATGATTTCTCCGTCGGTTGTAAAATTGAATTGCGCAAAATTCTTGGTTTGCAGTATAGCTAAAAGTGAATCTAAATTGCTTTCTGAATTGTAGTTGTGCGAAAATAAATAAGCTTCATTGTTAAAATGATTAATGGCAATAATGTTTTGATACACGGCGTAATAAAAATCTGGTATATCAAGTTTGTCTTCTTTTTCTCGAAGTTCAATACTTTCAAAATATTTTACAGCATCATAACCGGTGTAGCCAAAAATACCGTTGTGAATGAATTTATAATTGGTTTCTTCGGTTTTAAATTGTTGAGCAAAATTTTCTATTTCTGAAGGAATATGAACTTCTGGGGTGATTTTTTTTTCAATTTTTTTTCCGTCAGGGTAACTAACCAAAAGCGTATTGTTTTTAGCTTTTATGGAAGCAATTGGATTGCAACAGATGTACGAAAAGCTGTTTTTATTGGCGTGATAGTCGCTACTTTCTAATAATAAACTATGCGGAAATTGATCACGTAGTTTAAGGTAAATACTCACCGGTGTGATGGTATCTGCGATAATTTTTTTGGATTCGGTTGTAAGGGTGTACATGATCTTGTTTTAAAATTCATTCAATAAAAAAAGGCTTGTCGTGATGACAAGCCTTTTTGGATATGGTAAATATACAAAGCGGTGTTAGCTCACGACGTTTTTCGTAAGTTATTCCACCACCAAGTATGTACAGTTAAAATTTTCATTAGTTCAAAGATAAGTAGGAAATTGAAATTTCCAAATCTTTTAGTTAGAATTTAAGTTTTACGTCTAATTTAAATTCATCATAGATCACTTTGTCACCTAAACCGTCAAAGATACTTCCTGATCCGTATTTTACATCATATTTCGTTCTGTCTATGGTTAAATCTGCAGTTGCGGTATCTCCATTCATTTCTAAATCAAAAGTTACCGGATTTGTTTTTCCTTTAATGGTAAGGTCTGCAATTATACCGTAAGCATCTCCTTTTTTAGTAGCGTTTTTAATCACTAATTTAGCGGTTGGATGATTGGCAACTCCAAAAAAGTCATCAGATTTTAAGTGACCTTCTAATTTTTGTTTTCCTTCCCCTTCCAGGTCAGTAGCAGCGATAGAAGTCATATCTACGATAAACTCACCTCCGGTAATTTTATCACCATCCATAGTTAAGTAACCTTCTTTGAACATGATTGTTCCTTCGTGAGAACCGGTTAGTTTTTCACCTTCCCATTCAATTTTACTTTCTTTTGTATTTAAAGTTTTCTTTTTAATAGGATTTGTGGTAAAAGAAATCATTGTGAATACCATGGCTAAAAGCCCAGCAGATTTTAAAATTTTTGTGTTCATCTTTTTGATAATTAAAGTGTTTATAGTTAAATATTGATAAATAAATCTTCGTTAGATTTTCTAACTTTCTTATAGTTTTGGGTAATATCCTCTTCACTTCTGTAACCTGCCGTTGCAATTACAGCGGTAGTCAAGCCTTTTTCTTTTAAACCTAGAATTTCATCAAATTCTTCCGCATTAAAGCCTTCCATCGGGCAAGTATCTATTTTTAATGTGGCAGCAGCATTTAATAAAAAGCCTAAGGCTATATAGGTTTGTTTAGCCGTCCAAACTGCTTGTTGGTCTTTTGGTAAGCTCATCGATGCGCCTTTAATCATTTCTGCAAATTGATCTAATTCAGAAAGATCCATCCCTCTAGTTTCAGCCACATTTTTCATGTAATCTTGAATGTATTCTTCTTTTACTTCTGTATAAGAAGCAAAAACAAATACTTGAGATGCCTCGGTAAGTTGAGGTTGATTAAAGGCTGCTGCTCTTAGTTTTTCCTTTGTCTTTTCATCTTCAATTACCAATACTTGGTAAGGTTGAAGTCCATAAGAAGAAGCGCTTAAGCGAACAGCTTCTTTTAGCGCTGAAAGGTCTTCAGCAGAGATTTTTTTATTTTCGTCAAAACGTTTGGTGGCGTATCTCCAATTTAAATTTTCTAAGTGTGTTTTCATGATTGTTGTATGTACAAATGTTTAATTAAATTTTTTTGAGTTATGATCTTAATTTTTCAAGTAATCCATTGAGTTGTTCTAATTCTTGTTTGCTCAAGTTTTTAGTAGCTTCTTTTTCCGATTCTTCTACTTTTGGATCTAATTCTTTTAAAAGATTTAATCCTTCTTGAGTAATTAAAATTTCGACTTTACGTCTGTTTTCTTCACAAATACAGCGGTCTGCCAATTTTTTATCAATAAGCTTATCTACCAATCGAGTGGTATTACTCATTTTATTTACCATCCTGTCTTGAATAGTGCTAAGGTTAGCAGGTTTATTTCCTTGGCCGCGTAAAATTCTTAATACATTGAATTGAGGAACAGAAATTCCATAATTTTTAAGTAAGCACATCATTTCATTACTTGCTTGAGCACTAGTTAGCTGCAAGTTGATAAGCACCTTTTTATGAATAGAGAGCTTCGCTTTTGTTTTTAAAATTTCTTCAACTTTCATTGTATCGACAATATTTGTATGTACAAATGTATGATTGTTTGATGGATATTTTATTAATAGAATGTTAAAATTTAGCATATTTAGGCTCTTCCTGTGGTTGAAGTTTTAGCTTTAGCCAAAAATTGGCATTAAACTATTGTTAATTCAGATGAGGTGAATAACAAAATATTCTAATTTTATAGGCTATAGGTGAATATGAGTATGAAGAAAATTTTTTTATTTTTTATAGGGATTATTTTTTTGGGTTGTAAAGAGAATAATTCTTCTAAAACCGAAGAAAATTTTCAGGCAAAAGACATCCCTACCTATAATTTTGAAGAGCTCGAAAAACAGCTTCCACAAACAGATGATAAGGTTTATGTAGTAAATTTTTGGGCTACTTGGTGTGCTCCTTGTGTAGAAGAGCTGCCATTTTTGACGATGTTGGATGAAAAAGAGAAAGAGGTAGAGGTGATTTTAGTGAGTTTGGATATGCCTAAGATGAAAGATACTCATTTAAAGCCTTTTGTAGAAAAGAATAAAATTAAATCTAAGGTGATGTTATTGGACGATCCCTACAGTAATAAATGGATTCCCAAAATAGATGAGAATTGGGATGGTGCTATTCCCGCCACTTTAATTTATAATTCTAAAAAGAAAAAGTTTTACCCCAAAAAATTTGACACTTATCAAGAATTGCTTGACGAAGTTCAAAAATTTGAAAATGTCAATTAAAATATAATTATGAGAACTTTTAAAATCTTAACCGTTTCTGCCGCTATCATTGCTGTTTCTGCTTTTGCTGTAAACAATGTTGTTGATAGTGAAGAATCTTCAAATTCATCTGAAAAAGGTTACCATATAGGAGATACCGCTACCGATTTTGAATTAAAAAACATAGACGGAAAGATGGTTTCTTTAGCTGATTTTGAAAAAGCAAAAGGCTTTATCCTCATTTTTACGACAAATCATTGTCCGTATGCCAAAGCTTATGAAGATAGGATTGTAGCTTTGGACAAAAAATATAAGCTGAAAGGATATCCTGTGATAGCGATAAATCCTAATGATCCTTCTAAAAATGAGCAGGATAGTTTTGAAAATATGCAATTAAGAGCTAAACAAAAAGGTTTTACTTTTCCCTATTTATTAGATGAAGGCCAAAAAATCTACCCGGTTTACGGAGCTACTAAAACCCCACACGTTTATATTTTACAGAAAGAAGCAGGAAAAAATATAGTACGGTACATAGGGGCAATTGATGATAATTATCAAGATACAGAGGCAGTTAATGAAAAATTTGTAGAAAATGCTATCGATGAATTACTGGCTGGAGAAAAAGTTTCCCTAACAACCACCAAAGCTATTGGTTGTGGTATTAAATAAAGTTTTACTTTTGTTGAAAATATAAATTATCTATGAAAGAATTATCTCAAGAAGATTGGAAAAAACAATATGAAAATGATGAAAACTCGTTTTTATTAGATGTTCGTACCGATGAAGAATATGATGAAAAACATATTCCCAATTCAACTCAACTTGATATTTTTCAAGCTCAGAAGTTTATGGAGGAAGTAAACGAGTTTGATAAATCTAAAAACTACTATGTTTATTGTAGATCGGGTAAAAGAAGTGCGCAAGCATGTCAGATTTTAGATCAAGCCGGTGTAGCCAATACCTATAACCTTCAAGGCGGTATTATGGAATGGAAAGGAGAGACTAATTCTAATTAATTATTTGTTTGTTGAAGAAAAGTATTTTATACCTCAGTATTTTAGTGATTTCATTCAATTTTTTCATATCCTGCAAAGAAGGGGTAGCAAAGGAAGAAAACACTATAGAGATGGTTACTTCGGAAGAAATGGAAAAACTTTCTAAAATGGATGATGTGGAAGTTCTTGATGTTCGTACTGAAGAAGAGTTTATTACAGAACATATCAAGAATGCCCAGAATATTGTTTACGATGAAAATTTCTCCGATAAAATTAAAGGTTTAGACAAAAGCAAGCCTGTCGTCGTATATTGCAAATCGGGAAGGAGAAGTGAAAAAAGTGCTCAACTATTAAAAGATTCCGGTTTTGTGAAAGTTTATGATCTCAAGGGCGGCATCACTCAATGGAAATACGACCAAAAAGAAACTGAAAAATAAACTCTATCTAGAGTTTATTTTTCAGTTTTAAAAATTCCTGTTCCAGAAAATTCAGTTTTTCCTCTACATTTTTTCCTGAATTTTGCTCAGGGATACGTTTAAAAAATACATATCTTACTTTCCAGAGTTCTTTAATTTCATTCAAATCAAAAGTTAGATCATCCACACTTTTATGATCTGCTCTTAGCGTTAATTTATTCTTCGCAATATAGAGCCTGCGTAAAATAAGTTCGTCTTTCACAAGCGCTAGTACAATATTCCCGTTGTTTAATTTTTTATAAACACTGCTCGGTACATATTCACCAATCACTACATCTTTCGGGTAGAGACCTTGGTCGTGGTCGGTCATTTCTAAATTTGAAACCGTATAGGCCCTAAACTTTTTTTCGGTATTTATAGGAAGTTGAAGTGTAGGTAATCCTGCAATAAATTGATCATCTTCAAATTGAAGTAGGTAATCTTTTGTGTTTTGTTCTGTAATACACGGGATAGAAGCAAAACTCTCCTTCATCCTTTCTTCTACTTTTAACGAAAGATCACCTTTAAACTTTAATAGATGATTTACGGTAAGTTCTTTAGTGAGCAAATCATCAATGGTGATGCTAAAATAATTAGCTATTTTAAGGATCGTTTCAATTTTGGGTTCACTTCTTCCTTCCTCATAAGCTCCTAAAGTTCCACGTTTTAAGTCAAATAAGTCTGCAAAGGCCTGCTGACTCATATTTCTTACATTTCTTATTTTTCTAATGTTTTTACCAAAAAGAGACATATTTTGCTAATTATATTTGCAATATTAAATTTTATTTGTATCTTTATCTAAGATTATTAGCTAATATACAATTAAATTGCTAATTAAATAGTCTGAATTTAAAATTAGACTAAAATAATTAGCATTAAATGTTAATTAAATTTTAAAAAAACGAAGCCTTATGTTATCTTTAATTTTAATAACTTATCCCCATTTGTATTGCTTTTTGGAGCAAAGTGGAATGTTATGTGAACTATTACTATAAACCAGCGAAAAACCAATATTTGAATGAAAGATCATTTTCAAATTACCAAAAACTTTTTATTGGAGCTTAATTTCAATATTACTTATGAGAATCAAAAAGACGAAGTTATAGTGGTACAAAAGGAAAACTTCGGCATTAAAAATTTAATTCTAGGAGTTTCACCGCCTATATTAATTATGGAGCAATTCATATTTAATATCAGCAATCAATCAGAAAAAGTCTTTAGAAGTCTATTGCAGAAAAATCGGGATATTATTCATGGCGCTTTTGTGTTAGACGAATCTGGAACTCGTGTAATTTTTAGGGATACACTCCAAATAGAAAATTTAGACCTTAATGAACTCGAAGGTTCGTTAAACTCATTGAGCTTATTAATGAGTGAATACTCAGACAACATCATAGAATTTTCAAAATATTAAAAACCATTATTATGAACATATTTAGACGATTATTTAAAATAGGAGAGTCAGAAGCCAATTCTGCTATCGATAAAATGGAAGATCCCATTAAAATGACAGAACAAGGAATTAGGGATATGAAGCAAGATTTAGAAAAAAGCCTGGAAGCTTTAGCGCAAGTGAAAGCTTTAGCAATTCGTGCTAAAAACGAACAGGAAGAACATCAGGATAAAGCTGAAGATTACCACAATAAAGCGATTTTAATTTTGAAAAAAGCTGAAAAAGGACAAATGGAAAAAGAGGAAGCAGATCGTTTAGCTAAACAAGCTTTGGTAAAAAAAGAAGAAGCGCAGCAACACGTTAGCCGTTCTAAAGAAGAGGTGAAAAAGTTTAATGAATCGATCGCTCAATTAGAAAATAATATTCAAAATATAAAAGCGAATATTAGCAATTGGGAGAACGAACTAAAAACGCTAAAAGCTCGGGTGAAGGTTTCTAATGCTACCAAGAATTTGAATAAACAAATGGCAGAGATTGATAGCTCAAGTACCGTTTCTATGCTAGAGCGTATGAAAGAGAAAGTAGCCCAAGAAGAAGCTTTGGCTGAAGCTTATGGCGATATAGCCAATGCTTCTAAATCTATAGACGAAGAACTTGAAAAAGCCGCAGATACTTCAGAAGCAAAAGCCGATGACGATTTATCTAAACTTAAAGAACAATTAGGACTTAACAATAAAGACGCATAACCTTGAACGACTTGATCAACATCATATTTTCTGAAGTAAACCTTGTACTTACCTGTTTACTTCTTTTATTAGTCGTTTATTGGATATTAACGATGGTTAGCGGAATTGACTTTGACCTGGATGTTGATGTGGATATTGATGTAGACGTAGATGCCGATGCCGGGATCGAAGGTGGGAATATGGATTTTCAAGACGTCTCGAATGCCGAAGTAGATAAAGATACGGTTGTTGGTAAACGACGTCAGCCCCTAAAATGGTGGCAAGTATTTTTAATTTATTTCAATTTCGTAGGCTTGCCCTTTATGTTCACTTTTACCTGTTGGGTTTTTGTCTGGTGGTTTATTACTGTATTTACCACAAGCCTTACACATAGTTACGACTCCAGTTTCGGATTTTTAATTATGATTTTAGCCTTTATTCCGGCGCTTATTATTACTAAGGTGATCACGACACCATTCAAGAATTTTTTCAAAAATCTGAATAAAGATGGAGATAAGGCAGTCGATTATATCGGGAGGCGTGGCGTTATGCTTTCAACAGTTTCCGAAGAAAAAATGGGAAATGCAGAAGTCGTCATCGATGGTAATTCATACAATATTTACGTGAAGTCGCTAGACGGTTCGACCATAGCTTATCATCAAGAAATTTTAATCATCAATAAGTCGAAAGACAACAATTATTTTTTAGTACAAATCTATAACTAACTTAACTTAAATTATTATGGGAGATGTTTTACAGTGGATAGCAATACCGCTTATAGGATTGGTATTTTTAATCGTGATATACTTTGCGATTATTGCAATGTTTTACAAAAAAGTGCATCAAGGCCAAGCACTTATCCGTACCGGTTTTGGAGGTACAAAAGTAGCTACCGATAAAGGGCTGTATGTCGTGCCGGTATTTCACCGTGTCGAAATTATGGACGTATCGGTAAAGAAAATTCAAATCGAGCGTCAAGCTCATGAAGGTCTTATTTGTAAAGACAATATGCGTGCCGATATAAAAGTTGCTTTTTTCGTTCGGGTTAATAACGACGTGAGTTACATAAAAAAAGTAGCACAAACTATAGGAGTAGCACGAGCTTCTCGTATTGAAACCTTAGAAGATTTATTTGAAGCCAAATTTTCTGAAGCTTTAAAAACCGTGGGTAAAAAGTTCGAATTTATTGAGCTTTATGAAGCCCGTAGAGAGTTTAGGGACGAGATTGTAAATATTATCGGTACCGATCTTAACGGTTATACCCTAGAAGATTGTGCGATCGATTTCTTGGAGCAAACTCCGGTACAACATCTAAAACCGGATAATATTTTAGATGCTGAAGGGATTAAGAAGATCACCGATCTTACGGCTGCTCAAAATATTAAAGCCAACTTAATTAAGCGTGATGAAGAAAAAACCATCCGTAAACAAGATGTAGAAGCACGTGAAGCCATTCTAGAATTAGATAAGCAATTAGCAGAAAAAGAAGAATCTCAAAAACGAGAAATCGCTAATATTAAAGCTAGAGAAGGTTCAGAAATTTTAAAGGTTGCTGAAGAAGAGCGCTTAAAGTCTGAAACTGCTCGTATTGCTACTGAAGAAAAAGTGAAGGTTGCCGAAGAGAATATGAACCGTCAAATTATTGTAGCTGAAAAGAATAAACTACGTACCGAGGCTGTGGAAACAGAACGAGTAGAAAAAGATCGTTTGTTGGAAGCTACAGAGAGAGAGCGCGTAGTCACTTTAGCTCAAATAGAAAAAGAAAAAGTAGTTGAAGTAGAGAAGAAAAACATACAAGATGTGATTAGAGATCGTGTCATGTTAGAAAAAGGAGTGGTAGAAGAGCAAGAAAATATGAAAGATATTGAAGCCTTTAAAACTGCCGACCGTGAGAAGAAAGTAAAAGTAACCAATGCGGAAGCAAACGCTCAAGAAGAATTAATTAAAACCATTAAAGCTGCAGAAGCTCAAAAAGAAGCTGCCAAACAGAAAGCAGAAGAAATTAATATAGAAGCGATGGCTCGTAAAGAAGCGAGTGAAAAAGAAGCCGAAGCTAGAAAGACATTAGCAGAAGCTCAAGCTAAAGAAGAAGCCATTATTGGTATGTCTGAAGCACAAGTAATGCATGCGAAAGCAGATGCTAACGAGCGTCAAGGTATTGTAGATGCTTCCATTATCGAGAAAAAAGCGAAAGCAGAAGCTGCAGGGATTGAAGCCAAGGCAGAAGCTTCTCGAAAAGAAGGTAAAGCAGAAGCAGAAGTGATTAAAGAGAAAGCCCTTGCCGATGCTGCCGGAATTGAAGAAAAAGCTGCGGCCATGAAGAAGTTGGATGGTGTTGGTAAAGACCACGAAGAGTTTAAACTTCGTTTAGATAAAGAATTACAAATTGATTTGGCACATATCAATATCCAAAAAGATATTGCCGATGCACAAGCGCAAGTTCTAGGTGATGCTTTAAAACAAGCGAAGATTGATATTGTTGGAGGTGAAACTATGTTCTTCGATAATATTGTATCGCAAATTAGTCGCGGTAAAGGTATCGACAGGTTAGTTCAAAACAGTGAGAATATTCAGCAAGTGAAAGATTCTATTTTGGGGAGCGATGATATTCAAGGAAATCTATTAGAACGCGTTCGAGAATTTGCTGCTAAATATGGTATTTCTACCGAAGATCTCAAAAACTTAACGATCGCCAATCTATTAATCGATTTAAAAAGCAAAACCAATAGTGATAAAGAACATACGATGTTTAGTAACCTATTGAACCTGGCTAAAGGTTTAGGATTGTCAGACAAGACCATTGGTGCCGTAGGAAGAGAGCGTTTAAGCTAAACTATTATTAACCTACAAGGTTTTACAAACCTTGTAGGTTTGATCATAGATTTAGGATTGTCATCTGCTGTCAGTTTGAGACTTTCAGCGAAGCTCAATACAGGCTTAGTCAAGAACTATATAGCACCTAAAATTGAGCGTTACCCTGAACTTGTTTTAGGGGCTCATTCAGATGATTTCAAAATGAAGATGTGATGCTGAGTCAAGCTTGCCTGCCGGGTGGTCAGGCTCAGCATGACGTTAATTTTAACCACAATCATTTCTTTTTAAAATTCAAAAAGAATTAATTAACCGCTTGTTCAAAAATTACTTATGCAAGAAGAACAACAAGAACAAAACAATCAGACCTTAGATGGTGGTACCTATGAGATTATAAAGAGCCGATTGCAAAAGCAGAAGCAAGAGCTTCAGCAGCGTTTGCAACAACTTAACGAAAGCAGAAAAGAAGTTTTCGGTTCTTTAGAAACCAAACTCATTGCCAATAATCGCATCAATACCGAGAATAATTGTATTGCTAGAGATATTGTTTCTATCGATAAGCTTTGCATCTTTGGATACAATGTTCATTTTGGTTTACGTACCGAAATTACGCTAGATGATGTATTTAGTATTTACGAATATAAAGATCAGCAGTTTGAACCGGTTTCTTTAGCGCTTATTGAAGATAGTACTTTTCAGACCGATTTTACCAACCTTTACAAATATTACAGAAATACCATTTTTTCCAAGTTTGCCATCATCGGTAATTACTTACATATGGTTTTTCAGCTGAGTGATAGCGTCACCGATATAAAAACCTTCAAGTGGTTGATCAATGATGGCAAGCTAAGCTATATTGACAATCGAAGTGAACACGAATATAAATTTCCGCAGCAGCACGAGTTCAATTGGCAACAAGCCGGAAGAGATGAACAGCGTCACGGGGAACATTCACATATTTCTATTTTAGATAAGGTTTTTGTAGAAACTATTGGTGGCGATCTCACGATAAAAATTGAAGACAACACTCACGATGGGAAAGGGATCTATAACGAACCGGTTGAATACCAAGATCAAACCTTGGATGACGGTCAGTTTAGATTTGCCAATTTAGGAAACCTCATTGTGTTAGAGATTAAACCTTTTCAGGAAGAGGCACGTTATTTTGTTTACAACCATAAACTACAAGAGGTTCAAAAAATAGATAGCATAAAAGATGCTGCAGTGTTGCTACCCGATGAACAAGGCATCATTTTTCCGAATGGTTACTATTTGCAAACTGGGGAATATCAAATTTTTGATAGTGATACCCGCAATTTAAAATTTCAAAAGAGAATTGCTTCACCTAACGGGGAAGATTACCTTTTTGTGTTTTACGCGCAAGATCGCGGGATGTATGTGTTAATGTCTTACAACGTGATTGAGCAAACGGTACAAACGCCAATTATTTGTAATGGTTATACCGTTCAGCCCAATGGTGAGTTATGCTATTTTAAAGGTGAAGAGGAGCAAACCAAACACCATATGGTACAAATTTGGCAAACCCCATTTTTAAAAGGAGATATCATGCCTTCGCAACATCAAGATACGATGTTGTATAAGATAGGGAATAAGGATATTGTTCGCGCGATGGCAGAGGCCCAAGAGCTCATTAATTTATTAAGCAAAGAAGATAATTATAGCGGACTTTATGATGATGTAGCCAAACTTTCTAAAGATATTTTAGATACTTATTATTGGCTGTCTGAAGAAGAAACCCAGCAGTTGAACCTTCCGTTATCAGAAATTAATAAAGCAGCCAATGCTGCTATTGATGAGTTTGAAAAAGTAGTTCAGCTTAAGCGGAATGCCAAGCAAGAAACAGAGAAATTTACCAAGAAAGCAGAAGAGGTTTTTTCAAAAGTAAAAAGCACTTCCTTTAAATCGATTGAAGATTTTGTAAAGCTTTTAAACCAAATGCGAACCTTACGTGGGGAAGCGATTGGTCTATATGAAATCAGGTATGTTGATGAAACCCTGATCAAATCGATAGAAGAAGAAATTGCTGAATTTACCGAAAAGATTTCTCAACGATGCGTTCAGTTTTTGTTAGATGAAAAAGCTTTGGCTCCGTATCATGAGAAGGTCGAAGAAAAAAAGATAGCGCTCGATAAAATTGAAAAAGTTATCGAAGCGAAAAATCTGGAAGAAGAAGTCAACCAAATTGCACAAGACTTAGAAATGCTTATCGAGATTGTTTCGAATCTTGATATTGAAGATACTTCGCACTCTACCAAGATCATCGATAATATTTCGTTGATTTTCGCTACGCTGAATCAATTAAAAGCGGCGATTAAAAATAAGCGGAAAAGTCTAGGGAGCAAAGAAGCTAAAGCCGATTTTGCAGCCCAATTAAAATTGATTGATCAGAGCATTATCAATTATTTGGATATTGCTGACACGACCGAGAAAACCGAAGATTTTCAAACTAAAATTTCAATTCAGTTAGAAGAGTTAGAAGGAAAGTTTGCCGATTTTGAAGAGTTTATCAGCCAAATCATTGAAAAGCGGGAGGAAGTTTACAATGCCTTTGAAGCGCGGAAAAATGCTATTACCGAAAAGCGAAACAAGCGAAGCTTAGCTTTAGAAAATGCCGCCGATCGCATTCTAAAAGGTGTGGATAAGCGTGCGTTAAATTTAGGTTCTGCTACCGAGATCAATGGGTATTTTGCTTCCGATCTAATGGTGAATAAACTTCGGGATATTATTCAGCAATTAAAAGATTTGGACAATTCCGGGCGAGCAGAAGAGCTAGAAACCAAGCTAAAAGTCGCTCGGGAAGATGCCTTACGTAAGCTAAAAGATAAGCTAGAATTATACGAAGATGGCGATAACGTCATCAAGTTTGGGAAGCACAAATTTGGCGTGAATAAGCAAACGCTTGATTTAACAATTGTTTATCGTAATCATCAACTTCAATACCATTTAACGGGAACCGATTTTTATGAAGAAGTGACCAATCCCATCTTATTAAATTCAAGAAGCCTTTGGGATCAAGAATATATTTCTGAAAATGAACAGGTGTATCGAAGTGCCTATTTGGCTTATAAATTATTCAGCAGTCTTCCTTTTTCAAAGCTAGCAAATGCCAATTCAGAAGAACTATTAAAAACTGTTCAAGAAGAAAGTAGTAGCAATTATGCCGAAGGTTATGTAAAAGGAGTTCACGACAGAGATGCGGCTGATATTTTAGAAGTCTTGGTACGTAAACATCAAGAACTGGGTTTACTTCGCTATTCGCCTAAAACCAGGGCTAAAGCTCAGTTTTTTTGGCATAGTTTACCAGAAGAACTTCAACAGAAATTTAATGAAGTTTTAAAATCTTCCGGAGAAGTTTTGAGCTTTTTTCCTGATACGAAAGAATACGATTTTTTAATTCAGCAATTAGAAAGTGCTATTTTTCAAGTGGCAGAAAACTCGGTCTTACTTTCTACGTCAAATAGCAAAGCGATGGCCAATTACTTGTTTGAAGAATTGCAGGGCGACGATCAGTTTCAAATAAGTGGAGATGCTTTGAAGATCAAAGAAGGTTTCTTGAAGACGCTTCAGGAAAAGCAAGCCGATTTAAAATTTAAGAACAGCTATGAAAAATTAGACGAGCTTGAAGCTAAAATTCAGCTAATTCGGCAATGGGTAAATTCTTTCCTAAGAACATCTTCTGCTAATTATGAGGAAGTCTATGTAGATGAGGTAGTGGCTATCATCTTGTTTAGCGATGATTCTGTTGAGAAAGTTAAGCATATTTCGGCAAGGGAAACCATTCAAGATTTAAAAGGCGATCACCCGACTTTAAAAGAAGGGGAGTTTCAATTTAACTATCATGAGTTTATTGCTGCTTTAGCCGCATATAATGAAGAAATTGTACCGGCTTACCAAGCGTTTAAAAAAGCAAAACAAGAAGTTACTGAAAGTTTAAAAGAAGATTTAAAACTGGAAGAATTGAAACCAAGGGTGTTGACTTCTTTTGTGAGAAACAAGCTCATCAACGAAGTGTATTTACCGCTTTTTGGAGATAATTTATCGAAGCAGTTAGGAACTGTGGGCGATTACAAACGCACCGACAGAATGGGAATGTTGCTGCTCATTTCGCCACCGGGTTACGGAAAAACCACTCTAATGGAATATATTGCCAATCGGTTAGGATTGGTATTTATGAAAATCAATGGTCCTGCGATAGGACACGAAGTCACTTCGGTAGATCCGGCGGCAGCCAACAACTCGGCAGCGCGAGAAGAACTAAAGCGACTGAATTTGGCTTTTGAAATGGGCAATAATGTCATGTTGTACTTAGATGATATTCAGCATTGCCATCCTGAATTTTTACAGAAATTTATTTCGCTCTCTGATGGAACCCGAAAAATAGAAGGGGTTTATAAAGAGAAATCAAAAACCTACGATTTACGCGGAAAGAAGTTTTGTGTGATTATGGCAGGAAACCCATATACCGAAAGTGGAGAAAAGTTTAGGATTCCCGATATGTTGGCCAACCGAGCCGATATTTACAACTTAGGAGATATTATTGGTGATACCGCACATTTATTCAAATTAAGTTTAATCGAAAATGCACTCACCTCTAACCCGACTTTACAGCAATTAAGCAGTAAACATTTTGATGATATTTATCGACTGATTGATCGTGTGGAAAATCAAAATCCTGAAATTCAGCTGGAAGGTAATCATACGCCACAAGAAGTGCAGGACTATGTTTCGGTTTTAGAGAAAGTAATTACGATTAGAGATACTGTGTTGAGGGTGAACGAAACCTACATCAAATCGGCTGCGATGGAAGATGAATATAGAACAGAACCGGCATTTAAATTACAAGGTTCTTATCGTGATATGAATAAACTGATCGGTAAAGTCGTGCCGATTATGAATAAAGAAGAACTTGCTACTTTATTACTGTCTCATTATGAAAGTGAATCGCAAACGCTCACCACTTCTGCAGAAGCGAATTTATTAAAGTTTAAAGAGCTTCAACAAAATTTGACTGCCCAAGAAAATGAACGTTGGAATGTGATTAAAGAAACCTTTCTGAAAAACAATAAACTGAAAGGCTTAGGCAATAAAAATGAAATGGCTCAGGTATTGAACCAAATGGTGGCCTTCACAGATAATCTAGAAGGCATTAAACGAGTTTTGGAGCAAGGTTTTATGAAATAGTTCGCTTATAAATAAACCAGAATTGAATAGAGAAATAGCTCAAATCCTGAATGGAAATTTGGTATGAGCTTTACTGTTAAAAACCTACAAGGTCTTTTTTGTTTGACTTTGTAGGTTTTTTTTATCCTATGACTATAAAAGCTTTTATTAAAGTTTAACGTTGAATGAAATTAGGGGATAAAATTTCCGGGGAAATTCAATAATTAGTCTAAAGTACCTAGAAAACTTTTGTATGAAATACAGTTTACTATTTCTATGATCGGTATTTTATCTTTAAAAACTAATGAATATCCAAGGTAGTTGTAGGTAAATAAGAATTTTATTTTCAATAAAAAAATATTAAAAAATCATTAAATTTATGTTTTCTTTACATTATCTTTATTTTAAGGTGCATGATATAAGATTATTAAATTTTAACCTATGGATATTGTGATTAACGTAATAATGATATTAGGAGGTATTTCCTTTTTAGGGATTGTCTTGGATGAATTAATGAAGACTTTATAGGTCTTAACATCAATCTTCCCAACCACAAAGGCTTCTTTTTAGTTTTTTAGCGTCTTCTAAGCTTATCTTTTTAATACACGCTTTACAGGCATTTAGCCCTCTGCAATCATTTGTATAATGGTATTTCTTAGCGGTTTGACTATCGCAGATAAATACCGATTTTTCTGAACTTACCAGCGCTAAGTTGATACTGGAAAATGTAATGAAAACAATAAAAAAGAGTAGTTTCTGTTTCATAATAATTGGTTGTAATAATAAGATTCTATTAAAAAATTGAGTTTGTGATTTATAAAATCAGCGCTCAACTAATTTACAAAATATACTATAACTTAAACCGTTGCCTATTAAAAAATAAAATTCATCATCATTTTCAAGGTATTTCTGGAACAAACGCTAGGGTAAAAGATTTTCGCAATTCTATAGTTGCCTATAAAATTATTGGTATTACAGGGCATCGAAATAGTAAGAGCTTTAAATATATTATCAAGTAAATTTTTTGGCTACAATTAGTACAGTAAATAGAACTTTTAGAAAATATAATTATATGTAAACACATATAATATTTAGTTTTGTATTTTAATTATATGGAATCACATATAATTTTGTATATTTAACTGTATTTATACGTTAAAACATATAATGGAATCATTAGCATCATTTGTAAAAGCACGAAGAAAAGAAGTAAACTTAACCCAAGAAGAGTTTGCAAATCGAGCAGGGGTAGCATTAACCGTTATCCGTAAGATAGAACAAAACCAAACAAATTTGAACCTGGATAAAGTAAATCAGGTGTTAAAAATGTTTGGTCATCAACTAGTACCGGTTAGTTTAAAAGATATAGAAGTTAATGAGGCAAGCTAAGATTTTTTACGATACTGCTTATTGTGGTAAACTAACAGAGACCAATGATGGAGAGTTCGTATTTAAATATGATGAAAATTACGTGCGTGACTATCCCAATCAATTTATCACTTTTACCATGCCTGTTCGTAAAAAAGAATATAAAGAAAAACGCCTGTTTGCCTTTTTTGAAGGTTTAATTCCTGAAGGTTGGCTATTGGATATTGCTTCCAAAAATTGGAAAGTTAATAGAAACGACCGAATGGGATTATTGTTGACTTGTTGTAAAGACTGTATAGGAGCAGTAAGTGTTCACCCCATAGCAACTGATGATGAGTAAGTGTTTATACTGTTATAAAGAGGTTTCGGGAGAAAGTGACTTTCATCAAGCTTGTAGTTTAAGGTTTTTTGGAACAAAAACTCCTCCTAAAATTGCTCATTCTATTCAAGAAATGAAGGAATTAGCTAAACAGGTTGTAGAACGTAGCATAGCTGTTCCTGGGGTGCAACCAAAAATATCGATGTCTATATTTGATAATAATAGCGATCAGAGGCTTACCGTGGTAGGGGCATTAGGAGGAAATTATATTTTTAAACCACCTTCAGAACATTTTCCTGAAATGCCTGCCAATGAACATGTCACGATGAAAATGGCTGAATTATTTAATATTTCCGTTGTCCCACATTCATTGATCAGGCTTTCTTCCGGTGAATTATCTTATATCACCAAACGAATAGATCGTAAAGAAGATGGAAGTAAAATTCATATGATCGATATGTTTCAGGTCGTAGAAGCATTTGATAAATACCGAGGATCGATGGAACGTATAGGGAAGGCGGTTCTTGAATATGCAGAAAATACGCTATTAGATATTTTGCGTCTTTTTGAATTAACTGTTTTTAGTTATCTAACGGGAAATAACGATATGCACTTAAAAAACTTCTCCCTAATAAAAGCAGATTATGGATGGACGCTTTCTCCAGCTTATGATCTGCTAAATATTTCTATTGTAAATCCGGACGATCAGGAAGAACTGGCTTTAACACTTGCCGGGAAAAAGAAAAAAATAACTAGAAAATTATTAGTCGATTTTGGTCTTGGTTTAGAATTAACCCCAAAACAAATAAACGGGGTTTTTAAAAGATTTCAAAAGTCTAAAAATAAAGCTATTGACTTAATTCATAATTCGTTTTTAAGTGAAGAAATGCAGAAGTCTTATATAAAATTATTAGAAAATAGGTATGAAATTCTCTTGAAAGAAAATGAGTTGTAAATCAAAATAATTTATGTTGAATAGTTCGGAGAAATTCTAGTAAGCAAATTTTATATTGTATACGGAAGTTTTAACTAATATTTTATAGAATCTAAAGATTCTTTTTTTTGATTCTTAACGAGATGAAACAGGTAAGTAATCTACCTGTTTCTTGTTTATTGTGTTAAATGTTAGGGTAATATATCTTTAAGTTGTGAATACCTTTCCAACTAAAGGCTGTTACAACGGTTGCAAAACCATTGAAAAGGAGTTGCCTGTTGTGAATACCTTTCCAACTAAAGGCTGTTACAACATGGTAGGGAAACATAACAAAGACGAAAGTGTTGTGAATACCTTTCCAACTAAAGGCTGTTACAACATTCAATCAAACAATTGTATTATAAAATTAGTTGTGAATACCTTTCCAACTAAAGGCTGTTACAACCAACAATGTATGGGCGATGAATGCCGCCTTGTTGTGAATACCTTTCCAACTAAAGGCTGTTACAACCAGATCGCTAGACAAAAGATTAAAAGACGGGTTGTGAATACCTTTCCAACTAAAGGCTGTTACAACATGGCGTTCAAGACAATTGGAGACAAATAGGTTGTGAATACCTTTCAAACTAAAGGCTGTTACAACTTGCGGGATATGGTTATGATGAGATCGCTCGTTGTGAATACCTTTCAAACTAAAGGCTGTTACAACATTACCAGATGTTTTAACCCCTGTTACTATGTTGTGAATACCTTTCCAACTAAAGGCTGTTACAACTTGTGACGATTGTATAACAAAAGAATTCTAGTTGTGAATACCTTTCCAACTAAAGGCTGTTACAACCAATACACTCCTCACAAGGCTTTTCGGTATGTTGTGAATACCTTTCCAACTAAAGGCTGTTACAACAAAAAATTTGGTATCCCTATTGAATACGATGTTGTGAATACCTTTCCAACTAAAGGCTGTTACAACCATCGATCTTTCTTCACAAACAAGCGACTTGTTGTGAATACCTTTCCAACTAAAGGCTGTTACAACCTATTTTATATAAGGTATTGTTAATTAATGTGTTTATTGAAAAACCTTCAGATAAAATGATGTCAAAGAGCTTTACAAAGCTAAAATCATAATGCTTATTTAAATTCTAGTATGGTTTGATTTGTATATTCTAGGAATAATTCATTAAAATTAATAGACACTGCATTAGGCACATTTTTATAAATTTCATCGTAATAAATTTTTCTTGGTAATTGATTATGTGAAAACTTATTACGTATCATTACTAATAAAAAAGCTTTTTCCATAATTTTTGATTGTTTTTTCAACTCATCTATAGGAGTAGTATCAAAATCTTTTTTGGAAATTAGCCATTTTGCGTCTTCTTCAGAAACTAATTCTAAGCTTTTAAGGAATGTGGTCAAATATTTATTAAAATTAGGATGTTCATTAGTATCAATTAATGTGGGTAATTTCTTGATCATATATTTTTCAAATTCCTGAATACTTTTTAGTAAATAATCTCTTCGTATTACCTCATAAGAATTTGCTTTTAGTTCTAAAACTTCTTCTAACTCTGTTTTATTCCAAATCTTCTGAGGTTTATATTCAAAAAGGGTTTGTACTTTTTGACTAGCAATAAATTTTTTGAATTTTCCAAGTTCTTTTAGTTTAACTTGGGGTTCGTAGATATTTTTACTGCAATAAGGTACCGTTAATGTCCATGCAGAAGTAGATTTAATGATGTTTGCTGAATTATCACCAGTAGTTTTATGGCTTTGGATTAAGGCAGCCTCGATTTCTGCTTTACGTTCTGTTTGTGTTTTATAAATATCACTGAGATTTAAATCTAAATGTTCAGCATCCTCAGGTAGGTATAATTCATTAAAAATAATACTGGCCATTTTAGCTAGTAATACATCTTGTTGTTTTACTTTGTTGATTTTAGATCCTTGAACTCTAATAAATCGCTTTTCTGTTTTTTCCTGTTCACCTGATAAATAAGCCGATTTATAATCTCGATCCCAACTATAGAATTTTTGATAATCAGTATGTTGGTTCCAGGCAACATACCAGTCGGCAAAACATTCCGGATTTTCCTGTATACTTTTACCTTTGATATAAGTAGGTTTGTGATCAAAAACACCTTTTGGAAACTGCATGGGCTTAACCAATAGTTTTTCTACCTGTTCTTCTATAGTATCAATAACATACAGTCGCTTATGAAATAAATTCCATAGATGTTGTTGTTTTATGAATTTATCTAAAATCTTTTTGTTTGATCTAATTCCATTCAACTGATCTTTGAATCTTTGGAAGGTTTCTTTTCTGTTGTTTAAATAAGAGGTATAGAATGAAATAAAATCTCGCTTATCAAATGATCTTCTAATCCCATTGTTCCATAGATAAGCTTCGTTCTTAAAATCCCAAACCTCTTCGAGCAAGCTTAAGGGCTCTTTAGGTTGAATATCATAGAAAGCCAAAGATTTTTGCAATTGGCTATGATGCTGTCCTCGCCAATTTTGCCTACTTCCTTTTGGCATAAAACGCTTTAAATCATTAGCTAGCCAGGTAACTTGTAGCCCTATTTCTTTATTGGTAAAAACATATTTTCGCTTTTGTTTGGGATCGTTTCGTTCTTTAATATGTAGAGCTATGGTTTGTAGTTTGTCATTGGTAACCGCTATTTCTTTTTCTATTGCGAGTTGAAGTTTGTCCAGATTTACTTCCTTTTTTTGTTTAGCTTTTAGAAGGTTTTTGGTAATCTGTCCTTTAGAAATATCGTCACCAGCTTTATAGTTGGTCAGTACATTATAGCGTTCTGCAATCTTTTGAGCTATTATTATTTCAATTTCTTCTGGAGTCTTTTTAGTTAAAACTAGGTGTAATAACGCAGGTAACTCATTTAAAGACAGCATTGCAACTGGAGCCAGTTTTTCAGGTTTACCCAAATCCTGTAAAATAGCATCCGGTTTTATTTTATTATCGGTTCTAACTTTATATTCTTCTGGATGATCCGATTTGTAACTAGAGTTTCGTTTTTTTAAACGACCTGCCACAATTTTCACCTCTTTAGGAAAAAAGTGTTCATTTAAATTGAGATGAATAGGAATGTTGTTTCCTACGAAATTGTAAGATGGATTAGGATATAGTTGTAGTCCTATGCTTTGGTGATTTTCTTTTTCTTCAAAATATTTTTGTTTTAATTGAGCAGCCTCGCTAAGTTTTGCGAATGCTTTAATTTTTTCTTTTACGATTCTCTCAGTTACATATTTTGTGCCTTCAATAGGCTTTTCCCTTTTATCGTGTACATAATTTCCTAAATGAAGTTGAAACCGTAGGGTTGGAAAATCTACAAATTCATCTAAAAATCGTAATGCAAAATATGCGAATTTATTTTCATAGCGCTTACGGATTACAGGATGAATAACGGTGGCTTTATCTAAACTTTCTGAATTTTCTTCTTTAAGATATTCATTCATATCTTCTAGAAATTCATTCTTTAATTCTTCAGGAAGTACCTGGTAAAGCTCATCTGGGACTTTGCTTAATTCATCTACAATTTGCGCAAGTAGTGTGTCTTTTGTGAACGTAGTCGTAAATCTGTTTTTTAAACCTTTAAAACCTAAATAGCCAAACACCCAGTGGGTAGCCATATATTTTAAGCTATTATTTTTCTTATTTATAGGATTTTCTGGGTTAACAATCAGTTTTGCTTTAAAACCTTTTACCCGGCTTCTTAGATCTTCACTTTGCTTTTTGGTAAGGAAAAGTCCAAGAAGAAAAATAATCCCACTTTCAGATATGGTTACACCATTTTCAGTATCGATATCTTCAGTAGGGACAGCACTATAATATTTGCTTATAGTGTTTTCTTTAGGAAGAAGATGGGAAAAACTGTCATTCAAAATAGCGTTGGTGATAGCCTCTTTATCATTTAAATTAACTTTTTTTCCTTCTCTTTTTAACTTTTTAAGGTCTTCTAATTTTAATTTTTCTAATTGTGCTAATTCTTCAATCAACCCTTTTTTTAGCAATTGTTTGGAAGCATCAGTTTTCATTCGATGTTTTTTAACATCATTAGCTACTGCTAAAAAAAGATCGTCTAATAATTTATAAGTTTCAGGAAATACAGGGATAGGTTTGTGGAAATGATGCGTGTAGAAATTACGATAATCTCTGATTAAATTTTTGAGTACCTTGAGAGAATTCTTAAAGTAATTTCTTTGTTCAGAAATTAATTGGTTTTTAGGTACATTTTCGAACCTTTTATGGGATGTAGGTAAGTATAAATATCGAATAACAGGTAAATTTTTTTGTAGAAATTCGACACCTAATTGATATTCTGCTATAGCCTTGTCTTGAGTGAAAAAATCTAATATACAAGACTTTGGTTTCATCCCAAACTTTTCTTTAAAAGCCTTGGAAAGATCGTTAATGTTATTTTGAGCTAAGTTAAAATATCCTCCAAAATAATGTTTATCTTCTATACTGGCATAATTATACTCTAAGCGTTTTGCTAAATAATCGGTTTCATTCATGCTATTTTAAAAAAAAATGAAAAGGTAAGATACACAATAGATGTTTTTAGTTCAATTAATTTTAATCAGAAAATTAAAGAATTTATTTTTTATTTTAATCTTGACCTTATATGATTCAATTTATCATCCTGATTGTTATAGCTCAATAATTTATTATTCCCTTTAGTGTAAATTTCTATTGATGTCTGAACCTTTTTTTCTGACACCTTGGTTGTCTATAAATGAAATTCCTCAACCAATTTTAGTTTGAATTTTATTCTTTTTAAGGTTAAAAACTAAATCATCAATAGAGTCAGAAATGTCTATAGCTTTGTAAATTTCTTCTTTCATATTGATGCTTCGATAGGCTTTAGAAATAAATGCCTTTTGTGCTTTCAAGCTTTCTTTTTACTTCTCGTAGATTATATTTTTTCTCAATAAGACCTAAAAATACATACTGTCAATTCAAGTGTTTGTCACCTATAAAAAATAAACCCCGTAAACACAGGGCTTACGGGGTTGTAGAGTGGAGTCGGGGAGATTCGAACTCCCGTCCAAACAAGCAATTCAATAGCTTTCTACACGCTTATTTTTCACTTCAATTTTCGAGAAAGATCTGGCAGAAAACCTCCCAATCTTTCCTTAACCTTTAAGATTTCAATAGCCCTTAAAGGTATCGAGCTACCTAGATTTACTTTATCGGTGCCTCTAGTTGGAACGCCATAAATCAAGGCTTTCCAGAGACATCTTAGCCCTATGCCTTGCATAGGTTAAGGTAATCTTACTTTAGTTCAGATTACGCAGCTAAGGCGTAATTATTTTCGCCGTTTAAAAAAGTTTGAAATATGAGATTTACGAGCTGTATCCCAGCGCTCGACGTGCTTACTACTCAATTAGACTCGCTGTCAAAACCAGTCGACCCCAGTTGGTATCCTTATTTAATAGCAAAATTTACGTCTTTTGGGCGTTCCGCTTGCCTTTTCCGGCAATTGGCGGGCTATCCACTAGATCTTTTTATTTGTTCATTTCGAGCGAAGTCGACAAACAAAATAAAAAAGATAAATTTATCCTGAGCATAGCCGAAGGGCTGTTATCCCTAACGCAAAAATAATATGTAAAAGAACGATTAACTTTTAAAGTAAGGCTGGCAAAGATACAATAAAATCATATATTTACCCAACAACAATTAAATTGCAAAGCCTGTGCCAAGCTAACCTTGTCAGGCTTACTTCAATATAAATTAAAATTTATGAAAATAGGAATTATTAGAGAGCGAAAAACACCACCCGATAGAAGAGTTGTTTTTTCACCTGATAAACTTAAAGAACTTCAAGAAAAATTTCCACAGACCCAATTAAAAGTAGAAAGTTCATCTATTCGGGTTTTCCCGGATGCTGCTTATCAAGAACACCAGATAGAAGTGGCAGAAGACTTATCTGATTGCGATGTGCTTTTAGGCGTTAAAGAAGTTCCTATAGAAGCCTTAATTCCCAATAAAAAATATTTTTTCTTTTCACATACCATCAAAAAGCAGCCTTACAATCGGGATTTATTACAAGCTATTTTAGAAAAGAACATAGAACTTTACGATCACGAAACCATTACCGATCATAAAGGAAACCGTCTCATTGGTTTTGGTCGTTATGCCGGAATTGTAGGAGCTTACAATGGTTTTCGTGCTTTTGGAATTCGGGAAAATGCTTTTCAGCTTGAAAAAGTAGAAAACCTCTCAGATTATAAAGCTGTACAACAAGAACTAAAGAAGGTACAACTTCCCAACTTAAAAATTCTACTTACCGGAGGAGGGAAAGTGGCTAATGGCGCTCGGGAAATTCTCGAACACCTTCATTTAAAAGAAGTCAATGTTCAAGATTATTTGGTGAATGATTTTGAAGAGCCGGTGTTCTGCCAAATCGACGTGATGGATTACAATAAACGAAAAGATGGCAAAAACTTAGACCGCTACGATTTTTATAACAACCCCGATGAATACGAATCAGATTTTATGCGTTTTGCGAAAGTGAGTGATGTATTTATCGCCGGGCATTTTTATGGCGATGGAGCTCCGTTTTTGTTTAGCCGGGAAGATGCCAAACACCCTGATTTTAAAATTAAGTTGGTCGCCGATGTAAGTTGCGATATTGATGGTCCGGTGGCGAGTACATTAAGACCTTCTACGATTGCCGATCCGTTTTATGGTTACCATCCTGAGACAGAAAAAGAAGTCGAGTTTAACCATCCCGAAGCGATTACGGTCATGGCAGTCGATAATTTACCTTGCGAATTACCCAAAGATGCAAGTGAAGGTTTTGGAGAAATGTTTTTAGAAAATGTGATTCCTGCCTTTTTTAATGAAGACATAGATGGAATTTTAGAACGTGCCCAGATGACTTTTCAAGGAAAGTTAACGCCACGTTTCGCTTATTTACAAGATTTTGTAGACGGTAAAGAATAATAAAAACGAATAATCACATGAAAAAACAGGTATTAATAATAGTAGTTTTGCTTGTAATTTTGCCCTTAAGTCTTTCAGCGCAGGAAGAATTTACGGCAATGACGTATAACATTAAATATGCTAATGAAAATGATGGAGAAAACAGTTGGTCGAAGCGTAAAGACTTTTTTGCCAATCAACTCAAATTTTACCATCCACAGATTTTTGGAGTTCAGGAGGCGTTAAAATCACAAATAGACTTTATCGAAGAGATTTTGCCCAATTATGAACACGTAGGTGTAGGCAGGGAAGGAGGAGATCAAGGAGAGTTTAGTGCGATTTTTTATGATTCGACTAAATTTAAAGTCTTAGAAAGCAATACGTTTTGGCTTTCAGAAACTCCTAATGAAATCTCCAAAGGATGGGATGCGAGTTTAAATAGAATTTGTACGTATGTGTTAGTGAAAGACAAAGAAAGCGGAGATAAATTTTATTTCTTCAATACCCATTTTGATCATCAAGGAGATGAAGCTCGAAAAAACAGTGCTCGATTAATCATTCAAAAAATAAAAGAAATAAATGCTAAACATTATCCCATACTGTTAACAGGTGATTTTAATCTAGAACCGGACACGGAAGCCATTCAATATATTAAATCTTATTTGGATGATTCTAAAGATGCTTCCGCAGAAATAAAACTAGGACCATCGGGAACATTTAACGGGTACGATTTTTCAAGACCCGTTACCCGTAGGATTGATTATGTATTTCATTCCAAGGATGTTAAAATTAAAACCTATGCAGTTTTAAGCGATAACGAAGAAGGTAGGTATGCTTCCGACCATCTACCTGTTTTTGTTAAATTTATATTAAATTAAAATTATTTAATTAGCAATTAAAGTGTTAAGTTTGTTTTAATCGAAATTACTTAACACTTTTTTAATGCGAATAAATTATTATTTTTTAGTTTTATCTGCTATTTTCTTAATCTCATGTAGCGATGACGAAGGCTACTCTGAAATTAGCGATGAATATCCTCCGGGGGAAACCCCTAAAGAAGAAATGGTAAGCTTCGATTTAGAAGCTGTTCCCTATTCAAAATTATCCGATTATAATTTTTATGATGGAGAGTTGAAAGCTATGGAACCGGTAAGCACTGTCTTACCGTACGAATTGATAACTCCACTTTTTACAGATTACGCTAAGAAAAAGCGATTTATATGGATGCCGGCCACAGAAAAAGCTTTGTTTGTAGCCGATAAAGAGATTTTTAACTTTCCTAACAGTACAGTTTTAATAAAAAATTTTTATTACGAGAAGGTCCTGCCCGAAAATGAACAAAAAATTATAGAAACCCGTTTACTATTTAAAAGAAACGGAAATTGGGAATTTGCCGATTATGTTTGGAATGATGAACAAACAGAAGCTTATCTCGATTTAGAAGGGAGTTACGTTGCGTTAGAATGGGAAGAGAACGGGGAGATAAAAAGTACAGATTATCGAATTCCTTCAGAAAATGAATGCGTAACCTGTCATAAAACAAATGAGATGCCAATCCCCATAGGGCCAAAACCTCAAAACCTAAATAGACTCTACAATTATACAGATGGAGAACAGCATCAGCTTCAAAAATGGGTAGACAAAGGTTTTTTAGAGAGTTTTCCTAAAGAAATTGTAACTGTAAAAGATTGGACAGACGAATCTCAACCTTTAGAACAACGGGTAAGGTCTTATTTTGATATTAATTGTGCCCACTGTCATTCTGAAAATGCCCATTGCTCCTATAGATCATTACGATTAGCTTATTCAGAATCTGAAAGCTTAGAACATATGGGAGTTTGTATAGAACCTGAAGAATATATAGCTCCTGGTTTGCTTTATATAATTATGGGAAATAACAAAGAGCGGTCTAATATGTATTACCGTTTAAATAGCGAAGATGAAGCTTCAAGAATGCCTTTGTTGGGCAGAACAATTGTACATCGAGAGTATGTTGAATTGCTTGAAGAGTGGATTAATTCTTTAGAAAATAATTGCCAATAACCTTAAACTTAAACCAATGAAAAAAATTACTTTTTTTACCTTATGTATCGCAAGTATAAGCTTGTGTATGGCTCAAGATCTTTGTGAAGAAGCTCTAGGAGTTGATTTTGGAACCTATTCGGTAGGTGGGATCGATGGAGAACCCGCACCAGAAAACTGTATTAACCTTTTTAATAATGGAGAAGCGGGCGAATGGTACAAATTTGTACCCCAACAAGATTATTACCTTGAAATTAGTACAGATTTAGCAGTGAATACGGGGAAAGATACACGTTTTCATGTGTATGTAGGAAACTGTGATGACTTGACTTGCTTAGGGGGGGATGAAGATTCCGGTAACAATCTTTTATCTAAATTCCATTTTAATGCTACTCAAGGAACCACTTATTTTATAGTGTTTGATAACAAATGGTCCAGTGAAGGTTTTGATTTCGAAATTTCTGAATATGTAGCACCTGAAACTTTAATAGCTTTTGAAGCTTCCGTTATCAATCCAATGCCTCCTGGAAATACCTTAGGAGCAGTAGATATGACAGGAGATTTTTTAGATGACATTGTTTCTATAGCCGCAGATAATGTAAATATTCTAGAACAAACCACTCCTGGTACTTTTAATGAAATTAATATACCCACCTCTAATGCACCATTTATTCCTTCTTGGAGTTTTGCGGTAGCCGACTTTGATAGAAATGGTTTTAATGATTTGTTGTATGGGGGGGGGGCTGGAGTAACTTTTATGAAAGCTTCTAGTGATGGAACAAGTTTTACAGAAATTAGCGATGATCAATTTGTGTTTTCACAACGTTCAAATTTTGTAGATATTAATAAAGATGGACATTTAGATGCATTTGTTTGTCACGATTGGGAACCCAATGTGTATTATTTAAATGATGGTTTTGGTAATTTAGTTTTTAATCAAGGCGGTTTAGGAGATTCAGAACAAGGAGGTAATTATGGGTCTATCTGGGTAGATTATGATAATGATGGCGATTTAGATTTATTTATAGCAAAATGTAGAGGTGGTAATACTGAAATTAAAATAAACCAAATGCATAGAAATAATGGGGACGGTACCTTTTCTGAAGTAGCGGAAGAAATTGGATTGGCAGACCCTATTCAAACTTGGTCTTCTGCTTGGGCAGATTTTGATAACAATGGTTTTATGGATGTTTTTGTAGGAGCAAGTTCGTTTGAGGATGGAAGTCATAAGCTCATGTATAATAACGGTGATGGCACATTTACCGATTTTACTACAGGAACAGGCATAGAAAATATGATGTCTATGGGAACAGAAAATGTAGCCTATGATTTTAATAATGATGGCTATGTGGATATTTATGGAATCGGAGGGAGAATCTTGATTAATAATGGTGATATGACTTTCACTGACGCACAAATCGATATCCCTAATGGACCTGTGGGCGATTTTAATAACGATGGATTTTTAGATATTATCGATTACGATAAAATTCAATACAACCAACCCAACGGAAACAACTGGCTAAAAGTAGCACTTGTCGGTACAGAAAGTAATATCAATGGAATTGGAGCGAGAATTGAAGTGATCAGTGCGCTGGGTAAACAAATTAGAGATGTGAAAGCCGGTATTGGTTTTAGATATATGAATAGTTTAAATACCCATTTTGGTATAGGAGAAGATACAGAAATTTCCAAAGTCATTGTGAAATGGCCTTCAGGAATTGTTGATGAAATAAGTAACCCAGATTTTAATAAAACCCTTGTGGTAGAGGAAGGATCTTTCCTTTCTGTAAATAAAACGGCATACAAAAACTTGAGTTTATATCCTAACCCTGCCACAGAGGTGATACATATCAATTCGGCTTTTAATATTGAAGGTGAGAAATACGAAGTATTCTCTATTACAGGACAAAGACAGATCTCAGGAACCATTCAACAAGCTAGTTCTATTCAAATAGATCGATTAAGTTCAGGTATTTATTTTTTAAAAGTTTATGCAAATGGAAAAGTATTTCAGCGGAAATTTATAAAAGAATAACAAACAAAAAAGCAGGCTGAAGAGCCTGCTTTTTTGTTTTTAAGAAGCTGAACTCCAATCTATTTTTCGGGAAGCAAACATGATGATTGCTAGAATCATAAATAACCCAATACTTCCTATTAATAAAGCATAATTTTCAAGTTGAATAATAACGTAAATAAAACTGTACACTCCTGCCAAAGAGAAACTAATGAGTAACGGGAATTTGATATTTTTAAAAATGAACCGGGAGTAAATCCCTATTAACACCAAGACCGAACTACCGGCGATGAGATAAGCTTTAAAATAGGTAGCATGTTCAGAAATGGAAATGAGTAAACTGTAAAACATCACTAAGGCCAAACCAATCATTAAATATTGAAATGGATGGATGTAAATTTTGCTCACTAATTGAATCAAGAAGAAAACAATTAACGTTAAGCTAATCACCATAAAACCATATTTGGCAGTACGTTCATTTTTCTGATAATCATCAACAGGAATAATTAAATTGGTGCCGAAAGCAAATTGCGTGAGGTCGGGTAAATTTCCTTTAAACGATTGCTCAAATTGCCGGTTAATTTGTAAGATTTTCCATTCTGCTTTAAATCCATTTTCGGTGATTTCGCGGGAACCATCTTCCGGTAAAAAGTTACCATCAAAACTAGGTGAAGCCCAATTGGAAATCATTTTCGCTTCTGTAGTTTTTCCTATCGGGATAAATTTTAATCGTTCACTTCCATTGATATCAATGTTTAGTTGAAAAGGAATCTTTTCATCTTTCACCTCTGCGAATTTAGAAATCGCTTCCGATTGTAAGGTCTTTAAGTTCTCTTGATTGTAAATAGGCATTAATGGAGAAGAAAGCGAAGCTAATTGTATTTCTAACTGATTTTTAATTCCTTTTAGATTCGAAGTTTTAACCAATATACTGGCTTTTTCCCATAGCACATTTTCTGTAGGAATTTCAAATTCTTCCGTAGAAATTTTAGGGAAAAATCCTTTTAAATTTATTTGAGAATGATAAACAACCGACTTGTAAATACTACGTTCCAAAGGTTTGGTTTTTACATTAGCATCGATAATTAATTCGTCCGGGAAGTAGTACAAATAGGAGAGGTGTTCTTCTTTTTTGGTGAGCATTTCTTCCCGTTTTTTATCGTATTCTTTTATTTCTGTATAATAATGATAGGGGATTTTTAAAATAGGACCGGAGAGCAAAACTTCGTTTCCCCATTTTTGGTTGATCTCTGAAATCACTTGCGATTGCCGATTGGAGCGTTCATAAATAATATTTTTAACAAAACTAAGCGGTATGAGCAAGGCTAAGGCTAAAATACCTACAATGAGCATTTTGGCGGTGATGGAGTTTCTTAACCAATTTCCAAATTTTCCTTTTTGATTTTCCATAATGATTGATTTATATTAATGTTGAATTGAAGCTGATTTGTAATAGTGGCTTTGCTAAAAACCATCGATTGAAATACTTTATAATCAAGGTGTAAAACCTGTTCATAATCAAAATGATGAAAAGGATGAGCCTGTTTCCCGATTTGATAAGATTGTAGATAGAATGAAATATATTCCGGCAAAATGAGTGTCCCCAACAAAATTGCTCCGTACATATACGGACTTTTTTTACCATTGCCCATGCACAAGTATTGCAGACCAATTTCTTCTTCTACGCGAGTTCCATAATTAGTGAGTGTATGGTAAGCGTCGTGACGCTCAACTTTTGGAATGAGCTGAAAATTGTTCTTCTGTAAGAATTCACCTAAATGAAAGCCAAAAGTTTCTGTAGGAAATTGTAGTAGATCTTCTGTAGTGACTTCCCAAGGAATATGGTTCTTTTTGAAAAATTTAGTGTAAAGGCTTTTGGAAATTTCAAATAGAAAGACGACAAGTTTTTTTCGCATAATGATTAATTTTAAAGTACTTTGAATCGCAAAGTTTATAGGTAAAAAAATAGATTAGTTAGGTTGACGGTCTAAGGCTTTGATTTCGGATTTATAGGCATTGGGTAAAATAAGTGCTTTAAGAAAAACATCGGCTTTTACCAATTGACTTAATTTATAAATGGGGATAATTGGTTTTAGTAATGAATGCTTTCTGAAATTCAACAGCTTTTTGATAGGGGGCGGAGCCATTAAGGTTTGTGCTTCCAATACCAATTGATAGCGGAAATAACCTAAGTGCTTTTTATACTGAAGGAATAAATCTTGCGTATATTTACTGTAGGCAAAATTTTCTTGAAGTTGAAGTTTTCGCTGTTCTTCCCAATCACCAAAACTATTTGGTAATTCGGGAATTTGCATTAATTTTCCTACACGATTGAAAACTTCAAAGGCTTCATTTTTTTCTTTAGAAGTTAGTTTTCGTTCTAAACTTTCGTAAGCACGAATCGAATAATCAATCAACATAAATAATACATCGCGATAGGCCCAATCGGGAATATTAAAACCGCGTTTTTCTTCAACTTTTGTGTGAATATAATTCATCTGCTGGATGGCTTGGATAGCTGCTTCCTCTTCAGCAAACACAATTAGCTTGGCATAATTCACAGTAGAAAATAACCTACCTAGAGGATCTGCCGGCAATTTCCCGGTAAAGTACAACCAATCTACTGCTTTATTTAAGGCAAATTCAGCAGCCGCTCCGGCAAAAATAAACATCACCGTATCTGCTTTTCCCCAAATTTGCCGTACGATAGAATTTTTTTGGACGAAGTATGTTTTCATAGTAAGTAATTTTTATTTCACTTTGAAATTCAAAGTAGATATGTAAAAAAATATAGATTTACTTCATTTGCTTTTTAATGATCTTTTCTAAAGCTTCAATATGTTTTTTAAACTCTGCTCTTCCCAATTTAGTAGCAATGTATTGCGTATTGGGTTTACGATCGATAAACGATTTTTCTACGATAATATATTCGGCTTTTTCTAATGCTTTTATGTGACTGGCAAGATTACCATCGGTTACTTCAAGCAATTCTTTTAACCGTTTAAAATTCACTTTTTCATTCACCATCAAAATCGACATAATTCCCAAACGAATTCGGTGATCAAAAAGTTTATTAATGTTGTCTATAATACTCAAGTTACTGTCTTTTTTCTTCTCTTAACATTAAGGCCCCGTAAACGATGTGAAGCACGCCAAAACCTAAAGCCCAAAAATATAAACCAAAACCCGGAAGTGCAGCACAAATGAGCCCTAAAATTAGTTCAGCGCAACCTAAATATTTTACATTGCCAATGGTGAATTTGGAAGCATTTATTAAAGCCAGTCCATAAAAAATAAGCATTAGTGACGCTCCCATACCATAGTGTTGTTGGTATGCCTGAATTAAAATATAAATTCCGCCAGCGACCAATGGAATTAGAAAATTGACTAATAATCGTTGGGTGGTCGCATCCCAAATTTTTTCTCCGTTGCTTTTGGCCTTTTTTATCGTTAGGATAATGGCTGTTACGATACTCAAAGTCGCAATGAGTACCAGGTCTAAAATGATATATTCAAGTTTTAGAGTACTTTTAGATGAATAGTCAAACTGTTTCGGAAGAAAATAGATGTAAGCGATGGCCGCTCCTATAAGGGCATAACACCCGGCTAAAATTCCTGAAAGACCACTTAATGAGATAAACCTTGAGGATTTATTCATTAAGTCTTTAATTTCTGAAATGTCTTTAAAATAATCTTTTTGCATATTTAAAGTACTTTGAAAAACAAAGTAAAATTAAAAAATTGATTTATGCAAATGAAAAATAAAAAAAGCCTCTCCAAATTAGAGAGGCTTAAAAGATTTATAATTTACTGCTTGACCCCTCGGGCGGGTAGTCTATTTTATTTTTGAGATTATCAATTTGTTCTTCTGTAAAACGGGGGAGAGGCATTTCTTTTTTGACTCTCCATTGTTCTACTGTTTCGTCTGTACTTTTAGAATTTTCTTTATCTAAACCATCGTCTTTTGCAAAATAGAGAGTTTGTGAAGGGAAAGCAAATCCGGTTCCGCTTTGCTTCACTACTTCCATAATTCGAAGCATAATATCCTCTCGAATCTCTAAAAATTCATTGTTATTATCAGCAACGATATAAGCGAAAATTTCAATATCCAACGAATGCGCTCCAAAATTCACAAAGCGAACTCTTGAAGGTTCTTCGTATACTTTAGGGTGAGAATAGAGTATTTTACGAAACTCAGCTAATAAATACCGAATTTGATCTGGGGAAGACTCGTACCTGAAATTAAGGGTTGATATCATTCTAAACTTATCTCTAAATGCAAAATTTTCAATCGTTTCTGAAGAAAATAAACCGTTAGGAATAGTAACCAAAGTTCGGTCTAGGGTTCTAATATTGGTAGAGCGAATTCCAATTTTTTCGATAGTTCCTGTAATTTGCCCTACACGGCAAAAATCACCCACTCGAATAGGACGATCGGCAATAAGAGTTACACTTCCTACAAAGTTTTCAACTGTTTTTTGAGCTCCTAGCGCCAAAGCAATACCGCCTATTCCTAAAGCAGCAAGACCGGTGGTGATATCGATTCCAAAGGTGCTTAAAATCGCAATTATACCAAAGATCACTAAAGCTATTTTTGCTGCTCTTTCTAAAAATAAGATCACTGATAATCCTGATGGGTTACTCCTTAATTCCATTTGTTTTTTAGAAAAATCGCCGATATAATCAATAAGGCGCCATAGTAAAATTAAAATAGCTGTAATGCCAATAATTAATGTAATCGTACTAAAATATTGGCGTAAAATGATGGAAAGGCCTGCTCTTTGACTAAATTCAATAAAAAGAAATACAGAAAAGTAAAGTTTTGCCGGTAATCTGAGGGCATCAATAATTCCAGAAATAGGTTCTTGACGAGATTTTTTCCAAAATAGCCTTAATAATTGTACAAGTAAAAAGATAATGATGTGCGTAATTACAAAACTTAAAGCAAATATTAATACCGCTATGATCCACTGTGCAGCAGGGACACCAGCCCATAAATAATGGTTTAATTTTGGCGGAATTATATAATCTATCCAAGCATCATATTCTAAACTTACTTCTTGTATAGCATCGAGGGTAGCCTCTGAAAATAACCAAATCAACTCTTCATTTTCAGTTTTTTCCCTATTAAGCAATACATCTATCGCCTTTTCATCGGTATTGATCATCCCAACTTTTTCAAAATTTTGAGCAAGGTTGTCATCGAGTTTCCCTTCGGGTTGATTACTAATGCTTGAATAAGGGAAGATTGTTCCTTTCTTATCAAATAAATGTTTTAAGACAAGAACAATGTTTTCTCTTTCTTCTGCTTCATCGATGTCTGATGGATAATGAAGGTAATGAGACGCTTTCTGATAGTTTTTAGCAGCAATGGATTCAATAAACCCTCTAACACTTCCTCTTGGTGTATTTCTTCCCCAAGGATCGTTTAATACAGGTTCATCAATAGTTTCTTTTGAATTGCTTTTGTTTAATAAAGGAATTTGACCAAAAGTTGCTGAATTAAAAAATAAAACAAAAACAAACAATAGTTTGACTTGAAAAATAGGATTGATTTTCATTTCAAATAAATTTGTAAATAGATACATTAAATAATTAGGTTACTAAAATAACAAAAGCCTTCAATGGAAGGCTTTTGTTATATAAAAAGATGGACGTAAAAAGTATTTATTTAACTATCAATAAGGGGCTTTTTAAACTCTCATTGAATAACTCTTCGGTTAAACTTCCTATAAGAAGCGAAGAGATATTATTTCCGCCTTTGTCTGAAAGTACCACTAAATCTGGATGACGTTTTTCAATTTCAAATAAAAATCTTTCACTTACACTTTTATCTTTAGCATAAATCATTTCATTTTTATCTGGGGTGTTGATTAAAAATTTCTTGAAAAACTTTGATGATTTTTGCTGTAAGTGCTTTTCTATTTTCCCTACAGCATCATCTTTTGGAACATAGGGCGAAAACTGAATGGGCACGTGATAAATGTGAAGTGAGTTTAATTGAAATTTAATTTTGTTTCTAATGGGCTCTATAAATTGGAATGACTTTTTTGAGGGCCCTGAAAAATCGGTTCCTATCCATACTTCATCTAGTTTTATACTTGCTGTTTGAGGAACAGTAATTATATGGGATTTAAGAAGTCGCAACAACTTTCCTGTAAGCACACCAGTACCTGCTTTGGGTTCTTTGTTTCCAACAATGGTAAGGTTAATCCTATATTTGTTAGCTACATAATCGATAAGGGATTCTGTATTGGAATCTTCAGAAATGAGCACTTCCCAATTCACTTTTGCCGTAAATCTTTGTTCTATTTTTTCATTGAGTTCATCACCTATAAGTTGATCTAAATTAATTTTGTTGAGTTCTTCTTCAAAAAGTTCAGAAATCTCATATTTTTTGATGTTATGAACAAAATAAACATTTTCAGCTTCTAATTTTTCAGCAAGAAAAGAGCTATATTCAATAAGGTGATTATCTATTGAAGAGAGGTCTAAGGCGACTAAAATATTTTTTACAGTTTCCATTATTATTGGTCTTTTTTATTTCTTCGTTCTACAATTTCTTTAACGACTTCTTCATAGTCGTCCATTTGTTTTTCAGATTTTTTCTTTTCCAGTTTTTGCAGGTCTTCCTTCAAGCCCTTGTAGAGTGAATAGCACATAATGAGCAAGATGACGGCAAAGGGAAGTCCTGTAACAATGGTGGCGGTTTGCAAAGCTTCTAAACCACCCCCAATTAAAAGAACAGCGGCTACGGAACCTTCGGTGACAGCCCAGAAAATACGCTGTCCTACCGGAGCGTCAATTTTTCCTCCAGAAGTTAAACTATCAACCACTAAGGAACCGGAATCTGATGAGGTAATAAAGAACCCGGCGATAAGAATCACGGCTACTACATTAATGACCATCGCAAATGGATAATCTTGAAAAAACACGAATAGAGCCGTAGAAATATTGTCTTCAACTGCTGTAACAATAGTGCTATCGCCACTTAATGCTTGCTGAATAGAAACACTACCAAAAGCCGACATCCAGAAAAAGGTTACTAGGGAAGGAACTAATAAAACGCCTAAAATAAACTCCCGAATGGTTCGCCCTTTAGAAATTCTAGCGATAAACATTCCTACAAATGGAGACCAACCAATCCACCAGCCCCAATAGAATACGGTCCAATCGTTTTGCCAGGATTTTCCACTATAGGTTTCGCTCCAAGTAGAAATTTTTAAGAAATTAAATAAATAACTTCCGGTGTTTTCTACAAACGAACGGAAAATAAATAGGGTAGGGCCTAAAATTAATGCCAGTAATAATAACACTACGGCTACCCGCATATTCCATTCACTTAAAAATTTGACACCTTTATCAACTCCTAATACTACCGAAGTTGTCGCTATTAAAGTAATCCCTGCGATTAATAGCACTTGGGTAAGAATACCATCAGGAAGCCCGAAAACATGATTAAGTCCGCTGGCAATTTGTTGCACCCCAAACCCTAAAGAAGTAGCTAAGCCAAAAAGCGTTGCGAGCACGGCAAAAATATCGATGGCATCTCCAATTCTACCGTGAATTTTGTCACCCAAAAATGGATAAAAAATAGACCTAATGGTAAGCGGTAATCCTCTAGAATATGTAAAATAAGAAAGCGCTAATCCTACTAGCGCATAAACGGCCCAAGCGTGGAAACCCCAATGCAAAAAAGTGAAATTCATCGCTTCTTGAGCGGCAGCAATTGTATTCGGTTCAGCGGTTGCCGGTTTAATCAGGTGTTTTATGGGTTCGGCAACGCTAAAAAAGAGTAGTCCAATTCCCATTCCGGCACTAAAGAGCATAGCAAACCAAGACATGGTTTTAAATTCTGGTTTGGCTTTTTGGCCACCAATCCTCAGCTTTCCATATTTTCCTGCAGCGAGGTAAACTAAGAATACCAAGAATAAATTAATGCATAATATGAAGAACCAGTCAGCATTTTCAGCTACTGCATGTTGGATATTCTTAAATGCTTTTTCTGCTTGCTTTTCAAAAATTAAAGTGAGTGTAATACTTATAATGATGAAAATGGAAGAAGTGAAAAAAACAGGACCATTGACGTCCAGTCCAAAAATTGATTTTTTTTCGTCGCTTCGAGTAACTTTTTTAGCCATAAATTATTTTTTGATTAAAAGTAGTATCCAATATTAATGTTAAACCGTGCTTCCCAATTTGCATCGGGATTTCCGGTTGAAAAATCGTCTTCAAAGTTTCCGCCCAACCAAGAATGATTATATCCTGCGGCATAGTCAATATAGGTATAAACTTGTCCTGCGGTAAGGAGTAAACCGGTTACATTCATAAAAGAATCGGTGAATTCTTTTTCCTTTTTCTGCATATAACCGAAATCATTATAAACTTCGATTTCTGAAACTGGTCCCCATGCTACGGAAATTTTTTTAGAAAGCCCAATCGTATACATATTAAAATCGGCTGCAATTTCATAAGGAGCTCCATAAGCGCCCATTTTTATAATTTTATTAGATTGTCCTTCTTTATTTTCGGGAGAATGGGAAACAGTGATTATTTCGGTTTTAAGATTCCATTTGTTCCAATTCAATTCATAATGGAGAGCCAGTGCATAATGGTTTCCATTTTTATTAGTGTCGATATTATAGAGACTTCCATATTGTCCTGAAAATCCTATTCGATGTTGAATGCTATCGCCTAGTTTACGAACAATTTTAGCATTAAACTGATTGGTTTCTTTGTTTCTTCCCACTACATCATAAGAATACCTGCTGGAATTGTTCTCGGTATCTCCGCCAAAATTCAATTCTTCAGCATTTTTTAAGAAAGCAAAAGCATATTCCCATTTTTCATCTTCATGAAGGTACTTGAACCCCATATCATGATCGTCCTCTAAACCAACATAATAGGTGATGTTGAAAAACCAATTGTGGGAATTATATTGTTTAATACCAAAGGGAACGTAAACCAATCCTACATGAAATTGGTTTTTCTCGTTGAACTTGTAACCAATCCAGCCTTGTTTAAGAAAACCACCTCCAAAAGCTTCAGAATATAATCGATATTCAGCGTTAAGGAAAATACCTTTGTAGGAAGCTTTGGCATTAATACGAAACATATCATAACCAAATTCACCGCCTTTTGTTTTTTGTTCTTCTTTCCAGGAAGAATAAATATAGTTGAAGCGTAAAGCTCCGCCTAGGTCAAGCTCTGGCTTTTCTTTTTGTTCTTTTTCTTGGCCAAAACATAAAAAGGGTAATATTAAAAAAATAGACAGCTTTACGAAATACGAAAGTTTTAGAATCTTCAATACACTTAATTTTGAGATTGGTAATTCGGGAAATTAAGACGAAAATTCTAGAACTTCTTCAGAAAAGCTGAATATTAATAATATTTTAAAACTTATTGATGGTTTGTCTGATTTGAACCAGATTTGATAATAGTTGTTCTAGGTATTGAAGATCGAGCATATTGGCACCATCACTTTTTGCATTCGCAGGATCAAAATGCGTTTCTATAAAAAGTCCGTCCACATGGTTAACCACTCCGGCCCGGGCGATTGTTTCAATCATATCTGGTCTTCCGCCGGTCACACCACTACTTTGGTTAGGTTGCTGAAGGGAATGCGTCACGTCTAAAACGGTAGGGGCAAATTTACGCATGGTTGGGATTCCACGGAAATCAACAATTAAATCCTGATAGCCAAACATTGTTCCGCGATCAGTTACCATTACTTGCTCATTATTACAATCACTTACTTTAGTAACGGCATGTTGCATACTTTCCGGACTCATAAACTGTCCTTTCTTTAGGTTGACGACTTTTCCGGTTTCTGCTGCAGCAACGACCAAATCGGTTTGACGTACGAGAAATGCCGGAATTTGAAGAACATCTACATATTCAGCAGCTTTTTGAGCATCGGTAATTTCGTGAATATCGGTAACGGTAGGAACATTAAAAGTCTCTGAAACTTTACGAAGAATTTTTAAAGCTTTTTCATCACCAATTCCGGTGAAGCTGTCAATTCTACTTCGGTTAGCTTTTTTGAAACTTCCTTTAAATACATAAGGGATGCCTAATTTATCGGTAATATGAACTACTTTTTCTGCAATACGTAAAGCCATTTCTTCGCCTTCAATTGCGCAAGGACCAGCTAATAAGAAAAAGTTGTCTTTATCGGTATGTTTTATATTTGGAATGTTCTCTAATTTCATTATCTGAATTTTAATGCAAAGGTAAATAATTATTCAGTAGTTAAAGTTTAAATTCAGAGGTATTGAATCCGGTTTAATACTACTATTGTAAAAGATCGATTTGCTTCAAAGTTAAGACTTTGCGACTCTAATTTCAACATTCTATTAAATAGCTGTATAATTTTACGTTTATTGCTTTATTTCCAGAAAATTAAGTTTACATTTGCAGCCTTTTAAAAGAGGCTTTTATGACAGCAATTAGAAATATTGCAATTATTGCACACGTTGACCACGGTAAAACTACTTTGGTTGATAAAATTATGTATCACTGTAGTCTTTTTCGTGAAAATGAAAATACAGGTGATCTTATCTTAGATAACAACGATTTAGAAAGAGAACGTGGGATTACCATTACCTCTAAAAACGTTTCAGTTACTTATAAAGATACCAAAATTAATATTATAGATACCCCTGGTCACGCCGATTTTGGTGGTGAAGTTGAGCGTGTCTTGAATATGGCAGATGGCGTACTTTTGTTGGTAGATGCTTTTGAAGGACCAATGCCACAAACACGTTTTGTACTTCAAAAAGCAATTGACCTTGGTTTGAAACCTTGTGTGGTTGTGAATAAGGTAGATAAAGAAAACTGTACCCCAGACGAAGTACACGAAAAAGTGTTCGATTTGATGTTTGAATTGGGTGCAGAAGAGTGGCAATTAGATTTTCCTACCGTTTATGGTTCTGCTAAGAATAACTGGATGAGCGATGACTGGAAAAAGGAAACCGATAATATTGAACCTTTATTAGATATGGTTATGGAACATATTCCTGGACCAAAAGTAGATAAAGAAGGAACGCCACAAATGTTGATTACTTCGTTAGATTTCTCTTCTTTTACCGGAAGAATTGCGATTGGACGTTTACAACGTGGTGTTTTAAAAGAAGGAATGCAGGTTTCTTTAGTGAAGCGTGATGGAAGCATTAAAAAAGCTAAAATAAAAGAACTACATACGTTTGAAGGTTTAGGCCGTAGAAAAATAGAAGAAGTAGTAGCGGGAGATATTTGTGCTGTAGTTGGTTTGGAAGGTTTTGATATTGGTGATACCATTGCTGATCTTGAAAATCCTGAAGGCTTAAAAACCATCGCTATTGATGAGCCAACAATGAGTATGTTGTTTACCATTAACGATTCTCCTTTCTTCGGAAAAGATGGAAAGTTTGTGACTTCTAGACACATTAAGGATCGTTTAATGAAAGAGTTGGAGAAAAACTTAGCTCTTCGTGTACAAGAAACCGATAGTGCCGATAAGTTTATGGTGTATGGTCGTGGAGTTCTGCATTTATCAGTTCTTATTGAAACCATGCGTCGTGAAGGCTATGAGTTACAAATTGGTCAGCCACAAGTTATCATCAAAGAAATTGATGGTGTGAAATGTGAACCGGTAGAAGAGTTAACTATTGATTTACCGGAATCTGTTTCTGGAAAAGCGGTAGAGTTTGTAACCCTTCGTAAAGGTGAGATGTTAAGTATGGAAGCTAAAGGTGACCGTATGGTTTGTGAATTTATGATTCCATCTCGTGGTATCATTGGTTTACGTAACCAATTGTTAACCGCAACTGCTGGTGAAGCGATTATGGCGCACCGTTTTAAAGAATATCAGCCGTTAAAAGGAGGTATTCCGGAGCGTTTGAATGGTTCATTGGTTTCTATGGAAAAAGGAACAGCTATTCCTTATTCTATCGATAAACTTCAGGATAGAGGTCGTTTCTTTGTAGATCCGGGAGAAGATATTTATGAAGGTCAGGTAATTGGAGAAAATTCACGTCAAGATGATATGACTGTAAATATCACCAAAACCAAAAAACTTTCGAATGTACGTTCTTCAGGAGCCGATGAAAAAGCGAAAATCGTTCCTGCGATTAAGTTTAGCTTGGAAGAAGCTTTAGAATATATTCAGAAGGATGAATATGTTGAGGTGACCCCCAACCACTTAAGATTACGTAAAATTTTCTTAACTGAAAACGAGCGTAAACGAAATAAAATTATGTAAGAAGTAGATAACATAATATATTATAAAAACCCTTTTTCTTTCTAGATAAAGGGTTTTTTTATTGAAGGTGTTGTCCTTTGTGTAGCATAGTATTCTTTCTACCTTTCTGTCGGCATAGGTCTTTTTTGTCTGTCACTTTTAAACTTTTGTTTTTCTTTGAAGATCAACTAAAGCGGAGAAGTCTTGATAAATAAAAAAGGATACCACTTCTATCGCTTCAACAAGAAATATCGATAGAAAATTGTATTTTCGTTTAGCAACTAAAAAACGAAATACTTGTTAGAAGTTAAACCTTACCATTCTTCTTTAAAAGCTGATTGGGATCAATTCATTAAGAATTCTAAAAACGGAACTTTTTTGTTTTACCGTGATTTTATGGAATACCATAGCGATCGGTTTGAAGACTTTTCGTTAATGGTATACGAAAAACAAAAACTACTTGCTGTTTTACCGGCAAATAGAGTGGAAGATGAAATTTTTTCACATCAAGGACTGACTTATGGCGGAGTTATACTTTCAAAAAAAATCAAGTTTGAAAAAGTTCTTGAAGTGGTAAAAGAGAGCCTTAAATATTTAAAGCAAAAAAATATTTTAAAACTTCAATTAAAATTAGTACCTAAAATTTACCATACTTATCCTTCAGATGAAATAGATTATTTACTTTTTTTATTAAAAGCTGAAAAAATTCGATGTGATGTTTCTGCTACTATACATTTGGATAATCCCTTAAAAATTCAGTCAAATCGATTAGAAGGGGTAAAAAAAGCAAATAAAAAGCTTTTAGAGATAAAAAAAGAAAATGATTTTTATAGTTTTTGGCAAGAGATTTTAATGCCAAATTTAAAGCAAACCCATAACGCAAAGCCCGTTCACTCGGTTAAAGAAATAGAGTTTTTAGCAAAAAAATTTCCAAATCAAATTCATCAGTTCAATGTTTATTTGAAAAATGAAATTGTAGGGGGAGCTACGATTTTTGAAACAGAAACAGTAGCGCATGTTCAATATATTTCTGCAAATGATCAAAAACAACAATTAGGAACCTTAGATTTTTTGTTTCAGCATTTAATAGAACGTGAGTTTAGTCATAAAAAGTATTTTGATTTTGGTACTTCTAATGAGCAACATGGCTTAAAGTTAAATAAAGGCTTAGTATATTGGAAAGAGTGCTTCGGAGCAAGAAGTATAGCTCATGAATTCTATAGATTGAAGACAGGTACTTATGAAGATTTAAATCATATTTTTATATAATGATAACATTTTTAGATTTAAAGAAAATTAATCAACCTTACGAAAAAGCTTTTAAAGAAAGTTTTCAAAGATTTTTAGATTCTGGTTACTATGTATTGGGGAATGCTGTAAAAGAATTTGAGAAAGCTTTTGCTAAGTATTGCGGAGTGAATCATTGTATAGGTGTAGGAAATGGGTTAGATGCCTTGACTTTAATTTTAAAAGCTTATATAGAATTAGGAAAGTTACAAGAAGGAGATAAAGTTATTGTTGCCGCCAATACCTATATAGCTACTATCCTAGCCATTAAACATGCTGGACTGGAACCAGTATTGGTAGAACCGGATGAAGAAACTTTTAATTTAGATCCGCTAGAGGTTGAAGAATATTTAACTACATCTGTCAAAGCTATTTTGGTGACACATTTATACGGTCAATTATCCGATATGAAAAGTTTACAAAAAATAGCTAATGAAAATAATTTACTATTAATTGCTGATGCAGCTCAAGCTCATGGAGCAGAAGATAAAAATGGAAATAAAGCTGGAAGTTTAGCCGATGCTACCGGTTTTAGTTTTTATCCCAGTAAAAATTTGGGAGCGTTAGGGGATGGAGGCGCTGTGACTACAAGTGATAAAGATTTAGCAAAGGTTGTTTCTCAACTTAGAAATTACGGAACTTCGTCAAAATATATCAATGAATATATTGGTTTCAATTCTCGTTTAGACGAATTACAAGCCTATTTTTTATTGGATAAGCTAAAAGATTTGGATGATGCTAATAGTAACAGGAAACTAGTAGCTTCAAGATATTTAAATGAAATCAACAATGAGAAAATTAATCTTCCCTATTGGGACGGAAGTGCCAATCATGTTTTTCATTTATTTGTAGTTCAAGTAGAAAATAGAAAAAAGTTTGCTGAGTTTTTAGAAAAGAACGAGGTAGGTTATCTTATTCATTATCCGCTGCCACCACATCAGCAAGCAGCTTTTTCAGAGTTTTCTAAATTATCATTTCTAATTACAGAAAAAATTCATCAGCAAGTAGTGAGTATTCCCTTAAGTCCGGTAATGGAAGAAGATGAGGTCTCTAGGGTCATTCAGGTTTTGAATGCTTATTAAAATTTATATCTTTTAAAATAAAACACTAAAGAAAATAGATAGATAAGTTTTTATACGAAATAATTGAGGGAAAAAAGATGTTAAGGAATATGGCATTATATGATTAAATTGTTATAAAATACAAGCTATTTGAAAACTCCTAAATTTGTACGCGAAAATTTATTGCTAAAGATAACTTCTTTAAACGCATTATCTATTAGCGTTAGACTTTGTGTATCAATGTTTATACAACGTATTTTGGCAGAAATGGTTGGGGAAGCCGGAATAGCTAAAATTGGGCAATTACGAAACATTACCCAAATACTAACATCGATTTCTTCACTAGGTATTTTTAGTGGTGTTGTAAAGTATATTGCACAATATAAAGAAGATGAAAAGCAGTTACAAAAGCTTTTTTCTACCTCATTTGTTTTTATTTTAATAGGTTCATTCACTACGGCAACTTTTCTATTGCTAGCTTCAAGACAGGTTAGTCATTATTTATTTAGCACTGCAGAATATGCCTACCTTATAAAGTTAATGGCTGTAGTAGTTCCATTTATAGCTATTCAACAAATATTTAATGCCGTTGTAAATGGGTTATCTAAATACAAGAAATTTGCTTTAATTGATTTAGTAGGTTATTTAGTTAGTTCGGCACTGACCATATTTTTTCTTTTTCAATATTCTATTGATGGCGTCTTAATAGCCATAGCAGTTACACCTGTCATTCAATTGCTTATTTTGTTATTTATTTTTATTAAAACCCTAAAAGAGTATATACATTTTTCTGAATTATCATTCAAAATTCCATTTGCAAAAGACTTACTTACTTTTTCGCTGATGTCTTTTTTTTCTATTGTTTTATTTAATTACGTAGAAATAGGTATACGGTCTATGCTTATAAGAAAAATATCCGAAATTGATGCAGGAATATGGACCGCTATGTTAAACATCTCCAAAAATTATATGGTCTTTTCTAATGCTTTATTTTCTTTATATGTGCTGCCTAAGTTTGCAGGAATACACAAGATAAGAGATTTTAAAAAAGAATTATATTCAATATATACTACTTTATTACCTCTTTTTGGCTTGGGAATGATTATTATTTATTTTGCTAGAAATTTATTAATACAACTTGTATATCCAGACTTTATAGGACTTGCTCCATTATTCAAATGGCAATTAATGGCAGATTTTGTGAAATTAGCTTCCATCATATTAGCTCATCAATTTTTAGCAAAAAAAATGGTAAAAAGCTTTATTTTTTCAGAGATTGTCTCTTTAGCTTTATTTTTCGGTTTAGCTTATTTTCTAACTGATATTTATGGGGTAGAAGGTGTAGTAATAGCCAACTTAATTCGTTATTGTTTGTATTTTTTATTGGTTTTATTTTTAATAATACACTACTTTAAGAAAAACTAATACTATTTAAGCTTCAAATTCTATAAATTAGACTTTCAAGTGGTTATATATTTTTGAGCAATCGCAAGGTATTCGTGTTCTTGTTCTACAAAATCGAGGGCATTTTTTCCTATTTCTTCAATTTTTTGTGGGTTATCTATGAGCTACAAAAGTTTTTTAACTAAGTAATTTACATCGGGTAAGGCATTTCCGCAAACTTGATTTTCTTTTAAACCATAATAGTATAAAAATTCTTTTCGGTTCCCGTAAAAACCACTTTCTCTTTTGCCATCGCTTCCAAAGCGTTAAAACCTTGGTCGTGTGCATAAAACCATATCTAAAATAATATGTGTACTGTCGTATTTGGTGATTTATTCTTGGTAAGGAAGGTTTTCAACAGTAATAACTTCTATTTTCCTTTTATATTTTTGTTGAAGTATAGCTAACGCTTTACAAAAAAATCATGTCCTTAGTGATGATAGTACGTCATATGTTGATATATCGGACTATGTGGAGCTACATATCTTCGAAAAATCCAGTGAAGGGCTTAGCAAAGAGACATTGCGGTGGGTGCACATTACCATCAGTAATGCGAAGAAGAACTTCGTGGGCAACTATAACAAGATCAAGGGAAAGTAACTACGGCTATACCTGAATGAATTTATCCATAAACTCAACAGGAGATATTTTGGAGAAAAGCTCTTCGATAGTCTCGTTATAGCAGGAATTGCAGGATATAACTAATTGCGGATAATCAATTATTTTTTATCTTTTTCAGTAGGTAAGGTTATTTTTCGTATTATATAAGGGCGTTTATCTTGCGATTCGTAATAGGTTCGCATTTGTAAATCAATAACAATACCGATGGTAAAAAGCTGAATACCCAACAGAACAAATAACACCCCTACAATTAAAATGGGTCTTCCCCAAATGTCAAATCCAAGTATTTTTTCTATTAAAAGGTATATGTTAATGAGTAATCCTAAAGAGAAAAAAAACAGGCCAATATTTCCAAATAAATACAAAGGTTTTTGTAGGTAATTACGTTGAAAAAGTATTAGCAAAAGGTCATTTATAACCTTAAAGGTTCTCCCTAATCCATATTTAGATTTTCCAAACTTTCTGGGGTGGTGCTTTACGGGAACTTCTTTAATTCTGGTACCATTTAAAAAGGCTAAAAGGGCTATAAAACGATGCATTTCACCATATAGATTCAGTTCTTTAGCTGTTTCTTTTCTAAAAACTTTTAAGGCACATCCTTGGTCTTGAATGTTTAATTTGGTTGTTTTTCGAATAATATAATTTGCTATTTTTGAAGGAATTTTTTTAAAGAAAGAGTCTTTTCTATTGACTCTTATACCCGTTACAAGGTCAATATCTTCTTCGATTAGTAGTTTAAGCATATTTGGGATATCATTTGGATCATTTTGCATATCTCCGTCTAGTGAAATAATAAAATCTCCCAAGGCATTGTCAATCCCAGCGGCTAAAGCTAAACTTTGTCCGTAATTTTTTTTTAACTCAATTAATTTTATGTTTGGATTTTGTAAAGACTTAATGTTTTTTACCGTATTATCTGTGCTAAAATCATCTATATATATGATTTCAAATTTATAGTTGATTAATGCTGTTTCAATTTTTTTTGTTAAGGGTAAAACATTTTCATCCTCATTATAAACTGGAATTATGATAGATAAAAAACTTGAAGAAGTCATAAGCAAATGATGTTTTATTGGGATTTTTTATAAACCCTAAAATAGTTTCTCTTTTCAACTAATTTCCAATTATTTTTCACATACACTGTGAGTAAAGAAGTTTCTTCATAATTATTGATGTTATTTTCAAAATTTTCAAGAAAAACGGTTACATTTTTAGTCTCTAGCTTGTCAATATATAGTTGAATTTGATCGGCTAAGTGATGGTTAAAAACCCAGTCAACACCAATTGGGTTTTTTGTTTTGGTTAAATAATGTCCAAGGGTTACAGAGGGCAATATGGTATAATTGGTATAGTTTTGTGATAATTTTTTTAACTCTAAATACTTTTCGTAAGTAGGTTTGTCGCTTTTTATACAACTAAGTTGCGGATAAATAGCTCCCATGTTATAAGTTAGTTCTTTTCGATTGGAGTCCATATAAACGTTTTGATAGCCTACATAAAAAACAATTACAAAACATAAAACACTTATTGACCCGACTAATTTTGAAAATGCAAAGGTTTTTAAATCATAGCTCATTATAAAAAAAGTAAACACAATTGGGGTTGAAAAATGAATTGGTGTATTAAAACCATTGCTAATAGCAGCACACCAACTGAGACTTAAAAGGAGTAATAAAAACCAATATCTTTTATCTTTCTTTGCGAAGTATAATGCATATAAAGCTGAAATAACTAGTAGCGATTGCATTAAAGCATTTTTTACTGTATGGTAACTGTCTTTGTGCAAGTAGAAGTATAAAAATAGAACCGCAATGCTTGTAATTGCATACAGAAAAGTAACATGATTAGGAAGGTATTTTTTTACTAAAAAGAAAACTGACAATAATCCTATTATTAATAAGTAATTAAACTTAAATGCTAAATAATATACTTTTATTGCGGTATTAATAAAACTAGAGGCAGGTGTAAAGCTGAAAATTTGATTATAAAATGCATCCCAAGCATCATTTAAAAATAAAATAATAATGAATAGTATGGCAGTAACTAATCCACTAATTACAAAAATAGTAGCTTTTTTATAATTCTTTAGCAGTATTAGATAAGCGGTTAAAAATACAGGAAAGAAGAAGAAAGATTGCTTGCATAAAACACCTAGTGAGATTAAAAAAGTCCCTAAAATAATTTGCCATATTTTTTCTTTTCTATGCAGCAAAAAATAGGTACCTAAAATAGAAAAGAAAATACCGTCTACCGTATTCCAAGGCATTGGGGGGTAATTGTGTATACTTATTAATGCACCTAGTATCGCAATAAAATAAACAGTGTTTTTAGAGTTTATTTTAAATATTTTGCAAAGTAGTTTTGCTGCAAAATAGGAGTACAAAAAAACCTGTATATAATAAAAGCCTCTATTGATTAGATAGGCGTAATCTTCGGTTATGTACAGAAATAAAGAGTGGAAATAAGGTGAAAAAGGAGGTTTAATGTAAGTGAAATCTGTATATGGGAAATAACCATTGTACATACTCCAAGAAATACTGAAAATAGTACCCATATCCCCATCTTCAAAACCAAAAGTAGTGTACATTACAATGTAGAAAAGAAGTAAAACCCAATACAGGTATTTAAAAGAGTTTTCCTGTAAATAAATTAAGTCTTTTTGATGCATTCTCATTGTATTTGTAAAAAAAGGTACATAAATCTAAGCACTCTTCTGTACCACCTCAAATACCTTTTGCCCGTCGCATTTTAAAGTTTTGGATGGATATTTAAGTAAAAGCGCATAATCGTGTGTGGCTATTAAAATAGTACGATCATTTTTATTAATTTCTTTCAATACTTCCGTGACTTCCACAGAAGTTTTTGGGGCTAGGTTTTCCGTAGGCTCATCGGCTAAAATTAATTCAGGATCGTTTAATAAAGCCCTAGCAATCGCTATCCGTTGTTGCTCTCCACCTGAAAGTTGATAAGGGTATTTAAAGTTTTTGGTTTTCATACCCACTTTAATCCAATACTTTATCAATCTTGCTTTCCATCACTCGTTTTTCTTTCCAACTGGTAGCTTTTAGCACAAAAAGGAGATTATCTTTTATCGTGCGGTCATTCAATAACTTAAAATCTTGAAAAACTACGCCCAGTTTTCTTCGTAAAAACAGAATTTGTTTTTGTTTCAGTTTACGTAAGTTAAAGCCTACAATACTTTCTTCACCTCCAGATAAAGGTAAATCGCCATAAAGCGTTTTCATATAACTACTTTTTCCCGTTCCGGTTTTACCAATTAAATAGACAAAATCAACTTTGTTGATTTCCACATCAACCCCCGATAAAATTAAATTTTAACGTTGGTAAATCGCAGCATTTCGAAGCTCTAGAATAGTCTCGGACATAAACTTTACTTTAGGCTTTAAAGGTAAATTTTTCTCTAGAATTATAACTCATTTTCTCTTAAAAAAGTATGTAAACACTAGAAATTAGTAGAATTAAGCTGAACGGTTTCCTTTTTAACATTAACATGATTAAAGCATTTTTTATGCGTTTTAAAAATATGGTTTAACGTGAGTTCGATATAAGAAAAGTAAAAAAAGAGGAATTGTAGATAACAAAGAAAAAAACAGAAAATCAGTGTATTTAATTATATAAAGTTCAAATATTTAACTAATATTCTGCTTATCATTTCTACCGATAAAATTACTGAAGTTTTCTTTTTTTGATGAATTTTATCAAGAATTTGAACAAGCGCAGCAAACTACTTCTTGGAGCTGATTGCTCTATCAGCTGATTGCTCTATCAAAAGCAGGAATAGAAATCCAAGCTCTCCAATAGTGAAGTAATGACCTTACTGGTACTTTTCCATTTCGGGAATTTCAAAAACCTGAAGCACTTTTACCTTTTCTATGTAAGGGCACATTTAAAAAGTGATAATTTCCATAAGAAGATAATGGGCAAACTCTATGGGAACAAAGGGTATATAGGCAAAGATCTCTTTAAAAAAATCTTTGTGGATGGGGTTCACTTGATTACCAAGATCAGAAAGAATATGAAAAACAACTTCAAAATTTATTTTCAACTTCATTTTTATTCGTTTTAGTTGTTAGTGTATGTTCTTTTCTTCGGAGCATCAATCATAAGTGAATATTTATTTGCTACTGATGATTTTAATTATTTAATGAAATTGCTTTCCGTCTGTGTCGCTTTTATAGGTATTCAGCGAATTTTGAATGGCGTAATAAATGGATTGTCATCTTACAAAAAATTGGCTAAAATTGAGCTAATAAGTTATTGAGTTAGTAGTTTGTTTTTCTATTTAAGTACAATTTAGATGGTGTTTTAAAAGAATATATGAAGTTTTCTTCCTTAAAATTTAATTACTCTTTTTTCTATAAGTTTACTCGCTCTTACCATGATGTCGTTTTGCTCTACGATTCTATTGAATTATGTTGAAATTAGTATTAGATCAACATTATTCAAACAAATTTCAGAGTATGATGCCGGAGTTTGGACTGCAATGACTAATATATCTAAAAATTACATGGTTTTTTTTGAAGCTATTTTTTCGATGTATGTTTTACCAAAATTTTCTCGCATAAAGCTAAAGAAAGAGTTTACAAAAGAGTTAATATATATCTATAAGACTTTATTGCCACTTTTCGGAATAGGAATGTTGTTAGTGTACTTTTGTAGAGAGTGGATCGTAAATTTAATTTATCCAAATTTTGAAGGCCTTTCACTGCTTTTTAAATGGCAATTAATAGGTGATTTTGTAAAGCTTGCTTCTATAGTTTTGGCGCATCAGTTTCTAGCGAGAAAGTTAGTAATTTTATAATGACTGAAATTTTATCGTTAGCTCTTTTTTATGGTTTTTCATTTTATCTAATTCCTGTTTTCGGTATTAAAGGCGTAGTCATAGCACATTTAGTAAGGTATATTATTTACGGATTGGTTGTTTTCTTTTTGGTGATGAGATATTTAAATAGGAAAGAATACAATTAATTATATAAAATTATTAGGTTTGTTTTAAAATCTAACGTTAAGGTTTGCTTATGGATTCAAAATTAAGTGATATTCATTTCATAGAAATTCCAAAGATATCGGATCCTGATGGAAGAGGTAATCTTTCTGTGATTGAGAAAAATATACTTCCTTATAAAGTTGAAAGGATTTATTATTTGTATGATGTTCCTAGTGATTCTACTCGAGGTGGTCACGCTCATATTCAACTCCAGCAATCATTAATAGCGCTCAGCGGAAGTTTTGATGTAGTGGTGGATGATGGAAAGAATCGAACAATATTAACCTTAAATAAGCCGAATAAGGCTCTTTATATACCTAAAGGAATTTGGCGTGAACTAGAAAATTTTTCTTCTGGAGCGGTTTGTTTGGCTATAGTTTCAGATATTTATAAAGAAGAAGATTATATTCGAGATTATCAGGATTTTCTAAATTCTAAAAGTTAATTTGTTTCGTATACTTTTATATATTCTTGAGCAACTTTTTTATAGTCGTGATGTTCTTCAATAAAACTTCTAGCATTTTTTCCTATCTCTTGAATTTTAGAAGGGTTCTCAATTAACCAAGATAATTTTTCTACTAAATAATTGACGTCTGGTAGTGCATTGATACAAACTTCATCTTCTTGTAAATTATAGTATTCTAAAAACTCTTTTTCGGCACCTGTAAATACTACTTTCCCTTTAGCCATTGCTTCTAAAGCATTATAACCTTGATCGTACGCGTAAATTTGATCTAGTAAAATATGAGCAGAATTATATTTTTCGATATATTCTATGTACGGAAGATTGCTAACCGTAATTATATCAACTTTATTTTTATATTTTTTTTGGATTATTTTTAAAGAGGCATCAAAAATATCATTTCCTTTTTTATAGTAATTGGTTTTATTAATACCATGAAAAATAACAATTGGACTATATTTTTCAAACTCTCGATACGTGAGCTTTTTAGTATTGATAGGATTAGGAATTAAGCCTTTGAAATATGGGTGGTTTTGGTATGGTAAAACGTAATCTATATCAGAAGCGGAAATAGAGCTAATTTTTCTAAATACTTTTTGATGATATTGATAACTTCTCTTAGATATATAATCGATAATATGCAGGTATTTTTTCTTATTGATTTTTTTTTCAAAAAGTGGAGATAAAATTGAATACCTGAATTTTTTATCGGCAGCATATTTTACACTAATATAATCAGTACCACAAGCCAGAAGATGGAGTTTCTTATTATTTTGTTTTAAAAAATCTATAATTTTCAACGCATTTTTTCCTTTGATAGAAAAAGGTCTTTCATTAATAAGTTGAACAATATCATAGTTCATTAATTTTTTTTTGTGTTTGAAAAATTGTTTTGTAATACTTATTTGGGTGATATCTTTTCTGAAAATTAAGTAAATAGTAATTTTAAATTTCCTTAGAATCCCCTGATCGTATTTTCTTGTTAATTTTATATCTGCTGGGAAATTTTTAAAATAATCCCCTGTAGCAATAATTGTAACTTCATGACCTAATTGCTGTAAACCTTCTTTTAAAGAGTTGTGTAGCCTACTATATTCACCAACTAATAAAATCCTCATATAAATATTTTATCTTTGGCAAGATAAAGATTATATCATAAAGTTAATGGCATATTCAGTGCTTGATAAAAAGGTGTGTATTGTTTCTATTTCTTTAGGTAAAGGAGGTGCAGAACGCTCTACGGCGTTACTTTCTCAAATGTTAAATAGCTTGGGCTATCAAGTTCATTTAGTGATTTTAACCGATGATATCTCTTATGGGTATGAAGGCACCTTATTTAATCTTGGTTTAAAGAAAAGAGAGACAAATACTTTCTTTAGTAGATTATTAAGGTTTAGAAGGTTTAAGAAATATATTGTTCAACATAAATTTGATTATATCATTGATAACAGAGTCAAAAACAATTCATTAAAAGAACTTTTTTACCTTAATTATATTTATCAAAATCAAAAACTTATTTATGTAGTAAGAAGTGCTTATTTAGAAAATTACTTTCCTGGTAGAAATACTTATCTAGCAAAATATACCTCTAAGAGAATAATTGAGCGAGTTCATAAAATTGTAACTGTTTCAAAATTTATTCAAAAAAAAGTAGAGAAAAAATTTAATTCAAGTAAAGTATATACAATCTATAATCCAATTGAAGAGCTTAGTGTTAATAGTGAAAAGTTCAAAGAAAAATATATTTTGTTTTTGGGAAGATTGGTAGACGAAGTTAAAAATATCAGTTTATTGATTGAAGCTTATGCGAAATCTAATTTACCTAAATATAATATTCATTTGAAAATTTTAGGTGTTGGTCCGGATATTTTATTTTTAAAGAAAAAAGTGAAAAATATTAACCTTTTACAATATGTGAGTTTTATTCCCTATACTCCTGAAGTTGGAAACTTTTTGAGTCAGGCAAAATTTACCGTTTTAACTAGCAGATATGAAGGTTTTCCTAGGGTTTTAATAGAATCACTTTCAGTAGGAACTCCTGTAGTTTCTGTAAATTGTAACAGTGGTCCTTCAGAAATAGTTCACCATGAAAAGAATGGTTTACTGGTAGAGAATCATAATCCCTCTGAATTAGCTTTAGCTTTTAATAGAATGTATGAAGATGAAGAACTATATGCGAAATGTAAGAAAAATGCTTGTAGTAGTGTTGAGCATCTAAGTATGCGGTTTATAGCAAAACAATGGAAAGAAGTTTTATCATTATAAAGTGATTTATATATAATTTTAACCTTTAAATGCGGTTAAGTATATATTTTGTTTTAGTAGAAATAATTGTAACTTTTTAAGGACCTTTAAAAAATGTTTTGGCAAACCAATAAGAAAACGTTGTTTGCCTGTGAGATTTTTCATATCAATAGCTTTAATGATTCTTTTCCATCTAGGATCATCAATCATTTTGCATCGAATAACTAATGCATACCTATTAATATCCAAGTATTTTTTTAACGATAAATTGTTTTTTTCTTCTTTACTAAATTTATCTATAAAATACTCTCTGTCTTCATTATAATGTGATAGGGCCAGATTGTTTTCACTTTTTTGATGGTAACGCATAGTAACATTAGGATGAATAGCAATATCGAATTTTAAAGCTGCTCTTACAAAAAAATCTAGATCTTGTGCGGTTCTCAATTTCAAATTGAATTCTCCTATTTTATAAAAATTTTCTTTAGAAAATGCAGAAGCAGATGTCCAAATAACAGCGTTAATTGTACTCGCTTCAAAATAATTAGGAACTAGCTGTATTTTATTAGGCTGAAAATTTTTAAAAACCGCTTTTTCAACTTTTGAATTATTAATTAAAATTTCATAGCCTGTACCATACACACCTGCATTGGGGAATTTTTGTATGGTCTCATAAATATTATTTAAATGATTAGGGTACCAGTAATCGTCTGCATCAATTAAGGCAATATATTTTCCTTTAGCCTGATTTATCCCAAGATTTCTCGCAGATGATACTCCGCCATTTTCTTTTTGAATAATAGTGAGTTTTTCGTTTTTTTTATACTTTTTAATTCTATTATAGCTGTTATCTGTAGAACCATCATCTACTATAATAATTTCAAACTCATTAAAGTTTTGAGCTAGTACACTTTCTATAGTTTTTGAAATATAGTTTTCTTTATTATATAAGGGAATAACAACGGAAAAGAATGTATTCATAGTTGGTTTAAGTTACAGAAATAGCAAAATTTATAGATATTAAAAACTTTTAGTGATGGGGATTTAGAAAGTAAGTTTTTTTTCATTTTCGACATAAAAATTTTATAGCTCCAAATGAAAATATAATTTAAGTGAAACTTTCTAATTACTTGATAATAAGAAGTGATTTTTGCATACTTATAAGGTAAGTTTCCATTTTTGCATAAGTAATGTAGATTTTGTAATCCAAACTCTGTTTTAGTTATAAATTCTTGATTAGAATCTATTTCTTGATGGTTAACATAATTATCAATATGCAAAACTTCAACGTTTTCTTTTTTTAAGTGATAAGAAAATAAAGTGTCTTCGTGTCCATAATTTTTTAAAGATTCGTCGAACTTAATTTTATGAAAAATATCTTTTTTAACCAGTAAATTATTTGTGATAATCGATATATAAGGATTTCTATTTCTCTCTTCTTTTGTTTTGTCTTCTTTGTAAAAGCCGTATTTCCATCGAAGTTTTTGATTCGAATTATGACGAGGTAAGTGTTTTCTGCCTCCGTAAACCACTTTAACGTTGTTATTATTTTTTATAGCTAGATTATAATTTGAAATAAAATTTTTCTGTATAGGAATAACATCTGCATCTAAGTATAGAAGCCATGGATATTTAGCTTTTTCTGCAAGTTTATTTCTTATGGCGCTTCTTCCTATATTTTGAGGTAATTCTTCAAAAACTACAGAATGGAGAGTGTTTATTTCTCTATTGGCAATAATAGTATCAGTTTTATGAGAAGCATCATCTAAGCAAATAATTTCAAAATCTATTTCTAATTGGAGGCATTGTGAATGTAACTCCTTAATTAAGTTTACAGCAATACAATTGTATGTAGGGATTAATATTGAAATCATTTATTCTCGATAAAATTTAAGCACTCTTCTGTACCACTTCAAACACTTTTTGTCCATCACATTTTAAAGTTTTAGATGGATATTTAAGGAGAAGTGCATAATCGTGTGTTGCCATTAAAATAGTCCTACCATTTTTATTAATGTCTTTGAGAACTTCCATGACTTCTACAGAAGTTTGCGGGTCTAAGTTTCCCGTAGGCTCATCGGCTAAGATTAATTCAGGATCATTTAATAATGCCCTGGCAATTGCTATACGTTGTTGCTCCCCACCAGAAAGTTGATAGGGGTATTTAAAGTTTTTGGTTTTCATTCCCACTTTGTCCAGCACTTCATCAATCTTGCTTTCCATGGCCCGTTTTTCTTTCCAACCGGTAGCTTTTAGAACAAAAAGAAGGTTGTCTTTTATCGTACGGTCATTCAATAATTTGAAATCCTGAAAAACTACGCCCAGTTTTCTTCGTAAAAACGGAATTTGCTTTTGTTTTAATTTACGCAAATTAAAGCCTACAATACTTCCTTCTCCTTCTGTTAAGGGTAAATCACCGTAAAGCGTTTTCATAAAACTACTTTTTCCGGTTCCGGTTTTACCAATTAAATACACAAAATCACCTTGGTTAATTTCAACATCAACCTCCGATAAAATTAAATTTTCCCGTTGGTATATCGCAGCATTTCGAAGTTCTAGAATAGTCTCGGCCATAAACTTTGCTTTAGGCTTTAAAGGTAAATTTTTCTCTAGAATTACAACTCATTTTCTTTTAAAAAAGTATGCTAGCACTAGAAATTAGTAGAATAAAGCTCAGTTCCATCTTTTTTAACATTAACATAATTAAAGCATTTTTTATGCGTTTTAAAAATGTAGTTTAAATTATCTTTGAACCAACTAGCTATAAAATATTGTCCTAATGAATTATAAACAAATTCTTGGTTTCTTCGCTATTATTTTACTGGGATTCTTGGGTACTGCACAGCAATCGGCAGTTTATACCAACGATTTCGCAGCGTATAATAAAGCAATCGATTTATATAATAACCACCAATACAAAGCCGCACAAAAACTTTTTAAGGAGGTTCAAGATGAAGCGAAAACTATTTCGTTAGAATCAGATTGTGCCTATTACATTGCCAATTGTGCCGTACGCTTAAACCAATCGAATGCCGATGAATTGATGGAAGATTTTGTGCAAAATTATCCAACAAGTACCAAACGCAATTCAGCTTACATCAACGTGGCCAATTATTATTTTGAAAACGGTGACTATAACTATGCTCGTAAATGGTACAAAGAAGTAGACCAAAGCAATTTATCCAGAAAGGAACTCGAAGAGTTTTACTTTAACAATGGCTACGCATTTTTTAAAGCCGGAAGAAAAGATGAGGCTAAAAAATACTTCAACCGTGTTCGCGATTCTAAAGAATACGGTTCACAAGCTAAATATTATTTAGGTTTTATTGCTTACGAAGGCGATGATTATGAAGAGGCCAATGAAATGTTTGATGAGGTAAAAGATAATAACCGTTACAACCGCAATCTTTCCTATTTTCAAGCAGACATGAATTTTAAATTGGGCAAGTTCGAAGAAGCTATTAAATTAGGGAAAGAACAACTTGATAAATCCAATGCTTTAGAGCGTTCAGAATTAAATAAGATCATTGGAGAAAGTTATTTCAACTTAGAGCAATACGAGCAAGCTATTCCGTATTTGAAAGAATACCGAGGGAAGCGTGGCAAATGGAACAATACCGATTACTATCAATTAGGCTATGCTTATTACAAACAAGGAGACTATGAGAAAGCCGTTTCAGAATTCAATAAAATTATAGACGGTCAAAATCACGTAGCTCAAAATGCCTATTACCATTTAGCCGAATCTTATATTGAATTAGGCAAAAAACAGGAAGCTTTAAATGCGTTTAAAAATGCCTCGGAAATGAATTTTGATAAAAAAATTCAGGAAGATGCCGCTTTAAATTACGCTAAACTCAGTTATGAAATAGGAAATAACTATAAAAGTATTCCTGAAGTACTCACCGAATTTTTGGAAACTTATTCGGAGTCTAGAGAACGTGAAGAAATAGAAGCTTTATTGGTCGATTCTTACATTACTTCTAAGAATTACGAAAAAGCCTTGAGTTTATTAGAAAGCAGTAACGATTATAAAGACAAACAAGTCTATCAAAAAGTAGCTTATTACCGTGGGATAGAACTTTACAAAGAAGGAAATTATAGTGGGGCTTTGGTGATGTTCAATAAATCTTTAGCAGAGCGTAACGATCAAAACTTTACGGCAAAAGCTACCTATTGGAAAGCCGAAAGTGATTATAACTTAGAAAATTACCATGATGCCTTAATCGGTTACAAGGAATTTAAAGGAATGACCGCTGCGAAAAATACTCCAGAAATGGAGGATATTGACTATAATATTGCTTACACCTATTTTAAGCAGAAAGATTATGCCAACGCAATTAAATTTTTTAAAGCCTATACAGACACCCATCAAAAACCATTAACACAAGTAAACGATGCTTACTTAAGATTGGGTGATAGTTATTTTGTGACGAGCGATTACTGGTCGGCAATGGAAGCATACAATGAAGCCATTGGAATGAAAGGAATTGATAGTGATTATGCTTATTTTCAAAAAGCAATTAGTTATGGATTTGTAGATAAAAACGACCGAAAAATTGAAGATTTAGAAGCTTTCTTAAATAAGTACAACAAATCTATTTACCGGGACGATGCTTTATATGAATTAGGAAATACCTATGTAGCGGAAAATAATACCCAAAAAGGAATTCAGACGTATAACCGATTATTAAATGAAGCACCCCATAGTTCTTTTGCTTCTAAAACCTTGCTGAAACAAGGACTCATTTATTACAATGATGACCAATCACAAGAAGCCTTAGATAAATTTAAACGAGTGGTAAAAGAATATCCGGGAACAGAAGAAGCTAATCAAGCCGTAAAAACAGCACGTGTAATTTATGTAGATTTAGGAAGAACCGATGAGTACGCAGCTTGGGTAAAGACCTTAGATTTTGTAGAGGTTTCAGATTCAGATATTGATAATGCCACTTACGAAGCGGCAGAAAATCAGTTTATTGAAAACAATACTGAAGCTGCTAAAAAAGGATTTCAGAAATACTTAAATGAGTTCTCTAATGGACTACATGCTTTATCGGCACATTTTTATTTAGGGCAGTTGCACTATCGTGATGAAGAGAAAAACGAAGCCCTTCCTCATTACAAATATGTGGTAGAACAACCTAGAAACGAATTTACCGAGCAAGCTTTAGCACGTTTATCACAGATATATTTGGAAAACAAAAATTATCAAGCGGCCATTCCTATTTTAGAGAGATTAGAACAAGAAGCCGATTTTCCGCAGAACATCACCTTTGCGCAATCTAACTTGATGAAGTCATATTATCAGTTAAAGAATTATGCCAACACGGTGAAGTATGCTGAAAAAGTGCTTCAGAATTCAAAAATAGAGAATAGCGTAAAAAGTGATGCGCAAGTATTTATCGCTCGTTCAGCCATTCAAACCGGCGATGAGGAAAAAGCGAAAAAAGCTTATCAAGAAGTAAGAAAAATCGCTACCGGAAGTTTAGCAGCAGAAGCACAATATTATGATGCTTATTTCAAAAGAGAGGATGGTGATTTCACAGGTTCTAATGAAGCCGCGCAGATTTTAGCACGTGATTATTCCGGTTATAAGAAGTGGGGCGCTAAAGGTTTACTGCTTATGGGGAAAAACTTTTATGATTTAGGAGATGCTTACCAAGCTACGTATGTGTTAGATGCCTTAATTGAAAACTTTGGAGATTATCCTGAAGTAACCCAAGAGGCACAAACCGAATTAAACAGAATCAAAAGTAAAGAAGCCGAAACCAATTCTTCTGTAGAGGCAGAACAAACTAACAATAACAACTAATCTTTCTTATATGCAACGCATTTCATTAAGTAAAGGACTTTTATATATTTCAGCATTATTATTTTCAACGCTTGCTTTCAGTCAGAAAGATGATGAAAAAGAAGAAGGTGATATTGATACTGAACGATTAATTATTGTAAAACCTTATTCGCCCACGGTGAGTGACGCTTTTAAGGTGAAACAAACGCCAAAAATCAACGATTCTACAGACCAAAAGAAGAAAGAAGTTACCTACGATATTTTTTCATTTCCGGTAGCTTCCACTTTTACGCCCGCTAAAGGAAGGGCGGCAGGAGTAGCCTCTAAAGCACAGCCGCGGTTATACAATAACTATGCAGCTTTAGGTTTTGGGAATTACTCGAATGTCATGGCTGAGTTTTATGGCGGATTGCAAGTCAACAGAGACCAAGAATTGGGAATTTCTCTAACTCACAATTCTTCACAAGGTGGAATAGATAATGCTACCTTAGACGATAAATATTACGATACCGGACTTAATTTGGATTATACCGGGGAAACCCGAAATTTTACTTGGGGAGCAGAAGCTGGATTTCAACATCAAGTATTTAATTGGTACGGCGCCCCAGACTTTTTACCCCTTACCGATGAAGAATATGCCGCTATCGATCCGCAACATTCGTATGTAGCCATTACAGCCGGAGGAAATATTGATGTAGCCCAAGGCGTTTTTGATAAAGCAAGTATCAAATACAGAAGATTTGGGGATAATTATAGCAGTGGAGAAAACCACGTAGTGATCAAGCCTGAATTTGAATTTCCGGTAGCCGATCAATTTGTGAATTTAGATTTCTCGGCAGATTATGTAGGAGGTACTTTCGACCAAATGTATATGAATCCTGATGCTGAAATTAAATACAGCTTCTTTAATTTAGGGGCACATCCAAGTATTACCTTAACCCAAGGCGATTTGGCTTTAGATGCCGGAGCGGAAGTAGTTTATTCTATGGATGGAGAACATGATGAAAACAAGTTTTTTGTGTACCCGAAAATTCATGCGAGTTATCAAGTAGCCGGAGAGTATTTTTCTGTATATGCCGGAGCTGATGGAGGTTTACAGCAAAATACCTATTATGGTTTTGCTCAAGAGAATCCTTTTGTATCACCCACCTTACTAATTGCGCCTACCGATAATCAATACAATATTTACATTGGAGGAAAAGGGAAGTTTACCGAAAGTTTGAGCTATGATATTAGAGGTAGCTATCAATCGGAACATAATAAAGCCTTATTTCAACATCAAGCCTATTATCCGGTAACTCCTAAAGAAGATTATGAATATTTTAATTCTTTTGGATTAGTTTATGATAATGTGAACACCGTTAAATTATTTGGAGAATTGCAATTTGCGGTGAATGAAGATTTCAGTTTAAGAGTAAATGCAAGTTTTGCTACTTATGATAATGAGTTTGAAGAAGAAGCTTGGAACTTGCCTCAAATACAAGGAACTTTGATGGCAGACTACCAAATCTCAGAAAAATGGTTTGCCGGTGCCAGTCTATATTTTGTAGGACAACGTAAAGATTATTACAATTACGATTTAACTTCAATAGGTGGCGTAGCTACCCAACGTGTAGAAGAATTAGGTGCTTTTTTAGACGCCAATTTAAGAGTAGGATATAAGTTAAACGACCAACTTTCATTTTTTGTAAGAGGAAACAATTTAGCTGAAGGTAACTACCAACGCTGGATGGGCTATTCTGTACAAAGTTTACAAGTAATGGGAGGTGCCAGTTACCAATTTGATTGGTAGGTATCATAATTAAGAAATAGTTAAATAGAATTTATAGCTCCTAAAAAGCGTTTATCATTGGTAAACGCTTTTTATTTTTGTATAAAATAGTATTCATGAAAAATATCGTCTTATTAATCATCATTTTTCTCTTTATCGCTTGTGAGCATAAACAACCTGTAGATTTGTTAGTGATGGGTGGTAAAATTTATACGGTCAATAAAGATTTTGATCTAGCAAAAGGTTTTGTGGTCAACGACGGAAAAATAGTGGAAATAGGTGAAGGTGAAAAGTTAGTTTTAAAATATGAACCGAAGAGAACTTATGATGCCTTAGGGAAAACTATTGTGCCTGGTTTAATCGATGCCCATGCTCATTTTTATGGCTTGGGATTACAGCTGCAAAAAGTAGATGTGACCGATACCAAAAGCTTTGATGAGGTGATTGAAAAAATTGTTCGATTTCAAAAGAAACATCAAACAGGATTTATCACCGGACGGGGTTGGGATCAAAACGATTGGAAAATCAAAAAATTCCCAACAAAAGACACCTTAGATAAATTATTTCCTCATACACCAGTAGCCATTACCAGAATAGACGGTCACGCAATGTTGGTAAATCAAAAAGCTTTAGATTTAGCAGGCATCAATAAATTCACGAAAGTGAAAGGGGGAGAAGTAAAAGTAGTGAATGGAAAACTAACCGGAATTCTCATTGATAATGCGATGACAAAAATCTTCGAAATTATCCCTCAACCCACTAAAGAAGAGAATATAAAAGCATTGCTTTCTGCTCAGGATACGGTCTTTAAATATGGATTGACGACGATTGATGATGCCGGTTTGAGCAAAGAAATTATCATGTTGATGGATAGTTTGCAACAAACAAAAGATTTGAAAGTTCGTTTGTATGCCATGGTGCAAAATCAGCAAGAAGATTTAGATTATTTTTTAAATAAAGGCATTTTAAAAACAGGCCGATTGAATGTTAGGTCTGTAAAAGTATATGCAGATGGAGCCTTGGGCTCACGAGGAGCGGCTTTGAAAAAAGAATATAGCGATCAGCCAGAGCATTATGGAGCGATGCTGATTGGAAGGGAAGAGTTGAAAGAGCTCGCCATGACGATTAGTCAAACCGATTATCAAATGAATACCCATGCCATTGGTGATTCAGCAAATTATACAGTCTTAAAAGTTTATGATTCGGTATTAAAATATGAAAAAGATAAGCGTTGGCGGGTAGAGCACGCTCAGATTTTGAGTGAAAATGATTTCAACTTTTTTAAAGGAAAACGAAATATTATTCCATCAGTACAACCTACACACGCGACGAGCGATATGTATTGGGCAGAAGATAGGATTGGAAAAGAAAGGCTTCATCATGCATATGCCTATAAAAAGTTATTGGACAAAGCAGGTTTAGTCGCATTAGGAACCGATTTTCCTATAGAAAAAGTAAATCCGTTATTAACATTTTATGCAGCCATAGCCCGAAAAGATGCGAGTGGTTATCCTAAAAAAGGATTTCAGCCAGAAAATGCTTTAAGCAGAAAAGAAGCCTTACGCGGAATGACCATTTGGGCGGCTTATGCTAATTTTGAAGAAGATGAAAAAGGAAGTATCGAAACCGGAAAATTTGCTGATTTTACCGTGTTGGATCGTGATATTTTACAAATACCTGAAAAAGATATCCTCAAAGCAAAAGTAAAAGCTACTTTTATTAATGGGGAAGAGGTGTATACCGATAATCCTTCTAAAATTAGAGCAGAAGAAGTTCATCATTAACAGAAAACAGACTTCAGGATTTTATATTTCAAGAAATTACCTTCCTCCATTGGCTTGCAAATCGGCAATACATTCCGGACCTAAATCTGGGATACCATTACCCAGCATTCCTGTGATTCCACTTGAGAATTCAACCTGAGCCCGCATTAAACAACCTTCCACATTGCAATGCCCACCTGAATCAGGATCTAAGTGATTGTTTTGCATTTCAGAGCCAATATCTACCAATCCAAATAAGTGACCAAATTCGTGAGTTAGGGTAGTAATTTCTATACTAGATTTATCTGGAGCTCCAAATCCTTGGGTATTGTTTTGAATGGTCTTTTCAAAAATAACCATAGAAGTATTTTGATAGGCGGTTCCCAAGGTGATTTTACCTTCTTCCATACCTTCCCGGTCTCCATTCGCAAAAAATATAAAAACACTAATCGTGTTTTCAGTGTTAAAGGAAGTTCGGTTATCCGCTTCAATTGTTCTTATTTCATCGATGGTGTAAGGAGCTCCGCTAGGAGTGGCAATCTGTCTTTCAATAAAAGTGATATTTGTTTTGTACGTATGAAGCTCTAAAAATGTTTTTAATTGAATAAGGCTATTCGCTTCTGGAGCAAAACCTTCAGGATAAACTATTTCAATTTCCATTTCGGTAAAAATATCATTGGCCAACAAATCGTGGGCAGATTTACCTAAACTAAGATTGTTTCCGGGAATAGAAGTAGTAGAATTATCATCATCGCTACTACAAGCAATGTTTAACACCAAAAGACTGGCGAAAAAGAAGTATTTTAAATTTTTCATAGGCGTAATTTCTTCTTAGACTAACGTAAAGAAGTCTTGAAAGGTTTAAAGTTAAGAAATTTTTAAGACTGCTAGATAATCAAAATGTTCTCCTTCTTGAACTAATTCACAAGAAAATCCATTACTTTCTGCTGCAAGCTGTAGGGAATTAAAATCAATATACAACCAATCGAATTTTGCTGAAGTTTTATTTTTATAACTAATAGCATAATTCAGTTCTCCGTAATATTGGTGAGGATTCACCCAAATTCCACCATCTTCATCTTCTTCAAAAAGATATCGTAAATCAGAAGAATCAATTAAAATTTTTCCGTTGGGATTTAATAGTTTTTTCGCGTGACTGAAAAAATGAGTTAAGTGGTGGAGTTTACCTATAATTCCACTACCATTCATCAGCATCAAAATACTATCGAATCTTTCATTTTCAAGCTTGAAAAAATCTTGTACTTCGGCATTTTTTACCCCGCGTAACTTTGAAACTTCTATTGCTCCTTCAGAAATATCAATTGCTTTCACCTCTTTTTTTTGTTGTTGAAGGTATAGCGAATGACTCCCGGCACAACAACCTACATCTAAAATTTTTCCATGGGCTAACTGAAGTGTTTTTTGCTCTAATGGAGGCATTTCTTGATAATTGCGGAAGAGGTATTCCACTGGGATTTCATCATCATCAAAATCATCTGCGTGAACAATGATATCCTCTGGTTGATTTTGGTGGTAAAAGTCAAGAACGGCTTGACCAAAAATATCTGGATTTTTCAAAATATGAATTGCTTATAGTTACCTTTGCGCTATGGAAGAAATATTAAAAAATCTACCAAAGCAGGCCAAAGATAAGCATAAGGAGAACAAAAAGTTTTTTGCGAAGCTTAAAAAAAAGCCGCCGAAACATTTAGACCTTCTAATGCAAGAATTGCATGACGAAGAATTTGAACGAACCGATTGCCTAGATTGTGCCAATTGCTGCAAAACTACCGGACCTTTATTTACCAATAAAGACATTGAGCGGATTTCAAAATTTTTAAAAATGAAACCGCAACAGTTTATAGATGAATATTTACGAATTGATGAGGAGAACGATTATGTGCTTCAGCAAGTTCCGTGTACATTTTTAGGCTATGATAATAAATGCATGATTTATGAGGTTAGACCCAAAGCCTGTGCTGAATTTCCGCATACCGACCGTAGGAAGTTTCAGCAGATATCAAATCTCACTTTAAAAAATGTAGCGATTTGTCCTGCAGCTTACAATATTGTAGAAGAGATGAAAAAGCGTATTAAATAAATTTAAATTACAAACTTTACTCCCAAGCCAAATCTTAGAAAATGACCGGATTTAAAATATTCTTCTAATTCAGTAGGAACATCCATATGCAGATAATCATTTTGTGATGTTACTTGTCCGTATAAAGCAAACCATTTAGAGAAATTGTAACTCACTTCTCCATTTATCCATAAAGTAGTGCCTGAATCTCTAAATGAATTTGAGTTAATCGATTGTCTGTAAGTTACATGTCCAACACCAATACTGGGAGTAAGTCTTATTTTTTGCCGACTAAAAAACTGATATCCTGCAAAACCACCAATAAAGCTATTAAAAGTTCCTGAGTAATTGCCAACAAGACTTTTGTCTATTACGTCATGGGAAGAGTTGGAATAACGAGCACCTAACAATACCGAGGTTTCAAAAAGGTTGAATGAAATTTCTAAATTGAAACCTCCTGAGCTTTCCAAGTTATCTCCGGTAAATGTACTTCCAATGGGCAGGACATAATCTCCTCCAATTTTAATATTTAAATAATGGTCATCTTGAGGAAAATGATATTCATTTTCTGAGGAGTTACTTTCATTCTGCGCACCACTAATTCCAAAAGTAATACAGGCCAATAGCAAGAGAATTTGCTTAGTAAGTAATTTCATAGTCAAAATTTGGTTGGTTAGGAGTTACTTCTATAGTTACCGCTGGATCATCACCTAATTGATATGTGATTTGTATGGGAGTATCCCGAATCACTTGAAAATTGAAGTCTAAATTGGAATTTAATTCATTGGTCTTTTTCGAGCTGCTAAATTCTTCATAACATCGAGAAGGGTTTTCATTTAAACCATCATTAAAATAATAAACACAAGAAGTGTCTAAATAGTTTATATGGGTATAGAGCTGTTTATCTGTATTGGAAGTTTTTGTAACGGTAAGTGTGAAATTTGAGGTAGGAAGTAAGAATATAGAGCCTAAATCATAAATTTCTGGTCTACCAATTTCATCTTCATCTCTAAGAATTTTTGCTGAAGTGTAATTATTTTCAGTCTTTTTATTTACATTAATAATATAGCTTTCATCAAAAGATTCTGCAGAAACCATTTTAAAACTACCATTGGCTTTGCTTAGTGTTTTTCCTAGAACATATTCTTCTACACTGCTGGTAACTTCAATATCTTGAATAGGATTTCCTTGTGGTGTAGTAATTTCACCTTTAATAATTACTCGTTTGTTATTTTCAATATCCGGTTCACAATCAGCCATGAGAAGAGAAATAACCGAAGCGAGTAAAAATAATTTAGACATATTTAATTAGTTTATATAATAGATGGGCTAAATTAACAAAGGTTGCGTTAAGTTACTGTTATTTATATAGAAGATATTTTTTTCGCATCATTAGATAATCTTCTAAGCCCTTCTTCCAAGTTGCTTTAATCGCTTCTTCGCTCATTTCACTTTCTATTTGTTGCTGAAGTTTTTGAGTTCCTGCCAACTTCGGGAAAAAATTATTGAAGAACTCATTTTTGTTTTTTGTGTTCCGGTAAGCATCTAGCAACCATTCTAAATTTATTTCTGAAAGTTTTTCTGCAGAAGTTAACTTCATTCCATAACAAACTTTCCCTTCGTTTTTAGGATGTTGGGCTCCTTCATTAGGGGTTGGCGTGTAGGAATACTCAAAGATTTTCGAATCTAAATCAGGAGAACCAAATACTTGAAATTGATAATCAGTTCCTCTTCCGGCATTCACATTAGTTCCTTCAAAAAAACATAAGCTTGGGTATAAGTTAATCGCTTGGTCGTTAGGTAAATTTGGGGAAGGTTTAATAGGTAAATGATACGCTCGTTGATGGTTGTAATTTTCCATTTTTATCACGAGCAATTCACATTTTGCTTGGTGCTCCAACCAATTTTCTCCATTAATCATTTGTGCATATTCTCCAATCGTCATTCCGTGTACAATTGGGACGGGATGCATTCCCACAAAACTCTTTTGTGATGCTTCCAATATAGGTCCGTCAACATAATCCCCATTAGGATTAGGACGATCGAGAATCAATAGCGGAATGTTATTTTCAGCACAAGCTTCCATGACATAATGCAACGTAGAAATGTAAGTGTAAAACCGAACGCCCACATCTTGAATATCAAATACCATCATTTCAATACCTTTTAACTGTTCATCAGTTGGTTTTTTATGGCTTCCGTAGAGCGAAACTAAAGGTAAACCGGTTTGGGTATCGATGTCATCTTTTACTTTTTCACCCGCATCAGCTTTTCCTCGAAACCCGTGTTCTGGAGAAAAAACTTTTTCAATTTTTATAGTTGAAGAAAGTAAAGAGTCTACTAAATGAACGTAGCTTCCATCTTCCTTAAAAATCACAGAAGTTTGATTGCCAACAATCCCAATTTTTTTTTCCTTCAATAGTGGAAGATACTTCTTTGTGAGATTGGCACCCACTACTATAGAATTTTCAGTTGAAGCCTTTACAATAGAAGTATTTTGTTTTTTTGTTTGAGCTTCACAAGAAATCAATCCTAAAGCTAGAATAAAAAATGTATTTTTGAGCAATCGGTTAAAAAGCATCTCTTTTGAATTTTGAATATTTTATCTCTAAACGCTTAATAAGCGCAAAAGATTATAAAAGTAGTATTTCAGCGCCAATAATTAAAATTGCAGTTTCCGCAATTGCTGTGGGCGTGATTATGATGCTTATTGCTGTGGCTACCGGAGTAGGGTTAAAGCAGAAAATTAGGGATAAAATTGCCGCTTTTAACGGACATATTATTATTAATAACCTTAATAACAATAACTCCCAGGAAACGCAGAAACCTATTTCTACCCATCAAGATTTTTATCCGGAGTTTAATTCTGTTGAAGGAATTGATCACATTCAAGGCGTAGCTACCAAATACGGAATAATAAGAACCGAAACCGATTTTGAAGGAATTATCGTAAAAGGCGTTGGTACCGATTACCGTTGGGATTATTTAAAGGAATACTTAGTAGAAGGAAAGCTTCCCGTCTATAAAAAAGATGGCTATAGTACTGAAATTTTAATTTCTGAATACCTCTCTAAACGTTTAGGTTTTAAGGTAGGCGATAAGGTAATTGTTTACTTTATGAATGAAGAAAACCGTGACCGTCCACGATTGGTGGCTTTTCAGGTAAGCGGAATTTTTAATTCCGGGTTTCAGGAATTTGATGAAACTTATTTAATTGCAGATATCAATCAGTTGCGCCGTTTAAATAAATGGAATGAGGATGAAGTAGGGAATTTTGAGGTATTTATTGATGATTTTGATGAGGTAGACGTAAAAGGAGGTGAGGTTTATGAAAACATCGGTTCGTTTTTAGATGCCAAAACCATTCGTCAAGCTTTTCCTTCGATATTTGAATGGGTTTCCCTTTTCGATTTCAACATAGCTTTAATCATTGGAATTATGATTATCGTTTCCGGGATCAATATGATTACCGCATTATTAGTATTGATTTTAGAAAGAACTCAAATGATAGGAATGTTGAAAGCCATGGGCAGTACCGATTGGAGCATTCGAAAAATATTTTTGTACAACGCGGCTTACCTCATCATCAAAGGTCTTCTCTATGGAAACATTATTGGTATTGGTATTTTGCTTGCGCAGAAATATTTTAAGTTGATTCCGTTAAATCCAGAAACCTATTATGTAACCGAGGCTCCTATTTATTTTAATTGGGATTATATACTATTAGTAAATATAGGTACTTTATTATTATGTATGGTAATGCTACTAATTCCATCTTATATTATAACCAGAATCACACCCTCTAAGTCTATTAGGTTTGAGTAAGCTAGTAAGTAGTTTTTAGTAAACGGTATTCAGTACATTTCATAGAGCCGCTAACTTCATTTTTCAATTTCGATTTCAACTTCAATTTCAACATCTAATTCCTATATTTGCAGTCCAAAAATTGAAAAAGAAATGGATTACAAAAACAATATATTAGAAACCATCGGGAATACACCATTGGTGAAAATAAATAAACTGGTAGCAGATATTCCGGCATTGGTTTTAGCAAAATACGAAACCTTTAATCCCGGTAATTCCGTAAAAGATAGGATGGCTATAAAAATGATAGAAGCTGCCGAAGAGCAAGGGCTTATTCTACCTGGCGGGACTATCGTGGAAGGAACTTCAGGAAACACCGGAATGGGCTTAGCCTTGGCCGCCATTATAAAAGGATACAAAATGGTTTGTACCTTAGCCGATAAGCAAAGTAAAGAGAAAATAGATATTCTACGCGCGGTAGGATGCGAGGTGATTGTTTGCCCTACAAATGTAGGACCGGAACATCCTGACTCTTATTATTCAACCGCCAAAAGAATTGCTGCCGAACGTCCTAACTCTTGGTACGTTAATCAATACGATAATTTGGCCAATACCCAAGCGCATTACGAAAGTACAGGACCAGAGATTTGGGAGCAGACCGATGGGAAAGTCACTCATTTTGTAGTAGGAGTAGGAACTGGTGGGACCATTTCCGGAGTTGGAAAATACCTAAAAGAACAAAATCCAAATGTGAAAATTTGGGGAGTGGATACCTATGGTTCGGTTTTTAAAAAATATCATGAAACAGGAGAGTTCGATGAAAATGAAATCTACCCCTATGTAACCGAAGGTATCGGAGAAGACATTTTGCCAAAAAATGTGAATTTTGATATCATCGATGGTTTCACCAAAGTAACCGATAAAGATGCAGCGGTTTATACTAGAAGGTTAGCGCAAGAAGAAGGTATGTTTTTAGGGAATTCTGCCGGTGCGGCAATCAAAGGATTACTTCAGCTAAAAGATGAATTTAAAGAAGACGATGTCGTCGTGGTTCTTTTTCACGATCACGGAAGCCGTTACATTGGTAAAATTTACAACGACGAGTGGATGAAAGAACAGGGATTTATGGAGTAGTGTCCTGCTTGAAAACTCTATAGAGATTTTAAACCTCAAGCGGTTAATAATAATTTCTGACTAGCATATTTACCCGAATCAACTTACAAATCAGTTGGTTCGGGTAATTTTTTAATAAAAATAATTCGAAAATATTTAGAGAAATAAAATATTGGATTACTTTTATACCCCAAACAGATATGGCTTTCGAGCTGTTTAAATAAACAATTCATAACTAAATAAAATGAAAAAAACAATCTACTCCTTGGCATTTCTTTGCCTATCCTTATCAACATTAAGTTGTAGTAGCGATGATTCTGTTTCAGATGAATTTGACAATGTTAATGGTAATGTTGAGGTTAAATTAATTAAATCTATAGCTGTTACTTCCGCTCAAGACCCGCAAGAAAATAAAAATATAAATTTGACGTATACTTCAGACGGTCTTTTGAATACCATTACAGATGGTGTTGAAAATAGTATTTTTGTTTATGATAATGATGATAACCTTTCTAATATTACCGGCGGAGGTGATAATTTAACGATTGAAGAGTTATATGAATCTCCTTATGATGCATTTGAAACGGGCGAAGTTCTTGTGTATGATGATAATGGAAACCCGCAAACCATTGAGTTTTACGAGGAAGAATATGACTATGACGTTGAGGATTATGTAATGAAAACATATACAGCAGAAGTTACTTATGATGATGCGCACAATCCATACTTTTATACTTTAAAAGCAGGAGGAATTATAGACGTATTGGATGATGTACAGTTAAATTTTAGTATGAATCCGCAAGCTCCAGAAATCGTACAAGCACGTTTACTTTTCCCTATGAATAATCCTTCTCAGCTTGTTTATAAAAATGAAGCAGGCGAAATTATCTATACCATTAACGCTAACTATGTTTATGATAATGAGAACTATCCAACTTCGGTCACAGTAACCGCTGTTGCTGTTCAAGATTCAGAGCAAAGTACTTATACTGCAGTTTATGAGTATGTAGAATAAACTTTTTAAGATTCACTTTTTTTGAATTGCTCAGTGAATTTTTGAACTGAGTTTTAATAAAAATAAAAAAGGCTTCTCATAATAAATTGAGAAGTCTTTTTTATTTTTAAGATTTCCTATCGAAAAATGAAAATCTTGAAAATAATGTTTTCCCTACTCATAGTTTTTTTGATTGAACTGCAATGATAGACAGAGAAGTTTAGTGCTTAATCCTGAAAATGTTAAATTTGTAAATGAAGAGGTTCAATATGATTACCTTATTAAAAGTATGTAGAAATCAATGAGAAAAAATAGGGAACCGATATAGAGTTAAATGCTTTTATAACAAAAAAATAAACTAATAAAAACCCATAATTGCAAATTTAATAATTGTAGCATTGGTTCTTAGAAGGATATGCTATATGACAATAATAAAAATTTGATCGGTTCATCTGTAACAAATGATTCTATAATGGGCTTAGATACTTTAAAAATATCGCAAAATAAATTTTATAATTCAAAAGATAATTTAATTCAAATAAAAAGAAATAACGATGATAAATACTTTAATGAGTATTTTGATTATAACGATCTCATAGAGATTTAATTGAGAAGATTTTAAAAAGTAATAAAAGTCGAATTAGAAAAAACAAATTGTTTAGTATTCATAACTGTTTAATAAAATATAATTATAATCAACATGGACATTTAGTAGAAGAAACGACATTTAATCATGTGGATAAAGAATATAGAACTATCTGTTATCAGATTGAAAAGAAAAACTGATTGGAATTTATTTTTAATATGAATGTCTATAAAGAAATAAGAAAAATTTAGCGAGAATTTTCTTTAAGCATACAAGATTTTTAAAATCAATAAAAAGTAATAACTTTGTATTTACAAAATAAAGGTAATGGAAGCTTCAATTATTAAAATAGGAAACTCAAAAGGATTGAGATTAAGTAAAACAATCCTTGAAAAATATCATATTAAAGATAAAGTAGAGCTAATTTTAGAGAAAGGACAAATTATTTTACGCCCAATACATTCTCCTAGGAAAAACTGGGAAGATAAATTTAAAAAAATGGCAGAAAATAATGATGATGAATTGCTTGTGAATGATGTGTTTGGAGATGAAAATTTTGATGAATGGAATTAAGTCAATATTTAATTGTTCTTGTAAATCTTAATCCTACTGTTGGAAGTGAAATAAAGAAGACCCGGCCTTGTGTGATTATCTCGCCTAACGAGATGAATAAATATTTAAGAACTGTAGTTGTCGCGCCAATGACAACAAATCTTAAAAAGTATCCAACTCGTGTTTCCATTAAAGCAAACGATAAAAAAGGAATGATAGCAATTGATCAAATTCGAACGATTGATAAACAACAAATTGTAAAAATATTCAATTCCCTTACTGAAAGCGAGATTAGGAAATGTAAAGCAGTACTAAAGGAAACATTTGTTGATTAAAAGAAGTAATCAATTAACATTCAACTCCCTTAATCTTTAATCTCAAAATCTTCTTCAACAAATCCTGAAAAAATAATTAGAAAATCCTTACCTTAGAATATAAGTTTTAAGAAATGAGGTATTTATCAGCGTTATATTTATTCTTATTTATATTTAGTTCTTGTGGTTCCACTTCAGAAATGTCGGATCACGAAGTAGCTAATATTTCTCCAAATTCAAATACCATTTCTTACCTGGCATTGGGTGATTCTTATACCATCGGAGAAAGCGTTGCTGAGAGTGAACGTTGGCCGGTACAATTAGCAGATAAGTTCCGCAACGATGGTTTTAGCATAGAAAACCCAAAAATTATAGCTAGAACAGGTTGGCGCACAGATGAGCTATTAGAAGCGATGAATGAAGAATTGGGAACTAAAAAATACGATTTAGTTTCGGTGCTAATAGGGGTTAACAATCAATATCAAAATAGGGATATTGAGCAGTTTCAACAAGAATTTAAAGTGATTTTACAAAAAGCAATAGCGCAATGTAAAACAGGAAAAAAAGGTGTTTTTGTTGTGAGTATTCCCGACTATGGCGTAACCCCTTTTGCTCAACATAGTAATACCAAAGAAATTTCAAACGAAATTGCAATATATAATGAGGTTTGTAAAAACATTAGTGCTAATGTTGGTGTAAAATACGTTTACATTACCGATATTTCTAAGGAAGCCGAATTTAATTCTGGATTGATAGCCGGTGATGGATTACATCCAAGTGGTGAAATGTACCGCAGATGGGTAGAGAAAATTTATTCTGAAGTAAGAGAGTTATTAAACAAGTAAATGAAGGAAGATTTTTTACATTACCTGTGGAAATTTAAAAAGTTTAATTTTCTAAAAGCAGAGACAACTGCTGGAGAAAATATAAAAATTTTAAATTCAGGACTTCATAATGTTCAAAATCCCGGCCCTGATTTTTTTAATGCAAAAATTGAAATTGGCAATCAACTTTGGGCTGGTAATGTAGAAATTCATTTAAAATCGAGTGATTGGTATGCACATCATCACGAACGGGATGCTCATTATGACAATGTGATTCTACATGTTGTTTGGGAAGACGATGTGGCTGTTTTCAGAAAAGATAAAACCCAAATCCCGACCCTTCAGTTGAAGGACTGGACTTTACCAGAAATGCTGTCCAATTATAAAAATTTATTAGAAGCTCCCCAAAAATGGATCAATTGTGAAAGCGATTTTCATCAATTTACAGATTTTCAACTCAAGAATTGGTTGGAGCGTTTGTATGTGGAACGCTTAGAACAAAAGTCTATACTCATTAAAAAACTTTTAAAAGAAACTGAAAATAATTGGGAAGCAGTACTTTTTCAGTTACTCGCTAAAAATTTCGGTTTAAATAAAAATGGAAAAGCTTTCTTAGCGATGGCAAAATCAATTCCATTTTCAGTAGTTAGAAAAATAGAAGAGGTAGAAATTCTGGAAGCTTTGTACTTTGGTCAGGCCAATTTATTATCGCAAGAAACAGATGATTCTTATTTTATTCAGCTTCAAAAAGAATATGAGTATTTAAAACATAAATTTCAGTTGCAAGCCAATCAGCAAGAGGTTCAGTTTTTTAGGTTACGACCTCCTAATTTCCCAACAATTCGCTTATCGCAATTGGCACAGTTGTATATTCATCAGAAAAATTTATTCAGCAAAATAAAAGCTATACAAACGTTGGAAGAAATCTATCAACTTTTTGAAATAGAAACTTCTTCCTATTGGAAAAACCATTATTCCTTTGGAAAAGAAAGTAAAGTCACCACCAAAAAGCTAAGCAAGAAATTTATAGATTTATTAATTATCAATTCTATTGTTCCTATTAAATTCGCTTACCAAAAATCTCAAGGGAAAGTAGAAGTAGAAAATCTGTTTCATATTTTAGAATCGATTGAAGCAGAAAGCAATTCAAGCATTAAAAAATTCAATCAACTCAGGGATAAAACCGCTAGTAATGCCTTAGAATCACAAGCACTTTTACAGTTAAAATCAAATTATTGTGATTTAAATAAATGCCTGCAATGCGAATTAGGCTTAAGTTTGTTGCAAAGAAAGGCTTCGTGACCTAAATTTGTAGAGATGATAAATTTTATTTCAAATATCCGCTATTATTTTGAGCGTAACGGTTTTTACGTAAGTTCCCGCGTGGCAGATAGATTGGGGATGCGTGTTAAAAGTGTACGATTGTTTTTTATCTATGTTTCCTTTGCTACTTTCGGTATCGGTTTTGCCATTTACCTTACCTTGGCTTTTTGGTTAAAACTGAAAGATTTAATTTATACTAAACGTACGTCTGTCTTTGATTTATAGAGATCCTTTAAAGAAAATTTCCCTTAAAAAATACTTAGGTTCTAGGGTTACCGTTGCGCTAATCTTGTTGGGAGGAGTGTTTTTAGTTGGTATTTTGGGGTATAAATTATTTTCGGGATATACGTGGACCGATGCTATTTACATGACTGTTATTACCATTACCACCATTGGTTTTGGAGAAGTACAGCAATTAAGTCCGCAAGAAAAATTACTTACTTCAGTTTACATCATTTGTAGTATCTTTTTCGTGGGGTATGCAATTTCGGTGATTACAGAATATATGTTAAGTAAAAACAATATAGGAAATTTAAGAGCAAAAAAAGTGAAATCTAAAATAGATGCATTAAAAGACCACATTATTGTTTGTGGCTACGGAAGAAATGGTAATCAAGCTGTAAGTAAACTATTGGCCTACAATAAGAATTTTGTGGTGATAGATCACGATGAGAAAGTATTAGAGCCATTATATGATTCAGGGATGCTTTATATTAATGGAAATGCCACCGAAGATGAAGTGTTGAAAGAAGCAGGAATTGAACGCGCTTCTACCTTAATGTGTACTTTACCCGGTGATGCCGATAATGTTTTTATCGTACTTTCTGCGAAACAACTTAATGAAAAACTAAAAATTATAAGTAGGGCGACAAAAGAAAGTACTACCTACAAATTAAAACTGGCCGGAGCCGATAACGTAATTATGCCCGATAAAATTGGAGGGGATCACATGGCGAGTTTAGTGGTGACTCCAGATTTAGTTGAATTTTTAGGGCATCTTTCTGTTTCCCGTCAAGAGGGAAGTATTAATATTGAAGAAATGGATTTTGATCATATCTGTACCGATGGTCAAGAACATGCCATAAAAGAATTAGACCTTCGTAAAAAAACGGGATGTACTGTGATTGGTTATCGTGCTCCAGATGGAAATTACAGTGTAAACCCAGATCCGGATATGATAATAAGAAAAAACTCGAAGCTTATTTTTATTGGTAAACCCGAACAAATTGAAAAGCTAAAACAAACCTATAAAGATTAAAAGAAGTTGCTTTTCTTTAACATTTACTTTACATTTTAACTCCTAAGCTTTTGAAATAGAGATTTTTTTTATGATATTGGGGGCTTTATAAATTTTAAATATTTTAATTCCATTAACAAAACGACGATATTTTATGAGAAAGTATTTGCTTTCAGCATTATTTGTATGTTTATCAATAGGTTTAATAAATGCACAATCCGACAGCAATGAGGATTTTGATGTAAAAGCCGAAGTAACAAATCCATCCACTTTAATTAATGATGGTGCCATCGAGTTAAAGGTTCTCGGCGGGACTCCTCCATATACTTATAAATGGACCAACCAAGGTACTTCTCTAAAATCTAATAAAGCTACAGGTTTAGTAGAAGGGATTCCTTACGATGTGATAATTACCGATGCAAAAGGAAGTTCTGTTACTAAATCTTATCGTATTAAAGCAGAGTCGATTACCGAGCATTTTAATGGATTTTTTCAGCCGATAGTAGATAGTATGTCGGCTATTTTATTTTGGGACCCATTTGCAGCCCTTGGGATTTACGATCCTGTTGTTTACTCAGATGTAAAACTAGTTGCTGCTCCAAGTTGGACAGCACAAACAAAACAAGTCTACAAGCTTGAAAAGTGGTTAAAACCAGAAGGAGCAAAAGTAAAGAAAGGTGAGAAGATTGCCATCGTGCAACACGGAAAGCAAGAAGAAACAATTACTGCCTCAGCTAACGGAAAATTAAAATACTTAGTAAAAGAAGGAAACGATATTTTCGACCCAAATAGTACTGAAGATTTAATAGAGCAAGGAGCTCATTATTTAGCTGAAATTAAATATGACGATCCTATACCATTAACCCATCCCAATGGAGATCTTCAAAAAAACAGTATTCCATTTATTGTAATTTGGTTGGTATTAGGAGCTATATTTTTTACCATAAGAATGAAGTTTATCAACATTCGAGGCTTCAAACATTCATTGGATTTAGCAAAAGGAAAATATGACGATCCTAACGCACCGGGTAATATTACACACTTTCAAGCTTTAGCTACCGCAGTTTCAGCCACCGTAGGTTTAGGGAATATTGCCGGAGTGGCAGTAGCTGTCTCTTTAGGTGGAGCAGGAGCTACGTTCTGGATGATTATTGCCGGTTTATTAGGGATGTCTTCCAAATTTGTAGAATGTACACTTGGTGTAAAATATAGAAATATCACCGAAGACGGTCGTATTTTTGGAGGACCAATGAACTATTTACGTTATGGTTTAGAAAAACGTAACTTAAAAGGCTTAGGTAAATTTTTAGCAGGATTCTTTGCTATTTTAGGTATCGGTGCTTCTTTTGGAGGGGGTAACATGTTCCAGGCCAATCAGTCTTTTGAAATTCTTTCAGGACAATTTCCTGCGCTAGATGGTAACGGATTCTGGTTTGGTATTGTCGTAGCTGTTTTAGTAGGGGTTGTTATCATTGGGGGTATTAATAGTATCGCTAAAGTAACCGGTAAAATTGTTCCATTTATGGCAGTAGTTTATGTCTTGGGTGCATTAACGGTTATTGTTGTAAATATAAATAACATAGGTCCGGCATTTAATGCAATTATTGATGGAGCTTTTTCACCAAGTGCTTTAAAAGGTGGTGTTTTAGGAGTATTAATAGTTGGTTTCCAAAGAGCTGCATTTTCTAACGAAGCAGGTGTAGGTTCTGCAGCGATCGCGCATAGTGCCGCAAAAACAAACCATCCACCATCAGAAGGTTTTGTAGCATTATTGGAGCCTTTCATTGATACCGTAGTCGTTTGTACACTTACCGCATTGGTATTGGTTTTTACAGGAATGCACGAAGTAGAAGGTATTGGTGGTGTTGAGTTAACTTCAGATGCATTTGCAAGTGTGATTTCTTGGTTCCCGTACGTGTTGGCAGCAGCAGTATTCTTATTTGCTTTTTCTACAATGATTTCTTGGTCTTACTACGGAATGAGAGCGTGGACATATTTATTTGGAAGAAGTAAAAAATCTGAAATGATTTACAAGTTCTTATTCCTGATATTTGTAGTAGTGGGAGCTTCTATTAGTTTAGGTGCTGTGTTGGTATTCTCAGATATGATGATTCTTGCCATGTCGTTCCCGAATATTATAGGACTTTACATTATGTCTGGTGAAGTAAGGGAAGATTTAAAGGAATACTTCAAAAAAGTAAAATCAGGTGACTTGTATATAAAAGGAAAAACCGCATAAATTTGATTATATGAAATTGCAAAAATCCCATTTTGTGTTTACTCCAAAACAACAAAATGGGATTTTTTTATTGGTGATTTTGATACTTTTGGCAATGCTGGGAATGTATTACGTACACCATTTTCCAGAGGAAGAAGAATTTTCAGAAGCGCAAAAGCAAGAATTAATTCGAGTGGAAAAATTTTTGGATTCCGTAAAATTAGAAAAACAAAAACCGAAGAAGGATACCATTTATCCTTTCAATCCTAATTACATCAACGATTTTAAAGGTTACCGATTAGGGATGAATTTAGAAGAAATTAAACGCTTAAAAGATTTTCGTGCAGATGGAAAATGGGTGAATTCCATAAAAGAGTTTCAAGAAGTCACAAAAGTTTCCGATTCATTACTAAATAAAATTTCACCATCATTCAAGTTTCCGGAATGGGTTCAAAAGAGAAATTCAGTTAAAAAGAAAAAGAGGACCTCTATAGCTACTTATACCTCTTCTACAAAAAAGAAAGATTTAAATACGGCTACCAAAGAAGATTTAGAAGAAATTTACGGAATAGGAGACAAGTTGAGTCAACGAATTATTAACTACCGATTAAAAATAGGAGGTTTTGTAGATAACATTCAGTTGAAAGATATTTATGGATTGCCTGATGAAACTGAGCAGAACATCCTCAATGAGTTTTCTGTAATCAACCCTAAACCGGTAAAAAAGATCTCCATTAACGAAGCTTCCGTTATTGAGCTTTCTGAAATGATCTATTTTGATTATGAACTCGCGCGGGAAATTGTAGAATATCGAAAACTTCACGAGAAAATCAGTTCTTTTGAAGAATTGGCAAAAATAGAATCCTTTCCTGCTTATAAAATAGACAGAATTAAATTATATCTTACATTAAATTAGAAATTCGTAAAATTTAGGTTGTTTTTTACGTAATTTTACTTTTTATTTGAGGTGATTTTACCAAATTTTAATTGATAAAAACTAATGAACAATACATACTTTACAGAAGAACATAATTTATTCAGAAAAAGCCTTAGTGATTTTTTACAAAAAGAGGTAGTTCCGCATATTGATAAGTGGGAAAAAACCGGAACCATCGAACGTTTTATCTGGGAGAAATTTGGGGAAATGGGGTTCTTTGGAATCAATTATCCTGAAAAATATGGCGGTTTAGACTTAGATATTTTCTATACGGTTATTTTTTTGGAAGAACTTCAGAAAATTAATTCCGGTGGTTTTGCAGCAGCAATGTGGGCACACGCTTATTTAGCGATGACGCATTTAAATAAAGAAGGCAGTCACGAGATAAAAGAAAAATACTTAGCACCAAGTATTACAGGAGAAAAAATAGGTTGTCTTTGTATCACTGAACCTTTTGGAGGGTCTGACGTTGCCGGAATGAAATCTACCGCAGTAAAAAACGGAGATCATTATATTTTAAATGGTTCAAAAACCTTTATCACCAACGGAGTGTATTCAGATTACTTAGTGATTGCCGCTAAAACCAGTCCGGAGGAAGGAAATAAAGGAATGAGTATATTCGTGATTGATCGCGATACACCGGGAATTGCTTCTACCAAACTAGATAAATTAGGATGGAGAGCTTCAGATACGGGGGAAATTTCATTTACAGATGTAAAGATTCCTGTTGAAAATTTAATGGGAGAAGAGGGGAAAGGTTTTCCTTATATTATGCAGCATTTTGCTTTAGAACGTTTAATAATGGGGATTAACGCTCATGCAAGGGCAGAAAGTGCTATTGAATATACATTACAATACATGAGCGATCGTACCGCTTTTGGTAGATCTATCGATAAATTTCAAGCATTGCGCCATCGCATTGCAGATATTGCCAGTGAAGCAGAAATGTGTAAACAATTTAATTATTTAACTGCACAGCGATTAGGTAATGGAGAGTATGTGGTTAAGGAAGCTACGATGTCTAAATTACTTTCCACCAAAATGGCCGATAACGCGATTAACGAATGTTTACAGTTTTTAGGCGGTTATGGTTATATGGAAGATTACCCATTGGCAAGAATGCTACGTGATAGCAGATTAGGGCCAATTGGTGGTGGAACCAGTGAGATTTTAAGAGAGATCTTGGCAAAGATGATTATAGATAAAAAAGAGTACAAGCCGGCTACATAATTATTTGATTGAAAATATTTTAAATATTTTGAAAATTAAAAATAAGTATTAATTTTGCCGCTCGAAATTTTAAGTGAAAGGAGGTGATATCAACGTGTTAGTAATACCAGTAAAAGACGGAGAGAACATAGAAAGAGCGTTAAAGCGTTTTAAAAGAAAGTTTGACAGAACTAAAACTATGCGTGAGCTGCGTTCTCGTCAAAACTTCATCAAGCCATCTGTAAAAAATAGAAGTAAAATTCAGAAAGCGCAATACATTCAGCATTTAAGAGATCAAGAAGAAATGATCTAATTTTAAATTCTGAATAAATCATACCACTGCTGATAAGTAAAGTTTAGTAACTTTGTTTATCAGCAGTTTTTTTATGGCTTCCATTCAACAGTTTCTAGACTATCTTTTATATGAGAAAAAATACTCCTCTCATACTGTGTTAGCTTATCAAAAAGACTTGGAAACCTTTGCGGTTTTTATTCAAAATCAATTTGAAGAAGAGGAATTAAGGGAAGTGAACTATTCTATGATTCGTTCTTGGATTATTAGTCTGGTAGATAATGGAATTTCCAATAGAAGCATCAATAGGAAAATTTCTTCCTTAAAGACATTTTATAAATTCTTATTGAAAATAAAAGAGATTGAAACTTCTCCGTTGGTTAAGCACAAATCTTTAAAGGTCGATAAAAAGGTGCAGGTTCCTTTTTCTTCTAAAGAAGTTTCAGAAGTGATTGAAAGTTTTCAGCCTGAAGGTTTTTCAGAATTTCGAGATCAGCTCATTATCGAATTATTGTATTCCACAGGAATGCGTAGAGCAGAACTAATTAATTTAAAATTGGATAGTGTAGATGTTTCTGGTAAACAATTAAAAGTTTTAGGGAAGCGAAATAAAGAACGAATAATTCCTTTATTACCTACGGTTTTAAAAACTTTTCAAAATTACTTGTTAGAAAGAAGTGAGTTAGCAATAATTAATGATGAAAAATATTTATTGGTAACTGAAAAGGGAAATAAACTTTACGATGCACTTGTTTATCGGGTAGTAAATAATTATTTTAGTAGAGTGTCCACGAAGGTGAAAAAAAGTCCACATATTATTCGTCACACATTTGCCACCCATCTTCTTAACGAAGGTGCAGACTTAAATTCTGTAAAAGAACTTTTGGGGCATTCAAGTTTGGCTTCCACACAGGTTTACACGCATAATAGTATACGTGAGCTAAGCAAGGTATACCTGAATGCCCACCCGAGGAATAAAAATAAATAGAAGTCTAACTAGCTAAAAACTGAAAAGATGAAGATTAACGTTCAATCCGTAAATTTTAATGCCGACCAGAAACTCATTCTATTTATAGAAAGTAGATTAAGCAAACTAGAAAAGTATTTTGATAAGATAACAAATGTCGATGTTTTCTTAAAAGTTCAAAATACACGCTCTCCAGAAAATAAAATCACAGAAATTTTATTACATGTCCCTGGGGATGATATTATGGTGAAAAAGATGAATAAGAAATTTGAAGAAGGTGTAGATGAGGGAGTTAACGCTGTGCGAAGATGCTTAAAAAAGCGTAAAGAAAAACTGTTGACTTATGCTTAGAAAAAAAATATAAAAAAAATAGCAAAAAAATTTTGTAGAAAAGATAAACACCTCTATATTTGCAGTCCGTTAGAAATAGCGGGCTTTTTTAATGTAAAAAGCAGGACATAATGCCGATGTAGCTCAGCTGGCTAGAGCAGCTGATTTGTAATCAGCAGGTCGTGGGTTCGAGTCCCTCCATCGGCTCTGTTCTATGAAATTTTGAAGGTTTTTAAAACCATTGGGGAGATACTCAAGCGGCCAACGAGGACAGACTGTAAATCTGTTGTTTTTTAACTTCGCAGGTTCGAATCCTGCTCTCCCCACAACTGAAATTTAGTTTAAAATAAATTAATTTTTGGAATGCGGGAGTAGCTCAGTTGGTAGAGCGTCAGCCTTCCAAGCTGAATGTCGCCGGTTCGAACCCGGTCTCCCGCTCTATTTCCTTGGAAGTTTTCAAGGCTAAATAGAGCTTAATCTGTTGGTACAGGTTGGTTTTAGGCCGACGTAGCTCAGGGGTAGAGCGCTTCCTTGGTAAGGAAGAGGTCACGAGTTCAATTCTCGTCGTTGGCTCTAAGTTGAATTTTCAACTTTCACTTAACAGCATCATATTTGTTGTTAAGTTTTGTGTGTATATAAATTGAACACTAATATATAACTAAGATTAAATAAGTATTAATTATGGCAAAGGAAACTTATGATCGTTCCAAACCGCACTTAAATATAGGTACAATTGGACACGTAGATCACGGAAAAACAACTTTAACTGCAGCGATTACTAAAGTGTTAGCAGACGCTGGGTATTCTGAGGCTAGTGCTTTCGATCAGATTGATAATGCTCCAGAAGAAAAAGAAAGAGGTATTACAATTAACTCTTCTCACGTAGAATATGCAACTGCTAACCGTCACTATGCGCACGTTGACTGTCCAGGTCACGCCGATTATGTGAAGAACATGGTTACTGGTGCTGCTCAGATGGATGGTGCTATTTTGGTTGTTGCTGCAACAGATGGTCCTATGCCACAAACTCGTGAGCACATCCTTTTAGGACGTCAGGTAGGTATTCCAAGAATCGTTGTGTTTTTGAATAAAGTTGACTTAGTTGATGATGAAGAATTGCTAGAATTAGTAGAAATGGAAGTTAGAGATTTACTTTCTTTCTATGAGTATGATGGTGATAATGGGCCTGTAGTTTCTGGTTCTGCATTAGGAGCTTTAGAAGGTGAAGATAAATGGGTTCAGACTGTTTTAGAATTAATGGAAGCAGTTGATACTTGGATTGAGTTGCCTGAGCGTGATGTTGATAAGCCTTTCTTAATGCCTATCGAAGATGTATTCTCTATTACTGGTCGTGGTACTGTTGCAACAGGACGTATTGAGACTGGTGTTGCTAATACTGGTGATCCTGTAGAGATTATTGGTATGGGAGCTGAGAAATTAACTTCTACTATTACTGGTATTGAAATGTTCCGTCAAATCTTAGCAAGAGGTGAGGCTGGTGATAACGCTGGTATCTTATTAAGAGGTATTGAGAAAACTCAAATCTCTAGAGGTATGGTAATTACTAAACCAGGTTCTGTAACTCCTCACGCTAAATTTAAGGCAGAGGTTTATATCTTGAAAAAAGAAGAAGGTGGTCGTCATACTCCATTCCATAATAACTATCGTCCTCAGTTCTATGTTAGAACAACAGATGTAACAGGTACTATTAGTTTGCCTGATGGTGTAGAGATGGTGATGCCTGGTGATAACTTAACTATTACTGTTGAGCTTATTCAGACTATTGCGATGAACGTTGGTTTACGTTTCGCTATCCGTGAAGGAGGTAGAACTGTAGGAGCTGGTCAGGTAACTGAAATTTTAGACTAATATAAGTTAGTTGGAATTATATAAAAGTTGAGGTGTTTCGTTTATGCGAAATACCTTGACTTGTATTTACGGGTTTAGCTCAGTTGGTAGAGCACTGGTCTCCAAAACCAGGTGTCGGGAGTTCGAGCCTCTCAACCCGTGCTTTAGGAATATGGTATTTCTAATTTAATAAACTTTAATTTTTGGATTAAAGTTTTTTAATATCTATATAAAATGGCAGGAATCGCAAATTATATATCAGAATCTTACAACGAATTAAAAAACCATGTGACGTGGCCTTCTTATGCGGAAGCTCAAAGACTAACGGTAATCGTGCTCGTTTTTTCAGTAATCTTTGCGTTATTGGTATGGGGGGTAGATACAGTTTTTAGTTCTGCAATCGAGCAGTATTTTAACTGGGTTAAATCGTAAGTAATTGATCTATGGCGGAGAGTAAGACAAAAAAATGGTATGTGGTAAGATCTGTAAGTGGTCAAGAAAATAAAGTGAAAGACTATATTGAGAAAGAGATCGCTCATCAAGGTCTTGAGGATTATGTAGATCAGATACTGGTTCCTACCGAAAAAGTTATTCAAATTAGAAACGGAAAAAAAATCAATAAAGAAAGAGTTTATTTTCCGGGTTATATAATGGTTCAGGCTGCTTTAGAAGGTGAAGTTCCTCACGTTATTAAAGGAATTAATGGGGTGATAGGATTTTTAGGAGAAGTGAAAGGTGGAGATCCTGTGCCGCTAAGAAAGTCTGAAGTAAATAGAATGTTAGGTAAGGTTGATGAATTATCTGTTAAAGAGGATAATGTTGTGATTCCTTATACTATTGGAGAGACGATAAAAGTTATCGATGGGCCTTTTAATGGTTTTAATGGAACTATTGAAAAGGTAAATGAAGAAAAACGTAAGCTTGAAGTTATGGTGAAAATTTTCGGTAGAAAAACACCATTAGAGTTGAGCTATATGCAAGTAGAGAAAGTATAAATGTTACGTTATATCGAATTATTATTTTTAAATGCTTCCACTTTTATAACTGATAATTCAAAATTAAATTTTATTTAAAATGGCAAAAGAAGTAAGTAAGGTTGTAAAATTACAAGTGCGCGGAGGTGCGGCTAACCCGTCTCCCCCAGTTGGACCTGCTTTAGGTGCTGCCGGAGTAAATATCATGGAATTCTGTAAGCAATTCAATGGTAGAACTCAAGATAAACAAGGTAAGGTGTTGCCAGTGGTTATTACGGTTTATTCAGACAAGTCTTTTGACTTTGTTGTGAAAACCCCACCAGCAGCCGTACAATTGATGGAAGCAGCTAAAACTAAAAAAGGTTCAGGAGAACCTAATCGTAAGAAAGTAGCAAGTGTTTCTTGGGATCAGGTTAAGACTATCGCAGAAGATAAAATGCAGGATTTAAATGCATTTACTGTTGAGTCTGCTATGAAGATGGTTGCCGGTACGGCACGTTCTATGGGAATAACTGTAAAAGGTGATGCACCGTTTTAACCTAAAAAGACAAGAATAGAAATGGCAAAAATAACAAAAAAGCAAAAGGAAGTTCAGGCAAAGCTTGATAAATCTAAGCTGTATACTGTTGCCGAAGCTTCTGCTTTAGTAAAAGAGATAACAAACGTAAACTTTGATCCTTCAGTAGATCTTGCAGTGCGTCTAAATGTAGATCCTCGTAAAGCTAACCAGATGGTTAGAGGGGTAGTAACATTACCTCACGGTACCGGTAAAGATGTAAAAGTTTTAGCTTTAGTAACTCCAGATAAAGAACAAGAGGCTAAAGATGCTGGTGCAGATTACGTTGGTTTAGACGAGTACCTTGATAAAATCAAAGGTGGTTGGACAGATGTAGATGTAATTGTAACTATGCCGAGTGTAATGGGTAAATTAGGTCCTCTAGGTAGAGTTTTAGGACCAAGAGGTTTAATGCCTAACCCAAAAACAGGTACAGTAACAATGGATGTTGCAAAAGCAGTATCAGACGTGAAAGCTGGTAAAATCGACTTTAAAGTAGATAAAACCGGAATCGTTCACGCAGCAGTTGGAAAAGCATCTTTCGATGCAGATAAAATTGCAGGAAACGCAAGAGAATTATTAACTACGCTTGTAAAGTTGAAACCTCAGGCAGCAAAAGGTGTGTACATAAAGAGTATTCATATGTCAAGCACCATGAGCCCGAGTGTAGAAATAGATACAAAAAGGTTTACTGAGCAATAATAAAGTTTATTATGACAAGAGAAGAAAAATCACAAGTAATAAAAGATTTAACTGCCCAGTTAGCTGAAACTTCAACTATTTATTTAGCAGATATTTCTGGCTTAGATGCAGGAACTACTTCTAACTTAAGAAGAGCTTGTTTCAAAGCTAACGTGAAATTATCGGTAGTTAAGAATACATTGTTGGCTAAAGCTATGGAGGCTGCTGAAAAAGATTTCGGTGAGTTACCATCAACTTTAAAAGGCAATACGTCAATTATGATGGCTGAAACTGGTAATGCACCAGCGAAAGTGATCAAAGAATTCAGAAAGAAAAGTGAAAAACCACTTCTTAAAGGAGCTTATATAGATGAAGCTATCTATGTTGGAGATGAAAACTTAGAAGCTCTTTCTAATATCAAGTCTAAAGAAGAGGTTGTTGGAGATATTATTGGATTATTACAATCACCTGCTAAAAATGTTGTTTCAGCACTTAAGTCTGGTGGAGGTAAAATTGCAGGAATACTTAAAACGCTTTCTGAAAAAGAATAAATTTCAAACTAAGTACGCACTTTTTAATAATTATAAATACACATTTTAAAACGATAGAAAATGGCAGATTTAAAAGATTTCGCAGAACAATTGGTTAACTTAACAGTAAAAGAAGTAAACGAGTTAGCTGATATATTAAAAGAAGAATATGGTATCGAGCCTGCTGCTGCTGCTGTAGCTGTAGCTGGTGGAGCTGCTGGAGGTGGTGATGACGCTGCTGAAGAGCAAACAGAATTCGACGTAATTCTTAAAGCTCCAGGAGGATCTAAATTAGCAGTAGTTAAGTTAGTAAAAGAACTTACTGGATTAGGTCTTAAAGATGCTAAAGAATTAGTAGATGGTGCTCCAAAAGCAGTTAAAGAAGGAGTATCTAAAGACGAAGCTGAAGCTTTAAAATCTCAATTAGAAGAAGCAGGAGCTGAGGTTGAGCTTAAGTAAGCTTAACAAGCTATATTATTTAGGTTTAGGCCTCAGGATGTACTCCTGAAGGTCTAAACCCTTTTGCGTATTTATACGTTAGTGCGATTTTTTGCACAAATTTTTTTAGTTAATTACGTGCTTTCAACTTTTTATTCTTAAATGAATTATGAAAGTTGAAAACCTCAAATTCCGTCCATAGATGTTAGAAAAGCAAACTGAAAGAATTAATTTCTCTTCTGTTAAAAACAGACCAGATTATCCGGATTTCTTAGATATCCAGATAAAATCATTTCAAGATTTCTTTCAATTAGAAACCAAATCAGAAGAAAGAGGGAATGAAGGTTTATACAATACCTTCATGGAAAACTTTCCAATTACGGATACTCGTAATCAATTCGTACTAGAATTTTTAGATTACTTTGTAGATCCACCTCGTTACTCCATTCAAGAGTGTATAGAAAGAGGGCTTACTTATAGTGTGCCTCTTAAAGCAAGATTGAAACTTTATTGTACCGACCCAGAACACGAAGATTTTGAAACTATCGTTCAAGATGTGTATTTAGGTACAATACCTTACATGACGCCTAGCGGAACTTTCTGCATTAATGGAGCAGAACGTGTAGTAGTATCTCAATTGCACCGTTCGCCAGGGGTTTTCTTTGGTCAATCTTTTCACGCTAACGGAACTAAACTTTATTCAGCTAGGGTAATTCCTTTTAAAGGTTCTTGGATTGAATTTGCTACCGATATCAACAGCGTTATGTACGCCTATATCGATAGAAAGAAAAAATTACCGGTAACCACACTTTTCCGTGCTATCGGCTTTGAAAGAGATAAAGACATCTTAGAGATTTTTGACCTTGCAGAAGAAGTAAAAGTTTCTAAATCTGGACTTAAAAAAGTATTGGGACGCAAATTAGCGGCACGTGTACTTAACACTTGGTATGAAGATTTTGTAGATGAAGATACAGGAGAAGTTGTTTCTATTGAAAGAAACGAGATTGTATTAGATCGTGATACAGTTTTAGAAAAAGATCACATCGAAGAGATTTTAGAGACGGGAACTAAAACAATTTTACTTCACAAAGAAGATAACTCTACAGGTGATTATGCCATTATTCATAACACCTTACAAAAAGACCCTACCAACTCAGAGAAAGAAGCGGTAGAGCACATCTATAGACAATTACGTAACGCAGAACCGCCAGATGAGGAGACTGCAAGAGGAATTATCGATAAATTATTCTTCTCAGATCAACGTTATAACCTTGGTGAGGTTGGCCGTTACCGAATGAATAAAAAATTAGGTCTTAATATCGAAATGGATAAGCAAGTACTTACCAAAGAAGATATTATTACCATCATAAAATATTTAATTGAGTTAATTAACTCAAAAGCAGAGATTGATGATATCGATCACCTTTCTAACCGTCGTGTTAGAACAGTAGGAGAACAGTTATCTCAGCAGTTTGGAGTAGGTCTTGCTCGTATGGCACGTACGATTCGTGAGCGTATGAACGTTCGTGATAACGAGGTGTTTACACCAATCGATTTGATTAATGCGAAAACTCTTTCGTCTGTAATCAATTCGTTCTTTGGTACCAACCAGTTATCTCAATTTATGGATCAAACCAATCCATTAGCAGAGATTACTCACAAACGTCGTCTTTCGGCATTAGGGCCAGGAGGTCTTTCTAGAGAAAGAGCAGGTTTCGAGGTACGTGACGTTCACTATACACATTATGGTCGTCTTTGTCCTATTGAAACTCCTGAAGGTCCAAACATTGGTTTGATTTCTTCACTTTCTGTTTATGCGAAAGTAAACGGAATGGGATTCATTGAAACTCCTTACCGAAAAGTAGAAAATGGTAAATTGGATATCGAGAATGAACCAGTTTATTTCTCTGCGGAAGAAGAAGAAGGAAAACTAATTGCACAAGCAAACATACCATTAAAAGATGATGGTCAAATTGATGCAGATAAGGTTATTGCACGTATGGAAGGTGACTTCCCGGTAGTAGATCCTAGTGAGGTTCATTTTACCGATGTCGCACCTAACCAAATCTCATCTATTTCAGCATCTTTGATTCCATTCTTAGAGCACGATGATGCGAACCGTGCATTAATGGGATCAAATATGATGCGTCAAGCAGTACCTTTATTAAGAGTGGATTCTCCAATTGTAGGTACAGGTCTTGAGCGTCAAGTAGCTTCAGATTCTCGTGTATTAATTAATGCTGAAAGAGCAGGTACCGTAGAATATGTAGATGCTAGACAAGTTACTATTAAGTATGATCGTACTGAAGAAGAACGTATGGTTAGTTTCGAGTCAGATTCTAAAACTTACGATCTTATTAAATTTAGAAAAACCAACCAAGGTACTTCTGTTAACTTGAAGCCGATTGTAAGAGTTGGTGATCGAGTAGAAAAAGGACAAGTACTTTGTCAAGGTTATGCAACTGAAGAAGGAGAGTTGGCTTTAGGTAGAAATATGAAAGTTGCCTTTATGCCTTGGAAAGGATATAACTTTGAGGATGCGATCGTAATTTCAGAAAAAGTAGTAAGAGAAGATATCTTTACTTCTATTCATATCGATGAGTATTCATTAGAAGTTAGAGATACTAAATTAGGTAATGAAGAATTAACGAATGATATTCCTAACGTATCAGAAGATGCTACCAGAGATTTGGATGAGCATGGTATGATTCGTATTGGTGCCGAAGTAAAGCCTGGTGATATTTTAATTGGTAAAATTACTCCAAAAGGAGAATCAGATCCAACACCGGAAGAAAAATTACTTCGTGCGATATTTGGTGACAAAGCCGGAGATGTAAAAGATGCTTCTTTAAAAGCTTCTCCATCATTGGAAGGTGTGGTGATCAATAAAAAATTATTCGCTAGAGCTATAAAAGATAAGCGTAAACGAGCTCAGGATAAAGAAGATATCGCTCGTTTAGAAGCTAAATATACCGTGAAGTTTGAAGCCCTTAAAGATGAATTAATTGAAAAATTATTCGCTATTATCGGAGGGAAAACAGCACAAGGAGTGAAGAACGATTTAGGAGAAGACGTATTGCCAAAAGGTAAGAAGTACACCCTTAAAATGTTAAACTCTGTAGATGATTATACCCATTTAACACAAGGTGTTTGGACTACAGATGAAGACTTAAATACATTAGTGGCCGATCTTCTTCACAATTATAAAATTAAAGAAAACGACCTTCAAGGTAACTTAAGAAGAGAGAAGTTTACCATTTCTGTAGGAGATGAGCTTCCTTCAGGGATCTTAAAACTAGCCAAAGTTTACATTGCAAAAAAACGTAAACTAAAAGTAGGAGATAAGATGGCAGGGCGTCACGGTAACAAAGGTATTGTTGCTAGAATTGTTCGTCAAGAAGATATGCCTTTCCTAGATGATGGAACACCGGTAGATATCGTGTTAAACCCATTAGGGGTACCTTCTCGTATGAACATTGGTCAGATTTATGAAACCGTGTTAGGTTGGGCAGGTCAAAAACTTGGTCAGAAGTATGCAACTCCAATTTTTGATGGGGCTACTTTAGATCAAATTAATGAACTTACCGATAAAGCTGGAATCCCAAGATTTGGACATACCTATTTGTATGATGGTGGTACCGGAGATCGTTTTGACCAAGCAGCAACCGTTGGTGTAATCTATATGCTGAAATTAGGTCATATGATTGAAGATAAGATGCACGCACGTTCTATAGGTCCTTACTCATTAATTACACAACAGCCATTAGGTGGTAAAGCACAATTTGGTGGTCAGCGTTTTGGTGAGATGGAGGTATGGGCACTTGAAGCTTATGGAGCATCAAGCACCTTACGTGAAATCTTAACCGTGAAGTCTGATGATGTAATCGGAAGAGCTAAAACTTATGAATCTATCGTAAAAGGAGAACCAATGCCAGAACCTGGCTTACCAGAATCCTTTAACGTATTGATGCACGAGTTAAAAGGTCTTGGTTTAGATATAAAATTAGAAGAGTAATAGCGTTGCCTTCAGTTGAGGCTGAAGGCAATAGTTATCATTAATGTTTAGAAATAATTCTTTAGCACCATATATTATGGCAAGAAATAATGATAAGAATACACAAAAGAGATTTAATAAAATCTCTATAGGTTTAGCTTCTCCAGAAGCGATTTTGGCTGAATCGAGAGGAGAAGTACTTAAACCGGAAACTATTAACTACCGTACGCACAAACCAGAGCGTGACGGTTTATTCTGTGAGCGTATTTTTGGCCCGGTAAAGGACTATGAATGTGCCTGCGGAAAATATAAAAGAATTCGATATAAAGGAATCGTTTGTGACCGTTGTGGAGTAGAAGTTACAGAAAAGAAAGTACGTAGAGATAGAGTAGGTCACATCAACTTGGTAGTACCAGTAGCACATATTTGGTATTTCCGTTCTTTACCTAACAAAATAGGATACTTATTAGGAATTCCATCTAAAAAACTCGATATGATTATTTACTACGAACGTTACGTAGTAATTCAAGCGGGTATTGCTAAAGATGAAGATGGTGAGCCTCTTAAAAAGATGGATTTCCTTACAGAAGAAGAATATTTGAATATTTTAGATAGTCTTCCACAGGAAAATATGTACTTAGAAGATTCAGACCCTAACAAGTTTATCGCTAAAATGGGAGCTGAATGTCTAATCGAAATTTTACAGCGTCTTGATTTAGATGAACTATCTTATGAATTAAGACACAAAGCAAATAACGAAACTTCAAAGCAACGTAAAACAGAAGCCTTAAAGCGTTTACAAGTTGTGGAAGCTTTCCGTGATGCGAATGCTAATAGAGAAAATAAGCCTGAGTGGATGATTATGAAGGCAATTCCGGTAATTCCACCAGAATTGAGACCTTTAGTACCACTTGATGGAGGTCGTTTTGCAACTTCAGATTTAAACGATCTTTATAGAAGGGTAATTATTAGAAATAACCGTCTGAAAAGATTAATGGAAATCAAAGCTCCTGAAGTAATCTTACGTAATGAAAAGCGTATGCTTCAAGAGTCGGTAGATTCCTTATTTGATAATACCAGAAAATCTTCAGCAGTAAAAACGGATTCCAACCGTCCTTTAAAATCACTTTCAGATTCCTTAAAAGGAAAACAAGGTCGTTTCCGTCAAAACTTATTAGGTAAGCGTGTAGATTATTCAGCTCGTTCTGTAATTGTTGTAGGACCAGAGATGAAATTGTACGAGTGTGGTTTACCTAAAAATATGGCTGCTGAGCTTTACAAGCCTTTTATTATTAGAAAATTAATAGAAAGAGGAATTGTAAAAACGGTAAAATCTGCTAAGAAAATAATCGATAAAAAAGAACCAGTTGTTTGGGATATCTTAGAGAACGTGTTAAAAGGACATCCGGTATTACTTAACCGTGCTCCTACACTTCACCGTTTAGGTATCCAAGCTTTCCAACCAAAATTAATTGAAGGGAAGGCAATTCAACTACACCCATTAGTATGTACGGCATTTAATGCCGATTTTGATGGTGACCAGATGGCGGTTCATTTACCATTAGGACCTGAAGCTATTTTAGAAGCACAATTGTTAATGTTGGCTTCTCATAATATCTTAAATCCGGCGAATGGTTCTCCAATTACTGTACCTTCTCAGGATATGGTATTGGGTCTGTATTATATGACCAAGCTTAGAAAATCTACTCCAGAACGTAAAGTGAAAGGAGAAGGGCTTACTTTCTATTCTGCAGAAGAAGTAATTATCGCTTATAACGAGAAGAAAGTTGAACTAAATGCGCCTATTAAAGTTCGTGCAAAAGACTTTAATGAAGATGGCGAATTAGTTTATCAAATTATAGAAACTACGGTTGGTCGAGTACTTTTCAACGAAGAAGTGCCAGAGAAAGCCGGTTTCATTAACGAAGTACTTACCAAAAAGTCTTTAAGGGATATTATTGGTGGAATTTTAAAAGTAACCAGCGTACCAGAAACTGGAGAATTCTTAGATAAAATTAAGAGTTTAGGTTACGGTTTCGCATTTAGAGGTGGACTTTCATTCTCATTAGGGGATATTATTATTCCTGAAGAAAAACACGAGATGATCGATGAAGCCAATCAGCAAGTTGAAGGTATTATGGGGAACTATAATATGGGACTTATTACCAACAACGAGCGTTACAATCAGGTAATTGATATTTGGACAGCAACCAATGCCAATCTTACTGAATTAGCGATGAAGCGAATTCGTGAAGATAACCAAGGATTTAACTCTGTATTTATGATGTTAGATTCTGGAGCGCGTGGTTCTAAAGAGCAAATTCGTCAGTTAACCGGTATGCGTGGTCTGATGGCAAAACCTAAAAAATCGAATTCCGGTGGAGGTGAGATTATTGAAAACCCAATTCTTTCTAACTTTAAAGAAGGTCTTTCGATTCTTGAATACTTTATCTCTACGCACGGTGCACGTAAAGGTCTTGCAGATACCGCATTAAAAACGGCAGATGCAGGTTACTTAACCCGTCGTTTAGTAGATGTGTCCCAAGATGTAATTGTAGGTGAAGAAGATTGTGGTACATTAAGAGGTATCGAAATGAAAGCGCTTAAGAAAAACGAAGAGATTGTAGAATCTCTTGGTGAGCGTATTTTAGGTAGAACAGCCTTAAATGATGTGGTAGATCCATTAACACAAGAAGTGATTGCTGAAGCTGGTGAAGAGATAAATGAAGCAATTGTTGATAAGATTGATAAGTCTGCGCTAGATAGCGTAGAAGTAAGATCTGCTTTAACCTGTGAAGCTAAAAAAGGAATTTGTGTGAAATGTTATGGTAGAAACCTTGCTACTGGTAAAACAGTACAAAAAGGTGAAGCTGTAGGTGTAGTTGCTGCTCAGTCAATTGGAGAGCCAGGTACACAGTTAACCTTACGTACATTCCACGTGGGAGGTATTGCAGGAAACATTTCAGAAGAAAACAAAGTAGTAGCTAAATTTGATGGTACTGCCGAAATTGAAGATTTAAAAACCGTAAAAGGTGAAGCTCCCGATGGTAGCCAAGCAGAAATCGTAATTTCACGTACTTCAGAATTAAAAATTGTTGATCCTAAAACTGGAATTACGTTAAGTAATAATGTAATCCCTTACGGTTCACAAATATTCATTAAACCTGGAGATAAGATTAAGAAAGGTGATGTAGCTTGTGAATGGGATCCTTATAACGGTGTAATTATTTCTGAGTTTGCTGGTACAATTAAATTCCAGAATATAGAACAAGGAGTTACTTATCAGGTTGAAACCGATGAACAAACCGGTTTCCAAGAGAAAGTAATTTCAGAATCTAGAAATAAGAAAAAGATTCCTACTTTATTAATTATGGGTAAAAAAGACGAAGTCATTCGTTCTTATAACCTTCCGGTTGGTGCCCACTTAATGGTAGATGATGAAGAAAATATTAAAGTAGGTAAGATTTTGGTGAAAATACCTCGTAAGTCTGCAAAGACTGGGGATATTACCGGAGGTCTTCCACGTGTAACCGAATTGTTTGAAGCACGTAATCCTTCTAACCCTGCAGTGGTTAGTGAGATTGATGGTGTGGTTTCTTTCGGTAAAATTAAGCGTGGTAACCGAGAAATTATCGTTGAGTCTAAACTAGGAGAAGTGAAGAAGTACTTAGTAAAACTTTCTAACCAGATCTTAGTACAGGAGAACGATTATGTTCGTGCCGGAATGCCATTATCAGACGGATCAATTACTCCGGAAGATATCTTGAATATTAAAGGGCCAAGTGCTGTACAACAGTACTTAGTAAATGAAGTTCAGGAAGTATACCGATTACAAGGGGTGAAAATTAACGATAAGCACTTTGAGGTAGTAGTACGTCAAATGATGCAGAAAGTTAGAATTCAAGATCCGGGAGATACTATTTTCTTAGAAAACCAATTAGTTCATAAATCTGACTTTATTGAAGAGAACGATGATATTTTTGGTAAGAAAGTAGTAGAAGATGCTGGTGATAGTGTAAACTTAAAGCCTGGTCAAATTGTAACTGCCCGTGAGTTAAGAGACGAAAACTCGCTATTACGTAGAGAAGATAAAGCACTTGCTACAGCAAGAGACGTTGAACCTGCTACGGCAACACCCATTTTACAAGGTATTACCAGAGCCTCACTTCAAACTAAATCATTTATCTCTGCAGCTTCCTTCCAAGAAACTACTAAAGTTCTTAACGAAGCAGCTGTAAGCGGTAAAGTAGATACTTTAGAAGGACTTAAAGAAAATGTAATTGTAGGTCATAAGATTCCTGCAGGTACAGGACTTAGAGAATACGATAACATTATCGTAGGTTCTAAAGAAGAGTTTGAAGAAATGATGGAAGAAAAGCAAGAAGTTAATTATAACTAATTATAAAAACCCGGTTTTTTAAGCCGGGTTTTTACTTTTACCAAAGATTATGAGTGAAGAAAAAGATAAAAAATCAAACCAAAAGCAACTTAACATTGAGTTAGATGAAGCTACTGCTCAAGGTACATATAGTAACTTGGCAATTATCAATCATTCAGCTTCAGAGTTTGTGGTAGATTTTGTAAACATTATGCCTGGAGCACCAAAAAGTAAAGTGAAGTCTAGAATAATTTTAACTCCTCAACATGCTAAGCGTTTGTTGAAAGCATTAGGAGATAATATTCATAGATTTGAAAAAGCTCACGGTGAAATAAAAGATTATGATAAGCCACCCATTCCATTAAATTTTGGACCAACAGGACAGGCTTAAAAAATAAAAAACTCCGAATGAAAATTCGGAGTTTTTTTATATTTGATGATGTCTTTTACTTTTGGAATTCAGAAGTAAAATGAAAGGTAATACTTGGGTATTTTTGCTGTGTCATCTGTAGAGAGAAAGAAGAATCTGCAAAAAACACTAATTGCCCACGTTTATCTTTCGCCAGAAATTTAGCTTTCACTCGTTTAAAATCCTGAAACTCTTCATTTTTTTCATCTTCAGGTTCTACCCAACAAGCTTTATGTACATTCAGTGGTTCATAGGTACATTTTGCTCCATATTCGTGTTCTAAACGATACTGGATAACTTCATACTGAAGAGCTCCCACCGTACCGATAACTTTTCTGTTATTTAACTCTAGCCGAAATAACTGAGCAACCCCTTCATCCATTAACTGGTCAATTCCTTTTTCCAATTGTTTCGACTTCATGGGATCGGCGTTATTGATATAGCGGAAATGTTCCGGGGAGAAACTTGGTATTCCGCGGTAATTCAATTCTTCACCTTCTGTAAGTGTATCGCCAATCTTGAAATTTCCTGTATCGTGAAGCCCTACAATATCCCCAGGGTAAGAAGTGTCTACAATTTCTTTCTTTTCAGCAAAAAAAGCATTTGGACTACTAAACTTTAATTTCTTTTTATTCCTAACGTGTAAATAAGGAGTATTTCTTTCAAATTTACCCGAGACAATTTTAATAAAAGCTAACCGGTCTCGGTGTTTGGGATCCATATTTGCGTGAATCTTAAACACAAATCCGGTGAAGTTTTTTTCCTTTGGATCAACTTCTCTCGTATCGCTCTCTTTGGGTCGGGGAGAAGGAGCAATTTTTATAAAACAGTCCAGTAATTCACGAACTCCAAAATTATTTAATGCAGAACCAAAAAACACCGGTTGCAGTGTTCCTGCCTGATAAGCTTTCTCGTCAAATTCAGGATAAACTCCTTGAGCCAATTCAAGTTCTTCCCTCAACGTATTGGCAGGCTTTTCACCAATCAAATCATCCAATTCCGAAGAATTTAAATCAGATATTTCAATAGTATCTTCAATATCTTTTCGGGGATCACCGGTAAATAAGTTGATGTTTTTTTCCCAAATATTATAGATTCCTTTGAAGTCATATCCCATTCCTATGGGGTAACTGAGCGGAGTGACGGTTAAATTTAATTTTTGTTCAATTTCATCTAAAAGATCAAAAGCGTCTTTACCTTCTCGGTCCAATTTATTGATAAATACAATCATTGGAATATTACGCATACGGCAAACCTCTACTAACTTTTCGGTTTGTTCTTCGACCCCTTTCGCTACGTCAATCACAACAATTACACTATCTACCGCAGTTAGTGTTCTAAAAGTATCTTCTGCAAAATCTTTATGTCCTGGTGTATCAAGGATGTTGATTTTGTTATTCTTATATTCAAAAGCCAGTACCGATGTTGCTACAGAAATTCCACGTTGCCGTTCAATTTCCATAAAATCACTAGTAGCACCTTTTTTAATTTTATTGTTTTTAACTGCTCCCGCTTCTTGAATAGCTCCACCAAAAAGGAGTAGTTTTTCGGTTAAAGTTGTTTTACCTGCATCTGGGTGAGATACAATACCGAATGTTCGTCGTCTATTAATTTCGTCTAAAAAATTCATAGTTGCAAAGATATTCTTTTATAAACCTATTACAAGATTTATAACTTTTATCTTATTACAGAAAAATGTGTTTTTTGCTTATTTTCCATAAATCTAATGAGGTATTATACCACAATTAGGTGAATGATGGTTGTATGAGTTTATACTAGGCAAATTTCCTAAAAGGTTATAGGCAGAAGTCTATAGAAGCAAAGTATTGGCAAAAGGTTTAGGTGGTGCATTTGTTGTTAAACTAAAAGGAGATAAAAGGTCGTTTTAAAAATTTTATTTCTAGTCTGTTTTTGTACTTTTGATTTCTATGGAAGAAAAAGTAATTCTTGTAAACGAGAACGATGAACAAATTGGGCTAATGGAAAAAATAGAAGCCCATGAAAAAGCCTTGCTTCACCGAGCATTTTCAGTATTTGTATATAATGATAAAGGAGAAGTAATGCTTCAACAAAGAGCATTATCAAAATACCATTCTCCGGGATTGTGGACCAATACTTGCTGTAGCCACCAACGAGAAGGTGAAAGCAATGTAGATGCCGGAAAACGTAGGCTCATGGAAGAAATGGGGTTCACTACAGATTTAGAGGAAAGTATTTCTTTTATTTACAAAGCTCCATTTGATAACGGATTAAGCGAGCATGAGTACGATTATATTTTAATAGGAAAATATAATGACCAACCCAATCTAAATCCAGATGAGGTCGCTGCGTGGAAGTGGATGAGCTTAGAGGACATTCAAAAAGATCTTAAAGAAAATCCGGAAATATACACCGCTTGGTTTAAAATTATTTTTGATAAATATTCCAATCATATTAAAAATGAATAAGCTTACCGTTAATAGAAAAGCTCATTTTAATGCTGCCCACCGACTTTTTAGAAAAGATTGGAGTGACAAAAAGAATCAGGAGGTTTTTGGCAAGTGTAGCAATCCCAATTTTCATGGACATAACTACGAGCTCATCGTTTCTGTTACTGGTCCTGTAGATCAAGAAACAGGTTTTGTGTACGATATGAAACGGTTAAAGCAACTTATTTATGATAAGGTAGAACAAGAATTTGATCATAAAAATTTAAACCTTGAAGTAGAAGAATTTAAGAACTTAAACCCAACGGCAGAAAATATTGCCATTGTAATTTGGAATAAACTCAGAAAAGAGATAACTTCAAACCTAGGCTTAAAAATAACTTTATATGAAACACCTCGCAATTTTGTAACCTATGGTGATTAAATTATGAAATTAGAAGTCGGCGATAAAATACCTTCGTTTACCCTTACCGATCGCGAAGGAAATTTATTTAGTTCTCAGCAAATTGTAGGCAAAAAAGTATTGGTTATCTATTTTTATCCAAAAAACTTTACGCCCGGTTGTACCAAGGAAGCCTGTAGTTTTCGGGATAATTATAAACAATTTAAAGAGCTAGGGGCAGAGGTAATCGGTATTAGTTCAGATTCGGTAGAATCTCATCAAAAATTTACTCAAAAATATGATTTGCCCTATATTTTGCTATCAGATCCTACGGAAGATATTCGTCAAGAATTTGGAGTAAAAGGACATCTTTTTAGATTAATACCAGGAAGGGAAACTTTTGTGGTTGATAAACAGGGAAAAGTTAGGTTTAAATTTAATAGTTTGAGCGCTACCCACCATATGGAAAAAGCCTTAGAAACTGTAAAAAAAATAACAGATGAGTAAAGATTTATATCCTTTAAAATTTAAACCCATTTTAAAGGAAAAAATTTGGGGTGGTTCAAAACTAAATACATTTCTCCATAAAGATAGTGATAGTAATCAAGTGGGCGAAAGTTGGGAAATTAGTGATGTAGAAGGAGATTTTTCTATCGTGGCCAAAGGTGACCTGCAAGGCAAAACACTTCGTTCCCTTATTGAACAATACCAATCAGAATTAGTGGGGAAATCGATTTATGAGCATTTCCAGAATAAATTTCCTTTACTTATAAAATTTATAGATGCCAAAGAAAACCTTTCTGTGCAATTACATCCCGATGATGTATTGGCTAAAAAGCGTCACAATTCATTTGGTAAAACCGAAATGTGGTACATTATGCAAGCCGATGAAGGCTGCGGAATTATCGTAGGTTTTAAAGATGGGGTAAGTGTTGAAGATTATGAAAATTCTTTAAAGAATAATTCAATTGAAGACTTGCTTAATTTTGAAGAAGTAAATCCCGGTGATACATTTTTTATAAAACCCGGTTTAATTCATGCGATTGGAAAAGGAGTGGTTTTAGCTGAAATTCAGCAAACTTCAGATATTACTTATCGTGTTTACGATTATAACCGAACCGATGATGAGGGAAATAGTCGACAGCTTCATACCGAAGAAGCTAAAGAAGCCATAGATTTTGAAGCCAATGATGAATATAAGATCGATTATACTTCTAAAGAGAATAATAAAACTTCACTGGTAGAGAACCAATATTTTAAAACAAAGCAGATAAAATTATCTCAAGAATTAACCTTGGACTATTCTTCTACCGATAGTTTTGTCATCTATATGAATATTGAAGGAGATACAAAGGTGAGTACAGAAAGGGGAGATGAGGTATTAAAAGCTGGCGAAACCTTGTTAATTCCTGCCTGTATTGATGAAGTGAAAATAACTTCAAATAATTCAACTTTATTAGAAGTTACTATCTGATTTTAGATTACTTTTGCGCCATTAAATTTTTAAAATTATGGCAAGCGTAAAACACTTAAAAAGAGATTTGAATTATGTAATGGGTGATATTATTGAAGCCGCTTACATTCATCAAATTGCAAATCCAAAAGAAGATCCTGCAAAATCAGATCAGATTGTAGAAGATGCAGTTACTTCATTTAACGGGTTTATAGTTGAAATAAATAAAAGACCTATGGAAAACAGAGGAGCGCATTTACAAAAAGTAAATAAAGATATTGAAGTGAAAGCTAAGGAATTGATAACTCGAGTTAACGAGTTGTAAAATAAAAAAAAACGGAATCGTTAGGTTCCGCTTTTTTTTATCATTTTAGTATTTTATAAAGAGAAAATATTTAATTTTCTTTCTCCACTTTTTCTTCTAGCTTTTCTGTTTTCTCACGTTGTTTAATAAGGGTTTTTAGCTCCTTACCATATTTAGATTTTCTAATATTTTTCTCTAAAGAATTGTATACTGTATCTAAGTACTTAGTATTGGCATCAAAAGCTTCTGTTAACATAACGTAGGGTGAAACTTCCAAGTTTTTGTGGTTCATAGCAAAGTTTACCGTATATAAGTATTTTCTTCGAAGAAGATTTTCATATTTATTATTAACGGCAATTAATCCTTCTTCATCTTCCTTTTGCTGTGCCTCGAAATTTTCTTTAATTAGATCTAAATGCTGATTATTGAATCGTTTTACGATTCCTTTAAATTCTTCTAATTTTTGTTGATTAGCAGAGCCTTTTACTTCAGCATCATAAGTGAAGTTTTTTAAAGATGTATTTATCGTCATTTCTCCTTCTTCAGCAAAAAATTCGATAATATCATCATTTTTATCACCATCCACTTTATCTAAATAAAGAAAAAGGATTTCTGGTTCTTTTAAATGAGTTTCCAAGAGGTAATCAGAATCGCCATTAATTTCAACGGAATCTACATTTACTATTAAAGTATCTTCAATTTTTTGCAAATAAAGTTTTCCCTTTTTTAAACCTTTAATATTTCCGGTTAAGGTAAAGTTGACTTCTTTACTTGAACAAGCAGTTAATAAAACTGCAATTAAACTAAAAACAACTAACTTTTTCATGTTTTATTTCTTGTTTCTACGGGTAAGATCAAATCTTGATTAAGCCTGCAAATATCATATTTTTTTCCTCAAAAACTAACTGCCTGCAGCTATTTGCATTAAAATTGCACAAAGGTAGGCAGCCCAAGTTCCTACTACATAACCTAGCACTGCTAAAAGCACTCCAACAGTTGCTAATGAAGGATGGAAAGCTGCAGCAACAACCGGAGCAGAAGCGGCACCGCCAACGTTGGCTTGGCTTCCTACAGCCAAGAAAAAATAGGGAGCTTTAATAAGTTTCGCTACAAAAATGAGTAAACCAGCGTGAATGGCCATCCACACCAATCCAATAGCGATAAGCCCCGGATTATCAAAAATCATGGTAAGATCCATTTTCATCCCAATTGTAGCTACTAGTATATAAATAAAAACACTTCCTATTTTACTTGCTCCCGCACCTTCGAATTCTTTAGCTTTGGTGAATGAAAGTAAAATCCCGATAAGTGTAGAAATAGAAATCATCCAGAAAAAGGTAGAGGTAAAAGATGATAAAGCTGAACTCTTGTCGTTAAACACTTCAAAATTTGAAGTTAGAAAATTAGAAATCCCATCGGCACCAAAGTGGGCAATTCCTACTGCTCCAAAGGCGAGTGCCAACATCATCATAAAATCTGCCAGTGACGGGTTTCTAGTTATGCTTTCCGTATAATGGGCTACTTTTTCTTTAAGAGCATTAATGGCAGAAGAATCTGCTTTAAAAAATTTGTCTATTTGTTTTGTTCTTCCTATTCCCAATAGAATAATAGCCATCCATAAGTTGGCTACTACAATATCTACAAAAACCATCCCGCCATATTTTTCAGGATTAAATTTGAACACCTCCAACATTGCTGCTTGGTTGGCGCCACCACCAATCCAGCTTCCCGCTAAAGTAGCAAGCCCTCGCCAAGTGGCATCGGGTCCAATACCTCCAACAGTTTCAGGAGAGAAAAAAGAAATGATTAAAATAGCTAAAGGACCACCCACAACAATCCCAATGGTTCCTGTAAAAAACATAATCAAAGCCTTCGGCCCTAAATTGTATATGGCTTTTAAGTCTATGCTCAATGTCATTAAGACCAACGAAGCCGGTAAAAGGTATCTACTAGCAACAAAATAAAGGTCAGAAGTTTCAGAACTTATAATTCCTATAGAATTTAAAATAGCAGGAAGTAAATAGCACATGAGTAGTGCCGGAACTATTTTATAAAACTTTTTCCAAAACCCAGACTTTTGAGAAGAGGTATAAAAAACTGCTCCGAGAAGCAGCATTAAAATTCCAAAAACAATAGCATCATTGGTAAACAGTGGTGCTTTTTCCATAATTTTATTTATTCAGAAATAATTCTTCAATACTTTTTGCTACGCCATCATTTAGATTGGTGTCGGTAATTTTATTGGCAACCGCTTTGGTTTCATCTCGACCATTTTCAACAGCAATTCCCATGCCTACACCTTCTATCATTTCAACATCATTATAATTATCGCCAAAAGCTACTGTTTCTTCTAAACTAAGGTTGTAATGATTTTTAAGTAAGTATTCGATAGCCGTTAATTTTGAAATTTGCTTATTCGCAATTTCAATGTAAGTAGATTTAGAACGATAAATATGTAATTGGTCATTATAGTTTTCCTGAAGAAAATTAAACAGGTCTTCAATATGTTCTTCATCTCCCATACACATAATTTTATGTGCTCCCAATTCACGTTTGCCCCAGTCGTCCATTACCTCATGAATATGTTTGATGGATGGAGTTACTTTGGTGTTGTTTTCTTCCCGCTTTGCCCAATAATCGTATTCAGGAACATGCCATTCATCGGCGTGATATAAACTTAAATGAACGTTATTTTTTTGATTGTACTTTGCTAACTCTTCAATAGTGGGAACAGAAATGGCTGTAGAACTTACCGGCTGCTCATCTATAATAACAAAACCACCGTTGTAGCAAATAATAGGTTGGTCTTCAATTCCTAATTGTTGTTGAAGGTGACGCATGGCTGCGGGCATTCTTGCTGAAATTAGTACTATGGGAATTTCGTTCTTAATAGCTTTTATAGCGTTTATCGTTCTTTCTGAAAGTTCGCGATCTTTGTTTAAGAGAGTTCCATCAATGTCAGAAAATACAATTTTGTAGCTCATTTTTCGAATTAGTTTAAAATAAAATTTGAAATAACCTCTACCAATTTGTCTGAAATTGGGCGTTGAGGTTCATTATAAGATTTCTGGTTGGCAATATCGTCGTTTTTATCTACAATTCTAAATATATGGTTCATATTTTCGATGATCACCAATTCTGCATTGGGCTGAGCTTTTTTTAATTTTTCTGCTTCTTCCGGGTTTACCTGTAAATCGTTATTACCATTAATGAGTAAAATAGGAATAGTTAATTTTTGAATTTCTTCTTGTGGATCATATTTTATCCAAGAAGCCATAAAAGGTTGGGCCGATTTTCTAAAAATAGAACTCAATGCTGGATTAAATTCTTTTACCTTTCCTCTTTTTTCTAATTCTTTAAAGGCCGTTTTTGTGTCTTCTTTTAATTTTGGCATTTGCCTGCCTATTTGTTCTATAATCACTTGGTCTATGGGTTGTCCCGCACCTGCGATACTTACAAAACCATCTACTTCTTTATTTGCAGCAGCCATGGCTACCAAAGCACCTTGGCTATGGCCAATAAGATAAATTTTACTGAAGTTAGGTAAAGGCGCAAAATAATTAATCACCGCTTCCGCATCGGTAATAAAATCTTCAAAACGCATATCTTTTTCCTCAATATTTAATTTTTTGGCCTTTAAGGTGCGTTTATCATATCGGAAAGTGGCAATTCCTTTGGCAGCTAGACGTTTCGCGAGTTTTTTAGAACTGTTGTTGTTTAACATCATTTGGTTTCCGTTGCGGTCGGTAGCACCAGAGCCATTAATGATGATAGCTAACGGAGTACTTCCACTCCTGGGGGCAAGTAAAGTTCCTTCCACATATTTACTAATTCTAAGGTCATTAGCTACAAAATCATTTTGCTGCGACCATATAGAAGAAGTCATCCCGAAAAGTAATAATAAAAGTAGGGCGTTCAGTTTTTTCATACCTGTTTGGGTTTTTCTAAAGTTATAATAAAATGTTGGTTTAAAATAGATCAGCATCACAAGCTTTCATTTTTAATGATAATCTTTTATTAACGAATATTTCTTCTAATCATATATTCTTGTTTTAAATTTGTAATTCAAATTTTAGACCTAATGCAATTTCCACGATATATTTTCTTTCTATTTTTTCTATTAGCCTTTAATTTTTCCAATGGAAATACTAAAAGCGATTGGGGCAAAAATGGACATAGAACAACGGCTAAAATTGCTGAAGGATATTTAAAGGGAAGAGCGAAACGAAAGATAAAAAAATTATTGGAAGGAAAGTCACTAGCCTTAGTTTCTACCTTCGGTGACGATATTAAAAGCGATCCGGAATATAGGAAGTATAGTCGTTGGCATTATGTGAATATACCATCAGGAAAAACCTATGAAGAAGTAAAAGATGAATTAGGTGAAAATTTAATTTGGGCTATTCAAGAATGTGTGTCGAAATTAAAGGATGAAAATACTCCTGAAAAAGAGCAGCAATTTTTCTTGAAAATGTTAGTGCATCTGGTGGGAGATTTACATCAACCTTTACATGTTGGTCACGCTGAAGATAAAGGAGGAAATGACATTGATGTAAAATGGTTTAATAAAAGCACAAATTTACATCGGGTGTGGGATAGTGAAATGATTGAGTTTTTTGATATGAGCTATTCGGACTTAGCAAGAAATGAAGCAGAATTATCTAGGCAGGAAGTAAAAAATATCCAGAAAGGAAATGTACTGGATTGGGCAATGGATTCTAAAAATTTAGTTGCAAAAGTTTATGCTTCTGCTGAAGAAGACGAGAAGCTATACTATAGATATATGTACGATTGGTTTGGTGTGGTTAGAAGTCAATTACAAAAAGGCGGAATCCGTTTAGCGAAACTATTAAATGAAATTTATGCTTAACGTTTTGCGATTTTATTTCCTGAAATATGTTTTTGGCGTGAAGATTTAAAAGTATGTACTCCATTTGTACGTAATTTAAGATGTTTAGTTTTCCTGCCTTGGACCCGCTTTCGCCACATCCTAAAACTGGAAGGTTTTAATTCCCGTTGCATGATAGTAATAACTTCTTTTTCATTAAGCCCAAACTGAAATTCAATAGCTTCAAAAGGAGTACGGTCTTCCCAAGCCATTTCTATAACTCGGTCAATTTCTCTAGTAGTAAATTCTTGCGCTAGCTTTCTATCCATTGTTGTGCTTTCCTTTTTTCTTCTATATCAAAATACTTAATTTTAGCATCACTAAAAGGTTTCATTAGTTTACTTACCCAATTTTCCCATTTTTTATTACCAACCATTGCAATTTTATTAAGTTGGCCATCACATTCTACATCTAATCGTAAATCTTCCCAAATAGCTTTAGGGGACCAACCTTTAAAATTTTTCATTTCAAAGTACCAGTTGATATTATTGTTAAAATCAACCTTACGTTCAAGAAAAGGAATAAGTTCTTTATAATCCTCTTCATCTAATTTACCCTCTGCAATTGTGTAAATTGTTTTTCCTTTAGACTCTAGTGAAATCATTTGCTATTTTTTATTGCTTTCTACAAAATTATCGGTAAAAGCTTGATTTCTATCTTAAACAATCACTAAAACTAAAGTTACTCTCCGTTAAGAAGTCTTAAATTATAGAATTTACAATATCCTAAAAGTGAGATTAATCCGTTCATCTAAAACTTTTTTTGTTTTCGGAATTTCGTGTTGCCAGTAATGCTGAGTTTCTCCTTGCATTAACAATAAGCTGCCGGGCTCCAGTAATATTTTCTTTTTAAACTGGTGATTCTTTTTATTTCTGAAGTTAAAAAATCTCGGTTGTCCAAAACTCAAAGAAGCTATAATCGGATTTTTGCCTAATTCTTTTTCGTCATCAGCATGCCACCCATTACTATCATTCCCATCTCTATAAAGATTTGCTAAGCAAGAGGTGAAGTTAGTTTCGGTAAATTTTTCAATATCATTTTTAATGCTTTTTAATTCATTAAAAAAGGGGAGTGGTTCCATTTTTAAAGAAGAATAAGAATAACTTTTCTTATTACTTGCGTAAAAAGCAGTAAGCCTTGGTTGCCAATATAATTTACCGAAAACCTTAATTTGGTCGTGACGCCAAACTATTTTTTCACGAAGAATGCGAAAAAGTTGAAGTGATCTTTCTTCGGAATAAAATGTAGGATAATAGCATATCGTAGAATTTGGCAAGCCTAAATCTATTTCTCTCATATTAGTAAGATAAATAATAGTATGCCCAATACATAAGAACAAATTGGAGGGGTAATCTTAAAATCAATAACCATAGAGGGATTCCTGCACCAGCTTTTTTTGAACTTAGCATATAAAAATGAACTAGTAAAAATATGATGAGCATTGCGATGATACCATATATTGAAATATTCTTTGTTGAAGGAAAACATATACCAATGCCTAAAATAACTTCAGCAATACCACTCAAATAAACGAGAGTTTTAGGAGCAGGCAAATAGCGGGGCATAATCCGGAGATAAATTTTAGGTTTTCGGAAATGGTTGAATCCTGCTAAAATATATAGCAAAGCCATTAAATATAGATGCCAAGGATAATTCATTTTTTATTTTAAAGGTATTAAATTTCCTGTAGATGATTTTTTTTTAAATTTTATTTCTTTATACTTATTTCATTTTAAGAGTATTACCCGCTAAGGTTAAAAAAGCTTAAAATAAACTTAAAGAAAAGTTTGTTTTTAGAGGAAAAAGGGTTGTATATTTGCACCCGCTTTAGGGATAGGG
>NZ_CABVMM010000010.1 GCF_902499555.1 Mesonia oceanica
GCCAAGCTCTAGCTTTTCAATGTATTTTTCTACAAATTCTTCCCATAATGTAATCATCTGGTTTAAATAATCTTTCATTTCACTTAAAGTATTGTAGCCAAAAGTATTACTAACTTTTTCTGCTTTAGCTTCATTGTATGGTAAGTAATCTAATGCTGCTGCAACAGGACTCAAGTCTACATTCTGTAATATTTGATCCATATATATATATATATATATACATAGAAAAGCAAAAAAGCACTAGTTGTTTTATGAATTTCTAAAACAAATTCATATTTATTATATTTTTTAGTAATAGTGTAATATGCTCCTCCTTCATGTTTTAATTGATATTGAGTATCAACCATTGCCATAAATGTCTTTTTATCGCATTTTAAAATTTTATCTGAATTATTCTTTATAAATTTTAACTCAATATTGAGATATCTATCTATGAAGTCCATTTCTGTTAAAATGTTCTTTTCAAATTCCCTTATTCCTTCCATTATTTTATTCTTTTTCAAAAAAAAGTTAATAGATGTTGGTAGATTTATCTTTATCTAGGTTTCTTCAAAAAATAAAGCCCTAATAAATAGGGCTTACATTTTCTTTAAGGTATTTAATTACAATATTAGTTTTATTACTTAAATCATTTTTATCTATTTTTGTCACACCAAACTTCTCAGCTTTTTTATCTCTTAGTGAGTATATTTTTTCGAGAAATACATTGAAATCTTCTTCTTGTTTAGATAGCCTAGCAATAATTAGTCTTCTATAGCCAAAATAAGTGCCAAAGGAAAAAGGTTTGAAATTACCACTATCATCCTCCCATAAATTTTCTTCTTGTCCATTAATTCTTTTATCTATTTCACGTAAATCATCAAACAAATCATAGGTAGGAAGAACTTCGTTTTTAATAAAACCCATTAGGATTTTGATACTTTCCTTAACTCCTTTTTCATTATCTCTATTTTTAACCTCCATTAATTCAAGCTTTCTTTTGCTTCTATTACCGAAATAACTTATTGTCCAAGTATCATTTGAAAGTTTTAAGTTCATATTATGTTTTTCATTAATCTCCCAGAGTATTTCTTCCACTTCATTTAACCTTTTACTTGTACCTATTCCAAAAACTACTTCAGGATAATAATTATAAGTTGAAATACCTAAATCTTCATATCCATTTTCTTTTTTTCTTATATAAATAGCATTGATATTCCTAGTTTTTTTTAAATTAAAATTAAAAGACTCTAATTCTTTATTAGTAACTTCTATAAAAATTCTTTTTGCTTCAGATTGTTTCATATCACTAAAATAATGATTTTGTTGTTATATCAGTAGCTTTCTCAACACCTTTACCTGTAGTTTGTATCCATTTTTCTATATTCACTCTGGCTCCCTGTTCTAAAATTCCTTTGGTTATCGCTGGATCTTTACTGCGAATGCTAAATTCTAACTTGCTTTCTTTTAGCATTTTTTGGAAAACCTTTTGATTATTTGTTAAGGGTGACAAATTAGATAATTTTGTTTCGTTGGCAAAAAGTTTATAGCCAATGATTTCATTATCAAAATCTCTTATTGTTTCAACAAAAGCATCATCAAGAATAACATAAGAATCTTTTATATTTTCTAACTTGGTTCCTTTTTTGGCATACTTTAAGAGTTCTTCTTTTGGTAGATGTAATTGAAGTTGGGTTAACCTTGGCATATCTGCCAATTCTTCTAAAGACTTGCCCATTTTTTTGGCAAGTTCATCAATATAGTCACCACTTCCCAAAAGAAGCTCTTTCTCTATTCTTTCAGTAACATTATTTTCTAATTTTCTACCAAGCCTAAATCTCTTTATGACTTCAACAAGCTTTCTCTCTTTAATATTATTAGCTGCTTCTAATAATTCATCTAAATGGTTTTCAAACCTAGCTGAGCCAAATTCTTCTATTAACCCATCTATCGCTTTTTCATTGTCTATATGCCTGGCAAGTTTTTTAAGCTTATCAATTTTCCCTAGTGTAGCGGCGCCGTCTATAAACTCATCACCTCTTTTTACGGCTTTTGTTACTAAATCGCTCAACTCATCTAGTTTGCCCATTTTTCCTACAAAACCAACCCCGGCAAACATACTGGCAATAGAGACTGTGGTTTGGCCAGCAAAGTGTTCTTGTCGTTGAGGGTCGTTTAAAATCCCAGTGGCTTGTTCTTTAAAACCATCAATAAGCTTATTAATACCTTCTTTGGTAAATACTTGTAAAAAAGCTTCTCTTTTTTCCTCGTCACTGGCAATTTCATAAACAGATTTACAGGCGAGGGGTATTCCTACAATTTCGTCTACCAGTCCATCGGTAGCCCCTCCCAGCACGGGTTCTAGGTGCATGTAGTTAGGCCATTGGTTATATTCTTTTGCATCTTCTTTGGTAGAGTGCCATACTCCACGGTTAATAGTCCCTTCTGCCCATATATGTTGGGTTATTTTTTGAGTGGCTTGAAAGGCTTCTAAATAATTGCCCACACCATCGTCCCACCAAGTTCTTACTTCTCTTAAGAATTTATCACCAAAACTTAATTGGGCTTCTTCAGATTGTAAATAAGCAATTACTTCCTGCCGTAGGTCTTTCACCTGTATTTTTAGGCCTCTGGCATTTGCTTCTTCTTGCCATTTTTTTTCGTAATCCTTAAGGTATTCTGGGCTTATTTTATGGTTGATTTTTATACTTCCGTCAGCAAATAAGGTGATATCCAGTAGAAGGTCATTTGTCTTTTTTTGAAGATTTCTCCTAATTGTTTGTTCGGCAATGGTTTGTTGGTTGGCATCTACCAATTTTAAAGATATGGCCAGATCTACTTCACTATAAAATTCTTTTAATAGTTGCTCGTTTAATTGTATAGATAGCTTGTTGAAGTGTTCTAAAAGCAAATTATTTTTAGTAGCCGGGCAATCTTTAAATTCGTTGTATATCTGTTGGTATTCAGCATCATTTAAAAACCTACTGCCCAATAGTAAATTGTCTGCCAAATGGGTGGTAAAACCATTATCAATAGTTCTGTCACATAAAACCCATTCGCTTTTTTGTTTGTAAACTAAAAAATAAATGCTTTGTTGTAGGTAATTTAATTCTTGAATATTTGCAATGAAATCTTCTCCTGTATTAAAAGGTGCATAAGTACCTTGATTAGAAGCAATACTTTGCGTTTTAATATAGAGTTTTTCATCTTTGATGATTCCATGAATCCTGATAATGATAGGGATTCCATCAATAGTAGAGGTATTGGAGTAGATGAATTCTTGAATATCTTGCTTTATGAGATACTCCAGTAGTATTTTTTTCCATTTGGGTTGGTTAAAAATACTCTGCTCGCCAAACGGACTACTATCTGCCAGCTCTTTATGTATTTTGTCGAAGGGGCTTTGATACCCCATTTTATTATTTAGGCTCATAAGCTATTGTAAAAATAATTAGCAGTTGTTGGTAAGGTATTTAGATGTCTTATCTTCTCCTGATTCTTTTTCAAAATCCTTTATGTTCAGCTTGTTATTAGGAAACAGTTCGACACAACTCGTATAATTATTTAGGAATTTTTTTCCTTTTTCTTCTGTATTAATCATTAGGTCTATATGATAGTTCTTTTCATGAGTCCATATCCTTGTATTGACAATGGGAAAAGCTGTAACTATATAAATATCCCAGTCCTTACCTTCTAAAGATTTCCATTCATCAGTAGGAGTTCTTCCTCGACTACCAAAAAGGTATATTTTTTTTACAGGGGTAATCTTTTCAATATGTTGTTTTAATTCACCCAATATATATGGCAGCACTTGCTCGTGCTGCCATATTTTGTTGAAACTTATCTTACTCATATTAAAAAGCGGTTAATAGATAGGGAAGTATTCATATCATCTAGATCTAATGGAGAATTACTAGCATCTAGTAATCTTCTTATATGATATGGGTTTTCAATTATAAACCTTATTTCACTATTTTCTATGATAACTTGGAGATCATCAAGCTCAGGATCATAACCAGTCACATTTATAGTCTTTTTAAAAGTAAATACAGGTGTTTTATTAACATCGATTCTAAACCTTATCGCATCATGAAGCTCTATTTCTTCTTCTTTGTATGAAACTTGATTGGCTTTGACGCCTATGATTAGTGAGAGCTTTTCTGCTAATTTTTCAAAAATTACTTTAGAGCTTGTATAAGCATCCCAAGATGCATCCCGATGAATTTCTAGAATTTGGCCTTCACATTCATATATTCGAGGGAAGGAAGAATCAGTGTCATAAGCCCCCACAGTAATATATTCTTTTCTTTTTCCTCCTTCTAGAGCTCTATAAGTAAATTCAATCCAGCGTTCGTTATCTGAATTCAATAAATTATTGGTTTGTGCAATGGGATTACTACCATTACCGCCACATTCCGGGTTACAAGGAAGTCCCCCTACATTTAAGCCAATAGTACCGGCTTGGATAACCGTAAGAGCAGTAGGTACACGAGTTTCCCAAGTTTCTTCTACTACGCTTTCGGGTTTCTGGATTTCATCTACTATGGAAATATAATTTTCATCACCTATGGTAGGTACTTGACCGCCATTCCATATTTGGCCGGTAGCCATAAACCAGTTAACAGCTTCTTCAAAACCAGGTTTTACGCTAACAACAGCTCTTGCCATCCCACTTTGTAAAAATGCCCTAAATAGGGGATCGTTATTTTCTACTTGGTATTTTTCTACCCAGGTATTTTTATTGGCCCAATAGAATGGGTAAAAGTGATAACTAAGAATATCCCACTCAAAGGCTTGTTCAAAAAATTTAACTTTCGCTGCATATTGGTTTAAAGATTCATTTTGGATGGGTCTAACGGTAGTGGCATTATTTTTTCCGACCAATAGATCTCTTCCCATTTCATGATGGCCAATTAAATAAGCAATACAGTTTTTACGTAATATATCCTTTTCAATTTTTCTATAGAAGCCTGGATTGGCTTTAAAGTCTTCATGATTATTTTCTAAAGCTTTGCGTTCTTCTTCAAATTGCCTCAGTTTTTCATCATAATCTGATTTTGCTTCTTCATAAGCTTTGATAATAGCATTAAAAGTTTTTAAGCGCCAAGCTTCTTTTGCTTCTTCTGTGAGCTTACATGTTATGGTGAAGTTAATGTTTCCACTATGATGACCTAAACATGAGTAGGATACAGGAACTTTAGTGGTATCGTTAATATTAGTGGCAATAAGTATATCAGTGGATAGGGGATTTTGATAATATTTTTTGTAATTATTTATAGAAAGAAACCCTCCACTACCAGCTTCATTGGCAAATGCTATATTCCCATATCCTTTGGTAGCCATATAGCCTTCTGGAATATCAATGTCTGCATTACCCGCAGCTATTTCGTCCCATTCCGCTTCCATTGTTTCAGAGGTAGTAAAAGAGAAGGATTTTCCCACTTTTATTTGTGATTTAGGTTTTCCTTCAATTTCTACATTATAAATACTTGCCCAATATTTATAATTGGTATCTATTCGGTAACTATTAAGCGTCATTTTGTTGTCCTCGTCCTTTCTTGGGTCAACGGGTTCTACAAGTAAACTATCATCTCTATCCATTTCGATCTTGGCAGCAAGCTTATGGAAGGAAGCAGGTTCAGGAATCATGAATTCATACATGAGGCGTTTACCATAATTATGTATCCTGTTTTTATAGACCTTATCTACCCAACGGTAAACCCCGGAAACATGTTGATCGCCTTCCCGGTTATCATAACCATGCTTAGCGGTTTCTTCATATTCTTCAATAATTTTTTGAATACGCTCTTCTTTTACTCGTTGTACTACACGGTCTAATGCATGTTCAGTAAGTTCTTTAGCATGGGTTACTGCTTGATGATTTGAAGTTTCACTGGCTGTGTTATTGGCATAAGAAGCATCTGCATAAGCTCTTATTTTTGCATATTCGGCACTCATCCCTGCATTGATAGCTTTAGAAGTGTCTTCTGCTTCTAGGTGAGACATTTCTTGGTTCATTTCAAAGCGTTCGGTACTTGTGGTTTCATTAAGGCTTTCCCGTTCGTTTTCTGTACTGGTGGTCGTGGTGTCTTCTTTTCTTCGTAGCCTTCGGGTTTGTTTCTCTTTAAATTCCCGGGCCATAATATTTTCAATATGGCTTACTTCCCCCGGCACATAACAGCATACTTCTTGTTCTACCTTTCTGTAATCTGCGATTCCTAAACGTTGTACCCCATAAAATTCCGGTGCTTCAATAGCGTTTTCCTCATGGTCTTCCCATTTAATGGGTAAAGTAGTACAGCCGTCTACTTTACCGTTGAACTCATGCTTAAAACTAAAATATTCACCATTAGAAAAGCTTACGGTAGCTTCAAAATGAGAAGCTTCTTTTACAATGGTTACTTTATTGTTGTTGAATAATTTGATGGAGAGGATATGGGCCCATTGCCCTAAGTAAGATTGTACTTGATAATAACCATTTGTGTTTGAGGTTCCATCAGCAAAACCTAACGTATAGAGAAGACTATCAACTTTATAAGTGTCGTTGGGTACCCCTATTTTTAGAAAAACACGATATTCATTTATACTTCTAAAAACTTTTTGAAAACAAAGTTGAAAATTTCCGGGTTTAGGATTACTGTAAACCGTATCTAGCAATATTCCTTTATAGTTAATTTTCTTTTTAAGTTTTGGGCTATTATCTAAAAGAACTTTATCGGCTTCCTCAACTTCTTTTTCTAAATGTTCAGTAATCCCCTGAAATTTTTGAAAATTATATTCTTTTTTTAAGTTTTCAACCTTTTCAACAGTATCTTGGGAAATTTCACTGGGTATCCGCGCTTTATCGAATTCTAGTTCAGGCCGAGGTTTAAAGTTGTATGTTGGGAGGTTGAGGTTTTGGTATTCTTTGACTACCGTAGTCTTTCCTGTCTCTTTATCTTCTACTACTCGCTCAACAATTTCAGCATCTTTATAAGCTTGCTCTACAGCAGCATTATACTCTTCATCGTACTGTTCCTTTTCTTGGTTGTTTATTCGTTGGCTAATGCCTACTAAGGCTTCTATTTCCTTTTGTTGAACACGTATATCTTCTATTTTATTCTTTGCCTGAAAGAAATTTCCCGCTCTTGTGAGATCGTTTAGATAAGGGTCTAATTTTGCTTTATTACTACTGTCCTGTCTGGTTAAAGGAGATGAGTTTAAATCTAAAATGATCCTCGCTTGTGCAATTCGTCTAGTTTCTGCATCCTCTAGAGTTTCTTTTGTAATTACCTTGTTATAAAAGTCATTTGCCACTAAAATAGAAATAATGGCATCTCTAATTTCGGGATCTTTTTGTACATACACATAATAATGAAGATCGTTCCATAAATCTTGGAGGACTGTTTGGTCAATACCTTCACTAAATTTTCTAACACTGCTAAAAGCAGCTTTTGCTTGACTGAAACTAAGGGTGGCCCTATGTTTGGATAGCCAAATGGCAAAATCATAAAAAGTACCAAAGCTTGTTTTTAGCTCTTTTAAGCTGCTGAATACTGAATTATAGGAGGATGCTTGTTCTTTTAATTGTGTATCTAAAATGGCGAGTCCCTTAAATGTACTGTTTACCCCCGTTGGACGTTGAACAAAATACTTTTCTTTATCGGTTTCATTAATACGTTCAGGAGCCCTCATCGTAATAAATCGATAGAGGGTGTTTTTTACATTTTGTTGCATGATTAAATGATTATTAGGTTTATAAATATGATTAACAGTACTTTTTATAAAAACCATTTGTTTCAAGCACTTTTTTAAAGCTATCTTTCAAACAGATATTAACCCAACTTTTAATTCTTAAACATAAAATAGTTGGTTCAACACAGGCTTTAACTATGTTGATTAATCTGGGCAAATAATTTTATTGCCTAAAAACAAATAGAATGCTTTGCTCACGGTTTATGCTATAGATGTGGAGTGATAAAACATATTTTTACAACTTAACAGATAAGTTTTTTAATATGTAGTATAAATTTCTATGCCGTTGAACAAAAGCTTTTGTGTGGGGATAAAAACTTTCTAATTAACTCTTAGAGTTTTCAATTTTGTTGTTACAAATTTTTGAAAGTAGTAACATACTTTTTTAAATAATTTCAGAATATGAAATTAATTAACCTTTCATTTATTTGAAACAGTTTTTTATTAATTTTTGGTTATTCTAAAATTATCTTTGTGTAATTATTAAAAGAAAAATTATTTTTTTATATCAAATAAACTATAAGTGAAAATTTTTTTTAATTGATAAATTGGAGTTGTGTGGAGATAATTTAAACCTTGTGAACAAAGCTCACGAAGTTTGCCCATATGCTAGAGCAACACGGGACAATATTGATGTCACCCTTAACTTATTGTTAGAAGAATAACATCAAAATTTTCGTGATTCCGAACTTTCCTGCTTGCGAGCAAGGCTTAACAGTGAATGTCATACCGGAATCAATAAAAATTTACCAATAAAAAACCTGAAGTTTAGGCTTCAGGTTTTTTTGTAGGATTGGCTTCTTTAAAAGGAATGGCGATAACAGTTTGATCCCAAGCGAGGAACATCACGTTTAAATTTTGTTGATCATCAAAATAAATAGTGAACTGTTCAATAGGAGAAAGGTTTTTGTTGACCGGTACTTCCAGAGTTAATACATCATATTCAGGATCGCGGGCTGCTTCTTTAGTTGTTAGATCGATCCCCCAAGTGTACATTTTTTCATTAAAGATAACTTTCCAAGAATCAGGATTAGGAATAGTCCATAAAGTGTAGGTTCCAGATTTTAATAAAGTACCATCTATCAAAATATCTTTATTAACTTCAAAAGTAGTAGCTTCGTTGGCTCCCGTTCTCCATACTTCTCCATAAGGTACTAGGTCTCCAAAAATATCCCTTCCTTTTTTGTAAGGGCGATTGTAAAATACTTTTACTTTTAAACTTCCTTTCTGATAGTATACGGTATCTTCTGGACTGTAAGATTTAGTTTCGCCTTTCCAGATGTAAAAACCTAAAGCCCCGCCAAGAACCAATACCATTAAAATGATGATAGTCCATTTTATCTTTTTCCTCATTGCAAAAATTATTTTCAGCTAAAATTAAATAATAATTTTGCAACACTGTCTATTTTAAGATGTCTTTATAAATGAATAGTAACTAACCAACCGCTATTGTGTTACAAACAGAACTCATAGAAGCTTGCAAGCAAAACGACAGGAAAGCCCAAATGAAGCTTTACAATAAGTATTGTGATGGGATGTACTACGTTGCCTTACGGTTTCTAAAGAATACTCATGATGCCGAAGAAGCGATGCAAGAAGGTTTTATACAAGCCTTTTTGAAAATGCATCAATTCACCGGGGAAGTCACTTTTGGAGCTTGGCTAAAGCGTATCGTTATCAATAAAAGTATTGATATGCTGAAAGCGAAAAAGATGAATTTTACGGCTATTAATGAGCAGACTTTAGGAACGGTAGAAGAAGATGATAACTGGTCTATCCACGATGAAATTACGATAGACTTAGTGAAAGAGGAAATAGAACAGCTGCCGGAAAACTATAGGTATCCCGTCATGCTGTTTTTAATAGAAGGTTACGATCATCAAGAAATTTCGGAAATATTGGATATCACTCCAGTTAGTTCACGGACTTTGGTGCATCGCGGAAAAAAGAAATTGCAGAAAAAGTTAAAAACCTATTACCATGGCACAGGATCTTAGAGACCTATTTAGAGAAGAAAGAAAAAAAGTGCAACGACCCGATATGCTGAAAGGGCATGCTCAAAGATTTGAAAATTTATTGGAACAGCGTTTGCCAAAAGAAGAAAAGCCAGCAAAGCAGCATAAGTTTTTCTTTATGAAGATTGCTGCGGTACTAGTGGTGGCCGTAAGTATAGGTTGGTTTTTGTACCAAAGTGGTCGAAGTTCAGTAGAAAATGCTGTCGTGAATACACAGCAGTCAACAGAAAATCAAGTTGAGAAAGAAACTAACAGGTATTTAAGTGATATTTCTCCTGAATACAAACAAATAGAAGACTATTACTTGGCCAGTATTAATGCTGAGTTGTCTCAATTAACCGTAACTCCTGAAAACAAAGAGTTAATCGATTCTTTTATGAATCAGTTAGCGCAATTGGATAAAGAATATCAACGCTTAAATGCTGAAATAGAAGAAAATGGAATTGATGAGCAAACTGTAAGTATATTGATTAATAATTTGGAACTAAGGTTAGAGCTGTTGTACAAGTTGAAAGACAAATTAAAACAAATGAAAAAAGATTCTTTGCAGGAAATGCAAGGAGCACAAGCTTAAAAAATGATGAACATGAAAAAGTATATAATACAAACTCTCTTTTTGCTGGCGGCTGTTCTAGTGGTTCAGGTGGAAGCAAAAGCTCAAAATGAGGTGAGTAAAAAGGAAGAATCCTTCAACGTAGATGAAGATGTTCTTATAGATTTAAACACCAAGCGTACACAAGTAATATTTGAAACTTGGAACCGTGATGAAGTAGAGGTAAAAGCAAAAATAACATCAGACGAATTGTCTGAAGAAGAGTTGAAAAACTTATCAGAAGCTTGGCAGCTAGATGTTATGGGTAACAGTCGTAAAATTTCGATAGCCTCCAATGGGAATGATGCCGGTTTTGGGAATTTAACGATTAAAGGGAATGCCATTAGTTCGGTTAATAAGGAAATGATTCAGCCATTAATGGAAAATATGATAGGGCCTTTTTTACAGCAAATGTCCAATCATCCTTTACCTCCAGAGATGATGGAAAGTTTAAGTAGCCTAAAATTTGATTATGCTGCTTATCAAGATGAAGGAGAGGCCTACGTAGAGCGTTATGAAAAACAAGTAGAAAATAAGTTTGGTAAAAACTTTGAAAAGGCCATGGAAAAATGGGGGAAGAATTTTGAAAAAGATGCTGAAGTTTGGGCAGAGCAGCTCGAACGAAAGATGAAGGCTATGGAAAAGAGCGGAGAGATGCAAAAGCATCAACAAGCCGTAGAACAGCAGATGCAAGAATGGGGAGAGAGCTTTGGTAAACAAATGGAAGCTTGGGCAAGTCAATTTGGAGGAGGAGATCAAGGAAACATGACCAAGACCGTTACTACCACACCCAATGGCCAAAGGGTAATTGTCCATTATTCCAATTCAGGAAATATGCCTAAATCTATAAATACGGAAGAAAAAGTAAAACGTTTGTTAGTCATCAAAATACCTAAACAAGCAAGGATTCAGTTAAACGTGAGGTATGGAAAACTTAGTCTTGAAGATGAAGTAAACAACGTAAAGGGAAGCATTGCCCACGCAGATTTTTCAGCGAAAAGCATTCAAGGAAAAGATACTCATTTAAGTATAGCCTATTCTCCTATAGAAATAGAAAATTGGGGACATGGATCCTTACAGATGAGTTATGTAAAAGATTGTCAAATTAATAATGCAAAAAGTATAAAGCTATCTTCTAATGCTAGTGATGTAGTAATTGATGAGCTAGAGGAAACCGGAATTATCTCAGGTTCCTTTGGGGAGTTAACCATACAAAATACCGGGAAAAACTTTAAGCGTCTCGACATTAGTTTGGAGAATAGTGATTTAGTATTGCAGTTACCTGATTCTTCTTTTAATTTCACCTATAATGGTTCAAGAAGCGAGGTGAAATATCCTGAAAAATTAAAAGCTAATGTGATGGATAGCTATGGTAATCAATTAATAAACGGTTATCATAAATCTAGAAATACCGATAGCAGTATTAACATCAATGCTAGGTTTAGTGATGTACTTATTAAATAAAACAGGAGATAATTAATTGTTTGGTTTTAGATTGAGTTAAGGTGTATCTACCTTCCTGTTTAATGAAAATGTTTTGCTCAACTTGAGCAAAACATTTTTTGTTTTAACGTGAGTTTGGTTGAAGAATACCTCTTAGGTTGATTGAAACAAAATTTTTATATAGAGCTTAAGTTCTTTAAAATAGTTTACAATCTTTACTTTTACAAAAATTAACTCGAATGATTTTTACTGAATATTTAGCGCAGCTTACTTCCCATTTTACTGCTATTGTTGGGGATTTTCAACCACAAGATTATTTAGCCTTAGACCTTTCGGTGGAAAATAAAGAATTAAAAAAAATAAACCTTAGTTCTCCCGAAGCGATGCAAAATTACATTCAGCTGCAACTCGATCATTCGGCTAAAAAAGTTGCTTTTGGAGGGTATTTAGAAAAAAGGAATCTTTATAAAAGAAGTGAACATTTTAGTTCCTTAAGCGCAGAAGACAGAAACATACATATAGGACTGGATATTTGGGCGCCTGCTTCAACTTCAATTCAATCTCCTTTGGATGGAAAAATTCATAGTTTTCAAAACAATACTAATTTTGGGGATTACGGGCCTACTATTATTTTAGAGCACTATTTTCAAGGAATACAATTTTATACGTTGTATGGTCATTTAAGTTTAGGTTCTCTTGAAGGTCTAGAAGTGGGGCAGCAGGTGGAAGGAGGTCAGAGAATAGCCGATTTAGGAGGACCGGAAATAAATGGGGATTATGCACCGCATTTACATTTTCAGGTCATTAAAAATATACAAGAAAAGACCGGTGACTACCCTGGGGTTTGTAGCAAAAATAATTTAGTTTTTTATGCTGAAAATTGCCCAGACCCTAATGTTTTGTTGAAAATTATGCTTTAGGTTTTTTCTTTATAAAAGCTGCAACAATAGCAGAAGTGACAATTCCCATGGCTAAGTTAAAGACAACAGCATCAATTATAGTCGCTTTTAAATTATAGACTTCTTTAGCTTTTTCTAGAGAGATAACTCCACGATCAGAAAGTTTTAAGGCAGCATCAGTAAAGTAATTGGGAGAAATGTAATTGATAAATATGGCTTGAATAAGCGGGGTTAGTAAACAAATGATAATAGAAATAATACTTCCGGAAATAACCCCTTGTTCCCAAGTGATAAAACCGTTATAATACTTTTTCTTTTTTTCGAGTAAAGCAAAGCTTATGATGATGATGAAAAATAAAGGGATGATTAGCAAGTTGGTGTAAATCTGATGTTTAGAAATTTGGTCAGTATGCCAGCCCATATTTTTTTCTACATACATCCATAGCAAGGTGAAAATGCTAAAAATTATTCCCCATTTAAATTCTATCTGAAAGTTTTTCATAAAGCTATTGTCTAAACCGAACCGCTAAATTAACAAAAGCTAGCTAATTTTAGGTAGTCAAAAATCTTTCTTTTGGAAGTTCAGTCTCAAGCTGAATTTCAATTTTAACTTCAAAATATTCTTCTCTTTCTAGTAGTGAAAACAAAAATCCCAAACAGTAACGTTTGGGATTTTTTAAGGGATATAAATTATTTTTCTATTAATGCTGGCTAAGCACCCACTGTCCACTTTCGATGAGTGGTATTGCTTGTTTATATTTTACCGTTTTAGATTCACCATTCGCAACGTTTTTAATAGTTACTTTATCATTACGACCAATTTTTGGTTGGTTTCTCGTAATTGTTTCAGTTACCTGTGGACGTTGTTGAGCTTGAGTTTGACTGGCTGCTCTTGATTGTGCGGCACGCTCATCGATATTCGGGATTTCTTCTTTGGAAGTTTCTACCCTTTCTCTTGGAGCTTCTCTAGCTTCTTGAATATTGTTTTGTTGTTGCGGAATTTCACCTTTGTACAAGAATGAAATCACATCTTTATTCACTTCATCTAACATCACCTTAAATAATTCAAAAGCTTCAAACTTATAAATTAATAAAGGATCTTTTTGTTCGTGTACCGCTAACTGAACACTTTGCTTCAACTCATCCATTTTTCTTAAATGCGTTTTCCAAGCATCATCAATAATGGCTAAAGTAATGTTCTTCTCAAAATCGGTAATTAATTGTTTTCCTTCGGTTTCGTAGGCTTTTTCTAAGTTGGTGGCCACTTGTAGCGTTTTGTTTCCATCAGAAAACGGAACGGCAATACGCTCAAATCGAGAACCTTGCTCTTCATAAACATTTTTAATTACCGGATAAGCCAATTCAGCATTGTGCTTCATTCTCTCTTGGTAATGTTCATAAGCCTTTTTGTAAACCTCGACCGCTAATTTTTGAGGATTCATTTTCTCGAATTCTTGTTCGGTCACCGGAGAATCCATCGAGAAATAACGAATTAATTCGAATTCGAAATTCTTAAAATCGGAGGCTGTTTTATTGGTATCGGTGATGACTTCAGCAATATCAAAAATCATATTGGCAATATCCACTCGTAAACGTTCCCCAAATAGTGCGTGATAACGACGCTTGTAAATTACTTCACGTTGCGCGTTCATGACATCATCATATTCTAGTAATCGCTTACGAACCCCAAAGTTATTTTCTTCTACTTTTTTCTGAGCTCGTTCAATAGATTTTGAAATCATTCCGTGCTGAATCACTTCTCCTTCTTCCAGTCCCATTCTATCCATTAATTTGGCAATTCGTTCTGAGCCAAATAAACGCATTAAATTATCTTCTAATGAAACATAGAATTGAGAACTACCAGGATCTCCTTGACGACCGGAACGACCTCTTAACTGGCGGTCGACTCTACGGGAATCGTGACGTTCAGTACCAATTATCGCTAAACCACCGGCAGCTTTTACTTCTTTACTTAGTTTAATATCGGTACCACGACCCGCCATATTGGTAGCAATGGTAACCATTCCTTTTTGTCCGGCTTGTTCAACAACTTCCGCTTCTTTTTTATGCAGTTTTGCATTCAATACGTTATGCTGAACTTTTCTAATTTGAAGCATTCTACTTAGCAATTCAGAAATTTCAACCGAAGTAGTACCAATAAGTACCGGACGTCCTGCTTGAGAAAGTCGGGTAACTTCCTCGATCACCGCATTATATTTTTCACGCTTGGTTTTATAAACCAAATCTTCTTTATCTTTACGGGCGATAGGTCTATTGGTAGGAATTTCTACCACATCCAATTCATAAATCTCCCAGAATTCTCCTGCTTCTGTTACCGCAGTACCCGTCATCCCAGAAAGTTTATTGTACATTCTAAAGTAGTTTTGAAGGGTAATTGTTGCAAAGGTTTGGGTAGCGTCTTCGATTTTTACCTGTTCCTTAGCTTCAATCGCTTGGTGAAGCCCATCGCTATAACGGCGCCCGTCCATAATACGACCGGTTTGCTCATCTACAATTTTTACCTTATTCTCCATCACCACATATTCCGTATCTTTTTCAAATAGGGTATAGGCTTTTAGTAATTGGCGAAGGGTATGTATACGTTCACTTTTTACACTAAACTCTCGGAAAAGCTCTTCTTTTTTATCGGCTTCTTCTTCTTTCGAAAGACCTTGCTTTTCAATTTTAGAAATTTCCATTCCCATTTCCGGCATCACAAAGAAATTAGGATCTTCTTTTCCAGAAAGGAATTCTACTCCTTTATCGGTAAGGTCTATTTGATTACTTTTTTCTTCAATCGTAAAGTAAAGTTCTGCATCTATCTTATGCATTTCACGATTGTTGTCCTGCATATAATGGTTTTCGGTCTTTTGAAGCAATTGCTTTATTCCTTCTTCACTTAAAAACTTGATTAAAGCCTTGTTTTTTGGAAGACCACGATAAACACGATACAGTAGAAAACCTCCTTCTTTAGTATCTCCGGAAGCGATTAATTTTTTTGCATCGGCTAAAACACCTACTAAATATTTACGTTGTGCTTCTACAATTTTAGAAACTTGTGGTTTTAGCGCATCAAATTCGTGAACATCTCCTTTAGGTACAGGTCCAGAAATAATTAACGGGGTACGTGCATCATCAATTAAAACAGAATCGACCTCATCGACGATGGCGTAGTTATGGGGACGCTGTACCAAATCGTCAGGCGCGTGGCTCATATTATCACGTAGGTAATCAAAGCCAAATTCGTTATTGGTTCCGTAGGTAATATCGGCATTGTAAGCTTTGCGTCGTGCTGCAGAATTAGGTCGGTGGTAGTCGATACAATCTACACTCATCCCATGGAATTGAAAAATAGGCGCCATCCAAGCGCTATCACGTTTGGCTAAGTAATCGTTAACGGTTACTAAATGTACTCCACGTCCCGTTAAGGCATTGAGGTAAACGGGTAGGGTAGCTACTAAGGTTTTTCCTTCCCCGGTATGCATCTCTGCAATTTTTCCTTGGTGCATGGCGACCCCTCCAATGAGCTGCACATCGTAGTGGATCATATCCCAAGTAACTTCTTTTCCGGCAGCGTTCCAAGAGTTTTTCCAAATGGCTTTATCGCCATCTAGACTTACATAATCTTTTTCGGCAGAAATCTCTCTGTCAAACTCATTTGCAGTTACCACTAAGTTTTCGTTATGTACGAATCGCTTAGCAGTTTCTTTTACAACGGCAAAGGCTTCCGGTAAAATTTCATTAAGAATATCTTCAGAGACCGTGTAGGATTCTTCTTTTAAGCCGTCAATCTCAGCGTAAATGTCTTCTTTTTCACTAATATCTTCAGAAGCTTCGGCTTTTTTGCCTAATTCTATGATCTTTTGATCTATTTCTTTAGTAGCTTCTTTAATTTTTTCTTTAAAAGCTACAGTTTTGCTACGCAGTTCATCTAAGGATAGGTTGGTTAACTCTTTTTCTGCGGCTTTAATTTTATCTACTATTGGTTGTATGGCTTTAACATCTTTTTCAGATTTATCGCCTATAAACACTTTTAATACGGAATCTAAGAAACCCATATGGTTTAATTTTATAATTTAATAAAAAGCAAAAAAAAAGTCCCGTGTGGAGACTTTTTACTTATTGCTTGCTATTTGTTGTTAATATTCATCCTCATTCCAAAGATAATCATCATCGGTAGGATAGTCTGGCCAAATCTCTTGAATGGAGTCATACGAGTCTCCTTCATCTTCAATCGACTGCAAATTTTCAACTACTTCTAAGGGAGCACCTGTCCTAATTGCATAATCTATTAACTCGTCTTTTGTGGCTGGCCATGGAGCATCACTTAAATAGGATGCTAATTCTAAAGTCCAATACATCTTATTATTGTGTTTTAGTTTTGTGCAAAAATAAATTTTTAGACGTAAAAGTCAAGTAAAAAATCTATTATTTCATCATAATTTTTAAGAACTTGTCAATCAGTACTGTAAAAGCTGATTTTTGTTGGGGTTGTGAAGTTAAGAAGATTTTTTCGGAATCCATTTTACTTCTTCTACCTTTAGGTTTTTAGACAACATCCGTGCCAGTACAAATAGGTAGTCAGATAGTCGGTTAAGGTATTGTAAAACAAATTCGTCGGTGGGTTCTATTTCATTTAAGGCAGTGGTTAAGCGCTCTGCACGTCTGCAAACACATCGTGCTATGTGACAATATGACACGGTTGTATGGCCGCCGGGTAGGATGAAGTGCGTCATTTCTGGCAATTCTTCCGTCATTTGATCGATTTGTTGTTCTAGAAATTCAATTTCCTTTGTTTGGATTTTTTCAATAGCCAAGCGTTCTTTCCCATTTTTTAGTTGGGCCTTTTTAGGGTCGGTGGCCAGTTCAGCGCCAATAGTGAAAAGTTGATGCTGAATATCGTATAGTTGTTTTTTGAATTTTTCATCAATGTCTTGATCTCGCAACAACCCGATATAGGCATTTAGCTCATCAATGGTACCATAACTTTCGATACGTACGTGGTGTTTGGGGATTCTGGTTCCACCAAAAAGTGAAGTATTCCCTTTGTCTCCTTTTTTGGTATATATCTTCATAGAGTTGCTTTTATAGCAAAGGTAAGGCTTTTCATGAAGTATAAGAGGTGATGAACTTGAAGTTGAAACTGAAACTGAAACTGAAACTGAAACTGAATATTGAAAACTCAACAACTTCTCACTTCATCTCTTAAAACTACTGTGCTTCCCACTTCCTGCACAGTTTCGACTAAACGCTGTCTACTAAAATTTCCTTTAAGACTGTTCTTCTTTATCCCTTTCTTTTTTCTTTTTGTAAATGTTTTCCCGAAAGTTACGGGATTTTCTGTCATAGCGTTTTTCTTTATTACGCTTATTGTTTTTCAATACAGCAAAAAATAAAATTGCAAGCAGTACGACGATTAAAATAAGTTGGGTTTGTTCCGATAGGTTTTCAAGCATGGGTGCAATTTTAAAAGAGAAATATAAAAACTTTCAATTAAATTTTTAGTTTTGAAGCTTAAAGTTTCTAAAAAAGTTCAATGTTATTTAATTCCATTGATTTTGCCATTTTCCTTCCTATAGTGTTTACACTTTATTGGGTGTTAAGAAATCAATTGAAACTTCAGAATCTTTTAATAGTAATAGCTAGTTACATTTTTTATGGGATGTGGGACTGGCGTTTTTTGTTTCTGATTCTTTTTAGTACTGTAGTTGATTATACGATGGGAATCCTTATCGAAAGGAATGACTCCAAAAATAAGAAGAAACTTTTCCTATGGATTAGTATTTTGGTGAATTTGGGTTTTTTGGGCTATTTTAAATATTCCAATTTCTTTTTGGAGAATTTTGTCTATGCTTTTTCTTTTTTGGGGCAGGATTTAAAGTTTCGAGGCTTGGAGATTGTACTTCCGGTAGGGATTAGTTTTTATACCTTTCAAACGCTTAGCTATACCATTGATGTTTATCGCAAAAAGTTATCACCTACCAAGGATTTTATTGCTTTTTCGGCTTTTGTAAGTTTCTTTCCCCAATTGGTGGCGGGACCTATTGAACGGGCTACGCATTTATTGCCACAATTTTATAGGAAACGGAAGTTTGATTATGAGTTGGCGGTCAATGGGATGCGCCAGATTCTATGGGGCCTGTTTAAGAAAGTAGTGATAGCAGATAACTGTGCTCAATTTGCCAATCAGATTTTTAATAATTACGAAGATTATAGCGGGAGTACGTTAATCTTGGGAGCGGTATTCTTTACCTTTCAAATTTATGGTGATTTTTCGGGTTATTCCGATATAGCTATTGGAATTTCCCGGCTTTTTGGTTTTGATTTGATGCGCAACTTCGCTTACCCTTATTTTTCAAGAGATATTGCTGAATTTTGGCGTCGTTGGCATATCTCACTTTCTACTTGGTTTCGGGATTATTTATATATTCCTTTAGGGGGAAGTAGAGGAGGAATGTGGATGAAAATTAGAAATACTTTTATCATATTTTTGGTAAGTGGTTTTTGGCATGGGGCCAATTGGACCTTTATAATTTGGGGGGCTTTAAATGCTCTTTATTTTTTGCCTTTATTACTGGGTGGTAAAAACAGAAATCATTTGGAGGTGGTGGCCTATGATAAATCTCTTCCAAGTTTTAAGGAAATACTTCAAATAGGGGTAACATTTGGGTTAACCGTATTTGCTTGGATATTTTTTAGGGCTGAGAATTTGGGACATGCGTTTGGGTATATTTCTCGGATATTTCATAAGACTATTTTTAGCGTACCCGCTATTGTAAAAGATTGTAAGCAGATATTAATACTCTTGATCTTCTTTTTAATAATAGAGTGGTTAGGCAGAAGAAAGCATTTTGCGTTAGAATTTGAAAAGGGTGATCACAGATTTTTGAAATGGACCCTATATAGTTTAATTGTTTTATTGATAGGTTTATTTATGCAGACAGAAGAAACACCATTTATTTATTTTCAATTTTAATATTATGAAAAAGTTCATTTTTCAGTTGTTTGCATTTTTTCTCTTTTCCAGTTTAATTTATATTATTGGAGTTGGGATCTTGGGAAGTATTTTCCCGAAAGGTGAAGTATCTAATATTATTTACAAAAAAGGTTTTAATGGTCACTTATATTCTAGGATTAATGAAATAGATAAATATGATGAGGTGGATATTCTTTTTTTAGGTTCTTCTCATGCTTATAGAGGTTTTGATACACGTATTTTTAAAGCTGAAGGATATTCAAGCTTTAATTTAGGTTCTAGTGCTCAAACACCATTACAAACTTATACTCTTGTTAGTAAATATTTAGAAGATTTAGAACCAAAAATTGTGATTTTTGAAGTTTACCCTGGCACATTTGTTTCTGATGGTGTTGAATCATCTTTAGATTTAATTGCTAATGATGAAATTACAAGTGAAACTATAGATATGGTTTTAGCTACAAACCATATTAAAACCTATAATTCTTTAATTGTTGGTATGTTCGATCGGCTTTTTATTGATTTGGGAATCAAAGAAATATATGAAGAAAATCATATCAAAGGAAAAGATTTATATGTTTCAGGGGGGTTTGTTGAGCGAAATAATGAAAAAACTAGTAAGGTAGTATCCAATTTAGAAGGAGGTGATTGGAAATATAGAAAACAAAATTTAAACTATTTTGAAAAGATTCTTGAGAAACTTGAAGAAAAAGGTTTGAAAATTTACTTGGTTTTTGCTCCAATTACAAAAGAGAGGCTTTCTAAAATAGAAAACAAAAAAGAAATCGATCAATTAATGATTGAATATGAAAATAAATTTAAGAAAACAAAGTATATTGACTTTTCTAGTTTGAATTTTTTAAAAGATGATCAAGAATTTTATGATTTGCATCACTTAAATCAAAATGGAGTAATAAAATTCAATAAATTTTTTATCCAAAAATTAAAAAGCGATTTGTTTTTAGTTAATTAAAAAGTTTAACCTTTATTTTTTCTTTCATCTTTTTCAACCATTCCATCCCGTAATCTGATGATACGGTGGGCGTGTTCCGCAATATCTTCTTCGTGGGTGACTAAGATCACCGTATTTCCGGCTGCATGAATTTCATCGAATAAGTTCATGATTTCTACGGAGGTTTTAGAATCTAAATTTCCCGTAGGCTCATCTGCTAAAATAATGGAAGGATGGTTTACTAAAGCTCGACCTACAGCGACCCTTTGGCGTTGACCACCAGATAATTGATTGGGTTTATGGTCCATCCGGTCAGCTAAACCAACATTTTTTAAGACTTCGGCAGCGCGTTTGTTTCGGTCTTCTTTGCTTTTGCCGGCATAGATCATTGGTAAAGCAACATTGTCTAGAGCGGTGGTTCGCGGAAGTAAATTAAAGGTTTGGAAGACAAAACCAATTTCTTTGTTTCTAATTTCAGCCAATTCATCATCACTCATTTGGCTTACATCTTTCCCATTTAAAATATAAGATCCGGAAGTAGGAGTGTCCAAACAACCTAATAGGTTCATCAAGGTCGATTTTCCGGAACCCGAGGGGCCCATAAAAGCAACATATTCTCCTTTTTCAATTTCAAGATCAATACCTTTTAGTACTTTAACTACTTCTTGACCTAGTTGAAAATCCCGTCGAATGTCTTTAATTTTGATAACCTTCTCCATATAAATAGTATCTGTGCATAAGACGTTGTTGGCTCAGTTTTGTTACAGCTTTGTATGGAAATTTCAAATCCCTAAAAAAGCTACTTCCTAACTACTTGCAACATATAGCTTTTATCTGATAATGGTAAACTGAAACAACCAAATTCCAAAAACCGAAAATGATCACTACTTCTCGATATAGTTTTATCCTTTAGCTGAATATTGAACACTGATTACTCCTCTTTAAACCCTGATCTTAAAATGTTCTTTGGCTTGTTCTTTTCTAAAAAACACCAATCCCCAATAAAATGTATCAATCGTTACCCTTACTTCAGGGTGTTGTTGAATTTCTTTCCAAGCTTTTTGCATTTCTTGGGACCAATAGATATCATCAAAGATGAATATAGAATTATTATGGGTTAGCGGCAAAAGCAGTTCAAAGTTTTTTATGGTAGCTTCGTAACTGTGATTACCATCAATATAGGCTAAGTCATATTTTTGCTGAAGTTTCGGGAGTATTTCTTCAAATTTATGGACTTGAATTTCTACATTTTTCAATGCGTGCTTTTGCAGGTATTTTTTAGCTATAGCAGCGGTGTTTGCACATGCTTCTATGCTGAGTACATTGTTGTTGGTATTGGTAGCTAAACTTGCGGTAGCCAAGCCTACAGAAGTCCCTAGTTCTATACTTTGCTTACTATTTAAATACGTGCAAAGTCGGTAAAGTAATTTGCTGCGTTTCCAAGAAATCCCCGCATTTTTGGCAATAGCAGAAATTTGGCGCTCATCGGATTTAAATACCCGAGAACCTTTCCCGAAATCTTCTACCTTAATCGTTTCCTTATTTTTAAAAAGCTCTTTTCGATAATCTGCTATTTTTTGATAAGCTTTCTTATTTCCCTTATCATAAAAGCATTTAGTGACTAATCGGTACACAAAAGGAGAATGTACGCCGTGCTGATTTCGAGAAGAAAGCAAAAATTTAATATATGATTTTAGTTGAAACCACATAGGAGGTATTAGGTGTTAGTTATTAGGTGTTAGGGAATAGGGGTTGGGTGAGAGTAAAAAGGTTTTTAAAAATACATGGTTTCTAAGTGCTGATGGGATAGCAAAAATAGAAGTTTCTTACTACTTTTTAGTTTTTTCTGGAAAATTAAAAGAAGATAATTTCTTTTTCTTTAGGTTGAATAGCTTTCCGATTTTAAAAAAAAAGAATACGAAACACTTTCAATTAAATTTTTAGCTTTGAAGTTTAAAGATATGCTAAAAGTTCCATTTTATTTAATTCCATCGATTTTGCCATTTTCCTTCCTATAGTGTTTACACTTTATTGGGTGTTAAGAAATCAACTGAAGCTTCAGAATCTTTTAATAGTAGTAGCCAGTTACATTTTTTATGGGATGTGGGACTGGCGTTTTTTGTTTCTGATTCTTTTTAGTACTGTAGTTGATTATACGATGGGAATCCTTATCGAAAAAAATGACTCCAAAAATAAGAAGAAACTTTTCCTATGGATTAGTATTTTGGTGAATTTGGGTTTTCTGGGCTATTTTAAATATTCCAATTTCTTTTTGGAGAATTTTGTCCAGGCTTTTTCTTTTTTGGGGCAGGATTTAAAGTTTCGAGGCTTGGAGATTGTACTTCCGGTAGGGATTAGTTTTTATACATTTCAAACGCTTAGCTATACCATTGATGTTTACCGCAAAAAGTTATCACCTACCAAGGATTTTATTGCTTTTTCGGCTTTTGTAAGTTTCTTTCCCCAATTGGTGGCTGGACCTATTGAACGGGCTACGCATTTATTGCCACAATTTTATAGGAAACGGAAGTTTGATTATAAGTTGGCGGTCAATGGGATGCGTCAGATTTTATGGGGCCTGTTTAAGAAAGTAGTGATAGCAGATAACTGTGCTCAATTTGCCAATCAGATTTTTAATAATTACGAAGATTATAGTGGGAGTACGTTAATCTTGGGAGCGGTATTCTTTACCTTTCAAATTTATGGTGATTTTTCGGGTTATTCCGATATAGCTATTGGAATTTCCCGGCTTTTCGGTTTTGATTTGATGCGCAACTTCGCTTACCCTTATTTTTCAAGGGATATTGCTGAATTTTGGCGTCGTTGGCATATCTCACTTTCTACTTGGTTTCGGGATTATTTATATATTCCTTTAGGGGGAAGTAGAGGAGGAATGTGGATGAAAATCAGAAACACTTTTATCATTTTTTTGGTAAGTGGGTTTTGGCATGGTGCCAATTGGACATTTATCGTATGGGGGGCTTTAAATGCGCTTTATTTTTTACCCTTATTATTAAGTGGCAAAAACAGAAATCATTTGGAGGTGGTGGCTTATGATAAATCTCTTCCAAGTTTTAAAGAAATTCTTCAAATAGGGGTAACATTTGGGTTAACCGTATTTGCTTGGATATTTTTTAGGGCAGAGAATTTGGGGCATGCATTTGGGTATATTAATGGAATTTTTAGTGATTCTATAATAGGAGTTCCTGAAATTCGGCCAAGCTATCTTATTGCTTTATTAGTAGTGGCATTAGTTGTTGAATGGATCGGTAGGAGAAATCAATTCGCTATTGAAAGTCTTAGGATATATTCAAAGTTTAGATTTCATTATTTATTCTACTTATTCTTATGTTATCTGATCTTTATTTTTGGTGGGCAGGAACAGGAGTTCATTTATTTTCAATTTTAGGTGATAATGAAAAAATTCGTTTTAAAAATAGTGATCTATTTATTGACCCTATTAATGTTTACTCTAGGCATTAATTTTACTTTAAATAGTTATACGAGGTCAAAATCACAGTTTGACTTGAAAAAACAGCCAAAATCCATAGTTGTTGGACACTCTCATCCTGAATGTGCTTTTAATGATTCTCTGATTCAGGAATTTAAAAATTTTTCAAGTTCTGGAGAGTCTTATTTTTATACGTATCCTAAGCTTAAAAATATTATTTTAAATAATGATTCAATTCAAAATATTTTTATCGAATTCACCAATAACCAAATTTCTGAGACTATGGATGAATGGATTTTCGGTGAGAAATATATGAATTATCGTTACCCTAAGTCTGATGCATTTTTGGAAAAGGAACAGCAAAGAATTTTGAGGAACAATAGTCCTGCTGCTTATCTCAATGCTTTATCTCAATCAAAAAAAAAGCAATTGTTGAGAGTTTTTAAAAATGATTTTGATTTAACTGATGAATTGGGAGGCTATTTGTATTTGAAAAGATTTAACACAGATTCCATACTAAAATACAGTACAGATAAAATCAATATGCAAGAAAATACAATTGATTCCTTTCCTGTTTCTAAACTAAGTTTATACTATTTGAGGAAAATGATTGATTTTTGCAAAAAGCAGCAGAAAAAAGTTTATTTAATTCGTTCCCCACAACATTTTAAGTGTAGTGCAATGAAGAATGAAAAGGTTTTTCAGAATATATTAAAAAAAGAATTTAGCGACGTTGAATTTTTAGATTTTGTAAATTTTCCACTGAAAAATTCTGAGTATGGAGACTTAGGTCATTTAAATTATTTGGGAGCTGAAAAATTTTCGGTTTGGATAGATTTTTTGCTAAAAAAAGGTTTGTTGGAAAAGACTGATAAACAAAACTTTATTAATAATTATATCAAGTGATTAGATTCTCTTTTCGTTCATCTTTTTCAACCATTACATCCCGTAAGCGAATGATACGGTGTGGGTGCTCCGCAATATCTTTTTCTTGGGTGACTCAAATCACCGTATTTCCGGCCGCATGAATTTTATCGAATAAGTTCATGATTTCTAAGGAGGTTTTGGAATCTAAATTTCCTGTAGGCTCATCTGCTAAGATAATGGAAGGATGGTGTAGTAAAGCTCGACCAACAGCGATCCGTTGGCATTGACCACCAGATAATTGATGGGGTTTATGGTCAATCCGGTCAGCTAAACCAACATTTTTTAAGACTTCGACAGCGCGTTTGTTTCGGTCTTCTTTACTTTTGCCGGCATAGATCATTGGTAAAGCAACATTTTCTAGGGCGGTAGTGTGTGGAAGTAATTTAAAGGTGTGGAAGACAAAACTAATTTCTTTATTCCTAATCTCGGCCAGTTCATCATCACTCATTTGACTGACATCTTTTCCGTTTAAAATATAAGAGCCGGAAGTAGGGGGTGTTCAAACAAACTAATAGGTTCATTAGGATCGATTTCCTAAAACCCGAAGATCCCATAAATGTAACATCCTTCCCTTGAAATAAATTTTGCGTTTTGAGGTTTCTAACTGAGGAATTTTTTTGTACAGAATTTCCATTCGAAGGGTTCTTTACTTACCTGCATTACGCCTTTCTTCGGTAGGCAGGTCCTGAAACCTGGCAAAGTGGTTCGGCGTAGCTAATAATACTCGAAACTGAATCTTGAATACTAAAACTCAGCTGGGGGCTGAAAACTGAATTCCTAAATTTCAAAAGCCATTCATTCATCTCCAATATGCAAACCTCTCCTATCATCTATCAAAAACTCAAAACTAGTATCTTTTCCATTCTTTTTATAAGGCCAATTGTCCACTAAATACAGAAAACCTCTGTCATTCCGATCGAAGGGGGATCTGTCGAATTCAGACTGAACTTTTAAAAAGAAAGCTCTTTCAATCACTCGGCTATGTGGCATCTTCCTCCCGACAGGCAAGTTCAGCATGAATTAGCGAAGCTTTTATAATTGACCCTTATACTCTACTCAGACAGGTTGATTTTCAAAATTGAAGTTTCTTGGGTTTAATTTTAGCTTCTAACTTTCCTGTCTTTGATTCATTGTCTACTGAACACCGCGTGCTAAACTTCAATTACTAAATTCTAAAAACTAAGTTCTTAACAACTCCATGAGGTTTTATTCCATCTTCGCAGAAAGTTCAAACCAACGTTCGGTTTTGTTTTCTATTTCATCTAGAATTTTTTGCAAATTTTGAGATTTTTTATTGATTTCTTCTTCTGAAAGTTCACTTAAGAATTCCTGCTGTACCTTTTCTTTTTCTTTTTCAAGCTTAGAAATTTCTTTTTCCAAGCGTTTATATTCCTTCTGTTCGTTATAAGTTAATTTCTGATCTTCGTTGGAGTTTTTCCAGTTGTTCTTTGAGGATGTATCTTTAGTTTCGGTTGGTGGGGTTATTTCTGTAGGCTTACTTTTGTCATAAGCCCTAAAATCTGAATAATTTCCGGGGAAATCTTCAATGACTCCCGCTCCACGAAATACAAAGAGGTGGTCTACAATTTTATCCATAAAATACCGGTCGTGGGAAACTACAATAAGGCATCCCGGAAAATCCAATAAAAAATTCTCTAATACATTTAAAGTAACGATGTCTAAATCGTTGGTAGGTTCATCTAGAATTAAAAAATTAGGGTTTTGAATGAGCACTGTACATAAGTATAGTCTTTTTCGTTCGCCTCCGCTTAATTTCTCCACATAATCGTATTGTTTTTTACGGTCAAATAAAAAGCGTTCCAAGAGTTGTTGGGCAGAAATTTGCCGTCCTTTTTTAAGCGGAATATAATCTCCAAATTCCCGAATAACCTCAATTACTTTTTGTCCTTCTTTAATAGGGATCCCCTTTTGAGTGTAGTAACCAAATTTTACGGTTTCTCCCATCACCAATTTTCCATGATCTGGTTTTAAAGTACTGGTGAGGATGTTTAAAAAGGTCGATTTCCCGGTACCATTTTTTCCTATAATTCCTACTCTTTCTCCAGGTTGAAAGTTGTAATTAAACTTATCCAGTAAAATTTTATCTTCAAAACTTTTAGAAACGTTATGGAGCTCCACAATTTTATTGCCTAAGCGTTCCATGTTAATTTCCAGTTGTACTTCATGTTCTTTTCTACGTTGGGAGGCTTTCGCTTTGATTTCTGTAAAATCATCAATTCGCGATTTCGATTTGGAGGTACGAGCTTTGGGCTGGCGCCGCATCCAATCCAATTCCTTTTTATACAATTGTTGCGCTTTATCGGTATTGGTTTTCTCAATTTCTACTCGCGCTTCTTTTTTATCTAAATAATAACTGTAATTCCCTTTGTAGCTATAAAGTACCCCGTTTTCCAATTCTAAAATTTCATTGCAGACGCGCTCTAAAAAATAACGATCATGCGTCACCATTAAGAGGGTAATATCTTCCTTTTTAAAGAATTCTTCCAGCCACTCGATCATTTCTAGGTCTAAATGGTTGGTGGGTTCATCTAAGATAAGCAGGTCAGGATGATCCAATAAAAGAGTAGCAAGGGCCAAACGCTTTTTTTGTCCACCGGAAAGCAGTTTGACTCGTTGATCGAGCTTTTCTAATTTTAATTTAGAAAGCACTTGCTTGTAAGTGGTTTCAAAATCCCAGGCTTGTTTGGCTTCCATCAAATCGAAGGCTTTTTGGAAGTTTTCGGTATCTTCAGGATGTTGTAAGGCTTTCTCATATTGGGCGATCACCTTTAAAATTTCATTTTCTGAAGCAAAAATGGTTTCTTCGACCGTTAAATTTTCGTCAAGGTCGGGTTCTTGGGAAAGAAAGGAAATCTTTATATTGTTTCGATAATTTATTTCACCTTCATCAGGATGGTCTTGCCCTGATAAGATCTTGAGGAGTGAGGTTTTTCCGGTTCCGTTCTTGGCGATAAGTCCTATTTTCTGGCCGGCATTAATACCAAAGGATATATTTTGAAATATAATCCGTTCCCCATAGGCTTTGGAAATCTGTTCAATAGAAGCGTAGTTCAATTTCTTAATTTTTGTACAAAATAACGGGAAATAGTTGACTTACGGAAAGCGAAGTTTTTTTATTTGTATTGAAAAACTATATTTGTTGTTCATTCTTAGAGTGGTTAGTCGATGAAAAATAATTGTTTCTTGTTGTTATTAGTGTTGATAATTGCTTGCAGCTCCTGTATTAGTACAGAGAAACTTACCTACCTGCAACAACACGGCCAACAATTGGATAGTCTCATCGCCGTACAACGGGTACAAAAACCCTACCGAGTGCAGGTAAACGATCTGCTGAGTATTCGTATTAAAGCCTTGGACCAAGAATTGGTGGGAATGTTTAACCCTATTGATGAAGGCAATCCCAATGCGACCGGGGAACAGCGATTGTATTATGATGGTTTTCGAGTAGATCCGCATGGGAATATTCGTATCCCTACTATTGGAGAAATGAATGTCTTGGGCTATACTACCGAAGAAATTCGTAAAAAAATTGAAGCGAAGTTATTGAAAGATTACTTTCGGGAAGAGGCCAATATTTTTGTTACTGTCAAGTTAGCGGGAATCCGCTATACCACTATTGGTGAAATAGGAGCTGGTAGCCAAGTGATTTATAAAGATGAAGTGAGTATAATGGAAGCTATTGCCAATGCCGGAGATATCAAGATGACCGGAGATAGGACAGATGTGATGATTTTGCGCCAGTATCCAGGCGGACATAAAGTTCACCATATTGATTTAACCGATATTGATGCGGTTCAATCCCCTTATTACTATATCCAACCCAACGATTTGATTATGGTGAAACCTTTACCCCAAAAATCGTTAGGTACCGGAGAAACTGGGTTATCAACTTTTACCACTATAGCATCTGTAGTGGGACTTATTACTTCCTTAGTATTACTTTCAACACGAGTAAATAGATAGGTTTATGGAAGAAGAATTTGATAAACAAGATCCCAGTCTAAGTTTTGATTTTAAAGGTTTTTTGCTACGTATACTTAGTTATTGGTACCTCTTTGTGATTAGTGTACTTATAGGATTAGGGGTTGCTTATTATATCAATGTCCGTAAATTACCGGTATATCAACTCAGTTCGTTGATTAGCATTAAAGACGATCAAAATCCTTTTTTTACTTCCAATACCAGTTTAACCTTTAATTGGGGGGGCATTTCCGATAAAGTGAATACTGCCGTGACCACTCTAAAGACCCGCTCCCATAACGAAAAGGTTGTGGAAGAACTACAATTTTATATCCAATACTTAAAACAGGGAGAATACCAAAAAGTGGATGTATACGGCCAATCCCCATTTAAAGTGACCATCGATAGTCTTAAAGGACAGGTCTTGGATACTCCTATAGGGATTCGCTTTTTAGATGCGCAAAATTTCGAGCTATTTTTACAATTAGAAGAAGCTCCGGAAACCCGGAAAGCCATGGTTTATGCCGATCAAACGACTTATCAGGTACCTTTACCAAAGCAGCTTAAGAAAACTTATCGATTGGGTGAGGAAATTGATTTACCGTTCTTTTCAGGAAAGGTAATACCTGCCAACCGTACGCCTCAGGTTGGGGAAGTGTATTATGTTGAGTTTTTAAACTTTGATTCCGTCGTTAAGCAATATCAGACGATAAGGGTTAATAACCAATCAAAAAATTCCTCGGTTTTGGAGCTTTCCTTGATGGATAATAATAAAAAGAAAATTGTTGACTATTTAAATACTACCGCACAGGTTCTTAGTCGGGATATGCTCCATCGGAAAAACCTCTTCGCTACTAAAACTATTCGCTTTATCGATAGTAGTTTAGCCGTTAAAGCTAGAGAATTGGAAGGGGTAGAGGAAGAGATGAACAAGTTTCGGCAAGAAAATCGAATTTTAGACTTAACTGAAGAAAGCTCTAGCTTAAAAGGACAGTTGAATGTTTTAGATGTAGAAGAACGGGACTTGCAACGTCGCTTAGATTATTACCAGATCCTTGAGGAGTATTTACGCTCCCGATCCGATTATTCAAATGTACCGGCACCTTCCGTTTCTGGAATAGACGAGCCAAGTATAACAACTGCTGTTTCTAAAATTATCGCACTTTCAGAACAGAGGAGTTCCTATAAATATTCGGTCAAAGAAGATTTTCCCGCTTATGCAGATATCGATCGTCAAATCGACGCTACTAAAACGGTTTTATTGGAAAATATCGAAAGTTCTAAAAAAATTATTCAACGTCAACTTAATCAAATCCGACAGGAAATCGCAAAATTAGAAAGCCAAGCAGGTAGTTTGCCTAAGGAACAACAAGATTTATTAAAAATACAACGTCGCTATGAGATTAGTGAACAAACCTATCAATTATTTTTGAGTAAGCGTAATGAAGCCGGTTTGGTAAAGGCCGCTAATGTTAGCGATGTTCAAGTAATCGATCGAGCCAAAGATACCGGAGGGTACAAAATAGGTCCGAATACTGGCTTAAACTATGCGTTGGCTATTATTTTTGGACTAAGCGTACCTTTGGTCTTTGTCTTTTTGTTGGTCTTTTTAGATAATAAAATCAATACCCTGAAAGATTTGGAGCGGCTTTCGCCTATTCCTATCTTAGGGATTATCGGGAAAAGTAAGCAAAAAAGCAATTTAGTGATCTATAACCAGCCTAAATCATCCATTGCAGAAAGTTTCCGAGGTTTACGCGCAAGTTTGCAGTTTATTTACCGAAAAAAGGAAATTCAAGGAACCAAGACCGTATTGATTACCTCTTCGGTAAGTGGGGAAGGAAAAACTTTTTGTTCGATGAACCTAGCTTCGGTTTTTGCCATAAGTGGTAAAAAAACCATTTTATTGGGATTAGATCTTCGGAGGCCTAAAATTTTTAATGATTTTGAGATCAGTAATTCGGTAGGAATAGTGGACTATTTGGTGGAGCGGAAAACATTAACTGAAGTTATTCAGCCTACCAATTATCAAAATTTGGATATAATTACCGCCGGGGCTGTCCCACCGAACCCTTCAGAACTCTTGATGGGAGAGGGTATGGAGAAGTTAATGGAAGAACTGAAAAAGGACTATGATTATATCATTATGGATACCCCTCCTGTAGGCTTAGTCGCCGATGCCTTAAACCTCACTCGTTATGCCGATGCCAATTTATACATAACACGTCAAAATTATACCCAAGAGGGCATGCTCAAGATGATTAATGAAAAATATGCCAAAGGGGAAGTGAAAAATATTAGTTTAGTTCTTAATTATTTTCAACAAAAGGCCAAATATGGCTATGGTTATGGTTATGGCTATGGCTATGGTTATGGGGCTTACGGAAATAGCTATCATGAAGAAGACCCCAAAGCTTCTTGGATGAAACGTCTATTTAAAAAAAGAGATAAAAATACTTAAAGAGCTTAAAATAGGTGTAACTGGCTTAGCATATTTCAATGTTTTTGGATCAAAACAAATTTCTTTCTTTAACTTGGTAAAGTAATAAAAAAGTATGAGTGAGCACGGAAAATGGCTATATGAAATTACGCCACATAAAAAGCTTATCGATCTCAACCTGAAGGAAATTTGGAGGTATCGGGATTTATTGCTCTTGTTTGTCAAAAGAGATATTGTCACTGTATATAAGCAAACCATTTTGGGGCCCCTATGGTTTTTTATTCAGCCGCTTTTTACCTCAGTGATCTTTACTTTGGTCTTTAACAATGTGGGAGGAATTACTACTGGGGGAATTCCCAGTTTTTTGTTTAATCTAGCGGGAATTACAGCTTGGAATTATTTTAGGGAGTGTTTGACGAAAACCTCGAATGTGTTTACAGGAAATGCCAATATTTTTGGAAAGGTTTATTTTCCTCGGGCAGTGATGCCTTTATCTATCACAATTTCTAATCTATTAAAGTTTGGCATTCAACTTCTGATTTTTATTGGCTTTTATGTGTACTATCTAGCGATAGGAAAAGAGGTACAGCCCAACGGGAATTTGATCTTGTTTCCAGTCTATGTGTTGATGATGGCGCTAATGGGTTTAGGTTTAGGGATGACAATTTCGGCTTTTACCACCAAATACAGGGATTTAACGGTTTTGGTGACCTTTGCCGTACAGTTGCTGATGTATGTTTCAGCGGTTCCTTTTCCGCTGAGTACAGCTAAAGAAAAATTGCCCCATTTTGTTTGGGTATTTGAATATAATCCCATTACTCAGATTATCGAAGGCTTTCGTTATATGACGTTAGATTTTGGAACTTTCACTTGGGGAGGGTTTTTTTATGCTTTGGTTTTCTCTGTAGTGATTTTCTTAATTGGTTTAGTGATTTTTAACCGTACGGAGAAGAATTTTATTGATACAGTTTAGAGTAGTACGTGAGTTGTTGAGTGTAAGTTTTTAAAATTTAAAGTTAATAAATTATATAAAGTTTCTTCGAGTGATTTTAGGGAAACGATAGCGAAACTAAAATTATATCGACATATATAAGAACTATTTTTTTGTTTCTTTGGTAAGAAACTATACAGAAGTAAAAGAAAAAAGAACGAATAATTAGCAGGATTGATGAGTGAAGTTATTCTTAAAGCAGAAAATATCAGTAAGCAATACCGATTGGGTGTTGTTGGTACAGGCACTATTTCCCATGACCTGAACCGCTTCTGGCATAAAATAAGAAGAAAAGAAGATCCTTATACTAAAGTAGGGGCGGTTAATGATCGCAGTAGCCAAGCGAAAGAGGAATATGTTTGGGCACTACGCGATATTAATTTTGAGGTAAAAAAAGGGGAAGTGCTGGGCATCATCGGGAAAAATGGTGCCGGTAAATCTACCTTACTTAAAATTTTATCCCGAGTAACTGGACCAACCATGGGAAGTATTAAAACCAAAGGTCGTATAGCCTCTTTGTTAGAGGTGGGGACCGGTTTTCATCCAGAACTGACGGGACGGGAAAATATTTATTTAAATGGTGCTATTTTAGGGATGACCAAAGCCGAGGTGAATGCAAAGATCGATGAGATCATCGAATTTTCCGGTTGTACGATGTATGTAGATACCCCTGTTAAACGTTATAGTAGTGGGATGCGGGTACGTTTAGCGTTTGCGGTAGCTGCCCATTTAGAACCTGAAATTTTAGTAATCGATGAAGTTTTGGCCGTAGGCGATGCCGAGTTTCAAAAAAAAGCCATTGGGAAGATGCAGGACATTTCTCAAGGAGAAGGAAGAACGGTGCTGTTTGTGAGTCATAATATGGCAGCCGTGAAAAGTTTATGTACTCGAGCTATCGTATTGGAAAACGGTACAACTGTTTTTGAAGGTAGTACTGATCAAGCCGTTAATTTTTACCTAAACTTAGATAATGCGGAAGGGAGTACATCGCTGAGATATTTTGATCAAGAATATTTTGAGAAGCAATCTTTTAAAATTGATTATGTTGGGATAAAAGCTGAAACTAAAAATTACAAAGAACCAATTACAAGGGAAGATAGACTAGTCTTGGAAACATCAATAAATAAAGAAACTAATGAAGAAATAGTCGTGGTTTTTCGTTTTAAAGATGGAGATGGAAATTTTATTTTTGTGAATAACTCTAATATGGGTAATGTCGATATGAGTTTTACAGGCACAAAAAAAACACAAATGTTATTACCCGATTTTTTCTTTAACGAAGGTAATTTTAGTATCGATTTAATGATTACTAATGGAAGAAAAGCTTTGTTTTTAGAGCCTGATGCTATTCAATTCACTATTATACAAGAGGAAAAATCTTTAGGGCAATGGATGGGGAAATCTCCCGGAGTATTAAAACCAAAATTTACTTGGAATGCTGAAGATTAATAGAGGAAAAAATAAAATTTTTTGTATAGGTCGTAATAAAACAGGAACGACAAGTTTAGAACAAGCCTTAAAAGAATTCGGCTATAAGTTGGGTAATCAAAAAGAAGCAGAATTATTGATCAAGTATTATAAAGATTATAATTGGAAGCCTATTATTAGATATTGTAAAAAATATGAAGCATTTCAAGATGTACCATTTTCTTGGCCATACACCTGGTTAATTCTGCATCAACATTTTCCTAATGCAAAGTTTATTTTAACTTATCGAGAAGAAGAAGCATGGTATAAATCTTTAACGAGCTTTCATTCAAAATTGTTTGCAGACGGAAATAGAATTCCTAATAAAGAAGATCTTCAAAATGCAATGTATCGTTATAAAGGTTTTATGTGGGAAGCCAATAGGGTTAATTATAAAACTCCTGAAAATGATCCATATAATAAAACATTATTGATTACGCATTATAAACGCCACAATGAAGATATATTACATTATTTCAAAGGTTCTCAAGATTTTTTAGCTTTAGATATTTCCCAACCTAATAGTTATCATCAATTGTGTGAATTTTTGGAAAAGAAACCTTTGCATGAAACTTTTCCTCATTTAAATAAAACTAACTCTTGATGATAAACGTTACCCAAACCTTTTTACCTCCCCAACAAGAATACCAAGCGATTTTAAAAAAGGTGTGGGATACTGCTTGGTTAACCAATAGGGGGCAATTGGTAATTGAGTTAGAAGAAAAGCTACAAAATTATCTTGGTTCAAACCGATTATTAGCAACTACGAACGGTACTTTACCTTTACAGATCGCACTAAAGATATTAGCTAAAGAAGGAGAAGTAATTACCACTCCTTTCTCTTATGTAGCGACTACTTCCAGTATTGTTTGGGAAAATTGCACCCCAGTTTTCGTGGATATTGATCCGGGACATCTTACAATTGATGAAAATAAAATTGAAGCAGCTATTACCCCTGATACTACAGCTATTTTAGCTACTCATATTTTTGGAAATCCTTGTGCGGTGGAAGAAATTCAAAGAATTGCTCAAAAACACCAATTGGCGGTTATTTATGATGCAGCTCATGGTTTTGGGGTAAAGTATAAAAATAAGTCTTTATTTAATTATGGGGATGTAAGTACTTGTAGTTTTCATGCCACCAAACTTTTTCATACCGGTGAAGGCGGTGCTTTATTCTGTAAAGATAAAGAGTTAATGCACCAATTGTATTACCATCATAATTTTGGACATAACGGGCCAGAATCCTTTTACGGTCTGGGTATCAACGCAAAAATGAGTGAATTGCAAGCTGCTATGGGCTTGGCTGTTTTACCTTATATGGAAGAAATTTTAGTAAAGCGAAAATCCATAGTAAAAGGCTATGATAACTCATTGGATTTCAACTATATTAAAAAGATAAAAATAAGGAAAGGAACCGAGTGGAATTACAGTTATTATCCAGTAATTTTCGAAAAGGAAGAACAATTATTAAAAGTTCAGACGGCATTAAATTCAAAAGAAATTTATCCCCGACGCTATTTTTATCCAAGCCTTAATCATTTACCGTATGTTAAAGACATAGAAATGCCCGTGTCGGAAAATATCTCAAAAAATATTTTATGTCTTCCTTTATCATCTTCTATTGAGAATAGTACTATAGAATTAATAGTCCAAACCATTAATCAATCCTTATCATGTTAGTAGTAGGAGCAAAGAGTATGGCCAAAGAATTACTTGGCTTGTTAATAGATAATCATGACGCTAATAATTTAAACATCGCTTTTTTTGATAATATAAATAAAGATATTCCTCCGAAGCTTTATGATAAATTTGATGTTATTACTAATTATCAAGAAGCTCAAGAATATTTAAAAATTAATCCAAAATTTACGCTCGGTATAGGAAACCCAGAGTTAAGAAGAAAAATGTTTGAAAAATTTAAATCTTTAGGCGGTCAGTTTACTTCAGTCATTTCCAAACAAAGTATAATTAGTGATTTCGGTACGACGATTGGGGAGGGGGCACTTATTATGCCGGGAGTAGTCATCACGAATGATGTGAAAATTGGTAAAGGTGTATTAATTAATATCAATACAAGTATAAGTCATGATGCTGAAATTGGTGATTTTTCTGAAATAGCATGTGGAGTCGTCATTCCGGGAAGATGTAAATTGGGGGAAGAAGTTTTTATAGGTTCTAATGCGACCATCAATCCAGATATAAAGATAGGTGCTGGAGCCATAATAGGATCGGGTGCGGTAGTAGTAAAAGATGTTCCGGAAAATGCTGTAATGATTGGAAACCCTGCTAGAATTTTAAAATACAGTAAAGATGAAGGATAATGATCTTCCACTTCTTTCGGTATGCATGATTACCTATAATCATGAAAAGTTTATAAGAAAAGCTATCGAAGGGGTTCTTAGGCAAAAAACTAATTTTAAGATAGAATTAGTGATTTCTAATGATAATTCTACTGATCAGACTCATCAAGAAATCATTAGTGCGACTAAAGATATACCTTCCCATATAAAATTGGCCTATTATAATCAAGAAGAAAACTTAGGTATGGTGCCAAATTTTACTTTTAGTTTAGAGAGTTGTAAAGGTAAATATATAGCTTTATGTGAAGGAGATGATTATTGGACAGATCCATTAAAACTTCAAAAACAAATAGATTTTTTAGAAAAGAACAAAGATTTTGTAGTATGCTGTCACAATGCTACCGTTATAGATGAAAATGAAAATATTATAAAACAAAAAAAACAGCCTAGGTTGAATGTTGATAGGATTTATTCATCTCAAGAATTAAAACAAGGAGCTTGGTTGTTAACACTTAGTATTGTTTTTAGAAATAATTCTGAAATAATAAAAATTTTTTCTAATTCAGAATCTTTATTTAATTCTGACATGCTCTTATTTTCAATATTAGGTAAATATGGTAAAGGATATTATATGGAAGATATTCAACCTGCAATGTATAGGGAGCATAGTGGAGGGGTATGGAGCCCGAGAAAAAATGATAAATATTATATTCTATGGCATAGATATCAATTAGAAAAAGTACTTCAGCGTTTACACTATAAAGATAAAAATGTTTTTACTTTTTTTCAGAAAAGAATTACTGATATGAATCGTGAATTACACCGGAATTTATACTTATTAGATCAAAAAAAGAGAAAAGAGTTAAACAAAGATTATTTTAAATGGAATAAAATAGAGTTAGTTAGAATAAAATTTTTTTTAAAGAATAACTTGAATTATTTGAAATTAAAACTTTTTTCTTAAAATAAATTATAATGTATTGATTTGCATTTGTTTGTAAGTTTAAATTTGAAAGGATGAAAATCTAAAATCTAGTGTTGTATTGAAGAAAGCACTATTCATATCGAGAAGATTTGATTTAAAAGGAAGTTCAGCTCCTTCAAGGTATTTTTTGGATATAGTGAAACGTGTGGAGATGCTGGATTACGAAGTCACTTTTCTTAAACTTGATTTTGAAACATACAAGAAAAAAAAATCGATTTCTGTAGATTTTTCTAACAAGTTAATTATCCCTGGCCTTACCAAGATTTTTAAAATGTATTTCTCATTAAAATATATTTTTTTCTATAAGTGGATTTACAAATTTAAAAAGCGATCAAACTTTAAAAAACATATTGGTCCGATATCCAAAAGAGAAACTGATTTTTTGGCTCAAATACCTAAAGATAAATATGATGCTGTTTTTGTAGATTATTTTTATTTGGCTGAAGCATTACATTTTTTTTCCGGTACTAAAACTATTATTACTCACGATGTATGGCATCAACATTTTTCTGTGGGAAGAAGTGACTCTTATTTTGGTTCACTAACGGCAAAAGAAGAGAAGCGGCTTCTCGGTATGGCAAATCTAGTGATAGCAATAAGTAAACGTGATAAGAATATATTTAAGAATTTATCCTTATCTAATACCAATGTTATAGATTTATATCCGTTAATTAAAATTAAACAGGACATATCAAAACCCTTCATAGAGAATAGAATAAAATCTAATATAATTATTTTTACAGGATCTAATTATCGACCCAATGTATATGGTTTAGAATGGTTCTTAGAACATGTATGGCCTCGCTTAGAACCGAAAGAAAATAATATCCAATTAAAGGTTTTGGGTAATGTTAAAAAATATATTGATCCTAAATTTTTAGAAATAGATGAAAATATTGAATTTTTAGGATATGTGGATGATTTATCTTTATTTTATAGTCAGGCTAAACTAGCTATTTCCCCATTATTAGAAGGATCAGGTGTTAAAATAAAGAATATAGAAGCTATTGAATATGGTTTGCCTATTGTTTCCACTTCAGTCGGGGCACAAGGTTTAGAACATTTTACAAATAAAGGACTTTTCGTGGAAAATTCTTCAGAACTTTTTGCTAAAAGAATTTTGCATTTATTCTTAAACCCTCAATTTATAGAGGAAACCTTAAACAAACTTAAAAATATTAGGAGTAAAACTATTCAAGAGCAAAAAGATTTGAGTGAACTTAAAAAACATATAGAAAAAAATGATAACAATTAAGCCGTATATACTTATATCATTAATTATACTTAAGATTTGAATACGTTTTATTATGATATAATCGATAAGAAAAGCAAATGGGATATAAAAGAAAAATTTTAAAACTTTTGCCAAAGGCAGTACAAGTAAATATTGAGGACTATGTGAGGAGAAAAAGAAATATTAGAAAATTTAAGCCTGATCAATATTTAAATCCCCAATTTCATTCTTCAATTGCAGCTTTAGATTATTATCAATGCATTTTTGTACATATACCTAAAAATGCAGGATTATCTGTATGTTATACTTTATTTGGAAATACCGGGGGGAGTCATAGAAAAATTAAAAGTTACAAAGATTTATTTGCTCCTAAAACATTCAAAAAGTATTTTAAGTTTACGTTCGTTAGGAATCCGTGGGATCGATTGGTTTCTACTTATTTTTTTTTAAAAAAAGGGGGGGTGACAGAGAAAGACCGTATTTGGGCAGAGAAGAACATTATGCATTATGAAAGTTTTGAAGATTTTGTGAAACAATGGCTCACTATAGAAAACATTCATAACTCATTACATTTTCAGCCACAATATAGTTTTATAGAAAATAAATTCGGGGAGATAGATATGGATTTTATAGGTCGTTTTGAAAACCTTGATAACGATTTTATGTATGTTGCAAGTAAATTAGGAATCAATAGAAAATTAAAGAAAACTAATAAATCTATACGAAATAAAAATTATAAAAGCTATTATAGTCGAGAAACTAAAGAGATTGTAAATAAAGTATATCAAAAAGATATTTGTTTATTTAAATATACATTTTAATTGATGAAATCAATTCTGCTTATCATACCTTATTTTGGAAAATGGCCGATATGGTTTGAAGCTCATTTAATATCAATAAAGTATAATCCAAGTATCAACTGGTTATGTCCTACTGATTGTAAGATTCCGGAAGAACATCCTGAAAACATAAAATTTCTAAAAACAAATTTAGAAAATTTAAATAAACATGTAAATGAGGTTGTTGATTGCGAAGTTCCATTGACTCCAAGAAAATTTTGCGATTTAAAACCTGCCTATGCCCATATTTTTTCAGAGGAAGTTGAAGTTTATGATTTTTGGGGTTTTTGTGATTTGGATATCATTTGGGGAGATATTCGAAAATTTATCACTCCACAACTATTAGAAAATTATGATATTATTTCCTCTCGAAAGGAGGCTATATCGGGTCATTTTAATTTGTTTAGAAATTCAGAAAAATTAAACAAATTATACCGTGAAATACCCAATTATAAAAAACTTTTTGAACATCCTAAATTTCAATGGACAGATGAAAAAATATTGACAGAATTTTTAAAAAATAAATCTTTTAAAAAAGGTCAGGATGTTAAAGTTTATTGGGCTAAAATATTATTAAATAGCGATAGTAAAGGTAGAGCTCATCAAGAATATGAGTTTGATAAATGGATATGGGAAGAGGGTAAGGTAAAAGACGCTATAACTAAAAAAGAAGTTATGTACTTACATTTTATCAATTGGAAACGTACAATGAAGTATTCTGAAATAGCCTACAAAGATGATGCTGAAAAGTTTTATATTTCTTTTAATGGGATGCACTATAAAAGGCATAGTTTGTTTAAAAAACTACAACGAACATTTATTAATATTTTAAATGGTTATTATGTAAAAGAAAGAAGGAGGAAGAGAAAGGTATGGTTAAAAAAAATTAAAAGGAAACTATAAGATATGTTTGGTATACTAAGAACAATATTAGCCATAAATGTAATTCTATTACATATTTTTAATATTCCAACATTAGGAAATTATTCTGTTACTTTTTTCTTTATGCTTTCCGGTTTTTTAATGACCTTAGTGGTCAATGAAAAATATGGTTATAGTATAAAGGGATTTAAAGTTTTTTGGATCAATCGTATTCTTAGGCTATTTCCGATTTATTGGATAGTAGGTTTTATAACTATAATAGTACTTTTTATTGTCCCTGCTTACTTACCTAAACATCCGGCTATGTTTTTTCCTAATTCACTTAGTGATTGGGTTTTTAATGTAACTATGATTTTTCCTAATATTGTTCCTCATCGTATAACCCCACGTTTAATCCCTCCCTCTTGGGCTATAACCAATGAATTAGTCTATTATCTATTAATCTCATTAGGTATTTCTAAAAATAAAAGAATAACAATTTTTTGGTTCTTTGCAAGTGTAGCTTACTATATCTTTACATATTTATTTTACGATCTTGCTACATTTAGATATAGTGCTATCCCTGCTGCTTCACTTGCTTTTTCTATTGGGGCATTAATGTATTGGTATAAAGAAAAATTTAACTTATTTACCAAACCAAAAAAAATAATAATTGTTTTTTTAGTAACTTCTTTTTATATAAATGGATTTTTTAGTAGTGATATTCAGAAATTTTTAATTAAAGATATTTCAATTTATATAAATTTAATTTTAGCATTTTTATTAATAACAATTTTATTTAATTTAAATACTTCTAAAAAAATAAGAAAAGTTGATAATTACATAGGGATGTACTCTTATCCGTTTTATATTAGTCATTATTTAGTGGCTCTTATTTATATTTTCTCCATAGGTTATGGGGGAATTAATAATAGTTTTAAGTTGACCAGTGCAGCATTACCATTTTATTTTTTACTTCTTATAATCTTTACATTTCTATTAATTCATTTTATAGATTATCCAATAGAAGCCTATAGATCTCATATAAAGAAAAAAGCTTAATTATGATTTTTTTTATTCATATTCCCAAAACAGCGGGGACCACATTTTATGAGATTGTAAAAAAAAATCATGATTTTTTTTTAAAACCTAAAGCTGAATTTTTATCCAAAGAAAAATACTTGATTGAAAAACTAAGTAGTAATAAAAGTATTGCAATCCGTTTGCCAGGAGGATATGAAACAGCTCCTGAGCTGCTAAATAATATTGTGAAAAATATAAATGGTTGTGATACTTCAAAAATTGATTTTATAGGTGGTCATGTAGGTTATGGTGTTCATAGGCTAATAAATGAGAAAGTAGATTATATTTCATTTTTGAGAGAACCGAAGAAAAGACTTATTTCAGACTTTAATGAACATCATAAAAACGGGCGTTTTTTTTATAAAAAATTACAGAATTCAAATTTTGATTTTAATATTTATTTGGAATTACTTTTAGAGACTGGTTTAGATAATTTATTAACTCGGCAGCTAGCAGGTCCTCATGACTTTTTTTTACAGAAAAAAATGAAAGTTTCTCCTGATATTTTCAATAAAGCTTTAAGTAATAGTGAGAAAATAATTTTTTTGGATATGGAGAAATTTGACGAGTCATTATTCTTTTTCAATAAAAAATTTAATTGGAAGAATACTAGTTATATTAAAAAAAATGTTTCTACAAAGAAAAATGAAAAACATAATTATGATAAAAAATTGCTGAATGAGATTATTAAATACGATTTAAGACTTTATGATAAAATTCAACAAAAAGTAGTAAATAATTCTGATTTAAATTTTTTACAGAAAATTAAATTGCAGATAGATAATTTTTTGAGATAATGAAAATTTCCTTATTGCACCCTTTTTCAGCAGAAGCTATCGGTATAAAAGAGTCTGACTTATATTATTCCCATAGTAAATCTCAAGAACTAGCTTTACAAAAACTTCAAAATGATGGATATAATATATATATCGATTATTTCACTCAAAGATATTTTCCATACAAAAAAAAGATTAAAAATTTAACCAAAAGGTTTTGGCCGGTTACTTATCCGTTAATAAAAAAAGGAGCTTGGCGAAAACAATATTCAAAATTTCATGAAATAGCTCCAGTAAGTGATGTCACGATAATTAATATGTCTGGTCATGGTAGTGGTTATACTTTTGCGTATGCAAAGAAACTTAAGGCTAAGTCTAAGCCCTATGTTGCGATGATAGGAGGTGTAAATATGTCTTTGAAAGGAGTGGCGTTAGAGTACTATAAAAATGCAAATCATATTTTAGTTCATACCTTATCACAAAAAAAACAATTACAAAAAGATAGCGAATTTGCAAAGCTTGATATTAGGGTATTGCCCCTTGGTATTGACACTTCTCTATTTAAGGCTAAGTTGACTTCTGACACGAATTCAGGTCAACTTTATCAACTTTTATATGTAGGCAGGATTTCTAGATTGAAGCGTATTGAAATTGCTATAGAAACAGTTTGTTTTTTAAAGGACAGAGGTTTAAATGTACAGCTTGATATTATAGGTTTTAATAGTGATACCAATTATAAGTTAGAATTAATAGAAATAATTCATAGCTTAGAAATAGAAAAGAACGTTAATTTTCTAGGATCTAAAAAGCAAAAAGATTTGGTCGAGCACTATCAACAAGCAGATTTGTTGTTATTGCCTAGTGAACACGAATCTTTTGGAATGGTGATGGTTGAAGCTATGGCTTGTGGTACAGGAGTTATTGCAATTAAAGGTTCAGTTGGCCCTGAAGAAGTTATTTGTAATGGAGAGAATGGATATGTTTGTAAAAAAGAATGTTACGCTCAAAAAATATTTGATTTAATTCAAAATGTTTCAGAATTAAAATCTATGAAAGAAAAAGCAGCTGAAACTGCAAAAAAATATTATAGTATTGAGGCTACCTATAAAGTTTTAAAGAAATCTGTGGAAGATGCCTTAAAGCAAAAGCAATAAGCAGTTCTATGGCTAAATTTAAAATCATTATCTATACACCACAAGAACTTAATCATTCTTCTTATATACAAACCGGTTTATTTGAGTTGGAAGCCGATGGGATTATTGAAGTTAAGGTAGTACTAACTACTCAAAGAAGATTAGGAAGGTATGCTATTGAGAATAATCTTTTAAATGTTGATAATAGGCCCCATCCTAAAACTTCCTTCTATAAATTAATCAATCTGGATAGTAAAGAAAAATTATTTTTTGCAACTGATTTATATGATTTTGCTAACCAGTTTTCAAAAGAAGCTATAGAAAAATGTGATTTTATCTTTAAAAGAAGTTTTGAGTCTAAGTATGTGGAAAAATTACCTCGAAATCTCCAACATAAAATATATCCGTTAGGTTTATGTTTTGGGGTACGTTCAATCCATCAAAACTCTCAGCTTTCTTTTTTATTAGGACTTTTTGGGAGTAATTTGAAAATTAATACTAAGTTAGATCGCTCGATTGGAAAAAGATGGATACATACTTGGTATGCTCAACAAAACCATTGGAAGTTTATCAAGACCGGAAGGGAACTTAAGCGTTTTAAAGATTTCCAAAAATCGAATGAGTCTATTATCTTATTTCAAACGCGTTGTTTTAAAGAAAACCAACAAGATGTAATTAATATACACGAACAACGCTATTATATTATTAAGTTATTAAAAAAAGAATTCCCAGAACATTTTCGTGGAGGATTTATCAAATCTAAATTCTTTAATGAAAAATATAGCGATGCTTTATCTAATGTGCCAAGTGATCCAGAAGAATATTTAGATGTTTTAAAGTCAGCAAAAATTGTAATTTATACAAGAGGCTTAGCAAATTCACCGGCTTGGAAAATGGCAGAATATTTATCTCAGGGAAAAATTATTATTGCCGAACCTTTATCTACAGAACTTCCTACGCCTTTGGAACATGGAAAACATCTTTTATATTTTCATTCAGATAAAGAGTTAATTGCCAATATAAAACTTGTTTTAGCGGATGATTACTTAGGAGATAGATTATCTGCTAATGCAAGGAAATATTTTGAAGAGCATGTATCCCCTGAGAAAAATGTAAAGCGTATATTGGAATTGATGAACAGATCACTATAATTAATTAAAACCTTGAAAAAAAATATTATCCATCATCGCTCACCCCATCATTCAGGTTATTCCGGCTATGCATGTTTAATTGATTTTATGGGGGATGTACAAGTTATTCAGGGTAAACCACAAATTCCCTATAAATTGGCTAAATGCTTAGGTGAACTTTCCAGTCAAAAAGCAGGCATATATAATTCTCAAAGTGTACAGAAAGAGATAGAGTTACTGAAAAATATTAATCAATTTTCTAAAGAAAACCCAACTATCATTCATTATTTAAATGGAGAACGTGATATTCGATATTTAATTAAATATAAAATAGGTGGAGAACAGCTTAAGTTTTGTGCTAGCTTCCACAAGCCCCCGGAAGTGCTAGAAAAAACAATTCAAAATACAACTTATCTAAAGAAATTAAATGGGGCAATTTGTGTGGGTAGGAACCAAGTTGACTTTATTAAAGAATGGTTAAAATTGAAACATGTGGAATATATTCCTCATGGCGTAGATACAGCTTTTTTTGAGCCCTTAAAAGAAAAACCTCATTCAAAAAAAATATTGTTTGTAGGACAACATTTAAGGGATTTTGAAATGCTTAATAATACTATGCCGACTATACTTGCAGAGAACAAAGAAGCTTCCCTTGATATTATTTTAAAAAAAGAATTTAAACATAAAGTAAATATCAAATCAACTAAGGTTAGCATTCATAGCGGTATTGATGATTTTACGCTTAAGAAATTTTATCAGAAAGCTAGTTTTTTGTATTTACCTATGTTAGACAGTACAGCTTGTAATTCTATATTAGAAGGAATAGCATGTGGTTTACCCATTATTACTTCAGATGTAGGAGGAAATAGAACCTATTTAGAAGGGACTGGCAATTTTTTGATACCTAAAGAAAACTCACAAAAATTCATAGCTACGGCCCTTCATTTGTTAAGTAATCCGGCAATGTGTGAAGCTATAGGAAAGCAATCTAGAGCATTAAGCTTGAATTATGATTGGAATAAAATAGCCGAAAAAATAGAAAGTTTTTATAAAAGCTTATTTTCCTAATGCAAAAAAAGTTAAAAATAGTCATTTTTGATGGAAGTTTTCAAACTACTACGTTTATTCGCCGATTGATAAAAGGCTTAGTGAGTCAGGGACATCAAGTGTATGTGTTAGGTTTTAACCTTTACAATCCTAGTCCGGTAGAGAGTGTTCATTATGAATCTTTAGGAAGTAATCAAGATAAATTAGAATTACTTACTAAAAGTTTAGCTTTACAAGGCTTGGGAGCCCTCAAAAATCTTTTCAATTTTGATAAAAAAAAGCTACAGGCTAAAAATTTAGCAAAAGTATTAAAGAAAATTAATCCTGATGTGATTCATGCGCAATGGAATTCAGTTTTACCTTGGTTAGAACCCTATTTAGAACATAAAACTTATCCTATAATCTTAAGCCAAAGAGGATATCATACTAATATTCGACCTTTTATTAATACAAAAAATTATGCCTATCTCCAGAGAATTTATCCAAAACTAAGTGGCTTACATTCGGTTTCTGAGGCGATTTCTGAAAACGGAAAAAAAGTCGGAGAAGCTTTTACTAGAATTGATAAAGTAGTCCATACCGGATTGGATTTGAAAAAATTTCCTGTCCTAACTTCTTATCGAAAAAAAAATCGTTTGGAACTTATTTCGGTAGGGAGAGCACATTGGATCAAAGATTATTCAATGGCTATTCGAGCCTGTGCTATTTTAAAAAAAGAAAATATTAATTTTCACTATATAATTGTTGGAGCTGCTGGAAATGAGGAACTAATTTATTTAATTAATTTTTTTAGATTAAATTCGTTTATAAGCCTTACAGAAAAACTACCTTTTGAGGAAGTACAAAAAAAAGTTTTTAGTGCTTCTCTTTCGTTAATTACCAGTATTAAGGAGGGCATCCCCAATGTCGCTGTAGAAGCTATGGCATTGGGAACACCTGTGATAAGTACCGATTGTGGAGGGATGGAAGAATTGATTACCCATCAACAAGAAGGATGGATTATTCCTCGACGGAATCCTCAAGCACTGGCAGATCAAATACAAGCCTTCGTAAGGTTATCCGAGTCAGAAATTGAACAAATTCGGCAAGCTGCTCGTCAAAAAGTGGAACGTGAATTTAATGAAGAACAAATGGTAGTCGGCATGGAACAACTGTATAAAAAAGTATTAAATGCTTATAAACAGTATACTTAATATTGCATAGATTATGTTAGTTTTTAAACAAATACCTGTATCGATCTTAAATATGACTGCGGTTGAGCTTGTATTTAAGCGATTAATTTGTAAACCATAGTTATTAGCTGAAAGCTATGATAAAACCATTTTTTGAAGGAAAGTTAAGTCTAAGAAAAATTTCTCGAATCTGCCTTCCTTTGGTAGGAAAGCTCAAAATGATAGGTAGGTCTTCATTCAACAGTAGTCATTATCAATTGTCTTTTTTTCAGTCAGTAACTTAAAGCTAAAAGCAGTTAGTGATATTTTAGAGGTGAGAGGTGAGTGGATATTGTTGAGTTGACTGTTAGCAATAGGCAGTAATTATAAAACCTGAAGTTAGAAGTAGTGCAGAACTAAAGGGAAAACAGTAAAATGTTACTTCAAGTGATTTGATAAGAATAATAGCAAAGTTGAAATTATATCGAGAGGTCGTGATAAGCTTTTGTTTTTTGGCATTTTAATTTTCAGTAGCTTTTTGGAAGTTAAATAGAACTAAAATGTATACCTTACTTCCTTAATTTTATAATTTTAGTAGAAAATCCGGTAAAAGTGTTTTAGTGAAAAATATAACAACCCCTATTATTCCGGTACAAGCGCAATTTGCCTATACCAATCAACATCAATCCCTTGATTACCGGGCAATTTGTTTATTTGCTGCAACTGGTTTTTTTTGGGATACAGATACATATTGGTGTAACAAAAAAGTACTGTGTCCGGCTACCAGTAATGAAGTAGATGAACAACAAAAGTTAGTTTCCAGCTATTCCTATTTTGATTGGCACTATAGCCCCAAAAAAAACTATTCCTTTCAAGAAGCCCTGAATGATTTTACGGAACTTTTTGAGCAGATTATTGACGAACAAATCGGAGACGAGCAAGCCATTCTTCCCATTTCTGGAGGTTTGGATAGTCGTACACAAGCGGTGGCTTTAAAGCAGTTGGGGAAAAAGGTGACTTCCTATAGCTATTCATTTAGCGGGGGATATTCAGAAAGCGGCATTGCGCAAAAAATAGCAAAAGCTTGTGAGTTTGAGTTTCAGGAATTTCTTATCCCAAAAGGATATTTATGGAATGTAATTGAAGACTTGGCAGAGATTAATCAATGTGCTTCTGAGTTTACCCATCCCCGACAAATGGCAGTACTCCCAGAATTTCAACAAATGAAAGGAACCTTTTCTTTGGGACATTGGGGCGACGTACTATTTGATAAAGGAGCACCTGAGGGCTATACGGAAAAAGACTTGATTGCTTTGGTGAAGAAAAAAGTCATCAAAAAAGGCGGTTTGGAATTAGGAAAATCCCTTTGGCGGGATTGGCAGTTGGAGGGTGATTTTGAAAACTATTTAGAAGAGAGGATTGAAGCTTTGTTGTCTCAAATCAATATAAAAAACCATGTAGGCGCCAAAATGCGGGCGTTTAAGTCCTTATATTGGGCACCGCGATGGACGTCGACCAATCTCTCGGTCTTTGCCCATGCGCATCCCATTACTTTGCCTTATTACGATCATCGAATGTGTAAATTTATCTGTAGCCTACCCGAGGAATATTTAGCAGATCGGAAGTTGCAGATTGCCTATATTCAAAAAAGAAATCCAGAGGTGGCGAAGATTATTTGGGAAGATCAACGCCCTTTTAATTTAAATAATTACCAATATAATAAAATGCCCTATAACTTTCCTTTTAAAGTAGGTAGGAAATTACAAGCGGGGATCAATAAAATTCAACAAAAGAAATTTATTCAACGTAATTGGGAACTTCAATTTCTAGGAAAAGAAAACGAACAACAATTGGAGAGTTACCTTTTTGATGAAAAATTTAATGATTTTATTTCCCGAGAAATCGTGGAAAAGTTTTATAAGAAATTTCAACGCGAAGATGCGGTGTATTACTCGCATCCAGTGAGTATGTTATTAACTCTTTCGGTTTGGAATAAAAAGTTTAATTAATATGAGAGTATCGGTTATTCTTCCTATCTATAATGGCGAGAAAACTTTGATAGCTACATTGGATAGTTTAGTAGAACAAACTTTTCAAGATTTCGAGTTGATTGCCTGCATTGATGGAACCCGAGATGGTTCGGAAAGTATTCTAGAGAGGTACAGTAACAAATTTAAGCAACTAAAAATTTTAATTAACCAAAAAAATAGAGGACTGGGACCAACAATGAATCGTTTGGTATATGAATCTTCCGGAGAATATATAGCCGTTGCTGAACAGGATGACTACTATTATCCAGATCGATTGGCGCTACAAGTGGAAAAACTGGATGATGAACCTTCTATAGGATTGGTGTCCGGAATGTCAGAATTCTTTAATGGAAACAAAATCACCTTTGAATTTCCTGGATTATTAAAATCAGGTAAGCAATATCCCGTAGGTAAAGAAATGTTTTTGTTAAACTATAGAAAGCAAATAAAAGTCGTTAATAGTTGTATGATGTTTAGAAAATCCGTTCATGTGGATAATGGCTTATATTTCACGCAGCATCATCCAAGTATTAGTGTGGATTGGACGTATGTTTTACGTTTTTCTTTAGTGTCTAAAATTGTAGGGATATCCAAAATATTGGTAAGATTGGACCGAAGGGCAAATAGGGATTCGGTTACTTCCAATCATAGTAAGCAATTTCGAGCGAGTAGGGAATTAATTAAAAACTTTTATTACGAATTTCCTGAGCTAATTAGTCAGGAGGATTTTAGGTATGCGATGAATACTCAGCGAAATTTAGAGTTGGGACATTTAGCTGGATTAAAGTTTTTCATTGTTGGAGTTTTTTATTGGATTAGATTTCAAGATAGAAGGTTTTTGAAAAAGGTTCTAAATAGATTTAAAAGATGATTTGTCATAAAAGAAAAGTTATTTTTATTCATATTTCTAAATGTGCAGGTTCAACAATAGAAAAAGCTTTTGGAATTGATGTAGGAAATACTAGAGGTGATTGTTTAAAAAATTTTTATGGCTGGGATAAAAGAGACAAGATTTATTTGCAGCATGCTACCCCACAAGAGTTAATTGATTTAAATAAAATGACCCAAGAACAGTGGGAGAAATATTACAAATTTATAATCATTAGAAATCCTTGGTCTAGGGCAGTTTCTGATTATTTGTGGGTAGTTAAAGGTAGAACTATTGTGGATAGTTTTTCTAATTTTTTAAAGAGAAAAGGTCAGTTTTTCGAAATCCTGAATGACCCTAATCAACCAGCTTATAGAGGTGATCACTTAAAAAAGCAGAAAGAGTATTTTTTATTGAATGGGGAAAAAATAAACTATGATTTAGTGATTAGGCTAGAGAATATAGAGCAAGGTTTAGATGTTTTGAAAATGGATTTAAATTTAGGTTCTGATTTTAAATTTAATAAAACTAATATTGGACAAAAAAAATATAAACATTATAGTTTTTTTTATAATAAAAAAAGAAAAAAATTGGTTGATCAATTTTTTGGAGAAGATGCAATATTTTTTGGTTATGAATTTGAAGATAGAAAAAAAAACCTTGAAAAGATATACGTTCAGTTACCTTCGATATTTCATTTACCTAAAAAGCATTGGCTAAAATTTATAAAGAAAGAAATAAAAAAAATGAAAATATATAGGTTTGTTGAAGAAAATTAAAATTTTATTTACCATTCCTAATTTTGATACGGCCGGGAGTGGTAAGGTGGTTTATGATTTGGTAAAAGGTTTGGATACTTCCCGGTTTGAACCTACGATTGCGGTGGAACATAGCCAAGGGATATTTTTTAAAGAAGTGGAGGAATTAGGTGTGCCCATTTATATACAGCCGATGACCACCCATTATCGACCCTATTTAAGTTTGTATGGTAGGATTAAAAAAATAGCATCTTTTATAAGGCAACATCAATTTGATGTGGTGCATTCTTGGCATTGGAGTAGCGATTGGACGGAGGTGTTGGCGACTATATGGGGAGGTGCCAAATATATCTATACCAAAAAAGCCATGAGTTGGGGGAACAAGCATTGGAAAATAAAAAGCTATTTGAGTGATTTTATCATCACCATTAATCATGAGATGGTGAATTATTTTCCCAAGAAAAAAGACCAGCAATTAATCCCCTTAGGAATTGATACCGACTATTATAGTCCTGCGGGATTTAAGAAAAGACCTAGTGATAAATTTCAAGTGATAAGTGTTGCCAATTTAGTAGAGGTAAAGGGCATAGAAGTATTGGTGGAAGCGGTGGAACTGCTAGGTGATGCTCAAATTGAAGTCAAAATTGTAGGGGATATACGTAGTGATTATGCGAAAAATTTAATCAAATCAATTGAAGAAAAAGGCCAACAAAACCAAATTAAGTTTTTGGGTAAACAACTCGATGTACGGCCTTATTTGGTTAATGCAGATTTGTATGTGATTCCTACCTTAAATAAAGGAAGAAAAGAAGGTATGCCTATGGCTTTAGTGGAAGCCATGAGTATGGCTACTCCGGTTTTGGGTTCTGATATTTCCGGAATCAATTACGTATTAAAGGATTTTCCTAATCTATTGTTTGAAGCTTCTAATGCCTGGTGAGTTGGCTAATAAATTAAAAGAGTTAATGGAGAAGTCTGAAGAAGAATGGAGGGATTTAGGACAAGCTCTTCGAAAGTATTGTGTCAATAATTTTAATATGAAAAAATTTGTTGATGAACATGAATGCTTATATCAAAATATAGTTAGAAAATAAGTATGAAATTAGGATTAGTACTTGCCCAACCCCCTGGCTATTCAGAAACTTTTTTTAATTCCAAAATTAAAGGTTTGCAGCACTATGGTTTTCAAGTGACTTTATTCTGTCAAACAAACGCTAATCAATTTTCATTGTGCGAGGTAAAAACCTTTCCTGGAAAAAGTAAAAATCCATTCATTTTAATTCTTTCTTTTTTAAAAGTATTTATCTCACTAATTCCCCATTTTGATAGAGTTTTAAAATGGTACCGTTTAGAAAAAAATAAGGGAATTATAGAATTTATGACTAAGGTTTATTTGAATGCACCTCTATTAAAAGCTGATTTGGATTGGTTGCACTTTGGGTTTGTAACTATGGCATTAGGCAGAGAGTCTATCTCTAAAGCTATAGGAGCTAAAATGGCAGTTAGTTTTAGAGGATATGATATAAACGTTTATCCGAAGAAATTTCCGGGTTGTTACAGTAAAGTGTGGGATAATGTGAATCAGGTACATTCCATTTCACATTATTTAGAGAAAGAAGCTTTAAGTTTAGGGATGAGCCCCGGTACACCTGTGAAGATTATAACTCCTGCGGTAGATTTAAAAAATATCAATAATAAGTTTAGTGTTGCTAACAAAGCCACTATAAAAATAGTTACAATAGCGCGTCTTACTTGGATAAAGGGTATAGATTTTTTAATAGAAGCAGCAGCTATACTTCATGAAAAGAATATAAATTTTGAGTGGATAATCATAGGAGAAGGGAGCGTTCCACAAAGAGAACGATATTTGTATCATATTTTCGAAAGAAAACTAACGAAAAAGGTTTTTTTAGTAGGAAAAAAATCACACGCTGAAACAATTAATTTAGTTAATGAAGCAGACTATTATATTCAAACAAGCCTAAATGAAGGATTTTGTAATGCTGTACTAGAAGCTCAGGCATTAGGAAAGCTGTGTATTGCTTTTAATACTGGAGGTCTTTCAGAAAATATCCTAGATAATAAGACCGGTTGGTTGGTAAATAACTTTGATTCAAGAAAATTAATAGAAAAATTAGTTAAAATTATAAACTTGCCCGAGGCGAAAAAATATGAAATAGCTATAGCTGCCAAAAATAGGGTGGAAGAGCAGTTTAATATAGAAAAACAACAAGAAGAATTTGTCCAATTTTATAAATTTTAGATTAAATGATCACTCAACAAACTATTTATGAAAGCTGAAAAATATCTATCATAAGAATCATGAAACTATACTACCCAGAAAACCTTTATAATAAAAATTATCGCGGACAATTATTTCCTTTATTGAAGCCTTTTATTAAAAAAGAAAATTTTTCTGACCTACAAAGGCAGCAACTCTACGGTGTTTCAGAAGAAGATTATAAATTGGTTGATAGTTCTAAAGATGCGGATGTGGTAGTTTTGCCAATGGCCTGGAATTACTATGTGAATAATAAACAACTAAAAGAAGCCTATCAATTTATAAGAGAAGCCGCTAAGGATAATAAAATGGTATGGAGTTGGAATGCTGGTGATTACGGAGTTAAAATCCGAGATTTTAATAATCTGAAAGTATTTCGAATGAGTGGATATACATCTAATCTCTACCAAGGGCATGAGGGAATGCCTGTTTTTATCCAGGACCGCTTACAAGAATATAAACAGCAAGACCATGTTCAAATTGAATATACCCATAAGCCGGTTGTTGGCTTTTGTGGCCAAGCAAATGCTTCTATTTTTAATTCGTATTGGGAAAAATTAAAAATTGCTACAAAAAACCTACAATCCTATTTAGGTCTAAGTGCTAAAGAACCCCAAGCTATATTATCTTCTACCCGTTTACGTGCTAATTTATTGTCAAAATTATCAAAAAGTAACTTGATCACTGATCAATTTATACTTCGGCAAAAATACCGGGCGGGAGTAAAAACAAAAGCGGAAAAAGAAAAAACAACCCATGAGTTTTATCAAAATATAAATGACTCACAGTATGTATTATGTGTAAGAGGGGCTGGGAATTTTTCGGTTCGGTTTTATGAAACGTTAATGATGGGGAGAATCCCTGTGTACATTCATACCGATGGGTACTTGCCGTTAGCTAATAAAATAGATTGGAAAAAACATGTAGTATGGGTAGATGGCAAAAACTTAAATCAAGTAGATAAAATACTAGGAAATTTTCATAGAAAGATTGATGAAGATCAATTACTCGATTTATGTAAGAAAAATAGAGAATTATGGGAAAAACATTTAACCTTGGATGGTTTTTTTAAATCCTATTACCAAATGAATTTGAAATGATTTTTAGCTTTCTTAAATATTTACAACCGGTTAATTACTTTAGTTTAGCTCGAAATAATGGTTCTTTTGCGTTTCCTAAGGTAGAAGAGCTGCCTGCTGTAGTGCTTCAGCAATTAGAAAAGGACCCGTGTTTTTATTCTGAAAAAGCTAAATCTTATGATATTTCTTGGCAGGCTCTTCAAAAAGGCTATGTCGGGGAGGTAACAACCTATCAGCATTTTGAGTCGCTGCCGCTTGTAGACGAATATCGTTTTCTTCATAAATATTTTCATCCAATTTGGTGTGTATATGTTTTGTTGTTGAGGTTGGTTAGTTTTAAAAATCCTTTTAGAGAAGTATCAGCTTTTATAAAAGGGAGAGGTGCGAAACGGAGTAATTACCTTCAACATCCCCTAAAGTATTCAGACTATGGTTCTTTTCAATCTTCGCTCTTAGAAGAGAAGCCTTTGGTAAGCGTAATCATACCTACATTAAATCGCTATGAATATTTAAAGGATGTGCTTTTAGATCTTGAATCTCAAGATTATCAGTACTTTGAGGTGATTGTAGTGGATCAGTCCGACCCCTTTCAGGAAGATTTTTATAAAGGATGGAAGCTAGATTTAAGCGCTATTCAGCAAAAAGAAAAAGCATTGTGGTTGGCTCGGAACCGGGCTATCAAAATGGCTAAAGGGGATTATATCTTATTATACGACGATGATAGTCGGGTAGATAACGATTGGATTACTCAGCATTTAAAGACACTGGATTTTTTTAAAGCTGAGGTTTCATCTGGGGTGTCTATTTCAACTTCCGGCGCTGAAGTACCACGAAATTATTCATTTTTTCGAGTTTCCGATCAATTGGATACTGGTAATGTTCTTATCAAGAAAGAAATATTTAAAACTACCGGTTTATTTGATCGACAATTTGAAAAACAACGAATGGGGGATGGGGAATTTGGATTACGAGTCTATTTGCACGGTTTTTTAAATGTTTCTAATCCTTATGCCAAGCGATTACATTTAAAAGTTGGTTCTGGAGGACTTCGAGAAATGGGAAGTTGGGATGCGTTTCGCTCTCAAAAATGGTTCACCCCTCGCCCCATCCCCAGTGTACTTTATTTATTTAGAAAATACTACGGTAATCATCAGGCAAAATTGGCTTTGTTGAAAATGGTTCCGCCTTCTATAATTCCATATAAATTTAAGAAAAATAAGCCCATGCTATTGCTGGGGGCTATTTTATCGGTGTTTTTGCTGCCGGTAATTTTGATTCAAGTGGATAAGTCTTGGGACTTATCGGGTAAAATGCTTAAAGAAGGAGATAAAATTGAGAGCTTGTAATTAGAAACAGGCACTTAGAAAATAGACTTGCCCCTTCGACTTTGCTATGAATGACTTTTAAATCGAAAGATTTTTGAATTCCTATCAAGTACAGTTTAAATTGAACTTTGAAGACTGCTCACTAAAAAACTCTCCTGTTTTTAAAAGAAAGGAATAGTTTTTTAAAAAGAAAAAGGAAAAAGTAGGGGGATTGAAATCTTTTGCTTTTTTTTGAAGCATGATCGAAAGCAAGTTTGTCCCTTGAAAAAGACAAAAAAACTTTTATTAATTACTTCTGAATTTCCTCCGCAACCCGGTGGGATAGGAAATCATGCGTGGCATTTAGCAAAATCATTTCAAGAAAACGGCATAGAGGTAGAGGTCCTTTCCGATCAGCGCTCAGGGGAAGGGAAAGAAGAAGATGCCTTTGATGTCGCCCAACCTTTTGGAGTGATCCGGATTAAGCGAAAGAAATTAATTGTTTTTAGCTATTTCAATCGAATTCTAAAAGCCATTTATTTGACCAATAGGAACGATACGGTCCTACTTTCGGGAAAATTTTCTATTTGGGTAGGGGCAATATTGAGTTTATTGTTCCATAGAAAATACATAGCAGTTTTACACGGAAGTGAAGTTTTACTCCCCTCAAAATTACAGAAAAAATTTACTGATTTTTGTCTTCGACGGTTTCATCAAATTATCGCGGTTTCCAACTATACCAAAAGCTTGGTCCAGCATCTAGCGCTTCCAAATATTACCGTTATTCCCAATGGTTTTGAAATTTCAAACCATCCACAACAAACCAAAAGCTTAACTTCGAGTAGTCTTGATTTGGTGACGGTAGGTAACGTTACTCCCCGAAAAGGGCAGCATAATGTTATTCATGCTTTACCGGCTATCAAAAAGAAATATCCCCAAGTGAAATATCATATTGTAGGAATTCCTTTAACTCAAAAAAAACTAGAAGTTTTAGCTGAAAAATTAGGGGTAGAGGAGAGTGTAATATTTCATGGACGTGTTTCGGAGAGGTTAAAATTAAAGCTTTTAGAGCAATCTACTATTTTTATGATGTTAAGTGAGCATACCTCTAAAGGCGATGTAGAAGGCTTCGGAATCGCCATTTTAGAGGCAAATGCATTAGGTATTCCAAGTATTGGTGCTAAAGGCTGTGGTATTGAAGATGCCATAAGCAATTATCATTCGGGTATTTTGGTAAATCATCAAGATGAACAGGGAATTTTAGAAGCTATCAACACACTAATAGCAAATTATTCAGAATACAGTAAACATGCGATTCAATGGACCGAAAATTTCTCTTGGGATAAGATTATTCGGCGGTATTTGGAAGTTTTGGAGAAAATTTAGGATGTAATTAAATCGTCATGAATCTTTTGTGATTTGATAATGTATGAACTTGAAATCGGAAAATTCATTATTGCTTAGGAATGAAAGTGTTCAGTGAGTGATTTACAGTTGGCATGCTTCAATTGATGGGCAAGTTTTCTTGCGAGGAAGATGTTTAAATTCCACTCGAAAAGCTCAGGATGACTTGTGAAGTTGTAATGTTCCTTACGACATCTCAAGTACAGTTTCCCATTTTTGTAAAAGTAAGAAAGCTTTTGTGCGTTGGAAACTGTCAGCTCAAGAGTAACGAAAACACCAGTAATTCAAATCAGAATAATCAAAGTTGAAAAGCAACTCTGTTTTTCTCTAGCCTCTATATTCTATCTATGACCCTAAAACCTCGAATAGCTTTATAATAATTTAGTATACTTGTATCTATTAACAAATAGTTTAGGAAAGCTTGATATCGGTTCGTCAAGTTTTTTTATCAAAGAAAAGATTTAGTTATGAAGCTAGCCATTATTTCGCATACCGAGCACTATAAAACAGATAATGGTGAAATTGTGGGATGGGGACCTACCATTACCGAAATTAATCAGTTAATCGAAAACTTTGAGAAAATTTATCATGTAGCTTTTTTTCACGAGAAAGAACCACCACCGAGTTCTATACCTTATACTTCAGATAATATAGAGTTTGTGCCTTTACCCCCTTCAGGAGGAAGAAGCATTCGAGGAAAATTAAGCGTATTAACCAACTTGCCCAGAACCTTGGCAACTGTAAAAAATGTCCTGAGCAAGGTGGATGCGTTTCAGTTTCGGGCACCGGTAGGAATAGGGGTTTATCTTATACCTTACTTAAACCGGAGCGAAAAAATAGGTTGGTTTAAGTATGCAGGTAATTGGGCGCAGGAAAAACCACCACTAGGTTATGCTTTGCAACGTAAAATGCTGATGAACCAAAGTCGAACCGTGACAATTAATGGAAAATGGCCGCATCAGCCCAAGCATTGCCTAACTTTTGAAAACCCTTGTTTGACTCTGAAGGAAAGAGATGAAGGTCAAAAAATAATGGAAGGCAAAATTTATCAACCTAAATTCATTTTTTGTTTTGTGGGTAGGTTAGAAGATGAAAAAGGAGTACAAAGAATTCTAGATGCTTTTTCAACTTTTGAGGATAGTCGTGATTTTGTTGAAGAAATTCATCTGATAGGTGATGGAGAAAAACGAAAATTCTATGAAAATCAAGTAGAAGCGAATAAATTACCGGTGACTTTTTATGGCTTTCTAAGTCGAAATGAAGTTTTTGACATTTATAAAAAGTCGCACTTTTTACTATTGCCAAGTACCGCTTCAGAAGGCTTTCCTAAAGTGATTGCTGAAGGAATGAACTTTGGTTGTATTCCCATAGTATCAGATATTTCTAGTGTCGGGCAGTACATCAATGCTGATAACGGGTTTGTCGTGAATCTTACGACCGCCGAGAAGTTAGCTAGTGTTCTAGTGGAAATCCAACAGCTCGAAGAAAAAATACTGAAAGCAAAAGCGAAGCAAGCCTATCAGGTAGCCGTGAATTTTACTTTTGAGCATTATAACGAACGTATTATGAAAGAGATACTGTAAAGCTTCTCCTTATTTGGTTGTCGTTGAAGTCAAAAAATCTTTTATAATGAACTTATGGTTGAACAGATACTTTACTACTATCACTTTCTTTGGTTTATGTATAACATTTTGAATTGAAATTTAAGTACAGAAAAGCCAAATACCAAGTTTCAAAAAAAACTCAACCACTCATTTGTGCTTCTAACTTACTGCCAATTGTACACTGAAAACTCACCAATTGCTGCTCGATAAAATTTTATCTTCGCTAGCACTCTACTAAAATTAAACAAAAGCTTTTTATTATCTTTAAAAATATAATATGTTGCAGGTCATAAGCAAAAATTAATTCGTTAAAAACAATACATTATAAAGACAGTTCACCCCCATCGCAAGCAGTTTTTTGCTATTCTCTTTCATGTAGGGCTGGGCTTTTTAGCTAGTATTTTTCGCCCTTTAATGATGGCCTATGTCCCTTTGGTTTTACTGTACTTTGGCTGGCAAATCATGAAAACTAAGGATAAAACGGTAGTGGTATTGTGTGCCGCGGCTTATATGGCGGGAGCAGAAGTGTTTTTTAGGATGACCAAGGCCCTGGTGTTTTATGAAACTGGGAAATATGCGATAATATTATTAATGTTGGTCGGCATGTTTTACAGAGGTTTTCAAAAAAAATCCTATCCCTATTTGCTTTATTTTTTATTGCTTGTTCCCGGTATTCTCGTTACCATTCATGTAATTGGGGTGGAAGAACGCTTCCGGCAAGCCATTCTTTTTAATTTAAGCGGTCCTTTTTCTTTAACGGCCGCTGCCCTTTTTTGTTATGGGCGTCGGATCCGTTTTAAAGATTTATTGAAGGTATTGGATTATATGGTCTACCCCATCATCGCAATGACCGTGTATGTGTTTTTATATACTCCGAGTGGAGATATTGGGGATATTGCTAATTCCGCAGCTTCTAATCCCGCGCTCTCTGGAGGTTATGGTCCCAACCAGGTTTCAACGGTCTTAGGTTTGGGCGTATTTATCTTATATACACGTTTTTTGATTCCCTATAAAAATAAATGGATCCACTTACTGATGATGTTTTTTTTAGTGGCCATGGCTTATCGTGCCTTGTTAACCTTTTCCCGAGGAGGGGTATTGGTTGCGATTTTAATGGCTGCCGCTTTTACTTTTTTTGTTTATACACGTACTAGAATAAAAACCAAAACCAAGGTGACCCTCAAATTATTGGGAACCTTAGGCATCACCATCGGAATATGGTTTTTTACCTTGCTGCAAACTGGGGGCATGTTGGCCAATCGCTATGAAAATAAAGATTCAATAGGGCGTGAAAAAGAAAATATAGCAACTGGGAGATTACAGTTACTAATAGTAGAATATCAGGCCTTTTTAGATCACCCACTATTGGGGGTGGGAGTGGGAAAAGTAGATGATTATCACCGGGAAAAACTCGGAGTCAGTATAGCCACTCATAACGAAATAAGCCGAATGCTTTCAGAACATGGGATTTTTGGGATACTAGCCTTATTGATTTTAATCGGTTCTCCTTTATTGACTAAACTGCAAGGACGGAAGAATATTTATTTTTTTCCCTTTTTGATTTTTTGGTTTTTAACAGTTTCTCATTCTGCTATGCGCATCGCCTTGCCAGGGTATATCTATGGACTATCCCTCTTAAGCTTACATTATGAAAAAAAAGCAAAAAAAATACCATCGAAAAATCCTATACTTAGGAAACAAATTGGCTAAGCACGGGAAAACTCTTACAGCTATAGAGTTTTTAGCTCCTAAATTACAAGAGGAAAACTATGAGGTCATTGCGGTTTCTGATAAAAAAAACAAAGTGCTAAGAATGTTCGTGATGCTTTCTGCCGTGATGCTGAGAGGTAGGTACGTAGATTTCTTGCTAATTGATACCTATAGTACTGCCAATTTTTGGTATGCTTATCTTTCTGCAAAAATAGCTCGAAAAAAGCAATTACCTTATCTATGTATCTTACACGGTGGAGATTTACCAAAAAGATTGGTTCATTCAAAAAAACAATCGCAGGAACTATTTGGCAATGCTAAAATGAATATAGCCCCTTCTGCTTATCTAATGAATGTTTTTCAAGAAGCGGGGTATCGCAAACTTACTTATATCCCCAATCCTATTGACTTAGCTCAATATACTTTTGAAAAAAGAGTTTTTACACTTCCAAAACTTCTGTGGGTACGCTCCTTTAGCGAAATTTATAACCCCCAATTGGCGATTTTAATTTTAGAAGAACTAAAAAAAGACTATCCTCAAGCAGAGCTCTGTATGATAGGTCCGGATAAAGATGGTAGTTTAGAAAAATGTAAACAACTGGCAGCGCATAAAAATCTTCGGATAAAGTTTACAGGAAAACTTTCTAAAAAGGAGTGGATAAAGCTTTCTAAAGAGTATAATTTTTTTATTAATACCACTAATTTTGATAATACGCCTATTAGTGTGATTGAAGCCATGGCTTTGGGGTTACCGGTTATCTCTACAAATGTAGGAGGGCTACCTTATTTAATTTCAGATAGAGAGGACGGTATTTTAGTAGAAAAAGAGCAAGTGGTTCCCTTTGTACGGGAGATAAAAGCCTTAATTAACGACCCGATGTTCGCCAATCAATTGGCAACAAAAGCTAGACAAAAAGTGAAGCAATTTGATTGGAAGGTGGTCAAAGAAGAATGGAAGGCCGTGTTGCAGTAAAATAAAAACTATCTTAGCGAATAGAAAAGAAAGGTAAATGGCTAAAAAATCTAAAATATATTTTGAAATATCTGAGCGTAAGGTACTTCTCAGAATCTTAGATATAATTTTGGTTTTGGGGAGTTTACAATTAGTGAGTTATTTTTTAGATTTTGATTATTTTAAATTTACTGAAGCGCATTGGGCTTGGATTATTTTCTTAGCGGTTTACCTTACTATCTTTTGTACCATTTTTGAGTTATACAATCTGCAAAAAACAAATGATTACCTGAAGGTCTTTAAAAACCTTACGGTGGCATGCTCTATTACAGTTTTATTCTATTTACTAACTCCTTTTTATACTCCTAACCTTCCAGCTAATCGTTTTCAAATCGTCATATTTTATTTTACCCTATTGGGAACTTTAAGTATATGGCGCTTCGCTTATATTAAATTTATTTCTTCACCTAGATTTCATAAAAAAGTAATTATTGTGGGAGATTCTTTTAATATTGCTGATTTGGCCCAAGATCTTCAATCTGCAGATCCTCATTATTTAGTAAGTGGTTATATAGATACGAATCAAGACAATGCTAATGTTATTGATATTGATATTCCCCGAATCCCATTAGAGCACTTAAAAAACTTTATCGAGCAAGAAATGGTGGTGGAGGTTGTGGTATCTATTAGCTATAATAATAAATTAAATAAGGAGCTATATGATGAGTTGATTGATTTACTAGAAGTAGGTTTCCCGATTCGGGAATATACGCAAGTGTATGAAGAGCTCAACGATAAAATACCTATAGATCACTTACGGGAAGATTTCTATAAGTATTTTCTCTTTAGTAAAAGTAATCAAAATAAACTCTATCTGTTTTTTCATAGATTAACGGATATTTCTTGTGCTATTATAGGAATTGTTTTAGGTTCACTAGGGATACCTTTTGTTCTAATCGGAAATATACTAGCTAATAAAGGCCCCTTGTTTTATTCGCAAATTAGGGTAGGAAGGCACGGAAAAGAATTTAAGATGTTAAAGTTGCGGACGATGGTTCCCGATGCCGAGTCCAAAGGAGCACAATGGGCACAGGCCAATGATACCAGAATCACCAAATTTGGAAAGTTTCTAAGAAATACCCGCTTGGATGAAGTACCTCAATTTTATAATGTATTGAAAGGGGAGATGAGTATGATTGGACCCCGTCCCGAGCGTCCGGTATTTGTAAAGGAATTAGCTAAAGAAATTCCATTTTATGAAATTCGGCATGTGATTAAACCGGGTTTAACTGGTTGGGCACAAGTAAGTATTAGTTATGGCTCTTCCGTAGAAGATAGTTTACATAAACTTCAATATGATTTATATTATATTAAAAGAAGAAATCTTTTTTTAGATCTTCGAATTGTATTAAAAACATTGAGTACAATTATTTTCTTAAGGGGCCAGTAAAAATAAAAGCAAGCTCCTCCTGATTTCCCTTAAAGAAGTCGAAGTTGAATAGAATGGAATCGGAAAATAATCTCAGGCTCTTGGTTTACTGAAAAAGTAAAACTAACTTCTAAAGATTAACTTCTAAAACCTAACGAAATGGTTCGGTCTCGCCAATGGCAGATCAATTCTTTTTTATAAACTGCAAATCCCAAAATCCATTCACCAATAATCAATACCTCTATACTATTTACCGCTTTTTACTGTCTTAATTAGCGGAGTTGAAGGGGTTTTCTGTTCTAATTTTTTTACTATCTATTGCCTATTACCTACTACCTATTACCTACTACCTATTGCCTATTGCCTACTACTGAACTCACTGACTCAAGAACTCACTACGTTAGCTGTTCGTTTGTAGAACTCAGCTTTAAAATATACATCGCTTCTTTACGTTATTTCTTCCTAGCACAGACAAGCTTTGGATGATAAGTCAAATTGAAATACAGTCAATTACTTAAAGATCAGTGTTGACTGTATTTTCTTTTGTAATTCTCAGATAGCATACATAAAACTAAACTTGGTTTCTTCTTCTGGTAAGTGCGATAAGAAAATAAACGACGGCTAAAAATTGAGCTATTCGGGCAAGGTAATCGCCATAGTTAACATAAAAGGTCTTTCTGGAATTCAAATTAACTTCTCCTAAAAGGCTTCCTCTCTTTTCATATCCCAATTGCTGGATAATTTCTCCTTTAGTATTAATAATAGCAGAAATCCCTGTATTGGCACTTCTTACTACATTTTTTCGGGTTTCAATAGCTCGTAGACGCGCATAACTTAAATGTTGTTGATGTCCTTGGGTATTTCCCCACCAAGCATCATTGGTAATAATGGCCAATAGCTGCGCTCCATTTTTTACATACTCACTTACATAAGCTCCATAAATTGATTCATAACAAATAATCGGAGCTACTTTTTCACCAGAATTGAGCGTGAAAACTTCTCGGTCAGGTTGTGTGGTTTTCATTGCGACCGTTCCTCCAAGGTCAATCATAGCATCGCCTAAAATAGGTTTTAGGATAGTTTGATAAGGGAAATTTTCAACACCCACAACTAATTTAGACTTGTGGTAAAGCTGTTCTGAATCCGTATGGTTGATAAGATATGCTGAATTATAATCGTTAAACCAAAGGCCTTCTTTGTAGTAATTGGATTGGTAAGTGGTTTTTGCTTTATCATTAATAGTTTCATAAAAAGAAATTCCCGCTAATACATTCGTTTTGGGATGCTTTGAGGTAATTTCTTTACTGTAATAATAAGCATCAGAATACTTGAATTTTGTAAGCTTCGTACCATCAGCAAAAACTGTTTCGGGAGCGAGGACTAACTTGGTGGAGTCAGTTATTTTTTCTTTAGAAAGTTGCACTAGTAATTTCCCGATGCTTTTATCGTTGGTATTGTATTTTTCAGTATAGGGATTAATGTTGGGTTGAAGGATAAGTGCTTCTAACTTTTCTGAATCGGGCTCTTCTTCCGCATAAAACAGAAAAAGTGAGATTCCGATGGGAATACCTATCAAAAGAAAATTTCTTAAGATACTTCGGTAAATAATCGTTTTATCTTTATACTTCAGAAATAACAGTACACTTTTATAAATACTGAAATTGATTAACAATACCCATAGTGTTCCCCCAAAAGTTCCCGTATACTCATACCACTGGATCCACGAATAATATTCAGAAAATCCGTTTCCTAAATTTAACCAGGGCCAAGAAAACTCCCAGTTTAAATGCAATTTTTCAAAACTCATCCACAGGGAAATAAAAAAAATGGCAGCTCCGGTAAAATTAATCTTTCGGGCGATTTTGTGGTAAATAATAAACACCAAACTCATTAATAATGTATTTGCCAGTATGGCAAACCACATCCCGAAAGCGGTCGAGTAATAAATCCAATACGTTGTAATGATATTAAAAATGAAAAAGCTGAGGTATGCTAAACCAAAAATTTTCCAGGAACTTTTGTTTCGAAGTTTAGATTCCACAAATAAAAGAGGGACAAAACCAAAAAATAAAAGTAAAGGAAAACCATAGGTAGGCCAGCCAAAAGCTAATAACAATCCACTTAATAAGGCGAAGAGTAAATTTTTCATACCAAAAAGAAAATCAATTGGGTTTCAAAGTTAGCAAAGTAATTGCATTTCATTGGATTTGTTTTACCTAAATAAGGACCAATCTATTTTTAAGGAAAATACATTGGAATATAAGGCTACACTTTGGTCGCCAATATCGGTAAAGGCATAGTCTAAATGAATACCTTTGTATTGGAATCCAACCCCAAATCCCGGTTGAAAACCTACTTTGGTAGAATTATCAAATTGCTCTACATTTTGAAAGTTCCCTACACCACCACGCAAATAGACCAAATCGATATAGCCTACTTCAAAACCAAAAGACGGTGTCGCACTTACCGATGAGGTAGAGATAATATCATTAGTTTGTGCAAAGCGCATATGCATATCCAATTCGGTTTTGATATCAAAATCGTAATGAATGGTAAAAGTTTTCGCTACTCCTAATTGTAGCTTAGGAATGGTGATTTCGGTAGTTTCCGGTAATTCCTGATTTTGACCTTCAATGGCACCTTGAACACTGCTATATTCGTCTTCATCAATGCTCCACGTGTTGTAGGTTGTGGTAATGTCTCGCGCCATAGCCCCAAATTTCCAACCATTATCTCCTTCAAACTGAATGGAAGCATCAAAACCAAAACCCCAAGAATTGGCAAACTTACCAATCACCCTTCTAATCACTTTCGCATTCACTCCGTAGCGAAAGCCTTCTAACGGTAAATTACGAGCATAAGATAAGGTAAACGCATAATCTGCTGCAGAAAAGTAACTAATGTTATCGTAGTTAATTTGTCCGTCTTCTTCAATAAGTTGGGTGGTGTTCATGATATTGTCCACTCCAAAACGAATGACGCTAAAAGCCACGGCACTTTCCCGATCTAGCGGCATTGCTCCCGCGATATAATCATAATTAGCGATATTCGCGAAATAACTCGCGTGCATTAAAGAGATTTGGTTGTCTTCCAATTCCATTAAACCGGCAGGATTCCAATAGGCAGCATTCACATCGTTAGTCGTTGCCACGACAGAATTAGCCATCCCAAATGCAGCTGCATCTACACCAATATTCATAAACTCATTAGAATACTTTCTAACACTTTGTGCGAATAGGATAGGACCCAGTAAAATAAAAATAAAGAGTAATCTACTTCTCACCAATCAAAATTTTGCGCAAATATCTTAATAAATTTATAATATAAACTCTACTTCTGTTTATATATTGTTATACGTAGAAGGTGTTTGAATAGTTTTTTCTACATTAGCTTATAAAAACTAACCCAATGCTTAAGAAACAAGTTCCCAATATTATTACCTTATTAAATTTATTGTCCGGTTGTGTTGGAGTAATTATGGCCATGCAGAACAATTTAGTAGCTGCCGCTATTTTTGTAGGCTTGGGGATATTTTTTGATTTTTTTGATGGCTTGGCAGCGCGGAGTTTAAAAGTGCAAAGTGAATTGGGCTTACAGTTAGATTCTTTGGCAGATATGGTTACTAGTGGTTTGGTTCCTGGGATAGCTATGTTTCAATTATTGAAAAGATCGATAAGTTACGAAACCAGTATCCCAAAAGATTGGAACAGCCCAGGGGTTTTTGACATCAACTTTCCTGTATTTGCGCTTATAGGTTTATTAATTACCTTGGGTTCAGCTTATCGTTTGGCAAAATTCAATATTGACGATAGGCAGACTTCTTCTTTTATTGGATTACCTACACCTGCGAATGCTATTTTTATTTTGAGTTTACCATTAATTCTAATTTTTCAACCAGAAGCATGGATTGTAGAAATCATTCTTAACAAATGGTTTTTGGTAGTGATCACTATTTTAAGCTGTTTTATGCTGAATGCTGAAATTCCACTTTTTGCTTTAAAATTTAAAAATTTCAACTTAAAAGAGAATTGGTTCAGGTTTTTCTTTCTGTTCTTCGCTTTGGTGATGATTATCTTCTTACAGTTTATAGCTTTGCCTATCATCATTATTAGTTATGTGTTATTGTCACTCATTCTTAATTCTACGTTGAAGAAAGAGGAGTGATTTACAATCTCTTCTTATTTCTTTTGCGATGGCTACAGAGACCACCTTCCCTTTAAAAGAGGAGAGGTTACAGGGTAGTTTTGTAAACTATAAAAACCTTCCTTTTTTTTAGGAATATACAAAGAGTATTGGGTGTTAATTTCTACTATTTATAATTATTCTAAAAAATAAGTGTTCATCGTTTTATATTCAGATGAATAATTTTATTTTTGCTTCACGTTAAATTAGATTAATTATAAATAAATGAAAAATATCTTTTTTATTCTGCTGCTATTCATCAGTGCTAATTCTTTTGCCCATTACATTTGGTTAGAAACTTCTCCCAATGGAAAACTAGGAGAGAAGCACGAAGTGAAAGTCCGTTTTGGGGAATATACCTACGGGGTACTTGAAGAAGTGGAAGGTGAAGCTTTTCAAGGAGTGAAAGATTTTGAGTTGTGGATGGTTGCACCCAATGGAGAAAAACAAAGACTGAATGTTAGTGTGGAAGATAATTATTACCTCGCTTCTTTTATTCCTTCAGAAAAAGGAAGCTATACCTTGGCTTTAGATAATAAAGATATGAAAGTGTTGGATTATACCCAATATGACTTTGGTATTTTTAAGCCGCAATACCATGCAAAAGCGAGGGTAGCAGTAGGAGAAAAAAGCGAAGAAATTAAGAAAACCAATCTTGACGGGATTGAAATTGTAGAACTTTCTAAAGAACATAACAGTAAAAATGCTGAGGTAAGTTTACAAGTGTTTTATAAAGGAAAGCCTTTAGCTGAAAATGAAGTAAGTATTTACGTGGCTGACCTTTGGAGCAAAAAAATGACCACGGATGAACATGGTAAAGTAAGTTTTCAACTTCCTTGGGATACACTTTATACGGTTGAAACCACTTTTAATGAAAAAGTTCCCGGTACCTTTAAAGGGAAAGACTATGAGTTTATTTGGCATTGCGCTACCTATGCTATTCAACTGAAAAAATAAGTGATGATTAGTCTCGCCATTCTATTGATAAGTATAGGTTTTTATGCCTGTTATTTAACTTCAGAAAAAACGAAGTTTAAACCTGTTTTTGGTTGGGAATGGTGGTTAAAAGACAATGAGAAACCAGCTAATTTCATGGGGATATTCTTCATGCTGTTGGGGAGTTTTCTTTTTATGTATCTCTTTAATCTTGGGGTAGGAATTTTTTCTTCCATAATTGCCATAACTATTGCCGGAAGCTTTATCATCCTTTTTACTCCTTTAAGAATCTTTAAATTTTATGAACTGCTTAGTGTTCTCGTGGTTTGTTTTCTTTTAGAAATACTTTTATAGCTTATGCCAGCCAATAAAAAGCATTTAACCCAGTCTACTTTACATAAAACCTTAAAGGTGACCGCTGCTATTTTGGGTGGCTATCTCTTAACCTTGGCTGTACATTTATGTTTATCGTTAATAATTCCGAAAGATGAATTAATCATGACGATGGCTTTTAGTGGCTTTATTTTATGGCCCGGCTTGATGATCCTAGCTTTTTTGGCAAAAAACGGATGGAAAGTTTGGGGGCTTTACCTTCTATTAAGTTTCATTTTTTTAATTCCGGTTTATCTAAAATATTATCTATAAAGCTATGAAAAACCGTGATTACAATATCTTTTTTAATCTGCATACCATTAGCGGAATCATTATTAGTGCGTTATTGTATGTGATTTTTTTTGCGGGTTCTTTTTCCTTTTTTAGGGATGAAATAGTGAATTGGGAAAATAATACTTCCGCTTATCAACAAAAGCCGGAAGAGGTTAATTTTAATCGGGCGATTGATAGCTTAGCTGAAAATTATCAATTGTATAGCCGGGATATTAGCTTCAACAATAGCCGTGATGAATATAAAATGGGTGTAAATTTAGGTCCGGTTAAAGATTCGACGCTTATTGATGCAAAACCGGGCGGTTATATTTATTTAAACAATTTTAATTTTCAAGAAAATAGTTATGTAGAAGGTTATGGCTTAGGTGAATTTCTGTATCGTTTACATTTCTTCGCTCAGATTCCCTATCCATTTGGTTATTATTTATCAGGTTTTGTAGCGCTTTTCTTTGTATTTGTAATTATTACCGGGGTCTTGGTGCATTGGAAAAAAATCGTTTCTAACTTTTATATCTTCCGTCCTTGGAGTAAATTAAAAACACTATGGACCGATGCGCATACTGCTTTGGGTACAATTGGCTTGCCTTTTCAGTTGGTGTTTGCGGTTACAGGTGCTTTCTTTATGATAAAAGCAGTGTTATTGGGGCCTTTAGTAAGTGTTTTGTACGATGGTAACCAAACTCAGTTATATCAAAATTTAGGTTATTCTTTTCCTGCGGAAGAATTCAACTATCAAAAAGAAGAAGGGGAAGAACGGGTTAATATCAATGCTTTTGTAAAAGAAACCGCTGCCAAATGGGACGATTTTGTAGTTGAAAAAGTCCATATCAATAATTATGGGGATAAATCGATGAAAGTTACCGTGTCGGGAAGATTGGATTATAGTTCTAAATTCACCGGTTTAGGTGAAATAAAATATGACGCATACACTGGTGAAGTTGTATCTGAAAAAGGTCCGTATCAAGATGCTTCTTATATAGATGTTGTAAAAACCGTTTTATACCGCTTGCATATAGGGGATTACGGGAATTATGCTATAAGGGTACTTTATTTTATTTTAGGGATTATTGGATGTTTTATCATCGTGTCTGGAATTATTATATGGCAAGTAGCCCGTGATAAAAAGAGTGTTCCCGAAAGAAAAAGGAAATTCAATTTTCAATTGGTAAATATTTATATGGCGGTTTGTATGAGTATGTATCCACTCATTGCTATATTGTTCATTTTAGTAAAAACAAAAGTACTTTCTTCACAAAGTGATATTTATTCTTTTTTCTTTATCGCTTGGTTGGTGGTGAGTATAGGCTTTGTATGGCTGAAAAATTATAAGTTGACTACTAAATATTCATTACTTTCAGGTGCTATTATTGGGTTGGGCATTCCTATTGCTTCCAAACTTTCTACCGGAATCGGTTTTTGGCAAAATTACCAAGAAGGAAAGTTCGATTTATTTTTTATAGATTTCTTTTGGTTAATGCTTTCCTTGGTAGCTTTATTCGCTTATTGGAAGGCTTATGCTAAGAAAGATAAATAAGTTTTAACCCTTCCGACTTTTTCAACTATTGTTGAAAAACCCACCTTTCCTTACTAAGGGGAGGAACTATTTTTTTCTGGTAATTATTTAAATCATGATTTCAGTTAGAGCTTGCAGGTAGATTAGGTAGGCGGAGTCGAAAACTACTTAATTTCTGTTATCACTTCGATAATAGAATCGAAAGTAATAAAGCTGAATAATATGCCCACTGTCATCTTAGTTTAAGCTTAGTGCGGTATAAAAGTTTTTCGCAGGTATTTTGGATCATTGAGTGAATTTTCAAGGAAAATTTGAATAGAAATGCTACCAAAATGGAAACTTCGTTACAAAATCTTTTGCAAAGATTTCACTCAGTCTCCGAAATTTTCTTAGATCAAACTCAGGTTAGTTTAACTTCTCGATACATTTTTTCTCTATTTCATTACCAAAAAACACTCGAAGTGACTTTTTGTTGCTCTCAACTGAATACTACTAACTTTATTAGTCGATGTGACTAATTGAAAAGTTTCTTTTTTCTTAATTCGAAGTTTTGACCTAAGTACACTTTTCTTACCATTTGGTCTTCTGCAAGTTCTTCAGGAATACCATGTTTTAATATATTTCCTTCAAACATCAGGTAAGTCCTGTCTGTAATGGCTAAGGTTTCCTGTACGTTATGGTCGGTAATTAAAATACCGATATTTTTGTTTTTCAACTGGGCTACAATTCGTTGAATATCTTCTACCGCTACAGGATCTACACCGGCAAAAGGTTCATCTAGCAAAATAAATTTTGGGTCGGTTGCCAAGGCACGGGCAATTTCGGTTCTTCGACGTTCTCCTCCCGAAAGTAAATCTCCGCGGTTCGTACGGATATGCCCTAAGCTGAATTCATCAATAAGGCTTTCCATTTTTTCTTCCCTTTCTTTTTTAGAAAGATCGGTCAATTGGAGAACACTCATAATATTATCCTCAATACTTAATTTTCTAAAAACCGAAGCCTCTTGGGCGAGATATCCAATTCCATTTTGGGCACGTTTATACATCGGGAATTTGGTGATGTCTGTTTTGTCTAGGTAAATATGTCCTTTATTAGGTTTTATAAGGCCAACAATCATGTAAAAAGAAGTGGTTTTTCCAGCTCCGTTGGGGCCTAGCAATCCTACGATTTCCCCTTGGTTCACTTCTACAGAGATACCTTTTACAACTTCTCTTCCTTTGTATGATTTTACAAGATTTTCTGCACTTAACTTCATATGGCTAGACTATAAGAAGGCGGCAGAGACACCGCCATTCATTTATTTTTTATTTTCTAAAGTTTCCCAGTATTCGTAAGCTCGGCGTAAGTGTGGGATGACGATAGTTCCTCCAATTAATGTGCCAATACTCAAGGTTTCCATAACCTGTTCTTTATTAACGCCAGATTTATGACTGGACTCTAAGTGATATTTTACACAATCGTCACACCTTAATACTAAAGAAGCCACCAAGCCAAGCAATTCTTTTGTTTTTTTATCTAAGGCTCCTTCTGTGAAGGAATTGGTATCTAGGTTGAAAATACGTTTTAAAACTTTATTGTTTTCACCTAGCAATTTGTCATTCATCTTTTGGCGATAAGCATTAAACTCATCAACTTGATCTATCATTTAATTAGGGTTTTTAGTGATATTTTTCTCTTCAATTTCTTTTTTTCTTTGTTTTCTCAATACAATTTTAGATATGAAAATACTTATTTCATATAAAATTAAAACAGGAATTGCCACTACGATTTGACTGGTAATATCGGGAGGGGTAATTATAGCAGATATAATTAAGATACCTACCAAAGCAAATTTGCGATATTGCCTTAAAATTTCAGGGGTTACTAATCCTATTTTTGTTAGTAAGAATATGATGATGGGAAGTTCAAAAACAACTCCACTGGCTAAAGCAGAGGACCTTACCAATCCCATATAACTACTTAAATCTATGTCGTTAAAAACTTCTTTACTTACTTGATAGCTCCCTAAAAAATTAATGGAAAGTGGGGAGATTACATAATAACCAAACAAGACTCCAATAAAGAAAAGTAAGGAAGAAATAAATATAAACCCTTTAGAAGCATTTCGTTCATTTTCATGAAGGGCAGGAACAATAAATTTCCAGAATTCATATATAATATAAGGAAAGGCAATAATAAAACCTGCGGTAATGGAAGTCCACATATGTGCACTAAACTGTCCAGACATGGTTCTACTTTGTATTCTAAAAGGTATTTCGGTCAAGCAAAAGCTTTCATCCATCCCAATAGACTGTGCTACATTACAGAGAATTCTGTAGGTAATAAAATCGGGTTGTTTAGGACCAAAAAGAATCACATCAAAAATAAAGTCTTTTGCAATAAAAGCAACAATCCCTGCAATCACTACAGCAATTGCCATTCTTATTAAATGCCACCTTAATTCTTCCAGATGATCAAGAAAAGACATTTCATCTGCACTCTTCTTTTGTTTTTTAGCCATATTAAATAATTCCTTCCTTAATTAAATTGTGTAAATGTACTACCCCGGCATATTTTCCATGCTCTTCCGCTAGTAATTGTGAAATTCCGTTTTCTTCCATCATTTCCATTGCATCTACCGCCATGGCTTTATTTTTAATCACCTTAGGGTGTTTACTCATAATATCTTTGGCAGCTAAATGGGTAAATTCTTTATTAGTAGTAATCATTCTACGTAAATCACCATCCGTAATAATTCCTACAATTTTTTCATTCTCGATTACCGCTGTCATGCCTAGCATTTTTTCAGAAATTTCCACAATAACTTCCGTAATTTGTGTTTCCGGGCTTACGCTAGGTTTTGCATTTTCCTTAGTAATATCACTTACGCGCAAATATAATTTTTTGCCCAATGCACCACCGGGATGGTATTTTGCAAAATCTTTACTGCTAAAACCTCGTAAATGTAAGAGCGAAACCGCTAAAGCGTCGCCAATTACCAATTGAGCGGTCGTACTTGTAGTAGGCGCTAAATTGTTGGGACAAGCTTCCTTTTCGATATACGCATTTAAAACGTAATCAGATTGCTTTCCTAAAAAAGAATCTTTATTGGCAGTAATCGCTATTAACGTGTTTTTGAAATTTTTAATGAAGGGAACCAATACTTTTATCTCGGGTGTATTTCCACTTTTAGAAATACAAATCACGGTATCGTCTTCTTGAATCGTTCCTAAATCACCGTGAATAGCATCTGCCGCATGCATAAAAATGGCAGGGGTTCCGGTAGAATTTAAAGTCGCTACAATTTTAGTGGCAATAATGGCACTTTTGCCTATTCCTGTTATTACCACCCTTCCTGTAGACTTATAAATATGTTCTACAGCTTGGGCAAATTCTTCATCAATTAAGGAGATTAATTCTTCAATCGCGCGAGCCTCATTAGAAATGGTTTCTTTAGCGACCGATAGTATATTCTTTTGAAGCATTAATTTTTAAATTTGAATTTGTGAGAACTAAAGAAATATGTATCTTTAGAATAGACAAAGGTAGTAAAATTGTAATACTAAAATATCAGTTTGACAGAAATCAATTTACATCAAGAATTAAAGAAATATTTTGGGTTTAGCCAGTTTAAAGGGCTTCAAGAAGATGTTATTAAGAACATTGTCTCCAACAAAGATACTTTTGTAATTATGCCCACCGGTGGAGGTAAATCGCTATGTTACCAACTTCCGGCACTTATTAAAGAGGGAACTGCTATTGTAGTTTCTCCACTAATTGCCTTAATGAAAAATCAGGTGGACTCCCTTCGCAGTATTTCTTCAGAAAAAGGTATCGCTCACGTACTAAATTCATCTCTAAATAAAACGGAAACGAAGCAAGTAAAGAGCGATATAGCTAACGGAATTACAAAGTTGTTGTACGTTGCTCCAGAATCCTTAACCAAAGATGAACATATCGATTTTCTTAGAAATCAAAAAATTTCTTTTTTGGCGATAGATGAGGCGCATTGTATAAGTGAATGGGGACACGATTTTAGACCGGAATATCGTAACCTTCGCAGAATCATTAAACGTATTGGCGACGATATACCCATGATTGCTCTAACCGCTACGGCAACTCCGAAAGTTCAGGAAGATATCCTGAAAAATTTAGGAATTAGTGATGCTGAAGTTTTTAAAGCTTCCTTTAACCGTCCTAATTTATACTATGAAATACGACCGAAAACCGCTAATGTAGATGCTGATATTATTCGTTTTGTTAAACAAAATGAAGGAAAAAGCGGAATCATCTATTGTCTAAGCAGAAAAAAAGTAGAAGAACTCGCCCAAACCTTGCAGGTAAATGGGATTAATGCCGTTCCTTATCATGCCGGATTAGACAGTAAAACCAGAGGTAAACATCAAGATATGTTCTTAATGGAAGATATTGATGTGGTGGTAGCTACCATTGCTTTTGGAATGGGAATCGATAAACCTGATGTGCGTTTCGTGATTCATCATGATATACCTAAAAGTATCGAAAGCTACTATCAAGAAACCGGTCGTGCTGGTAGAGATGGTGGTGAAGGACATTGTCTCGCTTTTTATGCTTATAAAGATATAGAGAAGCTGGAGAAATTTATGAGTGGTAAGCCTGTTGCAGAACAAGAAATAGGTCAGGCATTGCTTCAAGATGTAGTTGCTTTTGCTGAAACTTCTATTTCCAGAAGAAAATTCATTCTCCATTATTTTGGGGAAGATTTTGATACAGAAACCGGAGATGGTGGCGATATGGATGACAATGTTCGTAATCCTAAAAAACAACATGAGGCTCAGGAAGAAGTTGAATTATTACTGAAAGTAGTTAAAAAAACCAATGCCATCTATAAGGCCAAAGAAGTGGTCAATACACTTATTGGAAAATCGAATGCTTTGATTAAATCGCATAAAACCGATGAAATTGAGTTATTTGGAAAAGGGAAAGCTAGAGATACCAATTATTGGATGGCGCTCCTTCGCCAAGTCTTAGTGGCCGGACTGCTTAAAAAAGATATTGAAACCTATGGTCTTATCCGGTTGACCGATAAAGGAAAGGAGTTTTTGAAAAATCCTACTTCCTTTAAAATGACAGAAGACCATATTTATGAAAGCGATTCACAAGAGAAAATAAATACGCCCCAAAAAGGAGGTGGCGCTACCGATGAACAGCTGATGAAAATGCTGAAAGATCTTCGTAAAAAAGTAGCCAAGCGTAAAGAAGTTCCGCCATTTGTGGTTTTTCAAGACCCTTCTTTAGAAGATATGGCTACCAAATATCCTGTTACTATTGAAGAACTTTCTAATATTCATGGAGTAGGAGAAGGTAAAGCTAAAAAATTTGGAAAGGAGTTTGTAAAACTTATTGCTCAATACGTAGAGGATAACGATATTATGCGTCCCGATGATTTGGTAGTGAAATCTACCGGAGCCAATAGCGGACTTAAATTATATATCATTCAAAACGTAGATCGAAAATTACCACTTACTGATATTGCCAGTTCTAAAGGATTGGAAATGCCCGAATTTATTAAAGAAATGGAAGCAATCGTATATAGTGGTACCAAATTGAACATTAATTATTGGTTAGATGAAATTTTAGATGAAGAGCAGCAAGAAGAATTATATGAATATTTCTTAGAAGCCGAAACCGATAAAATAGATGAAGCCATGGAAGAGTTTGATGGTGATTATGAAGATGAAGAACTGCGACTCTACCGAATAAAATTTATTAGTGACGTCGCTAATTAGAGTTGTAATACTATAATAAGTAAGTGCATAGGATACTGTTTTTTCAGTATCCTATTTTTTTTAACAGTATTCAGTTATACCTACTAAACCAGAGAAATGACGATTACCAAACTGGATTTTGAAAATCATATTGTGTCTGGTACCTTTTGGTTCGATGCGATTAATGAAGAGGGGAAAGTGCTAGAAATACGGGAAGGCCGCTTTGATACACTTTTTACTGAATAATAATCCCCTCCCAGTCTCCATAAATAAAAGGGGATAACTTAAAGATAATATTGATAACCGTTTTTTTTACTATCTTTAAACTTCTGGAGCATTAAAAAATTAGAAATTTGTCAGTTCGAGTGATTTTGGACAGTGAAACGAAACAAAATTGTATCGAGAACCGATTTTTTTCATTTTAACTTGTGGTCTTACAATTAAATTAATCTACTAGAGGGAATTAAAAAATCTTTAAGCTTTATGAAAAAATCAGTTTATTTCTTGCTATTTATTTTCTTTTTTACTGCCTGCGACAAAGATGATGATCAAGGTTCTCAGGATCCAAAAGACCAATTGCCTAAAGCTACCCAGACCGGAGCGAATACCGTAGGCTGTTTGGTAAATGGTGAAGCTTTTTTGCCCAAAGGTGGTGGACTTGCCGGTAATAAAAACTGTTTTTACCAATATGTGGATGGTGGATATCATTTTAAAATGGGATTTTCTGACTTTTCTGGAGATACTTCTTATTCTGTTGTTGTAGGAACACAGAATGCCAGTATTGAAGAAGGTGAAACTTATTTGTTGAATTCTCAACCTTTTTTTACAAATAATATTGATGGAAGAGGGGGGGGGCATTCTATATCTGGACCATCAGGCTTTGAAAAATATACTACAACTTCCGAAGTAACTGGTGAGATGAGAATTACCAAACTGGATTTTGAAAACCATATTGTTTCCGGCACTTTTTGGTTCGATGCCGTTAATGAAGATGGGGAAGTGGTAGAAATACGAGAAGGTCGTTTTGATATGAACTTTACGGAATAATTAGCCTCTCCCAGCCTCTCTAAAGGCAAGGTATAACTTAAAAATAATATATGTAACCGTTTTTTTACTATCTTTAAACTCCTGAGCATTAAAAAATTAGAAATTTGTCAGTTCGAGTGATTTTGGGCAGTGAAACGAAACAAAATTGTATCGAGAACCGATTTTTTTCACTTTAACTTGTGGTCTTACAATAAAATTAATCTACTAGGGGGAATTAAAAAATCTTTAAGCTTTATGAAAAAATTGGTTTATTTCTTGCTATGTATTTTCTTTTTTACTGCCTGTGACAAAGATGATGATCAAAGCTCTAACGATCCAATAGACCAATTACCTAAAGCTACCCAGACCGGAGCGAATACCGTAGGCTGTTTGGTAAATGGTGAGGCTTTTTTGCCCAAAGGTGGTGGACTTGCCGGTAACAAAAACTGTTTTTACCAATATGTAGATGGTGAGTATTATTTTGGAATGCAATTTTCAAATTCATCCTCATCAGGTCTAGAAGTTAAGTCTGTTATTTTAGCAACTAAGAATGCGACAATTGATGAAAATCAAATATATCAATTAAACTCACAGCCTTTCTACTCTAATAGTGAGGATGGTAGAGGGAGTGGGTATTTAAACTATACCGCTTCTAATTTTGAAGAATACTCAACCACTAGTGAAATAACCGGAGAAATGACGATTACCAAACTGGATTTTGAAAACCATATTGTTTCGGGCACTTTTTGGTTCGATGCCGTTAATGAAGATGGGGAAGTGGTAGAAATACGAGAAGGTCGTTTTGATATGAACTTTACGGAATAATTAGCCCCTCCTAACCTCCCCAAAGGGAAGGGATAACTTAAAGATAATATACGTAACCGTTTTTTTACTATCTTTAAACTCCTAGAGCATTAAAAAATTAGAAATTTGTCAGTTCGAGTGATTTTGGGCAGTGAAACGAAACAAAATTGTATCGAGAACCGATTTTTTTCACTTTAACTTGTGGTCTTACGATTAAATTAATCTACTAGGGGGAATTAAAAAATCTTTAAGCTTTATGAAAAAATTAGTTTATTTCTTGCTATGTATTTTCTTTTTTACTGCCTGCGACAAAGATGATGATCAAGGTTCTCAGGATCCAATAGAACAATTGCCTAAAGCTACCCAGACTGGATCCAATACCGTAGGCTGTTTGGTAAATGGTGAGGCTTTTTTGCCCAAAGGCGGTGGCCTTGCCGGTAACAAAAACTGTTTTTACCAATATGTGGATGGTGGGTATTATTTCGGACTTAAATTTACTAATAGCAATGGCAATATATTAAGGGCTGTCAACCTCTTTACTAAAAATTCTCAAATAGCAGAAAATCAAACTTATTTATTGGATACCTCGAGGTTTCCTGATGATGACCTTGGTAAGGGGGGTGGGTATAATTATTATACTTCAGAACCTTATACAGAGACCCAATATTTAACAACTCCAGAGGTGACTGGAGAAATGACGATTACCAAACTGGATTTTGAAAACCATATTGTTTCGGGCACGTTTTGGTTCGATGCCGTTAATGAAGATGGGGAAGTGGTAGAAATACGAGAAGGTCGTTTTGATATGAATTTTACAGAATAATTAGCCCCTCCTAACCTCCCCAAAGGAAGGAGTGATTTTAAATTAAATTAAATTAAAAACCTACGATGATGAAAAAAACATTACTTGTAAGCTTGCTGCTATTTTGCAGTATGCTGTATGCTCAAAAAGACGATAACCGGGAAATCAATACCGAATTTGCCGAGAAAATCAACCATATTTTTGAGCCTTTGGAGAAAAACCGGGTCCCTCACGGTTTATTGCTGGACTATGCTTTTGAGTTTACTGACTTGGCGGCCTATAATGGTAAGGTCACCGATACTAATGCCGTACATTTAGGGATTTACAAAGAAATATACAATACTTTGTTGATGGCTCAGGTAAAACGTGATAAAGAATATATGTATAATCCCGAAGAATTTAAAAGCCGGTGGAACAATTTACGTCAACTACATAATCAGACAGTTACTTTTACCCCTCATATCGTGTTAAGCGGTTTGTATTATAAGTATGCGAAAATAGCTGCTACTGCACTCGCTAAAGAAAAAATAAGGATAGAAAATGACCAAATACACGATGTATATCGTAACGGGATTTGGCAAAACCCCTACGAGGTTAAACCGACTTTTGCCATGAGTGCCCCGGTGATGAAGGTACAAGGCTTAACCGCCAATATTAGTTTGCCGGAAAACTTATTTTATACCAATCAAAAAAGTACGGTACAAAGCATTAGTGCTAATTTTGATGATGGCAAGGGGTACCAAAACATAAGTTATGATACTCCCATTCAGGTAAAATACGACCAAGAGGGGATGTACACATGGCGGTTTAGGTTACGTCTTACCAATGGGGAAGTATTGGAAGCCCATACCAAAATGATTTTTAAAGCCAATCACACAATGGAAGAGCAGCAAGATGAATATGATACCGAACAAATTGCTGCCACTAAAAGTTATTTAGGCGTGACCGGTACGGCCAGCTTACAGATTATAGATCGGCATGGGGACGGGCTCCAAAATCCCTTGATCATAGCGGAAGGTTTTGATCCTGCTATTCTCGAACCGGAAAGTATATATGGGATTAATAATATGTTTCAATTATTAGAAAATATTAATTTATATGCAGGAGATTTACCTAACACCCTAGACCTTTACGATATTATTTATGTCAACTGGGACGATAGTTTTGCGCCCATTCAGCGTAATGCTTATGTACTGGAAGAAGTGATTAACTATGTAAACCAAGAAAAAACCGGCAATAACCAAAATGTGGTTTTGGGCCAAAGTATGGGGGGGCTGGCAGCTCGTTATGCGCTTAAAGATATGGAGAACGACCCCAATCAAGATCACGATACATCGTTATATGTCAGTCACGATGCCCCACACCAAGGGGCTAATATACCTTTGGGCTTTCAATATTTAGATAGGCATGTGTATAAACAATTTGTAAAATCTCCATTGCTGGAAAATCTTATAGTAGGTATCGCAGATGGTGCTGCCATACTCTACGATGTACAAACCATGTTTGATGCTTATTCTGCCAAGCAAATGCTTAAAAATTATGTGAATAATAATTACCAAGTTGATAACCAGGTGCATGAAGCATGGCAAAATGAATTGAATCAAATGGGCTACCCCCAACAAACCAGAAATATAGCACTTAGTAATGGTAATAATTGTGCCTCTCCCCAACCCTTTAACCCCGGTGATCAATTGTTTAAGGTGAAAGGTAGTGTACGTAGTGGCTGGCTTTCAGATTTATTACTGACTGTTTATCCGCTTGCTAACACAATTTTATGGACCAGTACGGCAACAATTACTTATGAACCCGGATTTTTACTAGGAATTTTACCGGGAAGCAATAAAATTAAAGCAGATTTTTGGGCAAGAGCACTCCCTCAAAGTGGTAGTGAACAGATTTATAGGGGCTTTATGTCCTATACAAAAAAAGTAGTTTGGCTATTCCTATTACTGTACATATTACCAATGAAAACTTTAATTCTCCCTCCAATACACTTCCTTTTGACTATTATACGGGAGGTAAATATAATACCCCGGTAAGTATCGATAATGATAGTTATCAAAGTGCTCTTGTTCAATATAGTATAGAAGGGAATATGCAAGAGTCTTTTTCTTTTGTACCTACTACAAGTGCTTTAGATCTAGGAGAAGGTGATGTCACGTTAACAGATAATGATTATCTAACTATTTATGCGGCAACGGCACCTCCCGCAGCTCCTAAAAATATACCTTTTGTTAATTTTGCGACCTCCTACAATGATTCTTACATTAACGAAGTACATATTTCTTTTAATACCCGTAATGGAAATTGGTTGGCAGATGAGTTGGAAAATGATCCTAAATTTTTTGATTGTTCCCTTTTCTGTGATATTGACCCTAGTATTGAAGGTAATTCTACTATATGTGATACAAATACATACCAGCTTTCCGATAATGCAATGGATCAATATTCACTAGTTGGTCTGTTATAGAGGGAGGTGATTTGGTGAGTTCTCAAACCCATAATCAAAGCATTAGTCTTACTGCTATTGGCGAAGAAACAGGCTATGTAACTCTTCAAGCCAGAATGGGTAGTGAGTTTTGTAGAAGCGTGATGGTAAAGACTAAAAAACTTTTTGTGGGAAGTCCAAAAGTTGGGGTTCAACGCTTAACTTCAGAAGAATACTGTGATATTAAATATCATTATCTCGTGTTTAAAGCAAATTCAACCTCAAACTTCGTAAGTTATCAATGGCTATATCCTATTAACTTTCCGAGTATACAGGCATATGAGGAAGGAAATATATTAAGGTTAGGTATTCCTAAAAATGATTATGATAATTTTGCGGTAAGTGTACAAGTAGAGAACGACTGCGGAAACGATTTTGGGTCTTGGTCGGGAGCTATAACCCAATGTAATTCATCGAAAACCAGTCGGATGGCAACTGAAGATGTATCGGTTACTCCTAATCCAAAAAATATGGGAGAAAGTATATCTGTAGATTTACTGAATAACATAAATAATATTATAATTGAAAAGATAGAAGTTTATGATTTAACCGGGCAAACAAGGTTTTCCCAAAATTATAGTGAAGGTTCTATTAATATAAATGCACTTAATTTATCACAGGGGAATTATATTTTAAATATTTTTACCTCTGATAACGAAGTGTATCAAAAATTAATAATTATAGAGTAATTTTTATATTATTATATAAAAACCGAGCATTCATATGTTCGGTTTTTTGTTTTTATATCTCATTAGGAAGATGGCTAATGAAGTTTTATCTTTGTCTTTTCAAAAAATAGACAAATGGAAAACGGATTATACGCAAAATTCAATACTTCAAAAGGAGAAATTTTAGTTAAGTTACATCACGATAAAACGCCGGGAACAGTAGGTAACTTTGTGGCTCTAGCGGAAGGTAACCAGCCCAATGACGCTAAAAAAGAAGGAGAAGCTTATTACGATGGATTATCGTTTCACAGAGTAATCCCAGATTTTATGATTCAAGGTGGCGATCCTGATGGAACCGGAGCCGGTGGACCGGGCTATCAATTTGATGATGAAATTCATCCTGAGTTAAAACACAATAAACCGGGAATTCTTTCCATGGCCAATGCAGGACCTGGTACGAATGGGAGTCAGTTTTTTATTACCCACGTAGAAACTCCTTGGTTAGATGGTAAACATACCGTATTTGGTGAAGTTGTGGAAGGTCAGGAAATCGTAGATCAAGTAGCACAAGGTGATAAAATAGAAAGCCTAAGCATAGAAAGAGTAGGAGAAGATGCTGAAAACTTTGATGCAGCCAAAGCTTTTGAAAAATTTAATGCTGAAAAAGCTAAACGCGAAGCGGAAACCAAAAAAAGAGAAGAAGAAGCTTTAGCTCAACTAACCGAAGGTTTTACTAAAACCGATAGTGGTTTGTTTTATAAAATCACTAAAAAAGGAGAAGGAAAGCAAGCGGAAAAAGGAAAACCTGTAAAAGTTCATTACCGCGGAAAATTAACGGATGGAACTGTATTTGATTCTTCTTTTAAAAGAAATCAACCTATAGAATTTCCTGTTGGTGTAGGTCATGTGATTGCAGGTTGGGACGAAGGTATTTTATTACTTTCTGAAGGCGATCAAGCAAGTTTCGTTATTCCATCACATTTAGGTTATGGAGCACAAGGAGCAGGTGGCGTAATTCCTCCTAATGCTACTTTGGTTTTTGACGTAGAATTAGTGGAAGCTAAATAGTAATCGAGTTATTTATATAGAAAAACCTCAAAGTATTCACTTTGAGGTTTTTGCTTTTTAAAAGAATGACGCTGATTAAATTTGTTGCAAATTAATCTTCCGGTTGGGAAGTCATTCTTAAATAAGGCTTTACTTCTTTAAAACCTTTAGGGAATAATTTTTCAGCTTCTTCATTAGAAACCGACGGGCTTATCACCACATCTTCTCCCTTTTTCCAATTGGCTGGAGTAGCCACCTTTTTATAGGCTGTTAATTGTAAAGAATCAATCACTCGAAGGATTTCTTCAAAATTTCTTCCTGTACTTGGCGGGTAGGTGATTGTTAATTTTACTTTCTTATCAGGGCTGATGATAAATACAGACCTTACGGTTGCTTTGTTGTCTTCATTAGGATGAATCATACCGTAAAGGCTGGAAACATTTTTATCTTCATCAGCAATAATTGGGTAATTCAACTTTACGTTTTGGGTTTCTTCAATATCTTTTACCCAACCTTTGTGCGATTCTAAATCGTCTACACTTAGTGCAATTACTTTAGTATTTCGCTTATCAAATTCTGATTGATAGTTTGCTACAGTTCCTAATTCTGTAGTACAAACCGGTGTATAATCTGAAGGGTGAGAAAAAAGCACTCCCCAACTATCTCCTAAATAATCATAAAAATTTAATTTTCCTTTGGTGGTTTCCGCATCAAAATTTGGGGCGGTATCGCCTAATCTTAACTCGCTCATAATAGTTCAATTTTTTTATTATTCTATAAAATTAAAGAATATAACGTGGCTATTTCCAAATGAAGTATTGTTTTGAGTTACTTTAGCATAAGATTAACTGATGCTAATTTTCGGGCTTCCATTTAATGCCACATCCCAAGCTTGGCTTTTGTATTTCGGCTACTTTTCGGTTATTTAGAATAGCATCTAAAGCTTCCCGAATGCTCCTTCCGGTAACAGGGATTCCGTTTTGAGGTCGGGAGTCATCCAGTTGTCCGTGATAGACCAATTTTAAGTCAGCATCAAAAACATAGAAGTCCGGAGTGCAAGCGGCTTGATAAGCTTTGGCTACTTCTTGGGTTTCGTCATATAGATACGGGAAAGTGAAGTTATGTTTTCTTGCATTTTCGTGCATGAGTTTAGGGTGATCGTCCGGGTAATTTTCAACATCGTTGCTAGAAATAGCTACAAAACCAAAACCTAATACACGGTAATCGTTGGCCAGTCTTACAATTTCTTCATTCACATGTTTTACAAACGGACAATGATTACAAATAAACATCACCACGGTTCCTTTTTCACCTCTTACATTGTAAAGGTTCACTAAGTTATTGGTGACGGTATCCCGAAGTTCAAACTCAGGTGCTTTTGTTCCTAAATCTATATCTATAGAATATGTTCTTGCCATTATTATTTTAAATTTGAACAACAAATTACTAAAAATTGAAGAATTACTGAAGTTGTTTCAGTTGAAATTTAATCTAATAAAGAAAGCATGGAGGATAATAAATTAACTTGGCAAGATTTTGCTAAAGTAGATATGCGTGTAGGGACTATCATTGAAGTGAGCGATTTTCCGGAAGCAAGAAAACCGGCGTATCAATTAAAAATTGAGTTTGGGGAGGAAATAGGAGTCAGAAAAACTTCTGCACAAATCACGAAACGTTATACCAAAGAAGAATTACTGGGAAAACAAACTATCGCTGTAGTTAACTTTCCTAAAAAGCAAATTGCTAATTTTATGAGTGAATGTTTACTGTTGGGAGCTGTAAATAGTGATGAGGTCACTATTATTCAGCCGGGAGCGAATGTTCCGAACGGATTAAGAATAAGTTAGTATATAAAAAGCCGCTAAATAATTTTAGCGGCTTTTGAGTAATATTTTAGATGTCGTCGAAACTTACATTGGTAAATTTTTCAGCAGGTTTTTCTTCATCATCACTGTCATACTCTTTCTTAAAGTCTTTTTGATGGCGCTCGCTAATTACTTCTTCTCCCTTTTCATCAACAATAAAAGAAGTTACTTCCTCTAACATATCAGCAAAACCTTCAAAATCTTCTTTGTAAAGATAAATTTTGTGTTTTTTGTAGTAAAAAGATCCATCTTCATTGGTGAATTTTTTACTTTCTGTAATAGTCAGGTAGTAATCATTAGCTTTAGTTGCTCTAACATCAAAGAAATACGTGCGTCTTCCCGCTCTTAATACTTTAGAATATATTTCTTCTTTCTGCATCGTTCCGTTATCGCTCATAATCGAAAATTAATTGGTTTAATTTTTAATAGATGCTGTCAAAAATCTTAAAAAAATTAACATCTACCAAGAAAAATTAATTTTCTTTTTCACTTAGCTGTTTTAAATATAAATCTTTGTAATAGCCTTCTTGCTTTACTAGCTGATTATGAGAGCCTTGCTGAACAATTTCTCCTTCTTCTAAAACAATGATTTTATCTGCATTTTTTGCTGAAGAAATCCGGTGGCTAACAATAATAGTGGTTTTTTGAGAAGAAATTTTGTGGAGATTGCTCAAAATTTCTTCTTCTGTCTCCGTATCTACAGCTGAAAGGCAATCGTCAAAAAGTAAGATTTGTGGATCCTGAATAATAGCTCTTGCAATGGAAACCCGTTGTTTTTGTCCGCCAGAAAGCGTGATTCCACGTTCTCCCAATACGGTATCATAGCCTTTACTAAACCCAATGATGTTTTTATGTACCGCAGCATTTTTAGCAGCTGCGATGACTTCTTCATCAGAAGCATCATTTTTTCCAAATCGAATATTATTTTTAATGGAGTCACTAAACAGAAATGCATCTTGCGGTACGTAACCTATCGAATTTCTTAAGTTTTTTAAATTGAATTGATCAATTGGTTTTCCATCAATTAAAAGTTCACCACCGCTTTGTACATCGTATAATCTTCCTATTAGTTCTAAAATAGTCGATTTTCCTGCTCCTGTTTTTCCTATAATCGCAAGGGTTTCTCCAGAATTAATTTCAAAAGAAACATTTTTTAAAGCCGTAATATTGGTGTCGTCGTAAGTGAAGGTTACGTTTTTAAATTCTACCTTTCCTTTTACTGGAGTGGTTTCTGCAGTTTTGTTTTTAATTTCGGGTTTTTGCTTTAAAAATTCGTTAATTCGTTTCTGGGAGGCTTCGGCACGTTGTACCATATCTGCAATCCAACCCACGCTAGCGACCGGCCAAGTGAGCATATTTACATAGAGTAAAAATTCAACGATTACCCCAAAATTTGCAATTTCTCCATTAATTACCCGCTGTCCGCCAATATAAATTACTAGAATGTTACTTCCGCCAATTAATAAAGCCATTAACGGAAAGAAGAAAGCTTGTACTTTTACCAAGTCTATATTTTTTTCCCTGCTGGTATTCGATAATTCTACAAAACCGCTATTGGTTTTACTTTCCAAAACATAGGATTTAATGACAGAAATACCACTAAAACTTTCTTGGGTGAAGGTGCTTAATTTCGATAAATATTCTTGTACAATCGTACTACGTTCGTTTATTGCTCGACTTAATTTATAAATAGCGAATGATAATATGGGAAATGGAGCAATGGTGTAGAGGGTGAGTAATGGTGCTTTACTGATCATGTAGGCAAGAACCACAAAAAACATAGTGACGGTGGCTACACTGTTCATTAAAGCGGGGCCAAAATACATGCGTACCCGCGAAACATCTTCACTAATACGGTTCATTAAATCTCCCGTTCTGTTTTTCTTGTAAAAATTAAGAGAAAGGTTTTGGTATTGCTGGTAAATTTCATTTTTAAGATCGTACTCAATATGGCGGGAAACCACAATAAAAGTTTGCCGCATTAAAAAAGTAAATAAGCCTGAAAGCAAAGCAGCACCTAAAATGTAAATGATATTAATAAACAACTCAGACTTTACTTGAGAAACTTCTGTAATTTCCCCATTTACATAGCGTTCAATAACATTGGTAGAATCCCCTATAAATTGGGGCACATATACGGCAAATAATCTGGCAGCTACTGTAATAATGAAGCCCAAAAACATTTGCCACTTATATTTTTTGAAAAATTTATTTAGGTATTTTAATTCTTTCATAAAAATTGAAAAGCTTCAAAAATTATTAAATATTCATTTTAACGCTTAAAAAAGACTTTGAAATTAAAAAATTAATTATTTTTGAGCTTAATTTTATTAATTTAATAATTCAACTTAATTAATACAGCTTATGAATGCTGAAATTTTAAAAGCAAATGAATTAAAAAAAGTCGCTCCGGTTTTCGGGCAACTTTCTTTTGATAACCACGAACAAGTGGTTTTTTGTAACGACAAAGATACGGGTTTAAAAGCAATAATTGGGATTCATAATACAAATTTAGGTCCTGCATTAGGAGGTACACGTATGTGGAATTATGCAAGTGAATATGATGCTTTAAACGATGTACTTAGACTTTCTCGAGGGATGAGTTTTAAAAGTGCCATTACCGGCTTAAATCTTGGTGGCGGTAAAGCTGTGATTATTGGTGATGCAAAAACTCAAAAATCTCCTGAGTTAATGCGGAGATTTGGAGAGTTTGTACATTCGTTAAGCGGAAAATATATTACAGCAGAAGATGTAGGGATGGAGACAGAAGATATGGACACTGTAAGAGAAGTGACTCCTTACGTAGCTGGAATTTCTGAAGAAAAAGGAGGTTCTGGAAATCCTTCTCCCATTACAGCTTATGGAGTGTTTATGGGAATGAAAGCTGCAGCTAAGTATAAGTTTGGTAATGATAACTTGGTAGGGAAGAAAGTATTGGTTCAAGGTATTGGTCATGTAGGAGAAACCTTAGTGAAGTATATAACTGAAGAAGGAGGACAAGTGCTAATTTCAGATATTAACCAAGAAAGGTTAGCAGAAGTAAGCGCTAAGTATGGAGCTGAAATTTTTGAAGGTGATAATTTATATGGGGTAGAAGTAGATATTTATGCACCTTGTGCTTTAGGAGCTACCTTAAACAATCAAACCATTCAGCAATTAAAAGCAAAGGTAATTGCCGGTGCGGCAAATAATCAATTAGAAGACGAACTCATTCACGGAGAATTACTTCAGAAAAAAGGAATCGTTTACGCTCCCGACTTCTTGATTAATGCCGGCGGAATTATTAATGTTTATGCAGAATTGGTAAAGTATGATAAATCGGAGATTATGCGAAAAACCGAAAATATTTATAATACTACCTTAGAAATTTTAGCAAAAGCAGAACTTGATAATATGACTACTCATCAAGCAGCATTGCAGATTGCTAAGAACAGAATTTTAGCAGCTAAAAAATAAATTTCTAATAAGATTTAAAACCATAAATAAAATTCTATTTTTGCAGGGCGAAATTTTTCGCCCTTTTTTAATTTTAAAATGTTCTTTAAAAGCTATGTTAACAAGAAGACATATTCGAGTAAAAGTAATGCAATCGGTGTATGCATTTAATCAGTCTAATAATGACAGCCTTCAAGTAGAACAAAAATTTCTTCAGAAAAGTATGGAAGAAATGTACGATTTGTTTTTATTGAACTTGTCTTTACTTGTTGAAATTAAAAATAGAGCGGCAACTTTTATTGAAAAGTCACAGCAAAAATACCTTGCCACCGCTGAAGATAAAAACCCTAACCTTAAGTTTGTTCAAAATGAATTAATTCAGAAAATAGAGCAAACTGAACAATTCAATACCTTATTAGAAGATAGAAAACTCAATCACTGGAAGAGGGATGATGAGTATGTGGGCATTCTTTGGACAGCGTTAAAAGAAAGCGAACTGTATACAGAGTATTTAAAGACCCGTACTTCTACTTTTAAAGAAGACAAAGATTTTGTGATTGCTATGTTTAAAGAAATCGTAGCTCCAAATGAAAAGCTGTATGAATATTTAGAAGATAAAAAACTTACGTGGTTGGATGATCTTCCTATTGTAAATACTTCTTTGGTGAAATTACTGAAAAAAGTAAAAGAAACCGATGAGCAAATCAAAATCCCTAAATTATTTAAAAACTTAGATGATAAAGAATTTGCTAAAGATCTTTTTAATAAAACCGTTCTTCATCAAGAAAAGTATGAAGAAGATATAGAAGGGAAAACCCCCAATTGGGATAAAGACCGTATTGCAGAAATAGATGCTGTTTTGCTAAAAATGGCTATTTGCGAGTTTTTAAAGTTTTCTTCTATTCCGGTAAAAGTAACCATTAATGAATATTTAGAGATTGCCAAAGAATACAGTACTCCAAAAAGCAGTATATTTATTAATGGAATCTTAGATAAGTTATCGAAAGAGTACCAAGAGAGTAAAAAACTAAATAAAATCGGGCGTGGTTTGATGTAATAAATGATTTTTATTACTTTTAGCGTTCAAAAATCAATTTTTAAACTTAAAAAATAGAACAATGAAAAAAGTAGTTTTGATGTTAGCTGCAGTAGCAACTGTAGGATTTACTTCTTGTAAGGAAGAAAAAGCTTCTGATAAGGTAAAAGAAGAAAAAGTTGAAGAAGTAGCAGAAAGAGATGCCAATGCAGAAGGAACTCCAGAAATGAAGTTTGAAGAAGAAATGTATGACTTTGGTACAATAAACGAAGGAGATGTAGTAGAGCATACTTTTAAATTTACCAATACAGGAGATTCTCCTTTAGTTATTTCTAACGCAAAAGGTAGCTGTGGTTGTACTGTACCATCTTGGCCAAAAGAGCCAGTTGCTGCAGGAGAAACAGGAGAAATGACCGTTAAGTTCAACTCTCGTAACAAGCCTAACAACCAAATGAAAACGGTTAGAATTACAACTAACACAGAATCTGGACAAGAAATGATTAAGATTAAAGCCTTTGTAACTCCAAAAGATGGAGGAGAAGCAAAAAGCTAAGAATCAATACTTAAATTAATTTATGGAAATTATACAAAGCCTTTGGCCTTTTTTAGCAATTTTTGGAGTCATGTACTTCTTTATGATTCGTCCGCAAATGAAGCGGCAAAAACAAGAGAAGAATTTTGCTCAAGAATTAAAAAGAGGAGATAAAGTAGTTACAAAAAGTGGAATGCACGGAAAAATTGTAGATTTTAGTGAAAAACTAAATGCGGTAATTATTGAAACCGGAGCCGGTAAAATCACTTTCGATAAGTCTTCCATCTCTATGGAACTTAGCGCTGCTTTAAACAAACCAAAGGACGAAAAAGAAAAGAAATAATTAGATTGTTTCTAATTTAATAAAAAAGCTTCCTATATCAGGAAGCTTTTTTATATTTAAGAGTTATTTTTATTGGAGTCAATTTTTTATGGAAAAATGTAAATTTAGTTTCTATTACTTATCATTACTTCTTCTCTTATTCGCTTGTGATAATGATGATGATAATTTTTCAAAAAGTGGAAGTGAAGAATTAATACTAGATGGATATTTAATTGTAAATGGCAATTCTTATAGTTCTAGTCTAGATATAATTAGTGATGACCTTCAAAATATTGAAAGTTCAATCTTTCTAGCTGAAAACAATAGTGAATTACCAAGTATTTCCAATATAATATTTAAAGAAGACTTAGCCTATTTCTTCTTTAATAATAGTAATAACATATATATTCTATATAAAAGTAATTTACGTGTAAAGGAAATTTTTAAAATACAGCAAAATATTCTGGGATCTCATATAGATGAAAACAATGACCTTTACCTTACTACAAATAATGAATTGTTAATATATAATAATGTAGATTTATTTAATCAGTTTCCAGAAACTTATCCTCTTCAAGAAAATTATAAAAAGATCATAGATATAGGTGAAAATCTATTTTTGTATAATAATGGAGGGATTAGTTCCTCTATCTCTGTATTTAACAAAACAAAAAAAGAGATTACTGATGAATTTGAGTTTGAAAATGCAACCAATTTTACACGAGAAGGAAACTTCTTATATTTTTTGTCAGGAAATTATATTACTGAATTTAGTTTGGTAACAAAAAGTATAACTAAACAAATAAGTATACTTAATGATGAAAACTATAATAAAAGCTTTCAAGTATTAAAAAATAGAGTTTACTTATTTTCTGGTTTAAATTTATATGCTATACCTATTAGTGAGAATCAAATTGATGAAGAGGATATCTTGTTGCCATTTGAAAATAATGAACAAGGAAATCGGTTAGCACAGAATATGAAAATTTTAGATAATTATATTTTTCTTTCTTTTAATAATTTTTGGGATCCTTCAGATCAAAATCAACTTTATGTTTATAATTTGGAAGGAGAATTTCAAAAATCTTTTTTTACTAACGGTGGAATGAAGGAGCTTTATAAAATTGAAAATGATTAACCATGATGAAGTCAAAAATTATAATTTGTATTTTTTTAGTTACAACAATTTGTTTTTTCTCTTGCAGTGATGATGATTCTGAATATAATAATCAAAATGATTCAGAGGCTGGTGTTTTTTTTCTTGTCAATAGTGGTTCTACTCAACGTCTTCATTTTTTGAATACTTCTCAAAAGGAAATGAAATATTCAATTTATGCTAATGTGAATCAAGAATTATTAGGAAACGCAATACATATTCCTAATTCAGATTATGTGATTGATTTGGTTAAGCATGGAGATAATCTTTTTGCTTATACTTCAAAAGATTCGGTTAAAATTATAAATGCAACGACTTTATTAAAAGAAAATTCTTTTAAGATAGAAGTGGAGGATGAGCTTGAAAGTCCAAATATGCTTTTATATGTAGATGATGAGAGTTATTATTTAACCAATTATGAAAATATGGCTATTTATGATAAGGATACCCATGTGCAACAAAAGTCAATTTCTCTATCTGTTTATAATTTAGAGGCAGGTTCTCTAGACCAAATTTTTGTTTTATCTAATAACGTTTATACTTGGAATAAAGAAGAGAGTAGGTTAAATGCAATAAATCCTAATTTAACAAGTGGAAGTTTAAATATTTTTCAGTTGGAGAATATAAGATATGTGACTAATAATAATCAAAAAATTTATGCTTTAACTGCAGATCAAAAATTGCTTATAATTGATCCTGTTACTAATGAAATAGAAGAAGAAATAGCTTTTGATGGAAATGAGGAGTTAGATTATTATTTTTGTGTAGATGAAAATAAGATTTATGTCCTCTCTGAGCAAGGTGGATTATTTAGACATACATTAGGTGAAAATGGATTTGAAATTTTAATAGATAATATTTCAAATTTAAAAGAAGATGAAGAACAAAGGCCACAAAATTTTTTTATAAAGGATGGTATATTTTACTATTATGAATTTGGTAATATTGGAGAATTATGGAGTTATAATATAGAAGAAGCATCTTTGGCCTCATATTACATTAATAATTATCGTCCTATAAAAACAGTTTTTAAATAGTTCTTACTTTCTATACTTATCATTTAATCCAATACCGTTTTTAATCATCGGAATGCATTTTTCTAATCGAGATATTCGGGTTTCTTCTCGTTTTGCGTTAGCTATATGTTCTGTGAATTCCCGTTGTTTTCCTTTCGTAAATTTGTTAAAAGCAGTTTGTAGCTCTATGTCGTTTTGAAAAGCCTCTTTTAATTCTGAAGGAATTGTAAGTGGTTTATTCTTTTTAGTTTCAATTTTTTTTCCAGCTTTTTGTAATAGAATAGCTTCTTCTACATATTTTTTTAAGCTTGAAATAGGAGGTTTTTCATTTTCTGTCAACCTTATTTGTCGTAAAGCTTTAGTTTTTTCTTCTTGGGCGTTCACGAGCAATTCAGTATTCTGTTGAAGTAAAGCTCCGTTAAAAAACCATAAAGCATAGTGATTTTTAAATGCACCCAAGCCAACTACATTTTTATTTTCTAAAACATAGATGGGCGCTCCCCATTTAATGGTTTCTTCTAATTCGGTTGAAAGAAGCATTGTACGAAGTTGTTGTAATTCTCCTTTCCATTTCAGGTGTTTTTCTAAGTATTCTTCGAATGATTTTACAGGCATAACTTCAACTTTCAAAACTAAATATAAGTTAAAAATAATTTTATTAGGTAACGGGTTACGTAATTTTTTTATATTTGCGTAACGGGTTACTTAAAAATTATGGAAGAGGATTTTTTAATTGAAATGGATTATGCTGGGCTAACAGCAAGACTTAAGCGCTTAAGTGATGCCTTTGTCTATAGCACCAAAGAATTTTATAAATCTATTGATTTGGATATTGAACCTAATTGGCATATGATTTTTTTAATTCTTCAGAAAAATGAGAGAATGACCGTAATGGAAATTGCTGAAGCTTTAAGATTATCGCATCCAGCCATTGTAAAGCTTATTAATAAAATGAAAAAACATGGATATATTAAATCTGAAATAGACGCTAGCGACGCAAGAAAATATCAGTTGAGGTTATCTGAAAAAGCACTTGAAAAATTACCTCAATTAGAAAAATATTGGGCTGCAGGAAATGAGTCTGTAGCAGAAATCATGAATCATAACCGAGAAATTTTAAAACAACTTGAAATGTTAGAAGAGAATATTACCAAAGAAGATTTTAAACAACGTACAGAAAGAATTTTAAAAACAAATAAACCCTAAACCGGTTGGCTTATGAAATTAGTGTTGGATATATTAGGATGGGTAGGCTCATTTTTTGTAGTCATCTCTTATGCACTTAGTCAAGTAAAACATAAAGACTATAGCACACTTTGTAGGTATTTAAATTTATGTGGAGGAATATTGGTAGCCTTTAATTGCTTTTATTATAGTGCTATTCCTTCTTTTGTGACCAATGTTATTTGGACGTTTATTGCTATTATTTCGATATCCGGGAATAAAGGTTTATGGAAGCGTAATAACCGTTTTAGATCTAGACGTAAACCTGGCTTTAAATAAAATTCATATACTTTCTTAGGTCTCAAGGAATGTTTGAAATACAAAAGGCTGGCAGAAAATTTAAACTTTTCTTGCCAGCCTTTCGTGTTTGCTATAAATGAAATACGCTACATCTTAAGCATATTTTTTAGCTGTAAGTTCAGCGATTTTCACAATCACTTCAGTGGCTTTGATCATACTTTCTACGGGAACATACTCATAGCGTCCGTGAAAATTATGTCCACCGGCAAAAATATTTGGGCAAGGTAAACCCATAAACGAAAGTTGAGAACCATCGGTTCCTCCACGAATTGGTTTGATGATAGGTTCAATATCGACAGCTTTCATCGCCTCTTCAGCAATATCAACAATGTGCATCACCGGTTCTACCTTTTCTCGCATGTTGAAGTATTGATCTTTAATTTCGATAGAAATTACTTCTTTTTGATGTTGACTGTTAATTTCTGCTGCCAAATCAAGCATCACTTTTTTACGAGCCTCAAAATGTTCTTTATCGTGATCACGAATAATATAGTGCATTTTGGTTTCTTCTACTTTTCCATTAATTTGGGTAAGGTGAAAAAATCCTTGTCGGTCTTCGGTATGCTCTGGTGTTTCAAGTCTTGGTAATGAGTTTATAAAATCTTGCGCAATGTACATACTGTTCACCATTTTCCCTTTGGCATAACCGGGATGTACAATTTTTCCTTTTACGGTAACATCAGCACCGGCTGCATTAAAGTTTTCGTATTCCAGTTCACCAATTTGACTACCATCCATTGTATAAGCCCATTCTGCTCCAAATTTCTTAACATCAAATTTATGTGCGCCACGACCAATTTCTTCATCTGGGGTGAATCCTACTTTTATGGGGCCGTGTTTAATTTCAGGATGCTGAATTAAATATTCTACCGCGCTCATAATTTCGGTGATTCCCGCTTTATCATCTGCGCCTAAAAGTGTGTTTCCATCAGTGGTAATTAAAGTTTGTCCTTTATATTGAAGCAAGTCTTCAAAATAATCTGGAGAAAGAACAATGTCTTCCGCTTCGTTTAGCACGATGTCTTTTCCATCATAATTTTCTACGATTTGCGGCTTGATGTTAGCTCCGGTAAAATCTGGTGACGTATCGAAATGTGAAACAAAACCAATCGCGGGAACTTCGTGGTCAACATTAGAAGGTAAAGTAGCCATCACATAAGCATTTTCGTCAATGCTCACGTCGCTCATTCCCATTTCTTTTAACTCTTCGGCTAATTTTTTAGCGAGATCCCATTGTTTTTCTGTACTTGGAGTGCTATCGCTTGTAGGGTCACTTTCGGTATCGATAGTGATATACGAGGTAAAGCGATTGATGATATGTTGTTTTTTAATCATTACAAATGTTTTTTTCAAAAATACGTATTCAGAAAGTGGGAAACAAAGACTTTCACATTCGGCTTTGCCTTTTTTATTTTTGGCGTATTTTTGTGCAAACCAAATCCAATATGTACAAACAACTCATAAGGCCTTTCCTGTTTAAGTTTGATCCTGAAAAAATTCATTATTTCACTTTTTCTTTTCTTCGGAAAGTATTTAAAATCCCTGGAATGTCGGGTTTTTTGAAATCGAAATATGCGGTAGAAGATAAAAGGTTAGAGCGTGAAGTATTTGGCTTAAAATTTAAAAACCCCGTAGGCTTAGCGGCAGGTTTCGATAAAGATGCGAAGTTGTACAAAGAACTCTCAGGTCTTGGTTTTGGTTTTGTAGAAATAGGTACTTTAACCCCAAAACCGCAACACGGAAATCCTAAAAAACGTTTATTTAGATTAAAGGAAGACCAAGCTATTATTAACCGAATGGGGTTTAATAATGAAGGAGTAGTTGCTGCGGTTGAACGCCTAAAGAAAAATAACGGGGAAGTTTTAATTGGTGGGAATATTGGGAAAAATAAAGTTACCCCTAATGAAAAAGCAGTAGAAGATTACCAAATTTGTTTTGAGGCACTTTTTCCTTATGTAGATTATTTTGTGGTAAATGTAAGTTCTCCTAATACCCCAAATTTACGAGCACTTCAAGATAAAGAGCCACTAACTAATTTGCTAAACACGCTTAAGCAATTAAATATAGAAAAACCCCAACCAAAACCTATTCTTTTAAAAATTGCTCCTGATTTAACCGATAGTCAATTGTTGGATATTATTGAGATTGTTCAAACGACAAAGATTGAGGGAGTTATTGCTACGAATACAACCATTTCTCGTGATGGTTTGCAGTCAGAAAACAAAGAAGAAACCGGAGGGTTGAGTGGAAAGCCTTTAACTGCTCGTTCTACGGAGGTGATTCAGTTTTTAGCGGAAAAAAGTAATCGTTCATTTCCGATTATTGGAGTAGGAGGTATTCATTCAGCAAAAGATGCTCTAGATAAGTTAGAAGCCGGAGCAAGTTTAGTACAATTGTATACGGGATTTATTTACGAAGGGCCGCAATTAATTAAAGATATTAATCAGGCAATTTTAGGAAAATAATTCAAAATTTCGTCATGCTAAACTTGATGCAGCATCACCTCCTAAATATTCCATTTTCTTGAGACCTTGAAATAAGTTCAAGGTGCCGACCTGATAAAGTTTCAATACTAGTTATGAACATCGAAATCCTTGTATCATTCATTTTTGCCGTATTTGCATTAGCTTTATCACCCGGACCCGATAATATTTTTGTATTGGTACAAAGTATTCGGTTTGGGAGAAAATATGCACTTGCTGTAGTTGCAGGATTAATGACGGGGTGTTTGGTTCATACCTCTTTAGTTGCGTTTGGATTTTCCTTATTGATAGCTAAGAATGAAATTTTGTTCATGTTGCTTAAAATTTTTGGTGCAGGTTATTTACTGTATTTGGCTTATCAAGTGTATAAATCTTCAGAAACGATTAATTTTTCTGCAGAAAAAGTAGCGGCTAAACCTTTGTCTAAATTATACCGCCAAGGTTTTATGATGAATGTTTTAAACCCTAAGGTTTCTTTATTTTTCTTAGCCTTATTCCCTGGGTTTTTATTTTCTGAAACCCTAAATGAAACGTTACAGTTTTTTGTGTTGGGTGGACTTTTTATTCTGGTTTCTTTTATGGTGTTTGGCAGTATTGCTTTTTTATCAGGTTCATTAAAAAGCTTTTTAGAAAAACACCCTCGTTCCGGAATGTTTTTAAAGTGGTTGCAAATCATTGTATTTATAGGGATTGCAATTTTTATTCTATTTTAGTTGAATGGTCACTTTCAACTTTAAGTTTAAATTTTTTTTGATTGCCGTAGTTGCATTTATGCTATTTACTGTTATTGGGACGTTATCTCACGAATTAGGACATATAGCGATGGCAGAGCTTTTAGGGAATGATGCTAAGCTTTTTTATGGGAGTATGACGAGTGCTCCTAAAGGTTATTGGGAAGATGAAGATGTTATTGCTTTTCAGAAATTTTTTGAAGATAACCGGGAGAGACTTGAAGCAAATCCAACTGAAGGTGAAAAATTACTGGAGCCTTATTTTAAACCTATTCAAGAGAAATATCCTGATAATCCTAAGCGATCCATTTGGATTACAATGGGAGGTCCGTTACAAACTATTTTTACAAGTGTTATGGGTTTGTTTATTCTGCATTTTAGGAAATCTAAATACCAATCAAAATTTCGATTTCTAGATTGGCTGGGGGTGTTTTTATCGCTTTTTATCTTGCGAGAAGTTTTTAATGCTTTTCACGGATTAATTACTGAACTTTTTAGTGAAATTCAATTTTATGCAGGTGATGAATTTAATATATCAAACTATTTTGGGTGGAACGTGTGGACTTTACCATTAATCATGATGATTATTGGAGTTGTCGTAAGTTTATATGTGATCTTCAATGTAATTCCTATTTCTTATCGATTCAGTTTTATTCTAGCAGGTTTGGTAGGTGGGTTATCAGGTTTTGCTATTTGGTTTGGTTATTTAGGTCCAATTTTACTTCCTATTGAAATATGAAAAGTTTACTTATTGAATGATTTATATTTTATTCGGTTAATACTAGTAAAATTTTACAAAATATTCATTTTTTAAGGCTGAAACTGTATATTTGAAATATGGATAACATCAAGCTTATTGAATGCCCCCGTGATGCTATGCAAGGCATTAAAACTTTTATTCCAACCGAGAAAAAAGTTCAATATATTCAGTCGTTATTACGTTGTGGTTTTGATACCATCGATTTTGGTAGTTTTGTTTCCCCCAAAGCTATTCCGCAGATGGTAGATACCAAAGAAGTTTTGGCGCAGCTCGATTTATCTTCTACAAAAAGTAAATTATTAGCTATTGTTGCCAATCTTCGTGGCGCGCAAGATGCGGTGGTTCATCCTGAAATTGATTATTTAGGATATCCGTTTTCGATTTCAGAAAACTTTCAGATGCGAAACACGCATAAAACCATTGAGCAGTCAGTAGATATTTTAAAAGAAATACTGGAGTTAGCGGTCAAGAATAATAAAGAAGTTGTGGCTTATCTTTCCATGGGATTCGGTAATCCTTATGGTGATCCTTGGAATGTAGAAATAGTAGGAGAGTGGACGGAGAAACTTTCTAACCTAGGCGTAAAAATTTTATCGCTTTCAGATACGGTGGGAACTTCTGATGCTAAAACGATTACCTATTTATTTTCTGATTTAATTCCGCAATATCCAGAAATAGAATTTGGCGCACACTTACATACAACACCAGATTCTTGGTACGAGAAAGTAAATGCAGCTTATCTTGCCGGTTGTACAAGGTTTGATGGAGCTATACAAGGTTTTGGTGGATGCCCCATGGCAAAAGATGAACTTACCGGAAATATGCCTACGGAAAAGGTGGTGTCTTACTTTACTTCTAAAAAAGCAGCTACAAATGTGAAAATGGGTAGTTTTGAATCTTCTTATAATGAAGCTTTGAAGATATTTAAAAATTATCATTAATTTTCTTTATCGGTTAAGTGCTTTTTATACTATTTTAGTTTTTCTAAATCATTCAATTTTTAGATGAAGTTTATTAGCACCCCTCTATTATTCTTTTTTCTTTTTTTGTTTACAGGTAGTATTTATGCGTCTCCACCTACTACTATTAACGACCACAAAACAGATTCTACCTATTATTACTTAGAACTAGCAAAGTTCAACGTAATTCAAGATATTGAACTCACATTATCTTACCTCAACAGAGCAGAAAAATTTTTGATTGAAAATCCCGATACTAAACTGGAAGGGATTTTAGATTTACATTACGGGGTAGCTTATTATATAAAAGGCAATTATGATAAATCATTGGCCTACTTTATTAACGCTGAAAATATTTTTACAAAAACCGAAGATAAGATTTATTTGAGTAAGGCTTATAATGGTATTGGCTTGATTCAGCAAGCTATAGATCGGCACGAAGAAGCTATTATCTATTTTCAAAAAGCGATAGATAGCTTACCTCTACACTCTTCTTTAATTGGTAATTATGATTTAAATATAGGCATTTCCTTAATTGAGCTTGGAAAGTATGATGAAGCTAAAACTTATGTTGATAACGCCTATGAATTAAAAAATAAGGATCAACATGATGAGACCTTGTATCAGATATTAAATAGAAAAGCTGAATTGCTTTATTTAAAGGGGAACTATAAAGAATCTAAGCTTACTTATGAAAACATTTTATCTAATTCTGAATTTTTAAGTAATTGGGAAAAGTCGTTTGCTAATGCGGGTTTGGCAGAAGTGTATTTAAGTTTGAATGAACTTGAGCTTGCTGAATATTATGCCCTCAAATCATTCAATTATGCGAAAGCTATTAATTCATTTTGGGATATTAATAGAAATGCCGGTATTCTTTCTAAGGTATATTCAAAATTAGGAAAAGAACAGGAACAAAAATATTACAAAAATATAAAGAAACAATATGAGGATTCACTTTACAATAGAACAAAGATTAGTGATGTTAACTTATTGCAGTTAAAGCAAAAGGAAAAGGAAAATTTAATTTTAACTCGACAAAAAGAAAAGTCTGAGAATAAATTATTCATCATATACATATTACTCATTTTATTATTAATTAAAACCATTTTAGCCCTTTTCTTTTTGGTTAAGCTTAGGAAATCTGATAAGGAAAAAACAACTTTAAATAAGCAATTATTAGAAAGTAATGAACAGCTTATAGCCATCAATAACGGAAACCATAAAATGTTCTCTATTTTATCGCACGATTTACGTTCTCCTGTTTCCTCTATGTTGCAATTAGTAGAATTACTTAAAGAGAATGCTTTCTCTGAAAAAGAGCAGCAAGAAGTTTTAGGTGAAATGCATTTACAATTAACTTCTACTTCGCTAATGCTTCAAAATTTATTGAAATGGGCCGGAGAACAGATGGAAAATACGAAGCTAAATTTAAAAGAAGTAAATCTAGTAGAGAAGGTTAAAGAGGTAATGGGGGTATATTATGTTATTGCCAAGAATAAAAAAATAAAAGTGAAACACGAACCTCCATTGGGGGATGATTTATGGGTAATAGCAGATGAAGCCCATCTAAATGTAATATTGCATAATATTATCTCTAATGCCATAAAATATACTCCGGAAAATAAAACAGTAAGACTTCATTATTCAAAAGAAAATGAGATTTGTTTTTATGTTTTTAATGAAGGTCAACCAATCTCAGAAAAAAAGATAAAAGAAATTGAAGACAAAAGCATTCGATTAGAATCTGAAAAAGGAACTTCCAATGAATATGGTACAGGATTAGGGCTATTACTAGTAAAGCAATATTTAAAGCCTAATAATGCTACACTTAGCATTCAACCTATTCAAGATAAAGGAACTCAATTTAAATTATGTTTCAAGAAAGCTAATTAAGCTTCTCGTATTTTAATTTTTTGAAAATAGGCTTGTGTAGAATGATTTTAAACAATAAGTTTGCAGAAAATTATTTTAAAGCAGTCTAAATAAGTGTCAAATGATCAAATCAATCTCTCTTTCATTTTTAACCATTTTTTTATTAGCTTCTTGTTCTTCAGACGATGATAATTCGGCTGCAGTAGAAAATTTGGAAGTTCCAGCAACTTATACTTTTGAAAGAAATGGTGAAAGTACCGTTTCTTATTCAGGTCAAACTACCCGAATTACAATGGCTAAAGCACTAGCAGGCCAAATGATGGATGAAACTTCTAGCGAAGAGCAATTGTTGAACATGCTAAACAATGAAAACAATCCTTTTACAGAAGAAGAATTGAATACATCTTCTAAAAACATCAAGAGTAAATTAGCGGCATCTGCAGAATATTTCTCTACAAATACAGTAGAAAGTAATGCCTACAAACAAGATTTTGAAAATTTCTTAATTAATCAAGCTAATGAAGTTTATCCTAATTGGAATACACTTGCAGAAGCAGGAATTGCAGGCCAAGTGATCGATGGAAGTAAAACTAGATATATAAGTGGAAAAGGGTTAGAGTATAACCAAGCTTATTTAAAAGGCTTAATGGGAGCTCTTTTAAGCGATCAAATGCTTAACAACTATTTGTCTTCTTTGGTTTTAGATGAAGGTGATAATAAAGCTAATAACGATGCTGAAATTGTAGAAGAAGGAAAAAACTATACGACAATGGAGCATAAGTGGGATGAAGCTTATGGTTATTTATATGGGGATGCAAGTGTACCAACAGCAAACCCTATGGCATCCATTGAAGACAATGAAGATAAGTTTTTATTCAACTATATAAGACAAGTAGATGCTGATGATGATTTTACGGGAATTGCACAAGAAACTTTTGACGCATTTAAAAAAGGTAGAGCTGCCATTGTTGCCGGTAAATATGATATTAGAGATGAGCAGATAGCTATTATTCAAGAAAATATTTCGATGATATTTGCAGTAAGGGCTATTCATTATTTACAATCAGGTAAAGTAGCTATTCAAGAAGAGAATGTAACAGGTGCTTTTCACGCCTTGTCGGAAGCTTACGGATTTTTATACAGCATTCGTTTTTCTCATAACCCTGCCAACGATCAACCTTATCTTTCTGCTTCAGATGTAAATGCGTACTTGGCAGATTTAATGGAAGACAATGGTTTTTGGTCGGTTACTCCAGAAAAGTTAGATGAAATTTCAGAAGCTATTGCTTCCGCTTATTCAATTTCAGTAAGTCAAATAGATTAATGAGTCAACCATTTATTAAAATGAAGAAGTTTTTCTTTTCTTTACTTTTTGTTGCATTTGTAGTTGGGTGTTCTGATGATTCTTCAGAAGACAATTCTTCTACAGATAATTTCGACCGACAGGCAATGCTAGTTAATTGGGCAGATAATTTAATTATTCCTTCCTATACTTCATTTCAAGGAGAGGTAGAAGTATTAAAGAATGCGAGCGAGACCTTTACCGAAAATCCAACACAAGAGCATTTAGAAGCCTTACGTGCAGTATATCAAGAAGCTTATTTGGCTTTTCAACATGTATCAATGTACGAAATTGGTCCTGCAGAAACCGTTAATTATAGAGGTTTTATAAATACTTATCCTACAGATGCTGAAGGTATAGAAAATACTATTGCTAGTGATTCTTATAATCTAGAATTACCATCTAATAGAAACATACAAGGTTTTCCGGCTTTAGATTATTTATTATACGGCTTGGCCGAAAGCGATGCAGAATTATTAGCAGTTTATTCTACTAATCCTAATGCAGATGCTTATAAAAACTATCTAACAAACGTTAGCCAACGTATTTTAGATTTAACAGGAGCAGTACTAACCGAATGGAACAACAACTATAGAGATACATTTGTAAATAATACAAGTTCTTCCAATACAGGTTCTGTAGATAGGTTTACCAATGACTTTATTATTTATTATGAAAAGTATCTAAGAAGTGGTAAAGTGGGGATTCCTGCCGGAGCATTTTCAGGAACAGTACAACCTACAAAAGTAGAATCTTATTATCATCCTTCATTTTCAAAAGAACTTTTAAAAGAAGCCTTATTGGCTACACAAAATTTCTTTAACGGTCAATCCGCTGGGAATAGTACCAATGGAGCTAGTTTTAAAACTTACCTTGATTACTTAGATTCTATGAAAGATGGAGAGCAGTTATCTTCGTTAATCAATGATAGATTTGAAAATTCATTTCAGAAAATCAATGAACTGGATGCGAGTCTTCTACAACAAATAGAAACCGATAACAATAAAATGCTCGAAACTTTTGACGCTTTGCAAAGTAATGTGATCTTGCTTAAAATTGATATGCTCCAAGCACTTTCAATTAGTGTAGATTATGTAGATAGTGATGGGGATTAGATAACTTACTTATGCGTAAACGCATAGAAACATACCTTCAAAAAAATACGAGTGCAGCCCCACTAGCTGTATTTCGTATTTTTTTTGGTTTAATGATGTTGATAAGCATTATTAGATTTTGGTCGAAAGGTTGGATAGAAAAGCTATACATTCAACCCAATTTCTTTTTTAGCTACTATGGGTTTGAATGGGTACAACCTATAGGTAATTATACTTATCTTATTTTTGCTATTTGTGCAATTTCTGCTTTGTTAATCGCATTAGGCTACAAATACAGATTATCGATAATTCTTTTTTTTCTGAGTTTTACCTATATCGAGTTGATGGATAAAACCACTTACCTTAACCATTATTATTTTATAAGTATTCTTAGTTTTTTAATGATTTTTTTACCGGCTGCTAACTATTTTTCTATGGATGCCAAAAGGCAACCTGAAAAAGCGTTTCAGTATATTCCCAATTGGACTATCGATAGTATTAAATTACTTATTGGCATAGTTTATTTTTATGCAGGCTTAGCAAAAGCCAATTCAGATTGGTTGTTTCGGGCAATGCCTTTAAAAATTTGGTTACCTGCCAACTATGATTTGCCGTTTTTAGGCGATTTACTTCAGCAAGAATATATTCATTATTTTTTTAGTTGGTTTGGGTTTATTTACGATTTGAGTATTCCCTTTTTAATGTTTTATCGCCCTACAAGGAAACTTGGTTTTTTCTTGATTGTGGTTTTTCATTTAGCTACCCGTATTTTATTTCCTATAGGTATGTTTCCCTATATCATGATCGTAAGTGCGCTTATCTTTTTTAACTATAAATTTCATGAAAAGATCTTAACGTTTATCACCAACTTATTTTCTATAGATGCGTCTGTTTTTAATACGGGTAAAACACTTAAGTTTGCAGTTTTTTCTAAAAAGGTTCGGTTGGCGGTATTAAGTTTGTTTTTTGCTGTACAAATCTTGTTTCCTTGGAGGTACTTCCTATATCCAGGTGAACTTTTTTGGACAGAAGAAGGCTTTCGGTTTTCTTGGCGTGTGATGTTAATGGAAAAAGCAGGTTATGTACAATTTAAGGTGAAAGATACTCAGACAGGAAAATGGTTTTATGTTGATAATTCAGATTTTTTGACTTCATTTCAAGAAAAACAGATGTCATTTCAGCCCGACTTTATCTTACAATATGCCCATTATTTAGCAGACCATTTTAAAAGCCAAGGACATCGTAACCTCGCCATTTATGTAGAAAGTTACGTAGCCTTAAACGGAAGACGAAGTCAGCCTTATATAAATCCTGATGTTAATTTATTAGAATATGAAGATTCATTTCAGCATAAAACATTTATTCTCCCTTTCACAGATGAAATTAAAGGACTTTAGTTTACTGCTTTTTACTTTTCTTTTGGCTTCTAACTTACATAGCCAATATGTTTTAGAAGGAACGGTGGTTGATGAGCTTAACCGACAACCTGTTGAAAATGCAGAGGTTTACAATACTACCTTGGGTAAAATGGTAGCTACCGATGAGTTAGGAAAGTTTTCTTTTAAAGACTTAGCCCGTGGAGAATATGAGTTAGTAGTTTTTACTTATGAAGCAGAAATGACTGAATCGAAGGTAGCGGTAAATGGAAATACAAATATTGAACTAGTGCTTTCCCCTTTAGCCGAATCTTTATCTGAAGTAGTGATCAACCAAAGAAAAGAGCGAATTTTTGCTTTGCGAAAGTTGAAAAAAGTGGAAGGCACCGCCATTTATGCCGGAAAGAAAAATGAAGTGGTCGTGATGGATAAGCTTACAGCCAATTTAGCCACTAACAATGCCCGGCAAATTTATAGCCAAGTGGTGGGATTGAATATTTATGATAATGGAGATGCCGGTTTGCAGTTGAATATTGGAGGAAGAGGATTGGATCCTAACCGAACTCAAAATTTTAATACCCGACAGAATGGTTACGATATTTCTGCAGATGTGCTGGGTTATCCTGAAAGTTATTATACGCCACCACCGGAAGCTTTAGAAGAAGTTCAAATTATTAGAGGAGCAGCCTCTTTGCAATACGGAACACAATTTGGTGGTTTGATAAACTTTAAACTAAAGAAGCCCAATAAATATAAGAAAATCGAGCTAGTTAGTCGGCAAAGTTTAGGATCTTACAATTTATTTACAAGCTTTAATAGTGTAAGTGGAACGCTTGGTAAATTTAGTTACTACACTTACTTTCATTATAAAACAGGAGAAGGTTTTAGACCAAATTCAGGCTATGATTCTTACAATGCTTTTGGGCATATTAATTATCAATTTTCAGAGCAAACAAGTCTAGCTTTGGAATATACTTTTTTAGATTATTTAGCACAACAACCGGGAGGATTAACCGATAGTCAATTTTACAAAAATCCGGACTATAGCAACCGATCAAGGAATTGGTTTAAGGTAAACTGGAATTTATTCGCCTTAAAATTTAAACATCAATTTTCAAAACGAACAGATTTTTCTTTAAATCTTTTTGGGTTAGACGCTTCGAGAAAAGCGCTTGGATTTAGGGAGAATCGAGTATCATTGGTAGATGATCCTTCGGAACCAAGAGAACTCCTTATCGATAATTTTAAGAATTGGGGAGCAGAAGCAAGGGTGTTAACGCGTTATGATCTTAAAAATAGCGAACAAGTATTACTTTTAGGAGCTAAATACTATCAAACCGATAATTCGCAGCGGCAAGGACCAGGTACCGCAGCGAGTAATGCAGATTTTAGTTTTGATGATACTAATTTTCCCAATTACCGTAGGCAAACCAATTTTGATTTTCCCAATAAAAACATTGCCTTTTTTGGTGAAAACATTTTCAATATCACCAATAAGTTAAGCGTTACCCCAGGTTTCCGGTTAGAATATATAAACACAGAGGCCAATGGTATTTATAAACAAGTCTATGTAGATCTTAACGATGATGCCTACGCCAGTGAAACTTTTGAAGAGAATAAGCAATACGAGCGCAATTTTTTATTGCTAGGTGTCGGCACTTCTTATCAAGCTAGAAAAGGATTAGAATTGTATGCTAATTTTTCTCAGAATTATCGGTCGGTTACCTTTTCAGATATTAGAGTAGTGAATCCGGTTTTTCAAATTGACCCGAATATTACCGATGAAGAAGGTTTTACGGCAGATATCGGTCTTCGCGGAAAGGTAAAACAGCTATTAAATTACGATATTAATGTATTTGGGCTTCGCTACAATAAGCGAATAGGAGAGGTGTTAAAAGAAGAAACCCGTGTAAATGAACAAGGTGAAAAAGAAAGTACGGGGAGAATAGTCCGCTTTAAAGGAAATATAGGAGATGCTTTTATTTATGGAGTAGAATCGTTTGCAGAACTAAATTTGATAGAGGCTTTTAATGCAAAAAACAAGAATTGGAAAGTCAGTATATTTTCAAATCTAAGCTATACGCAATCTGAATATACCAGTTCACAAGAAAACAATGTTGAAGGGAACGAGGTAGAGTTTATTCCTCATATCAATTTAAAAACAGGAATTGGGTTTGGTTATAAAAATTTATTGGGTAGCCTACAATATACCTATCTATCAAAGCAATATACAGATGCCACTAATTCTCCACAAGATAAAAAGGATAATCAAAGTGGAATAAGAGGCGCTATACCAAGTTATGGAATATTAGATTTAAGCTTATCTTACAGGTATAAAAGATTTACTTTAGAAAGCGGAATCAATAATTTACTTGATAACTCTTATTTTACGAGAAGAGCTACCGGATATCCGGGACCTGGAATTATACCTGCACAACCCATTACTTGGTACACTACCTTACAAGTGAAAATTTAAGCAATTTCTTGAGGTGCCCAATGCGAACATTGCATATGAGGAGCAGCTTTATTAGGGTTAGGGCAAGTAGCACTCATGTACCTGGCACAAGTAGTGCAATTGGGATCATCTTTTATAGCAGGTTGCATATCAAAACTATCACAAGTATGCTTTATTCCTACTGTGGTTTCGTGTAATTGACAGAAATGATCTTCATATTTTTGGCAGTTTACACAGCTATTTCCTAGTCTAATACTCATAACTTTTATTTTTAGTTTTCTCTAAATTAGGCTGAAATGAATATAGAAGCAATTTAAATAGTTGTAATTAAGTATTTTGTATTTAGATTTACTTAAAACAAGAAAAGCCGCCAGAGGCAGCTTTTCTATAAATTTCAAATTAAAGAGGTTACACTAATTTTAATTCAAAATTAATTTTTTAGTAGTTATTTGATTCCCAGATTGAAATCTGATTAAATAATTACCTTGGCTTAGCTGAGAAACATCTAATTTCTCGGTATAGAAACCATTATTTTGAAGTCTTTTTTCCAGTACTTTTTGACCGGTAATGGTGTAAATAGCAACATTTACATTGGCTGAAGTTTGATTTTTGTATAGAATTTCAATTTGGTCTTGAGCCGGGTTAGGGTAAAAACCGAAAGAATCACCATTGTCAAAGTTGGTTGTACTCAGTTGGCTGGTTACATCTTCAGCATTAAAACTAAGATTTCCCGTAGAGCTTCCTTCAAAAGAAGTAAAATGTAATCTAAAGACTTCGTTATTAATAGTATCTTTTACGTAATAATATTTTTCGTCATCTACATTATAGGTGCTGGCTTGATAATCGTATTCTTTCCAGTCGTATCCTATGGTGTTTATTTCAGAAAGATAGTTTTGGTTATTTGGATTTCCGTTTCCACTTTCAACGCTTTTGGCAATAATTGTGTTAGGATGATTTAGTACTCCGGTAACTACATATTTCATAGTCCCCCCGTTGTAAGGATAATCTGTAGTAAATTGGGTGAATTTTAAATCCCAATCTGTACTTGCTGGTTCTGCAATGACTTCTGATCCTGTGGTGAAATTATAATAATTAAAAATACGATCTGGGTTATTACTGTTGGAAACTGTTTCGGTAGTATCTTCACTCCAAGTAGAAGTTGAATTATCCCAAGTAGCATATTTAAAAGTATAACCTCCTAAATATTCTTCTATAAATAATTTTCTATAGGTGTTTTCGTCATATTTTAAAACGAAAATGATTGTACCTTGAACAGTATGAGAAGCCATATCATAAACTCCCCAACCATAACCGAAAGGGGAAGAGGTTTCTGAGGCATTATCAAAAGCTCCGACAAACCAATCTTGATCACTATTATATAAAGGTGTCCAGTTAGCTTCATTCGCCACATCAATAGTTTCCCAATCATTTTCGCTATTAGAAGCTTCAAAAACTTGAATACCTATTCCGTCATTAATACGAATAGCCATATTTGTGGCACTTGTTCTTAAAAATGCAATTTCCCAATCACTAGCGGTAAAAGTTTGTGAATTATTCGATGAAAAGTCGTAAAAAACTTCGTTTTCATAACCTGCTCCCATAGAGAGGTCTACTTGCGTCTGGGCATTTATATTAAAAATACTAGTAAGCAATGCCACTAAAAATAATTTTGGTTTCATAGGTTAAATGATTTATATAATTAGTTATTAGTTTAAAAGTTTATATTCAAAAGCCGGATAACCTCTTATGCCGTTCTCATTTACCAGAGCAGTAAAACGTAATTTGTAAAGGTTTCCATCAGAATCTTCGATAATGTAAAATAAGTTAGGTGTTACCGATTGTGTAAAAACATCTCTCCAGTGACTACCAATTATGCGTTGGTCTATCTCCAAAGCATTCTCATCTACATCTTCAAGCGAGAAGTTTTGATAATTTAAATTGTCATTAGCAGAGATTCCATAAGCTTTTGTTTCGGCTAAAACATTTGTAGCTACATAGTCTGAAAAACCATAAGCTGTTTGTCCGCCTCCCGGTAAGTCCAATACTTCCGTAAATACAGTAAAGTTTAAGTCCCATTGGAGAGCTTCGGGTTCTACTTCAACTACATTTTCTGTAACTAGACTAAAGAAAGTAAAGTTGTATCCCGAAGTTTTAGAAATGGTTACTTCGTTGTGAGAGCTTGTCTCTAAATCTGCATACTGTAAAATATAGTTCCCGTTTTCTTGAAGTACCCGTACTTTCATCCAACCTCGTGCTTCGCCGGCTACTGCTACACTCCCAATTTCTGGAGTATCGGTTCCAACAGTATTCCCCATATTAAGAAGGTAAACTTTATTTTCTTCAATAGTTATAGAGATTTCATCGATAGTAGTACCAGAGATATCGCCACTAGGCTCGTCTACATATTCGTTTGAGCCATCTTGTAACAATTGCATTTGGTTTTGTAATTCACTTACATCATTAGCAACTACCTCGTCAATATTTGTGGTTTCTAATTTGGCAGCCATCATAAAAAGTGATGAATTTAATTTCACTCGAAACTCATTGCTGCTGTTAAATGCTAAATCCCAACGATCTCGTGGAACGATTTTTTGATTTTTCGAACTTAAATCGATATATACTTGATTACCTTGGTTGGGACCCCCAAGTTCAGGAGCTAAACTTCCGCCACTAGAGGGAGCATCAAAAAAATTAGCGGTAAACGAAGTGTTCCCTTGGGTCATTCCTGTATTCACTTCAGTAATCAAAAACTCTACACTTTTAAGCTCTTCACCTTCAACGGGGTTTGGAGTAAGCTTTTCAAAAGTGAAAGAAGTACCAGTAGTTCCTGCTTCAATAGAAATTTCAATCACTCCATTATTGGCTGCAGGAATAGTCGTAAAATCAGTTCCGTAACTCAAATTATTTTCCGTGTAAATAATACTTAGCGTTCCGTTTTGCGAAGCTTCTTCAGAGAAAACCAAGTTAATTTCTTTTTCAGAATCACTATTAGTAAAACTGAAGTCTGAGTTTTCAAAAGCAACAACAAAATCGTTGCTAATTCCGGTATCATTATCATCGTCGCTACATGCCGTTAAAAAAACGAGAAGTAATAAGCTTAATAGGGTGGATTTATATTTCATAGGTTAAAAATTTAGGTTGTATAATAGTTTTAAAAAGTAAGATCTTCCGTAGCCAAGAAGTTGACTTTGAGCTCCGTTAGCATGCGTACTTCCTGGACCATTTCTTAGGTTTACGCGGGTGACGTCTAAGACATTTCTTGCGCCAAGCGTAACTACAATATCATCAAAAAAGGTTTTTCTAATAGAGGTATTTAACCAACCGAAACCTTCGAGTTTACTTTTGGTGATTTCATCTGAATTATCTCCGTCATAAACAAATTGGTAGGTTGGGCCGTTGTATTTAAAAAAGGTAGAAAATGTTGTATTCCATTTATCAACGGTATAAGAAACGTTGGTGTTTACTTCAACTGAATACAGGTAATCGTCATTGTAATTTTCATTGGCATTTAAGATTTGCGACTGTCCTGAAAAGCTGATTCCTAGGTTGGTTTTGAGGTTTTTATAACTTAAATTATTGCGTAAAGAAAGTCCCCAAGTTCTATATAAATCAATATTTTCATAACGGTAGGCTAGTGGTGAGTTGCTTACCACAATTAAGTCTATTTTATCATCGATATCTAAATACCAAGCGCTAAGTTTAGGTCTAAACTTTAGTTTGTAATCTTTACTCCAAAAAGTTTTTTTTAGGTGAAGAAATATAGATTTTCCGTTTTCAGGTCTTAAACTTTCGTTGCCTTGAACGTTATGGTTAGAGTCAACCATATAGGTAAAGAGCTGATCGAAATCTGGAAGTTTCGGTGCAGTTCCCGCAATTAGCCTTAATTGATAATCTTTAGGTAAATTAATTTTAGAGCTTAATGATGCAACATACTGCGGATTAAACCTAGAAGAAGTCATTAATCTAAATCCTGGTCTAAAAGACAGCGTTTGGTTAGGTTTAATTTCTGAAGAAACAAATCCACTATAAGTATTGTACTTATTTTTCTTGTTACGCTGAGAGATGTCTTGTAAGGCTAAACCACTCTGCGTTCCTTCATCTAACTGAGCCTCATAGCCTAATTCAAAATTTGCTTTTTTACTATTGAAAAAATTGCTAAACGTTCCTCTCGAAAAAAAACCATTTCTAGTGTTGTAATCGTATTTATCTAGTCTTTCTTTTTTACCTGAGTTTAAATAGTAAGTAAACTGTTCGTAATTCTTTACCTGTTGCTGGTAAGAGGTAGAGATATTATAATTTACTTGTCTATCAATTTCACCTGAAACATTTAAATGATGATAAAAACGCTCTGATGAAAAAATCTCATCATTAGCCGTAGGATTTACCGTTTGTGTAGCAGAATTTTTATTGAAGTTTACATTGTTAGCAAAGCCTAATGTTTCCTCGGTAAAATATTCAAATTTGTAAAATGCCCTAAAATATTTTTGGTTGTTGAAATTTACCAAACCTTTAAAGGTATTTTGTTCTTTGGGTAACCATTCATAACCGCGAAGGCTATCATTTATAGGTTCAGGTTGATGATGGTTGTAATAGTTTTTCCCTTTTAAATTATTTAAAAAGCCCTTAAAATCATTACGTGTATACAATGCTTGCGCGTACCATTTATCAGAAAAATTATGACCCACTTTTAATGATTGAATATGTCTTCCTTCATCAAACCAACCATATTCATTGCCAACGGTTTCTTCTTGAAGATAGGGCGTGATTTGCCAACGATGATCAGAAGATTTTTTGGTGATAATATTTACTACTCCTGTAACCGCATCAGCTCCATATTGCACCCCCATGGAGCCTTCAATAATTTCAATTTGTTTAATATCGTCGAGGTTAATTTGAGTAACATCTATAGCGTTACCAAAACCTTCATCACCAATTATTGGGATGTTATCGACTAAAATTTTTACATAACCTGAACTAAACCCAAATTGTTCGATACCAGACCTCCCTTTTCCTGGTTGAGGAACGACATTCATATTTAAGGTTTGGGTAAGTACATCGGCTAAATTGTTTCCTGCCAACAACTGAATATCTTCTTGGTTGAGTACTTCAATTTCAAAAACCGATTTATTCACCGATTGCGCATTATATTGTCCGGTTAAAACAACTTCTTCAAGTCGATTTCTTTGAATAGAATCGTTTTTTTTCTCATTGGTTTCCTGAGCTAGAATGCTGTTTGTTAGTAGTGATAATAGTAAGGTTGATAGTAAATATTTCATTATTTAGACTAAGTCTTAATTAAATTTACGTTGCAAATATATAAGTTATTTTTAACCAATCTAAATAAATTTTATATTTTTGTCGAAAATTTAGATTCAACTTAAACTCACAAAAATGAATTTCAAAAATTTACTTACAGGAGCTTTTTTAGCAGCAACTTGTATGGGAAGCTATGCCCAAAAATCAGTTAAACAGGATCGCGAAGCCATCAAAGAGATGTGTGGCTGTTTTGAGGTGACATTTAAGTACACCGAGACTTTTGCCCCCGAGATTGATTACGAAAAGCATTACGATTACAATGCGAGCGCTTTAGAATGGGCAGAATTAATTAAGGATGAAAAAGACGAACTTTCTATTCAGCATTTATTGGTGATCAATGATACTACCGTCATTAAGCATTGGCGTCAAGACTGGCTGTATGAAAATACCAAGCGATATGATTTTAACCATGATAACCAATGGACGTTTGTAGAAATGCCTAAAAATGAAGTAAAAGGGCAGTGGACACAAAATGTATATCAAGTAGATGACAGTCCGCGTTACTCAGGTTCTGCCACTTGGTTTCATGCCGATGGGCGTCACTTCTGGGACGATGTAGCTAGTTCTCCATTACCACGTAGGGAATATTCTAAACGAAGTGATTATAATGTAATGATGCGTGGGAACTTTGTGGAAATAACCGATGAAGGTTGGTTGCACGAACAAGATAACAAAAAGGTTATTCGTGAAGATGGAAAAGAAGATGTACTTTTAGTACAGGAGAAAGGCTATAACATCTACAAAAAAGTAGCTGATGAAAAATGTAAAGTTGCTAAAGAATGGTGGGCGGCCAATAAAGAGTTCTGGAGCAAAGTAAGAGCGAAGTGGAGTGAAGTTTATGGAAGAGATAAAGATCTATCTTTAGAGAAAGAAGTAGAAGGCCAAGCACTTTTTATGAAGCTGTTCCCAATGGATACTTCAGCTAGTCAAGGAGAGATAGATAAGATTATTGAAGAATACGTAATTGAAGGATAATTTATGTTGAAGAAAGTTTTTATAGTAGCTTTTATCTTTATTGGTTTTGGTTTTACCAATGGTGAACTGGAAGAAAAATTTTATAAAGCCATTCGTGGAACGTATGAAGTGGAGAATTTTGATTTAAAAGAAATTGAAGCTCCTGCAGCCGTTAATGAAAAGCTACCCGCAAAAACCGGAGATAAACACTTATTTCAAATTTTTTCTGAAGGCAATTCAATAGGTTACGCCTATTTGGGAAAAGCCCCAAGTAAAAAGAAAGAATTTGATTATGTGGTAATGTTTGACAACAACTTGATCATCAAAAAATCAAAAGTGCTTATCTATCGTGAAAATTATGGTCAGCAAATAGGTACGCAACGATGGTTAAAGCAATTTATTGGGATGTCACCTTCTTCAGAAGTAAATTATGGCGAAAATGTAGCGGCGATAAGTGGCGCCACCATTTCAGCCTCTTCTATGGCGAGAGCAGTAAACAAAGTTTTAAAAACCATGAAAATCCTTCAAGAAGAAAAAGTCATTTAAAATGAATTTAAACGGACGTATTGCTGAACTACCCAAAGAAGTAAAATTATTAATCGGCGCTTTTCTAATCGTGTTAAGCGCCGGTTATTTTACAGGTTTTCGCTTTGTAAATGAAACTACAGAAAATAACCCAAAAGGCATACAAGAAAATTACTTAGGCAACGAAGATGATTTAGAAGCTGAGGTAATGAAATTTAAAAAACCAAAACGGGAAATGCTTACCATCATCCACACCCATATTCTTTCCATGGCTGTTATCTTTTTTATTTTGGGTGGTTTAGTAAGTTTAATAAACTTAAAATCTGGAATAAAAAAGGCCCTAATGATAGAACCTTTGTTTTCTGTTTTACTCACCTTCGGTGGAATCTATTTGATGTGGCTAGGATGGCATTTTATGCGTTACATTGTCATGCTTTCTGGAATCTTAATGACTACTTCCTTTATCATTTCAGTAATAATCGTTTTCTTTCAGCTATTTAAAAAGAAAACCGGAAAAAATTAAAATCAATTTATGATCGTGAAAATCATAAGGATTTACATTCCTACTAAATTGTCACATTGAGCGGAGTAGAAATGTTGATTCAGGGTCTCTTTTCAAAATTTTGGTTTTAAATTTTTATGAGATTCCATATTAAGCCTGTATCCCTTATCTTGACTGGTAGGCGTCAGGCGGGTATAGGTCCAAAATGATGAAAAATATTAATTATAAAAAATTAACGATAATCAAAAAATCTAATTTTCAGGATTGTAGCTTTCCGTAGGCAATACTAAAAATGGAAACTTGGCATTAAATCCAATTTCATTAATAATTGAACTGAATAAAAGTTTTTCAATAAAACTTCTTCGATGTTTGATCATCACCAACAAATCAATCGGTTTTTCTTTATTAAATTCTTCAATAGCTTCTGGGACACTATCTTTGTAAACCGAATTAAAATCGTGTGAAGTTTCATCAAAGAAACTGTCTAAATCTTTTTTAGATTGAAGCTGTTCGTCAGTTAACCTATTACCAAAATTGGCATGCATCACATGGATTTTTGCATTTCTTTTTTCAGCAAGGTTTTTAATTAAACTCATTTGGTATTGCGCAAAATCAATTTCATATTTTGTGGCAAAAAGAATATGTTCCAATTCTTTGTATTTGTAATTAGATGGAATGGCTAGTAACGGGCATTTAGCTATTTGGATGGCGTGAACCGTATGTGTGCCAAATAAAATTTCTTCACCGCCAGAAGCACCATTGGTGCCCATCACAATCAAATCTATTTCTTTATTTTTTGCCCGCTCTTCAATTTCTTGGTAAAGCATATTAAAAGAAGAAACCGATTCAAATTCATGGTTGGGGTTATTGAATTCTGTAACAATGTGTTTTCTTAGTTGTTCTAATTTCTTTAGGGAGTTATTTTCGTAAAGTGTGTTCAAACTACTGTAAATAATATAATCAGAATTGTAAAGTGTATTTAAAAGTATAAAATGACACTTTTCATCTTTAAAAAAATGTAAAGCATAAGAAATAGCATTATATGCATTTTCTGAAAAATCGGTGGGAAGCAAAATTCTTTTCATCATTTTAGTTTTTAGGTTAGGGTAAATTTAATCAAGTTTTATTTGCTAAAAACTGATGTAAATCAGTTTTTAGCAAATGCTGCTTTTAAGAAATTGTAAAATAATTATGATGAGGTAAACTAATCTCATAGTAAAAACCTATATTTGCATGCAATTAAATCTTTAATTGCTATGACTGCACACGAAAACAAGATTTTAGGCGAAGGACTTACTTACGATGACGTCTTACTTGTACCAGCCTTTTCAGAGGTGCTTCCACGGGAAGTAAATATTCAAACAAAATTTACACGAAACATTACTATTAATGTTCCTATTGTTTCTGCTGCGATGGATACCGTAACAGAATCTAGAATGGCAATTGCGATTGCTAGGGAAGGAGGTATTGGTGTTTTACATAAAAATATGACCATCGAGCAGCAAGCGCTTAAGGTTAGAAAAGTAAAACGTGCAGAAAGCGGAATGATTATCGATCCCGTTACTTTGCCCATTACAGCAAAAGTGAAAGATGCAAAAGCATCGATGGCAGAACATAGTATTGGTGGAATCCCTATTGTTTCTGAAGAGGGAAAACTTTTAGGAATTGTAACCAACCGTGATTTGCGTTTTGAAAAAAATAATAACCGGCCTATTTCTGAAGTAATGACTTCTGAAAACTTGGTAACCGTTGCTGAAGGAACTTCATTAGAAGACGCTGAAGATATTTTACAAGCCAATAAAATTGAAAAGCTTCCGGTAGTTAATAAAGAGAATAAGTTGGTAGGCTTAATTACTTTTAGGGATATTACCAAATTAACTCAAAAACCCATTGCCAATAAAGATCAATACGGAAGGTTGAGAGTAGCTGCCGCTTTAGGGGTTACTGCAGATGCTGTAGAAAGAGCAGAAGCTTTGGTAAATGCAGGAGTAGATGCAGTAGTTATCGATACCGCTCATGGTCATACCAAAGGTGTGGTTCATGTACTAAAAGAAGTTAAAAAGAAATTCCCTGAATTAGAAGTAGTCGTTGGGAATATAGCAACACCAGAAGCAGCAAAATATTTAGCAGATGCAGGAGCAGATGCCGTAAAGGTAGGAATTGGTCCGGGGTCTATTTGTACCACACGTGTAGTGGCTGGAGTAGGTTTTCCTCAGTTTTCAGCTGTATTAGAAGTTGCTGAAGCTCTTAAAGATACCGGAGTTCCCGTAATTGCAGATGGAGGTATTCGTTACACCGGTGATATTCCAAAAGCTTTAGCAGCAGGAGCAGATTGTGTAATGCTAGGTTCTTTATTAGCCGGAACTAAAGAGTCGCCCGGTGAAACTATTATTTACGAAGGAAGAAAATTTAAGTCTTACCGAGGAATGGGATCTGTAGAAGCGATGCAAAAAGGTTCTAAAGATAGATATTTCCAAGATGTAGAAGATGATATTAAAAAATTAGTGCCCGAAGGTATCGTAGGCCGCGTTCCTTATAAAGGAGAACTTTTTGAAAGTATGAACCAATTTATAGGCGGGTTACGCGCTGGAATGGGATATTGTGGGGCCAAAGATATTGCTAGCTTAAAAAGCGATGCAAAATTCATAAAAATCACTTCTTCAGGGATTATGGAAAGTCATCCACACGATGTAACCATTACCAAAGAAGCTCCTAATTATTCAAGATAGAAAAATAAATTTTTAGAAGTTAAAAAGTCCTCAGTTTTTGAGGACTTTTCTATTTAATAAATAGAAAAGAATGCTACTCAATTTATGCTTAAATTGCTTCATTTTTAAGCAATTTATAATTACTTTGGCGTTGCAAAAAATATAGCTCTATCGATATCGTTAATACCTTAAAACTATATTTTTCATTTTAATCAATATCAAACATACATACAATGAATAATAATTCTTCAAAATCTTATAGAACGGCGTTTATGTTTTTAACGCTATTATTTTTCTTATGGGGTTTTCTTACTGTTATTGTAGATTCCCTAATTCCTAGATTAAAAGAAGTATTTGAGTTAAGTTATTTTCAAGCTGGGATGGTTCAGTTTGCTTTTTTTGGCGCTTACTTTTTACTGTCTATTCCTGCAAGTTTTATTTTATCTAAAATAGGTTATAAAAAAGGAATTATATTAGGTATTCTCATGATGGCCGCAGGATGTTTATTGTTTTACCCCGCATCTTCCTTAAGGCTATTTTGGGTATTTATGTTGGGTTATTTTATTTTAGCCGGTGGGATTACCATATTGCAGGTAGCAGCAAACCCATATGTTACTATTTTAGGACCAGAAAAAAGTGCGGCGAGTCGATTAAATTTGTCACAGGCCTTTAATTCATTAGGTACTTCAATAGCACCTATAGTTGGAGCGCTATTTATTTTGAGTGATAAGATAATGACGTCTCAGCAAATAGATGGATTGAGTGAGGCCGAAAAAACAAAATACTATGCTGCTGAAGCTTCAGCTGTTCAACTTCCGTTTCTTACCATTGCCGGTATTTTAATTGCCATAGCCTTAGTTTTTGTATTTGTAAACCTTCCAAAAGTAATAGGAGAAGGGGAAAATAAAGGAAGCTATAGTGCAGCTTTTAAAAATAAAAATTTAATACTTGGTGCTATTGGTCTATTCTGCTATGTAGGAGCAGAAGTAGCCATAGGAAGTTACATGGTCAACTATTTTATGAAATTAGAATTGGCGGATGTTGTAAGAAATACTCCTTTTATGAAAAGTATTGCGAATTGGTTTTTAACCGATGATTTAAATGCAGTAGATGGTAAAGCTGTTGTTGGTATTTTTGTAACATTTTACTGGACAGGAGCCATGGTAGGAAGGTTTATTGGTGCTTATTTAACTAGTATCATCAAACCGGCTAAAGTATTAAGTATTTTTGCAGTACTGGCTTTAGCGTTAATTATTATTTCTATACAAAGTGAAGGTTTAACAGCTATGTGGGCGATTATAGCAGTTGGTTTGTTTAATTCAATTATGTTTCCTACCATATTTAGTTTAGGTTTAGATGAATTAGGGGAAAGTAAACCACAAGGTTCCGGAATTATGTGTACCATGATTGTAGGAGGTGCTATTGTACCACCATTATTTGGTTTGTTAACCGATACTTCTGGCTTTGGTTTTGCCTTTATGCTAGTAATGTGTTGTTACCTTTATATTTTCTTCTTTGCTTATCGACATAAGAAAACAGAAGTTTCTATCTAATAATAAAAAAGCTCTTCCCATACAGAAGAGCTTTTTTTATAGAGTAGTCGTTATTGTTTTGAGCTTTGTTATCTAAATCAAATTGATTACTAATTACTTTTATTAGTACGAAGAGTATTTATTTTTCAAAATCGGAAATCCACTGATTTTCAACACCCCATTTTTTGTTAGGCTCTGCTCCGGTTTCTATAACGAGTTTTCCTCCTTGAGTAAGTTCTTCGTGCGTGAGCCAGTTTCTGGAGAGTTCTTTTCCATTTAATTGAGCTGACTGTACATAAAAATGATCTTTGTTATAATTGATCACTTCCATCTCAAAAGATTTACCGTTTTCCCAATTTATCTTTACCGATTTGAAAATGGGAGCTGTTAGATAATAAACTGGATCACCAATGTTTGCAGGAGAAAGACCAATACTTCTCATCACAAACCAAGAGGACATAGTACCTGCATCATCATCCATTGTACGAATGTATGCCTGAGGTTGGTTTTTATAAATTCTTCCAATATAAGGGTCAACTCCCTTACTGTTATTGTTGAAGTAATTTTGAACAACAGTATCTAGCATAATATTACGAAACAACTTCTGGGATTTCCAAGGTTTTCTTGTGGTGTTATAAAGCCCGGGAACTTGTAAATCAGGTTGGTTTGCGTGATTGTAATTATTTTCATCAAAAAATTGATCCAGTTGGTTTGTAAATGCATTTTCACCACCTGCCAGTTCTTTGAGACCTTTGATGTCAAAAGGAACAAACCAGCGGTATTGCCAGATAGTACCTTGATATAGGCCACGTGCCTGCATCTGGTCTACATCATCTTTTGAAAGATCTGCAAAGTCTTTATTCCAATAGGTTTTATAGTCTAGTGCTTTTTTGGCGTATGTAGCACTGTTTACACTGTCTCCAATTTTATTTAGCAGCTTTGCAATAGCCCAATTGTCATAAGACGACTCTAGAGCCTTATCGGGTGAGCTGTAGTCTAAGCGATCTGCTTCGGCCATTAAAGAATCTTTTATGGCTTCAATGTTAAATCTGTAGCCTTTGGTATAGGCATCTAAAAGTACTACCAAGGCGTGTTCTGTTCTTACGGTAGGAGATGGCTCATTTTTAGTAGCCCAATTTTTCTTTCCGTAGGGATATAAATTGGCAATTGACTTTGCGATAGGGTCAAATCTTTCAGGATACACTAGTGAAAGCATAGGTAATTGTTCCCTGTAGTTATCCCAAATAGCCCAACCATGATAAACAGGAAAATCAGATTTTTGTTCAGAACCATCAATTGCTCGATAGGCACCATCTTTTTCAGAAATAAGATAAGGAGCTTGTAAACCACGATAGAGCAATGAATAAAAAAGATTTTCACGATCGCTTTCACCAGTAACAGCAATCCGCTTTAATAGGTTATTCCAGTGGTTAGTAGTGTTTTTTTGAAGTTCGTCAAATGAAATCGCTTCGATTCTTTGAAGTGCATAATCTGTATTGACGGAAGAGAAGCCAATGCGAACTTGCATAGTAGAACTGGTGTCTTTTCTAACAGCCATAAAACGATGTTCGTCCAATGATGTTAGATTCTCAAGATTGCTGATCTCAAGCGCATAGTAGATACGATAAATACCTACACTACAAGTGGTTTTTGTATCTATATAGCCAGAGATAAGATTTTTATTTATTTGGTGCTTTTCGTCAACAAATCGGTTGGCAAATGCATAAGATAAGTCTATAAGAAGACCGCTTTTTTGCTTGGGAAAGCTATATTCTTCAATACCAAAATTAGTTTTTACAGCCATTTTTGCCTGTATTCCATTTTCAAAAGAGACACTGTAGAAACCAGGGTGAGCAGTTTCTGTATTCTTTATCAATAGGGTATTCTCATCTTCATCTAAAATGGGTTTTATTAAAATGTTCCCACCACTTCCGGTACAACCTACGCCTTCTATGCGGGTATGTGTAAAACCATCAAATTCTTTGGCATAATGATCATAGCCTGTATGTATATGTGGATTGGTTTGAGGGCCAATACTCATCATGTTGAAAGGGGAAGAGGCGGCAGGTGAGAGTTGCCCGTGATCTGCAGAAGTACCTAAAAAGACATTTACCCGTTCAACAGGGGATGTTGTATTTTCTGAAACAATTCTCTCTTTTTCCTTTTTACAGGATATAAAAAAAACTACAAGTAATACTATGATGAATCTATTCATTTTTTTAAGGGTCGAGGGGTTCTAAAGGGTTTTGTTGCAATGATTCTATTTGGGGAAGAAATTCTAAAGTTGTTGAATTCAGGCGTTTTCCAATAACTGCAGGAAGGTAGCCCAGTTCTTCCCTGCAGCGATCTGCAAAACTACTAGCCCCCGTATACTTGCTGTGCGCATTGTTAGTAACTACCAGTGAAGCGCGGTCAATAGGAATATGATAAGCGATCATCAGGCGCGAAGCATTTCTTAAATTGGTGGTGGTATGTCTGGCGTGAGGATCTATTATGATACGCTCTTCAGGAATATTATATCGTTCAATCAGTTCTTTTTTCATTTCAATTGCTTCTGCAAATGGACTGCGAAAAGGATGTGCATGTCCCCCGGAAACGATAATCAGCGGAGCTTTTTTCTGCTGAAATTCAAGTACGCCCAATTGCAGATTGAGTTTTCCCAATGCAGAAAGGGTATCCCGGTAATTTTCAGGGCCATTGCCTAAGATTAAGATTGCCGGATAGTCATAATCTTTGAAGTTAATATTCTTAATTTCTTCAACTGTTTTTCTGTTTTCTTTTTGTTCAAGAGGTTCGTAACGTGCCGCTTCATCCCTATGATTTAGATAGAGAAGCGATAAGGCAAAATCAAGTGTGGGTTGAAAAAAAAGCGTGGTGACTGCCGGTTTTTTATGTTGAAGCATATCACTCCACATCACTAAAGAACCCTGGTAATAGTCTGAAGAGACCTCATAAGATATCGAGTCCATCGTAGCATACTGTGGTGCTTCACCTAAGCCGTAAACTTTTAAAATACGATTCATTCCTGCAGCACATAATTTCCAACAGGCAGCAAGATATTCAGCATCAGAAAGATTTTTAAAATTTTCGTATTGGCCAGAAGGTCTCAAATTTTTGGTGACCAAAGCTTTTACTGCCGCTTCATTTTTTACCAGTTTTTCCAGTTCGAGACCGATTTGATTTATGCTTTCTTTAGAAATGAAATAGGCTTTAACGATGCAGGCACCACTCGTTTTACAGCGATTGAGACTGGCTTCAATGTTCGTGTTTTGGGCTTTGTAAATGGCCTTTAAGGTTTCGTTATTTTCTAAAAGTGTGCTGACTTTTGGATCATTCTGAATCGCAGTAAACAGGTAAAAGTTTTTGTCCTGAACGCGATCACCAGACTCAGATGGTTTAAAGTGTGCATTATAACCTATTGAGTTTTGTGCCTGTAGATTTAGATAGCAAAAAAATATAAGAAAGAAGTAGATTTTATACATAGTTATAAGATTAAAAAAGGCTAAAAAGTTACTGAAATAGGTTCTTGCATGTGTATATGCTCCAACTCTTTTTCAGCCTACTTTTTAGCCTGATTAAATGATAGGTTTAGTATCCTGTGTTTTGCGTTACAAGATCTTTTGGGGTTCCATCTATATATCGTTGAGGAATAGGCCAATATTCATTGGTCCCTGCCTTAAATTGTGCATTCATTAAATGACTTCTTCTGGTTTTTTCAACCTCAAGATACGAGTTGATTACACTACTGGCTTTCCCCCAGCGTACCAGATTGAAGAATCGATGTCCTTCCATAGCAAGTTCTAGGCGTGTTTCAAGGTGAACAGCTTCCCGAGCTAGCTCTTGATCTGTCCAGACGCTTTCATAAGTTGCTATGTTATAATTAGCAGCATCTTCTGTTCCTTCCAGTTTTTTTACCGTAGCTGTATTGGCAGCACGACCTCTAATTTGATTTACCAGTTGTCTGGATTCTTCCAGATTATTCAATTCTACAGCAGCTTCAGCCCTCCAAAGAACTACTTCGGCATATCGAATGATGTAATAATTCAAGGCATTTACATACGGCCAAACTTTTACATAAAACGCTGAATTTGCAGATACAATCCGCTTTTTGGGACCATAAGGTCCATAAGTGGCTAAATCCCGTGCCCAACTTTCTTCATATAGAATACCTAAATCTTTATAAGGAATACCTGGCCTTCCTACGGTAATATCAAGACGAGGATCAATTAAATCTTCATCAGAAAGATCTGTATTGTTATTGGCTACAGGTAAACCATTCGTATTGGTTTTATAGGCATTTACCAAGTTTTGTGATGGACGGTGAAAACCGTACTGAGCGTAAAAGGGTCCTCCCGGTGCTGATAACCGGTCACCTATACTACCATTGTAGTTGCTTGCCTGTCCGTCATTAATTGTATGTTGTACTGCAAAAATGATTTCCTTACTGTTATCATTTTCAGGAAGAAATACTTCTTGAAAATCGTCTAACAAGCCATAGTTGCTTTCCATAACTTCGGTAGAAGCATCAAAGGCTTGTTGCCACTTCTTTTGAAATAAGTAGCACTTGGTAAGATAGGCTTTTGCGGCAATTTTTGTAGGTCTTCCTGCTTCTGATTGAGTTTCGGGTAAGCCTTCATAAGCGGTTTGAAAGTTAGCTTCTATTTTAGCCCACAGTTCTTCAGAAGTAAACTCGGTATTCGACCTAGCATAGTCTTCTACAGTTATTGCCGACTCATCAATGTACGGGATGTGGTTGTAGATTTTTTTCAACTCAAAATAATAATGCCCGCGTAGAAAATGAAGTTCCGCTAAACGTTGCACTTTAAGATTTGCATCAAAAGCCTCTGAAGCCTTGAGCAATTTTAGGGCTTCGTTACAGCGTTTAACTCCTTCATAAAGTGCCATCCATTTACGTTCTACATCTATTATAGTTGGATTTGTATTGAAAATTTCCATCTGATGGATATTATTTTGGTCACCGGTACCACCTCCTCCTTTATACGCATCGTCAGAGACTACATCTCCAAAGCTCCAGTTGGAGTCTGGTGAATTAAATGCATTACTGGCGGTATCAAACTGACCATTTAGCACACTGTAGGCAGAGATAATAGCACGCTCTACATTTTCCGGATTGGTCATTTCAGCGGGAGCAACTTCCCCATACGTGGTTTCTTCTAAATAATCATCAGAGCAGGAAAGACTCTGAAAAATAAAAGCAAGAGCTAGAGTATATTGAGTTATTCTAATTAGTTTCATAGTACGTTTTTTAAAAGTTAGCATTGATACCTAAAGAGAAGGTGCGTGAAGGTGGGTAAATACCGCGATCTACACCAATGTCCAGGTTTCGGTTACTAGAAGAATAATTTTGAAGACCTATTTGTGGGTTCATGCCGCTATAGTCTGTAAGGGTAAACAGGTTTGTGGCCTGTGCATAAACGCGCAGTTCAATACCGCTTAACTTTTCGGCACTAAACGTATAACCCAGTTGCGCATTGTTTAACTTAAAATAAGAACCGTTTTCTACATAATACGAAGAAGGCCTGATGTTGTTATTGGGGTCATCTAAGGATAAACGCGGGATTGAAGAATTTGAGTTTTCCGGAGTCCAAGCATTTAATAAGGCGCTGTCTTTATTGTAAGCCGCCTGATTAAAGAAATTGGTTTTGTACTTGGTTAAATTGTAGAGGTCATTGCCAAAGCTTCCATTAAAGAATAAGCCCAAATCAAAATTCTTATAGGTAAAATTCATATTCAACCCTAAAAGTACATCGGGATGGGGAGAGCCTATAAAGGTACGGTCTTCGTTATCTATAACACCATCTCCATTTACATCTTTAAAACGGATATCACCAGGCTGGGCATTAGGCTGCAAACCATAATCAGCAACTTCCTGAGCCGTTTTAAACAAACCATTTGCTACATACCCGTAAAACGAACCAATAGGTTGTCCCATAGCACTTCGGGAAACTTCCTGATCAAAATTAACACTGTGTAAGGTAGAGCTTGGGATACCCAAATACGAAACGCTGTTTAACTCGGTCAACTCGTTTTTATAGGTGGTAAGGTTTAAAGCAAAATTGTAAGTAAATGCGTTGCTGTTATCGGCATACGAAAGGTCAATTTCAAAACCTTTATTTTCCATCTTACCGTCATTAATCCACTGTCCATCATTGGTACCTCCATAAGTAAGGGGAATGATGTTGTAAACTAGAATGTTTTTGGTTTTTTTATTGAAGTATTCCGCAGTTAATTGCAGTTTATTATTAAAAAAACCAAGATCAACACCTACCGTACTTTGTGTAGAAGTCTCCCATTCTAAATTTTGATTAGGCACCCTTGTTTGCGTAAGACCTGTACTCACAGTAGTTTGTTCGCCCTCAATACCATAATCAGAGTAGGCGTTGTTATTGCTGTAACTGTCTACTGTAGAATAGGAAGGTACTTGTTGATTTCCGGTTTGTCCCCAGCTTCCACGTAGTAAGAATGAAGAAAATGTATCGTCAAAGTCAAAGAAATCTTCGCGATCTATACGCCATCCTGCAGAAAATGCAGGAAAGGTTCCCCAGTTGTTGTTCGCCAATCGCGAGGTACCGTCACGTCTTACCGTAGCTGTAAACAAATACTTCTGATCATAATTGTATTTCGCTTGGGCAAAGTAGGAGTTAAGCGTCCATTCATTAGCAGAACCTGAGTTTAGTTGATTTTGGGTTCCGTAAGACAGGTATCTAAAGTTGGGATCCTCATAAAGGAAGTTTTGTCTGGAAGCACTAAAACCTTCATAGTAGTACTTAATGGCTTCTTGACCTAACAAAATATCTAGGTTATTAAGGTCGATATTTTTTGAATAATTTAGCGTATTGGTCCAGGTTAGCTGATAGTTGAAATTGTTTATGGTATTTAAGGAATTAATGTTGTTTTGTGCAAGAATTTCATCATAAACCGGTGAAAAAGAACGTTGATTATTCGATTGATAATCTAAACCTAAGGAGGTACGAGCTGTAAAATCACTAATGTTTAACTCTGCAAAAACATTACCCAGTGCCTGAATACTTTTTAACTTATTGTCTTTTCCACGTTCTAAACTACCTAGCGGATTTGCCAGATCATTTAAAGGGTTTCCGGCATAGTTCCCGTTTATATCTCTTACCGGAACAATAGAAGGAAATTGCAATGCATTGTAAACAATACTTCCCAAAGCACTATTGGTTCCTACAGATACCCGTTCTTTATAAGAGGCGGTAAAGTTTTCACCTATGGTAACTAAGTCGTGTATTTTATAACTTGAATTGAACCGAGCAGAGAAACGCTCAAAACCGGTGTGTTTTATAATTCCTTCCTGATTGAAATAACCCAGTGATAAGGAATGCTGTGCTTTTTCATCGCCTTTAGAAATCGAAAGGTTGTACGATTGAACAGATGCAGGCTGCATAATCTCAGAAATCCAGTCTACATCTCCACTAGGTATGGTGTTTTCATCATTAAGCCACTGTGGTATTGTAGGTGTGTTAGGATTATTACCATAAATATCACTTTCAGGAGTTTTTCCATCGTTTTTCGACGCTTGCCATAATAAATCTCCATATTGCTGCGCATTTAGCATGTTAGGTAAATTAAAGGAAGAAGATATTCCGTAGTAAGCATCAAGATTAACATTGTACGCTCCGTTTTTACTTCCCTTTTTGGTCGTCACTACCACAACGCCGTTAGCGGCACGCGAACCATAAATGGAAGAAGAAGCAGCATCTTTAAGAACCTGAATGGTTTCGATATCTGCGGGATTAATTCCGTTTAAACCATTAGAGACCGGAACACCATCCACAACAATGAGTGGATCGTTATTGTTAACTGTACCAAAACCCCTAACGCGAATAGAGGTTCCGCCCCCCGGACTGTTATCACTCATTATCTGAACACCCGGCAAACGTCCTTCTAACATTTCGGTGACATTTGAGGTAGGGATAGAAGTTATTTCTTCGGGATTTATAGAGGCAATAGATGCTGTTACATTTCTTCGTGCCTCCTTACCATAACCGGTAATCACCACTTCATCAAGCACGTTATCATCTTCCTGCAGTTGAATGTTAAGCGGACTTAATGATTCTACCGTAAGTTCTTGTGTTTTAAAACCTACATATGAAATTTTAATTATAGCAGGTAGCTCACTAAGGGGGAGACTAAAATTACCATCAAAATCAGTTGAGGTTCCATTAGTGCTGTTGGCTTCCATTACAGATGCACCCGGTAATGGCATTCCGTTGTTATCTAAAACAACACCTGTTAAGGTTTGTTGAATTATTGGATTAGGATTTGTCTTTTTAGAATTAAGCGTATTGGGAGTTGAAGCAAATACGGTTGAATGGGCTAAAAGGAGAATAAAAGCGGCGAGATAGCAAGCCGATTGGTTGAAATTAGTAGAAAATTTGAGTATTTTGTGTTTCATCAGATTTTAACTATGGGGTTGTACTGTAGTTTTTTGAAAGATGCCGTTTCTATTACAATCATAAACGGCTTTAAATTTTAGGCTAATTGAAGTAGTTTTTTCGTATGGCAGTGAATTTTAGTTAAACATCTATTCATTTTATTTCGCAAATAAATTGAATAACATAAAACCTAACCTTATCTAAATATTATCTGTTGTTTAAGTATTAAAACGATTTATAAAAATCTTTAACGATAGATTTACTTTAAACAAATATTGATGAGCTATAGTTTAACTAAGCGTATATTAGATTTGATTTTTAAGAAGTACGGGGGTACTTGAATCATTAAGGATTAATCCCTGACTTTTTGTTTCATTTTGATGTTAGTACTGGTTTTTGTATTTTTTAGTTGAAGATATGTTCACTAAGTTTATAGAATGAAGGAAGAAAATAATACCCACCAAATCGACGGAATATCAATCCAAATACCGATCAAGATAAAATTAGAAGCCATAGAAAAAGTGCTTCAGCAGAAGTTAGTCGGTTTTAAAATTCAGAAGGAGGAAGGCAGTGGCAAACAATTTGGTGAAATCTTATCCTTAGAGTTGTTTCCCGGGGAAGCTGGTTACGATGTATGTATTCGTCAAGAAGTTTTAATGAAAACAGTATTGTTCAATAATAGAAAAATCAGTTTTAGCTTTCAGGTAAAACTGGGTTACGATGAAGACACGCAAGAACTCAAAATTGAAAATTACAAAGCCGACGGAGAACATAAAACATGGCTCACCAATAAATTACTGAAATTAATAATGACCATGCTTTTTAAAAAGAAACTAGGAGGAACTTCCAAATTTCTTTTGACTCCGAAACTTAATGAGATGTTAGATCAGCTTAACGAAAAACTGGAAAATATAATAGAAGTAAAAAAAGGCATACGCTTGTTTGGAGCGATAAATAGTTTTAAAATAATTGATCTTTATTTTAAAGAAACCGGATTGATTGCATTGGTCAGCTTAAAAGGAGATCTTGCCGCTGAAGTTTCTGAAATTGAACTTCCCGATTAGAAAATTCTACTTATATTTAAAGGTGATTTAATCTTAATATATTGAAATTCAAACTCAACATCCCAGAACCTTGCCACGAAGACTGGCAACAAATGTCGCCTACACAAAAGGGGAAATTTTGTGATAGTTGCCAAAAAGAAGTAATCGATTTTACAAAACTTTCTTCTACAGAAATAGCTCGAAAAACAAAAAACGCAACACAGCTTTGCGGAAGGTTTACCCAATCACAATTAAAACAGGAATATGTTTCCACTTCTCAAAACAGATTAAACCGACTAGGAATTGCGTTGGGTTTAGGTTCAATTGTTGCGATTGCTCAGCCTGGTTTTGCACAAAAAAAGAATGCTAAGGAAGTTAAAGTTCAAACTCAAAAAGATTATCAATTACAAGGAGAAGTAGCTTTAGGCACACAAGTTAAGGATTCTATAACCATAAAAGGAACTGTAACTGATGAAGAAAATATGCCACTTCCAATTGCCCATGTTATCTTAAAAGAAACTGATCTAGGTACTTATACAGATTTTGATGGATTTTTTGAAATACGAATACCAAGTAATTCTTTTGATAAAGAAGTCATTTTAGTTTTTTCAGCAATAGGTATGGAAACCAAAGAGTTGAAAATAGATAAACTTACTAAGGAAATTAATATTGATTTAGCGTCAGATATAGATAATTTAGAAGGCGTTGTAGTAGGAGGAGCATTTGCTTATCGTCCCAACATCTTCCAACGATTTTTAAATCTCTTCCGCAGTAAAGAAAACAAGCGTTATTAAATGAAATTCAAACTCAACATCCCGAAACCTTGCCACGAAGATTGGCAACAGATGTCGCCTACACAAAAGGGGAAATTTTGTGCGAGTTGCCGGAAAGAAGTAATTGATTTTACAAAACTTTCTTCTACAGAAATAGCTCGAAAAACAAAAAACGCAACACAGCTTTGCGGAAGGTTTACCCAATCACAATTAAAACAGGAATATATTTCTCCTTCTCAAAACAGATTAAACCGATTAGGAATTGCGTTGGGTTTAGGTTCAATTGTTGCGATTGCTCAGCCTGGTTTTGCACAAAAAAAGAATGCTAAGGAAGTTAAAGTTCAAACTCAAAAAGATTATCAATTACAAGGTGAAGTGGCTTTAACGACTCAAGCAAATGATTCTATTTCAATAAATGGAATTGTTAAAGATGAAGACGGTACGCCACTTCCAGGTGTAAACGTTGTTCAGCAAAATACTACGAACGGAACACATACCAATTTTGTTGGGAATTTTTCAATTAATATTTCAGAAGAAGATTTTAATTCCGAAGCTTATTTAATTTTTTCTTTTGTTGGTATGCAACAAGCTGTGATAAGAATACAAGAAAAATCTATGAATATTGCCTTGAAGAAAGATGTTTGTAAAAATCAGGATGAAATGATAAGAGGTAAAGTTGAAGTGAAAAAGAGTAAATAAGTATATGAAATTCAAACTCAACATCCCGGAACCTTGCCACGAAGATTGGCAGAAAATGTCGCCAACGCAAAAAGGTAAGTTTTGTGCGAGTTGCCAGAAAGAAGTGATCGATTTTACTAAGCTATCTGCGACAGAAATTGCCCGAAAAACAAAAAACGCAACACAGCTTTGTGGTCGGTTTACTTCAACGCAATTAGAACAAGAGTACATTTCGGGTTCTCAAAACTCACTTTCCAGATTAGGTATTGCTTTAGGTTTGGGGTCAATAATCGCGGTAGCTCAACCCAGTTTTGCACAGGAAAAACGGAAAACCCAAAAATCCGTTTTAGATTTTCAAGAAAATATAAAAAATTCAGTTAATGAAAAAGTTGATATTAATAAAATCTTAGAAAATCGAGCAGCAGTTTGTGGTTTGATGGAGGAAATATCTATAAGTGGTACCGTAACAAATCACGATGGTTTTCCTATTCCTGGGGTTAATGTGATTAGTCAAAATTCATCTGAAAGCACACACACTGACTTTGATGGAAATTTTGAATTTTCGATATATAAACCGCACAATGTTGATATTGATGTTGTGTTAGTTTTTTCAAGTGTAGGAATGGAAACCGAATATTCTACGATCAATACTGAAATAAAATCTCACTCTTTAAATATTAAGATGACCGGAGATGTTTTAGGCGAATTTATTATAAGCAAACCCAATATCTTCAAACGATTCCTCAACCTTTTCCGAAGTAAGGAAAACAAACGTTATTAGAAAATAGAAAGAGGCCAATCTTTTACCATTAGCCTCTTTACTTAAGTATTCACCGCAAAAATTTCTTTTAGCTGTTTAACCATTCCACCATTACCGTTTAGGGTGATTTCCCCAATTTTGTCGGCAATTTTTTCAACATACTCCATTTCCTTTAGTTTGTACAACATTTCGTTGTCAGCCATCAATTTAGCCGTATTCAACAAACTTCGGGTAGAAGCAGTTTCTTCCCTTCTGGTAATCACACTTGCCTGTGCTCTTTTTTCAGCAATCAATACCTGGTTCATAATATCTTTCATTTCACCAGTTAAAATCACATCTTTAATACCACAAGACAAGAGTTGAACACCTAGATCCTCGGTTACTTCAAGTACTTCTGTAAAAACAGATTCAGCAATCGTCACTTTGTTAGAAAGCAATTCATCCAAGGTGTATTGTCCCACAAATGCTCTAAGGCTTAACTGCAAGGCCACATACAATTGCTTGCTGTAATCTTTGTTGTCTAAAATTGCCTTTTCGCTATTCACTACTTTGTGGTTTGCAAAAAAGTTAATTCTAATTGCTGCCTTATCTTTGGTTAACAATTCCTGACCGCTAACTTCCAGTTGCAAATGCCTTAAATCTACACGAGCAATTTTTACACTGGTGTCGTTTTTCCAAAATCGGTAGATACCGGCATTGAGCTTTTGTGTGTAAACATCATCGATCATCAACAAAGCTTCTTCGTGGGCTGATACTTCAAAAACCCTTACAAATCTTGCCAATTCGTACCTGGAAAGTAAGTTGCTATCAATTTCTTTAGGGATTTCTAGCTGACTCATATCTGCTTTTATAAAGTTGTAATCCAACAATTTATTCCAGAACAAATGTCTCCCCGAAGTTAATACTTCCCTGAAATTTCCGTTTTCAAAAACCAAAACCAACTCCTGATCTTTCACTTCTACGACATGTAACATTTCAATCAACTCATTACAATCCTTCACCATTTCAAAAGCAACAGGCAATTCAAGTCTTTTGGTAAGATCGTATCTAATCAACATTTCATTAAAAAATAGCCAATGAGTTCCTTTTTCAAGCACCTTGATCAATTCGCCATTTTTAAAAACCAAACCAACACTTCCGTTGGTAATTCTAACTCGTTTCATTTTCTTTTTATTTAAAATTCAACATTCAATTTTGGCAATTCTAGAACCTGCCTACTTTTAAAAGTATATTTTGGGCGTACCCCTAACGGGTCGGGCTTTTCGCTGTATCTTTTTAAATTTCAAAAATTTAAAAAGGATACCGCTACAATCCCTTACGCAATTTTCAATCATCAAAAAACCTAAAAGCGAATGATCTTCACCTTGCGGAACCTTCAATAATTGATTACGGCCACCATCGGTTTTATAAGTTTTAAACTTAAGAATTTGGCTTTTTCTAGCCTTTATTATTAAGCTCAAGCATTACAAAAGCAATAGCTTTCGTTACTAAGTGATTGTGGGTTCTGGCAAGGCTCAGATTGCTCCTTCTAATCATAGAATTTGCCCATTCACTTTTTCGGTTTTTTAGTTGTCAGTTTTAAAGCATAACGGCTTGGGAGACCTGTTTTACGAGCGGTCAACTACTTGTGACTAGATTAAAGTCTAGCTTCCTACTCTGCCAATTGAGTTACAAAAGCCTTTAGCTTTTGACGGGACTCGAACCCGCATAGAGAAATCTGTTGTTCTAACCGAGCTGAACTATAATGTTTAAAACATTAGTGGGAGTCGAACCCACGACCTACAGAGCCGTGCAATAATTATGGTATACTGCGAACCTTCAAACCAAGTTGAACATAAAATCATTATACTTTTCAGCAATGTATTATGCAATAGTGCTATACAGAAACACCCAACAAGACCTGAATTTGAAATTTTTATGTACCTGTGTTTGATTTAAGAATTGATTACCAACATTTTGGGTCATTGAGTGAATTTTTAAGGAAAATTTGTATCGAAATGCCACCAAAATGGAAGCTTCGATACAAAATCTTTTGCAAAGATTTCACTCAGCCTCCGCTCCAAGATTCTCTTAAATCAAACACAGGTTAGGAGGAACAGACAGGAATCGAACCTGTATCTTCAGATTTTCAGTCTGTCGCATAGACCTGCTTTGCTACTGTTCCAAATTCGGGCAATGCATTTTTACATTGCCCGGCGCCCGTCAAACCGCCTATTTCTTTTTCTTCTTTTTGTTTTTCTTGTTCTTATTTTTCGATTTTTTCTTTTTAGGCATTTTGTCTTTAATCCTATCTTTTTCAGCTTTTAAAAACGAGATGTAGCCATTGTTAAAAGCATATTTTTTAGCCATTTTAAAGCTTTTAAGCGCTTTTTTATAGGTAAACAAAGCCTCGTAAATTTGTCCTTGAATGGTGTAAATCACCCCCTTGTCGGTCCCTTTTACTTTTAACGCAAAATCGATAAGTTTTAAAGCTTCCTCGTAATCCTCGTTAGCAAGCAAAGCATATAAATAATCAGGATAAATGCTCGCCATTTCCATATTATTGGCCAAAGCTTCTGCATACAAGGATTTAGCTATTTCATAATCGCCTAACTGTTCCGAGTGTATTTTGGCTAACAAGCATAAGGCTTTAGCGTTGGTAGGTTCATAAGAAAGCGCATAATTTAAGGCCTCTATGGTTTCTTCCAACTCATAAGGATAAGCGTCGAGTGCTTTAAATAAATAGATGTTATGTAAATTCGTGTCCATCACGGTTTAAATTTTGTTCTTTAATTGTTAGTTTAAGAACCGCGACAGATCAATAAGAGTGAAGAAAATTCAGTCTGAAAATAAATCTGAAGCGGTTAGGTCTTGGCTTCAGATTTTTTCATTTATAACGAATTATAAGTATAAAAATCTTGAAGCGCTTTTTCACAAGTCCAATCACCTGGCTCTAAATATATATGTGATGTAAATTGCATACTTCTTGCTTTTAATTGTTTCGCTTGATTGCGGTGCAAATATGTAAACTATTTTTTAATCTCACAACTTAAATTTGAATTTATTTTACTGAAAATCAGTTAGTTGGATATGTGTTTAAGCATAGGAATTCCTGTCCGCTAATAGCAGATTTTCTTCCAATGGTCTAAAAAATTCAGAATGAATAATTTAGTAGTTCGTTTGTTCAAATATGTGTGTGTTAAAGTTGTTCAATAAATTTTCAAATTAATTCATAAAAAAAGCGTCTAAAAATAATTTCTAGACGCTTTTGCTTATTTAAAAATATAATTTCTTCTATTATTTTCCTTTAAAACAACACATAGCGTCCCTGTCTGAACCAAAACCAGGTTCAATTTTCCCGTCTATTCGTAAGCATAGACTTAGCGGATGATATGTGTTTTGTGTTTTCATTTCTCGGCAAATATATACTTTTCTGTTAAAATATTTTTGGTGTATTTGGTTATTTTAATTGAAAAACCTGGTTCTCGATACAATTTTGCTTTGTTGTACTATGCAAAATCACTCGAAATGACATACGCCAATTAGATAGGATCAATTTCTTAAATTCATTTGAACAATCTTAAAATTCCTTAATTCATCAAATTAATAGCTTTTTTACAACTCATTATTTATAAATAATTCATTTTTAACACAAAAAAACTGCTAAATATTGAAATCGTAAAAAAACATTTATATATTTGTGTAATCGATTGCATAAAGTTAAATTAGTAACTCCAAAATTCAGGTGAGTGCAGGATGCAATCCTATAAGATTAGTAAGAAATTGCTAGTTCTATAAATAAAAGACAAATCAATTAAACACAAAGCTATGACTAAATCAGAATTTAGATATGCGCATCATCCCGAAGATGTGAAAAAATATACTACAGAAGAACTTCGAGAGCATTTCCTAATTCCGGAGTTGTTTGTGAAAAATCAGATTAGCTTAACCTACACCATGTACGATCGTTACATTGCCGGTGGTGCTTTTCCGGTAGATCAAGCTTTAAAATTAGAAACGATCGACGAGTTAAAATCCAAAAACTTTTTAGACCGTCGCGAACTAGGAGTAATTAATGTAGGCGGTAAAGGAAAGGTAACCGTAGATGGGGAAGTTTACGAAATTGGTCATCGGGAAGCCATTTATATAGGTCGCGGCACCAAAGAAGTGATTTTTGAAGCCACCGGGGAGCAGCCTTATTTTTATATCAACTCAGCTCCGGCACATACATCTTATCCAACCAAAAAGGTAACGAAAGCGGAAGCTGAGGTGGTAGAATTAGGAGATACCAAAACCTCTAATAAACGTGTGATCAATAAATTATTGGTGAATAGCGTGATTGATACCTGCCAATTACAAATGGGAATGACCGAACTTCAAGAAGGTTGTGTTTGGAACACAATGCCACCACATACGCACGAGCGTAGAATGGAAGTTTACTTTTATTTCGACTTAGAAGAAGGGCAAACCATTAGTCATTTTATGGGGCAACCGCAGGAAACGCGTCATATTTTTATGAAAAACCATCAGGCCGTTATTTCACCCGAATGGTCGATTCACGCCGGTGCCGGAACTTCCAACTATACTTTTATTTGGGGAATGGCAGGAGAGAATTTAGACTATGGTGATATGGATGGGGTAACTCCAGACGAATTAAAATAAGAACAAATGAGTTTATTTAGTTTAGAAGGAAAAACAGCATTAGTTACCGGGTGTAAACGCGGAATAGGTTTTGCAATGGCCGAAGCTTTAGCCGAAGCCGGCGCTAATATTTTAGGCGTTTCAGCTTCCTTAGAATTAGAAGGTTCTAAAATCGAGAAGCGCGTTAAAGAAATGGGGAAGGAGTTTAAAGCCTACCAATGTGATTTTTCAGACCGTAAAGCATTGTATGCCTTTATCGAAAAAGTAAAAGCTGAAAATCCACAAATAGATATATTAGTCAATAATGCCGGAACCATTTTAAGAGCCCCGGCAGCCGAACATTCCGATGAATATTGGGATAAAGTAATTGAAGTCAACCAAAACGCACAGTTCATTTTAACCCGGGAAATCGGAAAAGAAATGTTGAAACGCGGACACGGAAAAGTAATTTTTACCGCTTCCTTACTAACCTTTCAGGGCGGGATTACCGTTCCCGGTTATGCCGCTTCCAAAGGCGCTATTGGTCAGTTAACGATGGCATTTTCAAATGAGTGGGCATCTAAAGGTGTTCAGGTGAATTCCATCGCACCCGGTTATATTGCTACCGATAATACACAAGCCTTACGTGATAATGAAGAGCGTAGCGAAGCGATTTTAGCAAGAATCCCTGCAGGTCGTTGGGGAAAACCAGAAGACTTTAAAGGACCAATAACCTTTCTCGCTTCCAAAGCCAGTGATTATATGACCGGAAGCATCCTTACCGTCGATGGCGGTTGGATGGGACGTTAAACAGAAACAAAACAAATGAGTACAAAGACCTTTATAACAGATAATTTTTTGTTGGAAAATAAATATGCTGAAGAATTATACCATCAGTATGCCAAAAATCAACCGATTATCGATTATCATAACCACCTGCCTCCCGCGCAAATTGAGGCCGATACACAATTTGAAAATATTTCTCGTGTTTGGCTTAATGGCGATCATTACAAATGGCGTGCGATGCGAACCTTGGGAGTCAATGAAAAATACATTACCGGTGATGCCAGTGATCAAGAAAAATTTGAAGCCTGGGGGAAAACCGTTCCGCACACGCTTCGCAATCCATTGTATCATTGGACGCATTTAGAATTAAAACGTTATTTCGGGATTGATGAATTGCTGAATGAAAACAATGCTTCTACCATTTATAAAAACGTAAATGCACAATTGCAGCAACAAGAAAATTCGTGTAGAGGATTGTTAAAGCAAATGAATGTGGAAACGCTTTGTACTACTGAAGATCCTACAGACGATTTAAAACATCACCAAAGCATCAAGCAACAAAATATTGGCATTAAAGTAAGTACCGCTTTTCGTCCCGATAAATCCATCTTGATTGATGCAGAAGGCTACACCGATTATCTAAAAGAATTAGGAAAAGTTGCTGAGGTTGATATTCAGAGTTTTCAAGATTTAAAAGATGCGTTACAGAAGCGTATCGAGTATTTTGATGAAAATGGCTGTAAATTGTGCGATCACGGATTAAACGCGATGTCTTTTGCTGAATTTACCGAAGCTGAGATCAATACGATTTTTAAAAACAAGCTTTCCGGAAAAGAGGTTTCAGCCACAGATGCTGAAAAATTTAAAACTGCGATTTTACTGTTTTTAAGTGAAACCTACCATCAATTTGGATGGGTGCAACAATTCCATTTAGGCGCGCTTCGGAATAACAACAAACGAATGTTAGCGCAACTCGGACCCGATACCGGTTGGGATTCGATAGGCGATTATAGTCAGGCCGAAAAATTGTCCCGATTTTTAAATACCTTAGATGGAAAAGATAAACTGACCAAAACTATTTTATATAACCTGAATCCTGCCGATAATGAAGTATTTGCCACCATGATTGGTAACTTTAACGATGGCAGCGTAAAAGGCAAAGTACAATGGGGCTCGGGTTGGTGGTTTTTGGACCAGAAAGACGGAATGGAAAAGCAAATGAATGCGCTTTCCAATATGGGCTTAATTAGCTGTTTTATTGGGATGTTAACCGATTCCAGAAGCTTCCTTTCGTTCCCGAGGCACGAATATTTTAGAAGGGTGTTGTGTAACCTCTTCGGAAAAGAAATGGCTTCGGGTGAATTACCCCAGGATATGGATTTGGTAGGAAGTACCATTGCCAATATTTGCTATGGAAATGCCAAGGATTATTTCAGCTTTTAAATGAAAAACTCAAAACAACATAAAAAAATTGTTTCCTTCGGAGAAGTCCTAATGCGCTTATCGCCTGCAGAAAACAGGAAGCTTCCGCAGGCAAGAACAATGGATTTTTACTTTGGTGGCACCGAGATGAACGTTGCGGCTTCCTTAGCCTATTTTGGCGAGAAAACCCAACAAGTAACCAATGTCTCTAAAGATTTGGTAGGCGATGCTGCTATTGCAGCGATGCGCCAGTTTGGGATCGATGTCTCCGCCGTCAATAAAGTAGATCATCCATTGGGAATTTACTTTTTAGAGGTCGGTTCAGGATTACGCGCTAGTAAAATTGCCTATAATCGTTTACACGGAAGTTTTGCCAATATCACTCCAGAAAGTGTCAATTGGGAAGAAGTGCTAGAAGGTGCCGGTTTTTTACATTGGACTGGAATTTCACCGGCTATTTCAGAAGGCGCTTACCAAACCTTAAAAGAAGGTTTGCAGGTTGCTCGGGAAAAAGGAATTGCCGTAACCGCAGATCCTGCTTACCGAAGTAATCTTTGGAAATATGGAAAAGACGGTCATGAAATTTTAAAAGAACTGGTAGGGATGTCAACCATTTTTGTGGGTGGCGTTAATGAAATTAATGAGATTTTAAAAACCGATTTCGATTTTTCTAAAGAAGGTTTTATCGAGGCAAGCAAAGCTTTACTAGAAGCTTGTCCTTCTATCGAAAAAGTGTTTGATAAAGTTCGCGATGGCGTAAGTGCTTCTTGGCAAAAAATCTATGGTCGTGCGTGGACGGGTAGCGAATATATTGAAACCCAACAATTAGAAATCACCAATGTAGTCGACCGGATTGGGACTGGAGATGCCTATGCCGCCGGACTTATTTATGGCTTAATTCATTTTGACGATCAACAAGCCCTGAATTTCGCCAATGCCGCCTGTGCCTTAAAACACACCATTTTAGGCGATGCCAATCTGGTAAGCCCAGAAGAAGTGTTGGAAGTCATTGAAGGAAGCACCGGTGGGAGGATAAAAAGGTAGGAACGGCGACTGAGTGATTGCGATCTAAGGAGCAATTGTATCGAAGCCAGAGTGTAGATGGGGAATTGAGTAATTAGAAAGTAGAGAATAGAATATAAAAAATAGACGCTAGATTCCAGAAGAGGATAAAAGAACCTAGAAGTTTCACTTCGAGTGATTTTATTGTAGCGATAGCGGAAATAAAATAGTATCGAGAAGTAATAAGAAACATGTAGAGTGTTTCTTGCAAGGTTTCTAAAACCTTGTAGGTATGATGAAGAAAAGTCAATCGTTGAAATTGAAAACAGATCTTATAAGTTTCAAAAATAAGTGAGGTCTAGTAAATCCTGATTAAGGATTTTTTTAAAAACATAGATAAATTAATTTATAACCATTATTAAATGGCACAATATTCAAGAATAGCAGTAGCAGAGCAAATGAAAGCAACAGGAATTGTTCCTGTGTTTTATCATGCCGATGTGCAAACCTGTAAAGATATTTTAAAAGCCTGCTACGACGGCGGCGCTCGTATATTTGAATTTACCAACCGTGGAGATTTTGCCCACGAGGTATTCGCCGAGCTGGTGAAATATGCTACTAAAGAATTACCTGGAATGATGTTGGGCGTAGGTTCTGTGATTGATGCAGGAACTACCGCTTTATACCTTCAGTTGGGCGCAAACTTCATCGTTTCCCCATTGATCAATGCTGAAATGGCAAAAACCTGTAACCGTAGAAAAGTAGCTTGGATGCCGGGTTGCGGTTCCGTAACCGAAATTAATTATGCTGAAGAACTAGGCGCTGAAGTCGTTAAGATTTTTCCCGGTTCCCAAGTGGGCGGACCTTCATTTGTGAAAGCCGTAAAAGGACCATTACCTTGGTCTAGTATTATGCCTACCGGTGGTGTTTCTCCTACCGAAGAAAATTTAAAAGAATGGTTTTCGGCCGGAGTTCATTGCGTAGGTATTGGTTCTAAATTATTTCAGAAAAAAGAAGACGGTAGTTTCGATTTAAAGAAAGTAGAAGAGAAGGTGCAGGAAGCTATTCAAATTGTAGAAAGTTTAAAGAAATGATTTCAACCAAAAGAAAAATAGCAGTAGGTATTCTACTGGCTTTTGCTTTGGTTTTTTCAGCTTGTAAAAAAGAAGGAAAAACAAAAGTAATTCGTTTAGGTCATGCCTTGGATGTGACGCATCCGGTACATAAAGCCATGAAATTTATGGCCGATCGTGTTGAAGAAAAATCGAATGGCGAATTAAGAATAGATATTTATCCAAGTCAGCAATTAGGCTCAGAAAGAGAATTACTAGAACTTTTGCAAATCGGGAGTTTAGGGATGACAAAAGTTTCTACAGGAACTTTAGAGAATTTCGCACCAGAATTGAAAGTGTTTGGTTTGCCCTTTTTATTTAGAGATCGTCAGCATCGTTTTGACGTTTTAGAAAGTGAAATAGGAGAAAATTTATTAGAGTCCAGTGTACGAAATCGTTTGAAAGGATTGACTTTTTACGATGCTGGAAGTAGAAGTTTTTACAGTACCCAAGCATTAAATTCCCCTGCAGATTTAAAAGGACAGAAAATACGGGTAATGGAAAGTCAGACTGCCATTAATATGGTAAAATATCTGGGCGGTTCACCAACACCGGTAAGTTGGGGGGAACTTTATACTGCTTTGCAGCAAGGAATTGTAGATGGAGCAGAGAATAACCTGCCTAGTTTTTACCTGTCTTACCATTATGAGGTTTGTAAATATTATATGGTAGATGAGCATACCGCGCTTCCCGATGAACTTTTAATTAGTACTGTGGTTTGGAATAAACTTTCTAAACAACAGCAAAAGTGGGTGAAGGAAGCCGCAATGGAATCTTCAGAATACGAAAAAGAGATTTGGCGTAAAGCCGAATTGCATGCCTTAGAAGAAATAAAAAAAGCTGGTGTAAAAGTTACTTATCCAGAGAAAGAACAATTTAGGGAAATGGTTCAGCCAATGTATGATGAATTTAAGAAAGATCCGGAGATGAAGAAAACCATTGAAGCTATTCAAGCTATAAAATAATAGTGAATGATGAAAAAAAGTTTAGATAAAATACTAGGAAGCACATTGGTCTTTTTAATGGCTTTTATTGTACTTGCCGTCCTATGGCAGGTGTTTTCCCGTTATGTTTTACAAAACCCAAGTTCTGTAACCGAAGAAATTGCACGTTACTTAATGATTTGGATCGGAATTTTAGGAGCGGCTTATGCTTCAGGGCAACAAGAACATTTAGCCATTAATATACTTCCTCCTAAATTAAGTGAACGCAATCGTATTTGTCTACGAATAGGCATCAACATTCTCATTATGCTGTTTAGTTTGTTTGCTTTGATTATTGGTGGCGGTAATTTGGTTTGGGTAAATTATTTACTGGGACAAACTTCTGCAGCCTTGCATTTGCCTTTATCGGTAGTTTACGCGGTATTACCTATAAGCGGAATCCTTATTATTTTCTACAAATTAAATGAAGTGTTCAACCCTAAAAAATACTTGCTATGATTGCAGAAATATTATTGTTGGTCATTTCGTTTTTAATTCTACTAAGTTTAGGGGTTCCCGTAGCTTGGTCTATTGGTATTTCCTGTTTACTAACTTTAGCCGTTTCTATAGATTCGCTTGCCGCTTTTACCACAATGGCACAACGCATGGCAACGGGGCTGGACAGTTTTTCCTTATTGGCCATTCCGTTTTTTATTCTCGCAGGACAAATTATGAATCAAGGGGGGATTGCCCATCGGCTCATTAATTTTGCAAAAGCCCTCATTGGCTCGATGCCTGGCGGATTAATTTATGTAAACGTCATCGCAGCGATGCTTTTTGGAGCCATTTCAGGATCAGCAGTAGCAGCCGCTTCAGCCATTGGAGGAATCTTAGGGCCACCGATGGAAAAAGAAAATTATTCCAAAGAGTTTGGTGCTGCCATTAATGTAACTGCTTCTACCACCGGATTGATTATTCCGCCTTCCAATGTATTAATCGTATATTCATTGGCAAGTGGTGGAGTTTCGATTGCAAGTTTGTTTTTGGCCGGTTATATTCCCGGAATTTTAATGGGATTAGCCTTAATGTTAGTTGCTGCTGTTTGGATTAAAAAGAAAAAATACCCGCCGGGAGAAAAAACCAGTGCCAAGAAAATAGCCACTACCTTTTTAGATGCCTTACCTAGTTTGTTACTGTTGGTAGTTGTAATAGGCGGAATCGTTTCCGGGATTTTTACTGCGACCGAAGCTTCAGGAATTGCAGTTTTGTATACTTTAATCCTAGCTACGATTTACAGGGAAATCAACTTAAAGAAATTACACAAAATCTTTTTAAGTTCGGTAGTCACCACTTCAATTGTCTTATTATTAATTGCCACGTCTATGGGAATGTCTTGGGTGATGTCTTTTGAAAATATTCCGCAGACGGTAAGCGATGCCTTACTAGGTTTAAGTGATAATAAATATGTAATTCTTATCATCATTAATTTATTACTGCTTTTTGTAGGGACATTTATGGATATGACGCCTGCTATCTTAATTTTTACGCCTATTTTCTTACCGATTATGCAAAGTCTAGGGGTAGATCCCGTTCATTTCGGGATGATTATGGTCATGAATTTATGTGTAGGCTTATGTACACCGCCGGTAGGATCGGTATTATTTATTGGAGTAGGAGTGGCCAAAACCACTATTCAAAAAGTAATAAAACCCTTGTTGCCACTCTATGTAGTTATGGCAATTATCCTATTATTAGTTACTTATGTGCCACAAATAAGCCTGTGGTTACCAAGTTTATTTGAATAAAATACTTAGAGAATATATACAAAATGAAAAGATTAAATAGACAAAACGCCAATATCACAGAGACTTTACCTATAAAAGTGGTTCAGTTTGGCGAAGGAAACTTTTTAAGGGCCTTTGTCGATTTTGTGATCGATAAATTAAATAAAGAAGCCAATTTTAATGCCGGTGTAGCCGTAATTCAGCCTTTAGCTGGCGGATTAGTAGAACTACTGAATGAACAAGACGGGTTATACAACTTGTTTATGAAAGGTGTGAAGCAAGGCGAAGAAATTCAGGAGCAGCGTACCATTTCCTGTGTTCAGAAAGGAATAAATCCCTATAAGGATTACGATGAATATTTAAAATTAGCCGAAGAAGAAAGCTTAGAATTTATTATTTCGAATACTACAGAAGCCGGAATCGCTTATGACGAGTCAGACACTTTAGAGGGAACGCCGCACAACAGTTTTCCAGCTAAATTAACGGCTTTATTGTATAAAAGATTTCAACATTTTAAAGGAGATAAAGCAAAAGGATTAACGATCATTCCCTGTGAATTAATTAATTACAATGCCGATACTTTAAAGAAAATTATCCTTCAATATGCTGAGTTATGGGAGTTGGAATCCGATTTTGTAAATTGGATCAATAACAGCAACAGCTTTCATAACACGCTGGTAGATCGTATTGTTCCCGGTTATCCAAAAGATGATATCGAAAGTTACCAAAGCAAATTAGAATTAGAAGATAAATTGATTGTTTCCGCAGAAGTTTTTTTACTGTGGGTGATTGAAGGCGGGGAAGAATTAAAAGCAAAAATTCCGTTCGATCAAATCGATGAAAACATTTTAGTGGTAGAAGATATGCAGCCTTACCGAACCCGAAAAGTTCGAATTTTAAATGGTGCACATACCACGATGGTTCCTTTTTCTTTACTCTTCGGAAATGAAACCGTTAAAGAAACCGTAGATCACGAATTTACCGGAGCTTTTGTAAGAGAAGCTATTTTTAATGAAATTATTCCTACACTTTCCTTACCTGAAGAAGAATTAAAAACATTCGCTGAAGAGGTTTTAGATCGATTTAGAAATCCGTTTATCAAACATCAATTGGCGAGTATCGCTTTAAATTCTGTTTCAAAATTTAAGGTCAGGGTGTTACCAAGTTTGTTAGCTTACGAGAATAAATGTAACCGATTACCTTTACATTTAACCTTTGCTTTTGCTTGTTTAATTCGGTTTTATAGAGGAGAATGGAATAATCAAACTCTTCCCATCAACGATGATGAAAGTGTCATGGCCGAATTAAAACGGATTTGGGAATTGCATAGTTATCAGGAAATAAGTGAGCAAGCACTGAAAAACGAAAAATTCTGGGATCAGGATTTAACGCAAGTTCCGGGATTAAAAGATCAGGTAGCAATGGCGTTGGAATTGATAGAAACCAAAGGCATAGAAGAAGGTTATAATAAATTTGTTTCGAAAGTAGCTGTTGAATAATTGTTGAATTAATTTCAGCATAAAATTGAAGAAGATGAAGAATAAATTAATAAAAGTACATCCCGAAGATAATGTTGCCATTGCGTTAACCGATTTATGGCAAGGTGATAAGTTAGATTTTGAAGGTGAAGAAGTAATCGTTTTGTCTGATGTAAAAGCTAAGCATAAAATCACGATGGTCGATCTTGAACCGGAAAGTAAGATTTATATGTATGGCGTTTTAGTAGGTAAAGCAACTTCAAGCATTAAACGCGGCGACGTGCTCACCGTAGATAATGTAAAACACCAAGCCAGTACAACTACCGAAAAAACAGCAACTGTTTCGTACACAGCGCCCGATATTTCAAAGTGGAAAGAGCGCACGTTTATGGGCTACCATCGTAATGACGGACAGGTAGGAACACAAAATGTATGGTTGTTTTTTCCATTGGTTTTTTGTGAAAACAGAAATGTAGAATTGCTGAAAGACGTTTTCGAAAAAGAACTCTCTTTTCATAAATCCAGTAAACAACGAAAATTACTTCGCAATTTAATTAGCGGAGAGAATATTGAACTAAGTGAAGATAAAACCCAAGATGAAGAGCCTATTTTTGATAATGTAGAAGTACGCTTTATAACGCATCAAGGAGGCTGTGGTGGTATTCGACAGGATTCTGTTTCTTTATCAAAATTACTGGCCGGTTATGTAAATAATCCCAATGTGGCCGGAGCAACAGTATTGAGTTTAGGTTGTCAGAACCTTCAGATCGATATTTTTCAAAATGCTTTAGATGCTATTAATCCAGAGTTAGATAAACCTGTTTTAATTTACGAACAGCAACAAGAAGGAACAATTGATGAAATGTTGAATAAGATTATTCGGGATTCTTTCGATGGCATTAAAAAAGCTAATGAAATTCAGCGTCAACCCGCTCCCTTATCTAAACTGAAATTAGGTTTAGAATGTGGAGGATCTGATGGTTTTTCGGGAATTTCAGCAAATCCTTCCTTAGGTTATGCATCCGATTTACTTGCAGCATTAGGCGGTTCACCAATTCTATCAGAATTCCCCGAGTTATGTGGAGTAGAGCAGGAGTTAGTCAATAGATGTGTGGATGAAGAAAAAGCAAAACGTTTTCTAAAACTAATGCGTGCCTATGAAGATGCCGCTGAAGCTTCCGGTTCAGGTTTTGATATGAATCCATCTCCCGGAAACATCAAAGATGGTTTAATTACCGATGCGATGAAATCTGCCGGAGCAGCTAAAAAAGGAGGAACTTCACCTATTCAGGATATTTTAGATTACGGCGAATACGTAACCAAACCCGGATTAAATTTATTGTGTACCCCCGGTAACGATGTAGAAAGTACTACCGCAATGGTAGGTTCGGGCGCTAATGTGGTCGTATTCACCACCGGATTGGGAACACCCACCGGAAATCCAATTGCACCGGTAATTAAGGTAGCCTCCAATTCCATTTTAGCAGGAAGAATGCCAGACATTATCGATATTGATAGTGGAGCCGTTATCAAAGGCGAAAAAACAATTGAGGAAATGGGCGAAGAAATCTTGGAATATATCATCGACGTAGCCAGTGGAGAAACCACCGCTAAAGCCGATCAGAATGATCAAAATGATTTTATTCCATGGAAAAGAGGAGTTTCTCTATAAATTTCGATTAGAAGAATCTCTAATATAAAGTTCGGGAGCAAGTACTACTTTCTTTTCTATAGTAAGGGTCTTGCTTCCTTCTATTTGTTCCAAAAATACCTTAGCAGCATTACGTCCCATCTCCACCGGGGTTTGATCTACAGAAGTAATAGGTAATTCCATATATTTAGTAAAGGGTTCATTACTAAAGCCTACCACACAAACTTCCTCGGGAATTTTAACTCCCATTTTTTTCAACTCTTGAATAGCTCCTAAAGCTGCATAATCACTAGCAGAAAAGATAGCGTCAGGTTTTTCGTCCTCACTCCACAAATCCTGTATGGCAGAAGCTCCTGATTCTAATTTACTATTTACTTGTAAACTGAACTCTTTTATGGGTTCAATGCCATAATCTTTCATCGCAGCGATGTAACCTTCATGACGATTTTTATAAATTTCTAAATTTAAGTCACCTGAAAAGTGAGCAATTTTTTTACATCCTTGTTTTATTAAATGTTCTGTGGCTAAATATCCTCCGCGAAAGTCATCAATCGTAACAGAGCTTAGTCCTGTCACATCTTTTTTACGGTCAAAAAACACCAAAGGAGTGTTTTCTTTTAATACTTTTTCGATATGATCTGTGTCTTGAGTTGTTTTTGCGACCGACATAAAAATACCATCTATCTGTGTATTTAAAAGCGTATCTATTTGCTTAATTTCATTATTTACATCTTCGTGACTTTGGCAAATGATCACGTGATACCCGTGCGGAGAAAGTTCTTCCTCAATACCACGGATTACAGAAGAGAAAAAATTACGGTTAATATAGGGAACAATAACCCCTACATTATGTGTTTTTCCGCTTTTAAGGGCTTGTGCTAATTTATTCTGCTTATAATTCATTTTAGCTGCCGTTTTCATTACCAGTTCTTTGGTTTTTTGGCTGATTTTCGGATTATTATTCAACGCCCTTGAAACGGTAGCAGCACTAATATTCAATTTTTTTGAAATATCGTAAATTGTAACTTTATCTTTTTCTGCCATTTATGCGGTAATTCAATTAAATGTAATCGATTGAAACTTGGTACTTGATGTAGTATCTACTAAGCTCAATATACTATTTATTTTTATTTTATACTTATTGCTATAATAAATTTCTCACGTGAATTGTATATTATTCATACTTTACCAACCTTTAATTAACTTTTTATTAATTTTTATAACATTTTTTTTGCATATTGATAATAAATATATACTTTAGTGCAATCGATTACAAAATTATATTTTAATTGAATTATTAAGAGTTTATAACCAGATACAAATTATGAACAAAAAGTTTACGATTCTTTATTTTTATGGAATGCTCTTGGCATTCATGATTAGTCCGCATATAGGCTATTCCTATGTTGGAGAGAAAGATGTAGAAAAAACAGATCGCCACAAGAAAAATCAACAAGAAGTCCTTGTTCGGGGTGTGATTGTTGATGATCAAGGCGTTCCTTTAGTAGGAGTTACTGTCATGGAAGAAGGTACTTCTAATGGTACGACTACTGATTTTGATGGTAATTACGAAATCGTTGTAGCTAATAATGAGAGCGTTTTGGTTTTTTCCTATGTAGGATTTCAAACGATTTCGCAACCGGTAGGAGACAAAAGGAATATTGATATTACCTTAGAACCCAGTACCAATGAATTAGACGAATTGGTGATTGTAGGTTATTCTAAAGTTTCTCGGGAAGAGTTGACTTCTGCAGTAGCTACGGTGAAAGCAGAACAGATAAAAGATATGCCGGTGAATAGTGCTGCTGAGGCAATTCAAGGTCGCTTGGCCGGGGTTAGGGTTACTCAATCTGAAGGTGCTCCGGGAGCAGATGTAAGTATTCGAGTTCGTGGAGGTACTTCTATAACCCAAGATAACAGTCCGTTGTTTATTGTTGATGGTATTCAGGTAGAAAACGCTTTATCAATACTTTCGCCACAAGAGATAGAATCTATTGATGTGCTTAAAGATGCAGCATCTACTTCTATTTATGGAGCACGTGGTGCCAACGGTGTGGTTTTAATTACTACTAAAGGAGGGAAGGCTATGCCTACTCAAGTAACTTATAATGGTTATACAGGGTTTAGAAAAATAGTGAATAAATTAGATGTGATGAATCCTTATGACTTTGTACAGTATCAATATGAATTGTACAATTTCCCAGAAGATGAACAATTGTCCAATACTTTTATGGAAAGATATGGTAGGTATCAGGATCTTGATATTTATAAAAGTATTGAAGAGAGAAATTGGCAAGATGAAATATTTGGAAGGGACGCACTTAACCAAACTCATAACCTAACCGTTACGGGAGGAGATGCAAAAACTACCTTCAGCCTGAGTTTGAACCATGTGGAAGAGGAAGGGATTATGTTGAATTCTGGATATAAAAGAAGTTTAGCCAATTTTAAAATGGATCACAAATTAAGTGATAAAATTAAGTTTGGGGTAAACTCTAGGTATAGTAGAAGAAAAATAACCGGTGCGGGAACATCATCAACAGGTTCTCAAAAATCCAACAGATTGCGTAATGCAGTGAGGTACCAACCTTTTGTAGGTCCTAACAACCAAAGTTTTGTAGATGTTTTTGATCCTAATTACGCTACGTTAACCAACTTAGTGAATCCGTTAATGTTAGTGAATGATGAAATTAGAAGAGATTACAGAAATGATTTAATTTTAAACAGCTATGTTTCGTTTGAAATTTTAGATAACCTTACCTTTAAAACGGTAGCAGGTTATGTGCAGCAAGACCGAAAGGAAAATGAATTTATGGGGACGGTAACCAGTGTTGCAAGATCTAATGCAAACTTACCGGTTGTTGATTTATATAGAAGTCAATCTAGAAGGGTTACCAATTCTAATACTTTAAATTATAGTAATAATTTTGGAGATCATAGTATAGATTTATTGGTTGGGCAGGAAACCGTTAGAACAGAGAATGAGTCGGAGAGAATTTATGTGAAGTGGTTACCGGAAAATATAACCCCGGACAAAGCTTTTGCAAGTATACAAAAGGCTACACCGCCAGAAGGAATGGTACAAGATGCACCAACTAGCTCTATGTTACCAGACCGTTTAGCTTCATTTTTTGGTAGGGCACATTATTCTTATAAAAAGAAATACTTAGCTACTTTTTCGGTAAGACGTGATGGTTCTAGTGTTTTCGGACCGGAGAATAGATTTGCAACTTTTCCTTCTGTGTCTTTAGCATGGAATGCGTATAAAGAAAACTTTATGCAAAGCGCAGATTGGTTATCTAACCTAAAGTTAAGGTTTAGTTATGGGGAAGTAGGAAATAATAGAATCAAACCATTCTTGTATAATACGTATTTTGATTCTTCCACTGATTATGGTTATGCTTTCGGGCAATCGGTACAACCGGGTTCTGCTCCACCATCAGAGTTAGCTAATCCAAATATAAAATGGGAATCTACCATCTCTAAAAACTTGGGTATAGATTTCGGGTTTTTTGATAACAGAGTATATGGTAGTTTAGATGCCTATATTACAGATACAGAAGATTTACTGTTAAGAGCTAAAATCCCTCAAACCAGTGGTTATGGTTATCAATTTCAAAACTCAGGAAAAACGCGAAATAAAGGTTTAGAGTTAGCTTTAGGAGCGACTATAGTAAATACAGAGAACTTTACTTGGCAAGCAAATTTTAATATTTCTACTAATCAAAACAAAATTATTAGTTTAGGTAGAAATACTTCAGGTGAAAATCTAGAATTCTATTACGAAAGTTCAGGATGGGTAAACGATATTAGAGACTTTAAAGTAGAAGTTGGGGCTCCGGTGGGGCAATATTATGGCTATGTAACCGAAGGGTTTTATGACTTAGACGATTTTACCTATGATGCCACTACCCAAGAATATACGTTAAGAGATGATGTACCTAGTTCTAGTGCTGTTGCCTTAGGTTCAAAAGGAGTTAATCCGGGAGATTTAAAGCTAAAAGACTTGAATGGAGATGGGATTATTGATGACAATGACAAGAAAGTACTTGGGAATGCGCAACCAGATTTCTTTGGAGGTTTAAATCAACAATTTAAATACAAAAATTTTGATTTAAGTATGTTCTTTAATTTCTCTGTAGGTAACGACGTGTACAATGCTAATAAAGTTGAATTTACTACACAATACTTGTATAAAGACAACAATATGTTAGAAGTGATGAATAATCGTTGGAAGTGGTTTGATGCTAATGGAAATAAAGTAAAAGATCCACAAGCCTTGGCAGATTTAAATCAAAATACAACTATATGGACACCATCCAGCGGTCAATATATTCTACATTCCTATGCTATTGAAGATGGTTCTTTTTTAAGATTGAGTAACCTTACTTTTGGTTATTCACTTCCTGAAAGTGTATTGAAAAAAATAGGCTTCATTTCAAATTTTAGAATATATGGTACTGTAAATAATGTATTTACGCTTACCAACTATACAGGTTATGATCCTGAAGCCAACACAAGAAGAAGCAATCCGTTAACTCCCGGTGTAGATTATGCCGCATACCCAAGAAGTAGGTTCTACTTAGCCGGAGTAAACGTAACCTTTTAAAAATTACAAACACAATGAAAATGAAAACTAGATTTATTTTATTCACTTTGTTGATGGGTTTTTCACTCATTTCCTGTGAAGATTATTTAGATACGAAGAGTCTTTCCAAAGATTCTCAAGGAGATATTTTTAACGATGTTTCCAATACTTCTTCTGCTATTGTAGGAGTTTATGGTGAGCTTATTGGGGATAATGGTTATGGTAATAGGTTGAGTGAAATATTACCGATGGCTGCCGATGATTTTGAAACTTCGGGAGATTATAATTGTAATGATAGAAGGGGAATTAGCATGTATGCCGCTTGTTCTTCTAACCCTGAATTAGACGATCCATTTAGACAGCTTTATAGAGGCATAGAAAGAGCAAACCTTTGTATTAAATACATTCCAACTTCAACCGTTTATCAAAACGGTTCAGAAAGTGACAAAAATATGATGGATAGGTATTTAGGGGAGGCTTTAACATTGCGAGCACAATTTTATTATGAACTTATCAGAAACTGGGGAGATGTGCCTTTTCAAGATAAACCATCTTCAGATTATGATAACCTGTTTTTAGAAAAAACAGATCGTGATATTATCTACGAACAATTATTGGTAGATTTAGAAGAAGCGGCTCAATATGTGCCTTGGAGAACAGAAGCAAACATTCCACCAACAAGATTGGATAAAGCAGCTGTAAAAGCTTTACGTGCGAGAATAGCAATGGCGAGAGCAGGATATTCATTAAGAAGGGAATCTCAACAAATGGAGCAAGGTTCAGAACCAAACACCTACTACCAAATAGCAAGACAAGAATGTTTAGAAGTTATAGAACGTCGTGGAGATCACGACTTAAATCCAAATTTTGAAGATATTTTCCGTTCCCTTCACGAAGGAAGAGCAGACAATACCAACGAAATTATTTTTGAAGTTGGAGCGTTTGGAGGAAACTCTAAAACCGATAGTAAATTAGGCTATTACAATGGTTTAAGGCATGATAGAGCTTCGCAATGGAACGGCGGTGGAGGTGTAAATGCTATTCCGGTATATTTCTATGAGTTTAAAAGAGAAGATCAGAGAAGGGATGTAACGATCAATATTTTTGAAGTAAATGCCGATGAAAAGACAGAAGTAGCGAGAGCGGATAGATGGACAGATGGTAAATTCAGAAAATCTTGGACAAATATTACAGGACCTTCACAAAACTTAGCAGTTAATTGGCCAATCATTCGTTTTTCAGATGTTTTATTAATGTTCGCTGAAGCAGATAACGAATTAAACAATGGCCCTTCCAATAAAGCGATTAGCGCTTTACAAGAAGTAAGAGCTAGAGCGTTTATTGATAACCCTGATGAAATAGAGCCTATCCCAACGGGACAACAAGAGTTTTTTGATGCAATAGTTCACGAAAGGTACCTTGAGTTTGGAGGAGAAAGTATTAGAAAATATGACTTAATTAGATGGAACTTATTAAATGAAAAATTTATAGAGACCAGACAAAAGTTAGAAAACTTCATGGAAGGGACAGGAGATTATACTAACGTTCCAGCAGTTATTTATTATAAAGAAGCATCCTACGATCCTTCACTATCTGCTCAAGAAGTAGTAGAGGATTTAGATATTTTCTTTGCTGGTAACGATGAATCTACCGTTTTCTATAATCCTGCTCCAGATGCATCTCAAGTTCCTTCAGGCTATTCTGAGGCAAGATGGAGAGATGGTATTGAAGAAGAGTACATAGACAGTGAACGTAAAGGATTTATGCAATATTTTGAACCTAATAGAAAAGAATTATTGCCGCTCTACGATGATATTATAAATACAAACTATAACCTAACACAAGATTACGGTTACTAAAATTATAACCATGAATATTTATAAATCAAATAAAACCAACTTAAGCAGACTTTTTATAGCACTGCTTGGCATATTGGCGATATGGTCATGCGAGAAAGACGATGATTATACGCCAGAAGGAGAAACAAGAATGTTTACCCCGGTAGAAATTAATTCTCAAAGTTTCGAAGATCGAGTAGAACTAACTTGGAATCCATCACTTTTTACCGATGGAATAAATGAAACCTATACAGCTCAAGTATCTCAAGATTCTTTATTTTCAGCAGAGAGTGAACTAGTATTAGAAAAAGTTACCGATACTTCAGGAGTTGTTTTTACCGATCAAGAATTAGAAGTAAGAACAGATTATTTCGTAAGGGTAAAAGCGAATGCAATTGATGATAGACCAGCATCTAAATGGAGTATTAGTACTGGTTTTTCCATTAGAGGAGTTCAAAAATTGTATCCTATTTTAAGTCCGTCAATATTGGCGACAAAGGTGAAATTAGAGTGGGAATATACAGAAGGAGTTACTGAATTTAGATTTCAAGAATATACACAAGATGAGACAGACCTAACTTCAGAACCTGTTTTGATAGGTGATCCTATGCTATTTCCTATTTCAGCTGAAGAAGAACAAAATGCCATGAAAACAGTAGAAGGTTTAGAACCAAACACGAAGTATTTTGTAGACTTGTACAAAGGTCCTGTTAGCATTGGTTATAGAAGTTTTAAAACCAAAGAAGAAAGTACTTATACTGCCATATTATCACCGGGGGACGATATTGTGACCATCGTAAATAACAGTGAAGATGGAGCTATTATAGGTCTTGAACCAGGTGTTTATGATACAGGTGATGATAGGTTTCAGATAGATGGAAAAACAATTACCATCGAATCTATCTCTAACGATCCTAATGACACAAAGATTAATTTCGAAGAATTCACCTTAAATGATACTGGAGCTGGTATTACGTTAAGAGGTTTAGAAATAGATGGACAAAATAACGCCTTGTATCTTATTAACCTAACAAGTAGTGATGGTAATGGAGATCCTGCAGATTATACCGATGTAATGATTGATAATTGTATTGTTCATGACATAGAAACCAGTGCATTTAGAGCAAATAGAGGGTCAGATGGAGCCTATTTTATGAACACGTTTACCATTCAATATTCGACTTTTTACAATTTTGCACCCGGTAGTTATGCCTTTATCCACGCTGAAGAATTGGTATTTAATGAATTGAAATTATCTAACTCAACGTTCTATAAAACAGGAGATATTTTTATACGTTACAGAAAAGATTTTGATAGCCCAATCCCCAATCCATTATTTACTATAGAATATTGTACCATTAATAGTATAGGTTTTAGTAACAACTATACATTGTTAGATTTAAAAGACAAGCAAGCAACGCTTAATTTTAAAAATAGCATCTTAGCAAATATCCCAAGAGAAGGAGGTACTGCAGAAACAGATTTAGTAAGAATTGATAACGAAACATCAGCTGCTTCTTTTTCTTTCAGTAATTTCTTCAACTTAACCAATGGAGATCTAGATGATCCTCAAGAAGTAGTAATTCCACAACCAGAGGAAGGATATATTGCTTCTCAAAATATGTATAATATAGATTTAGGTTGGGATAATAACACTACAGATTTCACCCTTCCTGCAGATTCAGAATTACAAAATGCATCATCTACAGGAGGCGCAATAGGAGATCCTAAATGGTGGTATTAATAGATTATGTTTATTTGGAAATAGCCCCGATGAAAGCAAATGCTTTCAAAATAAACTAAACTTTGCCCTCTGGATATTCTTTTTGAGAGAATTGAATATTCAGGGGCATTTTTTAAAAACCATGAGAATGCTAAAAACAAAAAAAAATATAAGTCTACTTTTATTTTTAATACTGAATGTTCTGTGGTCTTATTCTCAGACACTATCCTTTCCCGGTGCGGAAGGTTTTGGTAGATATACCACCGGAGGGCGTGGTGGAATTATTTATACCGTAACCAATTTAAATGACGATGGAGAAGGAAGCCTGCGGAAGGGAATAGTAAAACACGAAAAAAGAACAATTGTTTTTGCAGTTTCAGGAACTATTAATTTAAAGTCATCATTAGATATAAATCAAGGTAACCTTACTATTGCCGGACAAACTGCGCCTGGTGGCGGAATTACCTTGAAAGGATACCCGTTAAAAGTAAAAGCAGATAATGTAATTATTCGTTATCTACGTTGTCGAATGGGCGATATAAATGAAGTAGAAGACGATGCTTTTGGAGGTCGAGACCAGAAAGATATTATTTTAGACCATTGCTCTATTAGTTGGGCAACCGATGAAAACGCTTCTTTTTATTGGAATAAAAACTTCACGATGCAATGGTGTATTATTTCAGAAGCTTTAAACCGTTCCGTGCATCATAAAGGAGCCCATGGTTATGGGGGAATTTGGGGCGGTGAAAATGCAAGTTTCCACCACAATCTTTTTGTGAGCAATAATAGCAGAAATCCTCGTTTTGGAGGATCTAAGACAGTTCCTAACCCACCAAGTGAATTTGTAGACTTTAGGAATAATGTAATTTTCAATTGGGGAGATAACAGTATTTATGGCGGAGAAAAAGGAAATTACAATATGGTAAATAACTATTTTAAAGCAGGACCTGCCACCACTTCCTCTAAATTAGATAGAATTGTGAGTCCATCAACACCCTATGGGAAGTTTTACATCAATGGAAATTATGTAGAAGGATTTCCCGAAATATCCAAAGACAACTGGAATGGTGGTGTACAATGCGAAAATCCCTTAGAAACTAAGCACGATAAAGAATTTCCTATCAATAATAACGTGAAAACAGAAACTGCTCAAGAAGCCTATAAAAGTGTGCTTCAAAAAGTAGGATTAAATAAAGTTAGGGATAAAGTAGATAAAAGAATTATATATGAAGTAAGATCGGGAGAAACAACATTTGGGGATGGGATTATTGATTCTCAAGAAGATGTTGGTGGTTGGCCTAAGCTAAGAAAAGGAAGAAGCCTAAAAGATACCGATGAAGATGGAATGCCAGATGAATGGGAAGAAGAAAAAGGTTTATCCCCATCTAAAAATGATGCCAACGATTTTGATTTAGATAAAAATTACACCAATATAGAAGTGTATTTTAATCAATTGGTAGCCTCAGAAGAAACTTCAGTAGCAAAAAGTTATGATTTTGTAGTTGCGCAAGATGGAAGTGGCGACTTTACTAAAATTTCAGAGCTCATCAATAACTTACCTAATTTTCGGGATCAAGAAACCAAGGTATTTATTGAAAAAGGCATTTATAAAGAAAAACTCGTACTTCCTTCCTCCAAAACCAATATTACTTTTGTAGGGGAAGATAAAGATAGTACCATCATTACTTATGATGATTATGCACGAGAATTAAACGGATTTGGAGAAGAAATAGGAACAACAGGTTCTACCTCTTTTTTCATATTTGGTAATCATTTTAAAGCCGAAAACTTAACTTTCGAAAATAGTGCGGCTCCCATTGCACAGGCAGTAGCTGTAAGGGTAGATGGTGATCAAGTGATTTTTAAAAATTGTAATTTTTTAGGAAATCAAGATACCCTATACTTACATGGTAAAAAAAGCAGGCAATATTATAAAGATTGTTATATCGAAGGAACCGTCGATTTTATTTTCGGTTGGTCTGCCGCTTTATTTGAAAACTGTCAGATTCATAGTAAATCTCCAGGCTACGTTACTGCAGCATCAACAGAAAAAGACGCAGATTACGGTATCGTATTTAAAAATTGTGAGTTTACCGCAGATACTGAAAAAAATAGTGTCTATTTAGGAAGACCTTGGCGGGATTATGCGCAAACCGTTTTAATTAATTGCCACTTAGGAGATCACATAAAACCCGAAGGTTGGCACAATTGGAACAAACCACAAGCAGAAAAAACGAGTTTTTATGCAGAATATAATTCTACGGGAGAAGGAGCTGACGGTAAAAGAGTAAAATGGACTAAAAAACTCAACAAAAAACAACTTGAAAAATATAATCTATACAATATTATCGGAATATAACTTTCTTAAAATCACTAGCTCTAAAATCATAGTTTATTATATTTCGAGTGCAATAATTAATAGATTGTCAATTTTAAGAGTGAAAATTATGTTAATTGATAAAGGTTTTATACATTAGTGCAATCGATTACAATTAATTATTTGTTTATGAAAAATTACAAAAATAATACGTATATAATCTTATTGTTAATTTCTTGTGCGCTTATTTCTTGCAAGCAAAATCAATCAAAAGCAAATGATGATTCTGTAGAAAATACAGAAAAAATAAGTACAAAAGATACAATTTGGGAACAAGCAGATAAAATAATAGCAGAAATCACCATCCCAGAATTTCAAGATAAAGAATTCAATATAAAAGATTATGGAGCGGTAAGCGACGGAAATACCAATAATTCAGAAGCTTTTAAAGAAGCCATTGCAGCTTGTAATGAAGCAGGTGGTGGTAAAGTGATCGTCCCTAAAGGTAAATTTCTAACGGGACCTATACATTTAAAAAGCAATGTAAATCTTCATTTAGCAGAAGGAGCCGAAGTACTTTTTAGTAAAAATAAACAAGACTATTTACCGGTAGTTCATACTTCTTATGAAGGAGTTGAGTTGATGAACTACTCACCATTAATTTATGCAAAAGGTCAGAAAAACATTGCGGTCACCGGAAAAGGTACTTTGAATGGTCAAGCCGATAATGATAATTGGTGGCCTTGGTGTGGTGCAGAACGTTATGGCCATCAAGAAGGAGAACCTAAGCAAAAAGATGAGCACAACCTTCCTACATTAAGAAAAATGAATGAAGATGGAACTCCTGTAGAAGAAAGAGTTTTTGGAGAAGGCCATCAACTAAGACCTTTGTTTTTTGAAACGCTTGAATGTGAAAATATATTAGTGAGTGGAGTAACTTTTATAAATGCTCCATTTTGGGTAGTACACCCATTAAAATCCAAAAATATTACTGTAGATGGGATCACCGTAAACAGTCATGGGCCTAACAATGATGGGTGCGATCCGGAATATTCTAAAAATGTACACATTACAAATTGCCTATTTAATACAGGGGATGACTGTATAGCTATCAAATCTGGAAGAAATGAAGATGGTCGTCGTGTAAATATTCCAAGTGAAAATATAGTTATAGAAAATTGTGAAATGAAAGATGGCCATGGTGGAGTGGTAATGGGAAGTGAAATTTCAGCAGGTGTAAGAAATGTATATGTACGCAACTGTAAAATGGATAGTCCCAATTTAGATCGTGTGATTAGGATTAAGACCAACACCTTACGCGGAGGCTTTGTAGATGGTGTTTATGTGAAAAACGTAGAAGTAGGTTCAGTTAAAGAAGCTGTATTAAAAATAAATACCCATTATGGAATTTATGATAACCAAGAGGGAGCGTTTATGCCATCGATTAAAAATGTGTATTTAGAAGATATTACTGTTGAGAATGGAGGAAAATATGGAGTTCTAATCAAAGGAAGGGAACAATCTCCGGTAGAAAACATCAATCTTACCAACGTAACTATAAAGGGAGTAGAAAATCCGGAATCTGTGGAAAATTCAGCACCTGTCAAATACTTAAATACCATGATAAATGATATAAAAATGGAAAACCAAACCATGAAGTGAAATCAAAACCAATTACCAACAAACTAGATAATATGAAAACAAACTTAGCCCATTTAAAATTACTACTGTTATGCGCAGTTATATTTATGGCGACTGGCGCATATAGTCAAGTAGTAGCACAAGATATGAAAACAGTCTCGGGAACGGTAACCTCTGCCGGCGATGGAATGCCATTACCGGGAGTAAATGTTTTTGTAAAAGAAACAAATTACGCTACGGTCACCGATTTTAATGGAAACTTTAGTCTTGAAGTTCCTACATCTTCAACCTTAACCATTAGTTACGTAGGTTTTGTTACGAAAACGATTGAAGTTTCTTCAGGTTCTAATTTTAATGTCGTACTCGAAACAGATGTCGAAGCACTAAATGAAATTGTAGTTGTAGGCTATGGTACCGTAAAAAAGACAGATTTAACAGGTGCTGTAGGAAGTTTAGATGGAGAAAAACTTACCGAGCGAAATTTCACCGATCCAATCGAAGCCTTACAAGGAAATGTCCCTGGAGTGCAAGTGAGAAACACTACAGGTAGGTTAGGAGATCAATTAAAATTGGTAATTAGAGGAGAAAATACTTTTGGAGACAATACGCCTTTATTTGTAGTAGATGGAGTTCCTACTAATGACATTTCTTTTTTAAATCCACAAGATATTGAAAGAATGGACATTTTAAAAGATGCTTCTTCTACAGCAATATATGGTTCCCGTGGTACTAATGGAGTAGTAATCGTGACCACCAAAAGTGGAGCAGGAGCTAAACCAGGGTTTAATGTTTCTTTAGAAAGTTTTTTCGGAGTTAAAGAAGTAGCGAGATTGCCAGAAATGATGTCTCCAGATAAATGGTGGCGTTATCACCAATCGGCTTATTTAGCTACGGCTGGTACAGATCCAAATACAGGAACTGTGACAGAAGAAACTTTAGCAGATGCTGTAGGAGGTGGAGGAAGTAATACAGAATTATTAAGACGAGTCGCGAATGGAGAATCGTTTGATTGGTACGATGCAGTTTTAAAAAGTGGTTACCAACAGAATACTTACTTAAATGTATCGGGAAGATCTGAAAATGGAATGGGATACAACTTAGGCTTGGGATACCAAAAAGAAACTGGAAATATAGAGAATGAAGAATTAGAAAAATATACCCTTAAATTAGGTTTGGACCATACGGTAAACGATAAATTTTCATTTGGTACTAATTTAACTTTGACGAGAACAGATCAAAATTTAGGAAGTGATAATGCTATGCAACAAGCATTTCGATTAAACCCTTTTTTAAATCCTTATGGATTAGATGGGGAACTATATCCACAGCCAGGTAAATTAAGAGATGAAAACGGTGATTTTATTATTAATAAAACCAGTACGTATAATCCATTATTGGAGATAGCAAATTCTAATAATGAAATTAGAAGATGGAATGTTATAGGAAGTACTTATTTTCAATATAATATAGCAGATTGGATTTCATTTAAAACTACTGTTTCCGCTGGTTTAGATAGTTATAGAAGAGGTCAATCTTGGGGAAGATATACAAGTGTAGGGTTGGATAATAATGATACAGCTACTGCCGAAATAGAAAATAGTGAAAGTTTTAACTATACATGGGATAATCAAGTTAATATAGATAAAACCATTGGTGAACATAGTTTTAATTTTTTAGCGTTATATAGTAATTATGCAGATCGCTTTGAAAGTTCTTATCAAAGTTCAGCTTTGATGCCCTTCGATACTAAATTTTACAATACAGGAAGCGGTCAGCAAAGTAGGTTTGATTTAAATTCTAGATTTATTAAACAAACATTAACTTCATTTGCTTTACGCTTAAATTATGCATTTCAAGATAAGTATTTATTAACCCTAACCAATCGTTGGGATGGCTCTTCCATTTTATCAGAAGATAATCGTTGGGATACTTTTCCTTCTGCAGCCGTAGCTTGGAAAATTGCAGAAGAAGATTTTTTACAAAATCAAACTACTTTATCTAATTTAAAACTTAGGTTAAGTTATGGGTATACAGGTAATAATAACATAACACCTTATTCAACTAAAAATCTTTTAGAGAGACAAACTTACTATGATTTTGATGGGACTACAGCTAATGGTTGGTTGCCTATTAAATTAGCTAATAGATCATTGGCTTGGGAGAGAACAAGGGAGTTTAATGCCGGGTTAGATTTTGGATTTTTAAAAAGTAGAATTGTAGGTAGTATAGATATTTACGATAGATTATCGGAAGATATTTTATTTGAACAGAGTTTACCGCTAGAAACAGGATATGAATATATCAACGCAAATGTAGGTTCCGTTAGTAACAAAGGAGTAGAGATAAGTTTAACTACTAGAAATATTCAAACGGCAGATATCTCTTGGTCAACAACATTTACCTTTACCAAAAATACAAATGCGGTAGAATCTATCTATGGTCAAAATGAAGTCGATGATATTGGTAATAACTTATTTATAGGAGAACCCATAAGCGCTCATTATAACTATGATTTTGTAGGAATTTGGCAAACAGATGAAGCGGATGAAGCAGCAGGTTATGGAATGGAAGAAGGTCAGGAAAAATTGCGTGATGTTAATAATGATGGTCGATATACTCAAGATGATAGAGTTATTCTTGGTTCTACAAATCCGGATTGGTCAGGAAGTTTGTTTACAACTTTAAAAGTGAAAAATTTTGATCTATCTGCTTCTATAATTGCAAATCAAGGAGTATTGGTATATAGTAATTTCCACGCTAATTTTGCGAATACCAGAGATAGAGGTAGACAAAAATTAGATATCAATTGGTACATTCCTGCTAATGATGCAGGCTTAGCTCCTCAATATTCCAATAGGTATCCTCAACCCAGAAATGAAGGGAATTTTTGGAGAAATGATGGTGTTGGTTATTACCATGATGCTTCCTTTGTAAAGGTGAAAAATATTGCTTTTGGGTATAGCTTCTCTGATAATATCCTTGATAAATTAAAATTGAAAAAATTAAGGGTTTATGCCAACGTACTCAATCCGTTTGTGTTTACCGACTATGAAGGTTATGATCCTGAATGGGCAGATGCTCCCTTAGGTGTTGGTCGCCCAGGTTCAGTGACATATCAATTTGGTTTTAACCTTAAATTTTAAAAACATGAAAAAGATTAAATATATAGCCACAGCATTATTTTTAGGACTGTTCTTAAGTTCTTGCGATGATTATCTAGAGGAAGATGTAAGATCGAATGTTACAGGAGATGAATTTTATACTACAGAAGAAGGATTTGAGTCGCTAGTTAATGCAAATTATGCGCAACTAAAAGAAATATACGGAAATGAGCCTTGGTTATTTGCGGCAGGAACAGATATGTACGCAGAAGGTAGAGATGCAGAACCACCTGGATTAAGCCAATATACTCAATTAGCTCCTAATTCTGAAGGAGTAGCTCAATTGTATAACACTTGCTATAAAGCCATTCAAGCAGCAAATACAGCTATTTATTATTCAGATATAACTGAAAATACAAGTCAACTTAATGCTAGAATAGGAGAAATCAAATTCTTGAGAGCGCACGCTTATTTTCTATTAGTACAAACCTATGGAGGAGTTGGGTTGGTGAACGAATATTTTGTAGATCCTAGACTTAAATTTGATAGAAATTCAGCTGAAGAAGTATATAGTTATATTATAACTGAAATGGAAGAAGCTTTAGAGATGGTAGAAGATGCTACCTATGGAGGAAGAGTAAATAGAAGAACAATACAACACTATCTAGCTAAAGTTTTTTTAACACGAGCCTATGAAGATTTTGGTTTAGCTTCAGATTTTGAAACTGCCGCAGGTTATGCAGATGCAGCGATAGGAGGCGAAGCCTTAACCTTATCATTTGCTGAACTTTGGTTTCCGGATAATAGTATTAAACCAGGAACTATTTTTTCTGTGCAATATAGTGAAGGAGCATTAGCCACAGATCCATACAAATTAGGTCATATGCAAACAGCTTATTTTGGACCTTATCAAGGAGGAAATGAGTTCTCCGGTAAAGCACCTTATCGGACCTATACATTATGTCCTACACAATATGCCATAGATTTATTTAGTGAAGACGACAATAGGTGGGATGTAACCTTTATGCAAGAAGTGTATGATCGTTACTTTGATTATTTTGAAAATGACGATACCTCAGGATTACCGGTTGCACACTACTATGCTGCCGCTTGGGAAGATACACAAGAATTTCAAGATGCTTATATGGAAACACATCCAAATGCGGTTTATCATCCCTATGGTTCTTATGTACCTTCAATAAATCCTAATAATGACTATCAAACCATCCCGGTTAAAAAGTTTGATGACCCTTCGGCTCAATTTGGACAAAGTACAAGTACTAGGGATATAATTTTAGCCCGACTAGCAGAAACCTATTTAATAGCTGCAGAAGCTTACTTACAAGCAGGCGAAACTACTACCGGTTTACAACGGCTAAATGAAGTGAGACAAAGAGCTGGGGTTTCAGATGCAAGTTTAGCAGAATTTGATATCGATTATATTTTAGATGAAAGAGGTCGGGAACTTTTAGGGGAATACCATAGATGGTTCGACTTGAAACGTACAGGAAAGTTAGTAGAAAGAGCTTCTATGTACCATTATTTAATTGAAGAAAGTAATTTTAATGGAGCTAACGGAGCATTAAAAATATTGAGACCAATACCACAGGAAGTTTTAGACTTAAATCAAAATAACGAATTTCCTCAAAACCCAGCTTATCAATAATCGGGTTGAGCTTAGGTAACTAACAAAAGAAACTTGTAAATAGTTTTACAAGTTTCTTTTAACCATTTTTTTTACAAACAACACACAACAAAACAATGAAAAAAATTATTATCCCACTTTTGGCCTCTTCAGCGCTTATTTTTACAAGCTGTAAAGAAGAAAAGAAAGAAACCGAAAAAAAAGAAATTGAACCCATAGAAGAAGTTCAAGCACAAGAAACTTGGAAAAAACCAGCTACTAATGCCAAAACCTATGCAGAACTTTCCATAAGGAAAGGAGACGATTGGGAACCTAAAAAGTTTGGTGGAGGAGAGTTTATCAATGTAGAATCACTTCAATTACCCGAAGGTCATTCCGACCACGCCTATTATATTCGTTACGAAGGCCCGGGTTGGGAAAACAGTCAAGTAGGCTACCGTTTTTATCTCGACTGGAGAAATGCCATCGATATTTGGGGTAAAAAAACAGATACCATTGTACTTCCTTATGTGGGACAAGATAATTACGAAGATTATCATCACGATTCTCCTTGGGGGCAAGATATCTTAAAAGCAGGTAAATCTTTAGGTCTAGGTGGTTATGGAAGATATGTACAAGATTCTGTAGCACACTTTAGAAATGTTGAAAAAACGCTTGCTTCAGTAGAGAATTCAGAGAACAGTTCTGCTGTAACCTTAGATTATGAGGGTTGGAAAACAGGCGATACTACCATCGATTTAGAGGCTAAATTTAGCATTTATCCATCAGATCGTTTTTCAAAAATCACTTTATCACCTTCACAAGAAATAGAGGGACTTTGTACGGGAATCGTAAAATTTGATGACGTTCCTTTAATAGAAAAGAAAAGTGAGAATGGAGAATGGGGATATATTGCCACTTATGGCACGCAAACTTTAGTGAGTGATGAAGATCAGTTAGGAATGGCGATTTTCTATAAAACCTCAGAAGTAGAAAAAACACAAGAAGGGCCATACGATCACTTAGTGATTTTTAAACCCACCACTCAAAAAGTTACTTATTACATATTAGCCGCTTGGGAACAGGAGAAAAATGGAATTACCACAAAAGAAAGTTTCCTAAAAGATTTAGATACAAAGTTGGATAGCCTTCAACAAAATGGAAAATTAGAATAAAATGAAGAGAAGAGAATTTAGTCTTATAGCAAGTTCCTTTATTGTTATGGCAATGGTATCGGTAATTTTTGCCTGTAAAGATAAAAAGGATAATAAAGAAAAATCTTCAGAAGATATAGTAGCCGAAATTTCCCCAAAAGAAATGGCAATTCCTAAAGATCTCAAATGGTCAGAGCGAATGCTCCTTTCAGAAATAAAAAGATTTCCAGAAGCTTCCAAATTAGATTTTAGAGAAGAACCAAAGTGGAGTTATACCAACGGATTGGTATTAATGGCAGCCAAAAGGGTTTATGAGCAAACCCAAAAACAAAAATACTATGATTATATCTACGATTATTCAGATGCGATGATTACCGATCAAGGTAAAATAAAAACCTATGAGTTGGAAAAACAAAACTTAGATATGCTCAAGTCTGGTGATGTGCTTTTGTATTTGTATCCAAAAACCAAAGAAGAACGTTTTTTAATTGCTCTAAAAACCTTGAGAAGTCAAATAGATTCTCAACCAAGAACTTCAGATGGCGGCTTTTGGCATAAAAAACGTTATACCAATCAAATGTGGTTGGACGGTTTGTACATGGCAGAACCTTTTTATGCCCATTATACGCAAATGTTTAGCGAAGGCGAAGAAGCTCAAAAAGCTTATGATGATGTGGTGCATCAATTCGATTTAATTCAGGAGCACACCTTAGATAAAGAAACCGGGTTGTTATATCACGGTTGGGACGAGAGCAAAGAACAAAAATGGGCCAATAACGAAACGGGAACTTCACCAAATTTTTGGTCTCGTGCAATGGGCTGGTACGGTATGGCGATGGTTGATGTATTAGATTACTTACCTCAAGATCATCCTGGCAGGGAAAAATTAATTAAGTATTTAAACCAATATGCTGAAGCTTTAATGAAAGTTCAGGATAAAGAAAGTAAACTGTGGTATCAAGTCTTAGATAAAGGAGAAAAAGAAGGGAATTATCTAGAAGCTACAGGTTCTTCTATGTTTGCTTATACGTTTGCCAAAGGAGCTAAAAAAGGCTATTTGCCTAAAAAATATTTCGAAGAAGCCGAAAAAACCTATCAAGGAATCTTAGATGATCTAATTACTGTAGAAGAAGACGGTACTGTAAACCTAAATCAATGTTGTGCCGTTGCAGGACTTGGTGGAGATCCTTACCGTGATGCCTCTTTTGAGTATTATGTAAATGAAGAAATACGTTCTAATGATCCTAAGGGAACAGGACCTTTCATCTTAGCAAGTTTAGAGTTAAATAAATAAATAGAGTTGAAGTTAACTAATATCATAGCGGTTTTCTGTTTCAGTCTCACTGGCTTTACACAAGTCCAGACAGAAGGGGATTATGTCTCTGAAGTTTGGGTAGCAGACCAAGGGGATGGCACCTATAAAAACCCGATTTTGCATGCAGATTATTCAGATCCAGATGTAACTCGTGCAGGTGATGATTATTATATGACTTCTTCTAGTTTTAATGCAGCACCGGGTTTACCCATTTTACATTCAAAAGATTTGGTGAATTGGGAGCTGATTAATTATGCTTTACCTAAACAAGTTCCGATAGAACATTTTAATACGCCACAACACGGGAATGGCGTTTGGGCTCCTGCTATTCGTTATCATAACAATGAATTTTACATTTATTGGGGCGATCCCGATTTTGGAATTTATATGGTGAAAACTAACGATCCTGCCGGAGAATGGTCAGCACCCATATTGGTAATGGAAGCCAAAGGAGCCATCGACCCTTGTCCGCTATGGGATGAAGATGGAAAAGCTTACTTAGTTCACGCTTGGGCAGGAAGTCGTGCAGGTGTAAAAAGCTTATTAACCGTTCATAAAATGACTCCTGATGGAACCAAAGTTTTAGATGAAGGAAGACACGTTTTTGATGGTCACGAAAATCATCCCACAATAGAAGGTTCCAAGTTCTATAAACGGAATGGCTACTATTATATTTTTGCGCCTGCCGGTGGTGTTTCTACAGGATGGCAATTGATACTTCGTTCAAAAAATGTGTATGGACCTTATGAGGAAAAAGTAGTTTTAGAACAAGGAAGTACAAAAATAAATGGTCCACATCAAGGCGCTTGGGTAGAAACTCCACAAGGCGAAGATTGGTTTTATCATTTTCAAGATGTCGATGCCTATGGAAGAATTGTCCATTTACAACCGATGAGTTGGAAAAACGATTGGCCGGTAATGGGGGAAGATAAAGATGGAAACGGAATTGGAGAACCCGTACTAGAGTATAAAAAACCGAAGGTTGGAAAACCATACAAAGTAGTAACCCCAAAAGAAACCGATGAATTTACCGAAGATAGTTTAGGAATTCAATGGCAGTGGAATGCTAATCCAAATCTATTATGGTACGCTAAATTACCGGGTAACGATTACCTCAGGTTATTCAGTATCGCTCAGCCGGAAGAAGCCAAAAATCTTTGGGAGGCTCCCAATATATTATTGCAAAAATTCCCGGCACCGGTGTTTACCGCAAGATCTAAAATTACCTTAGTTCCTGAAGATGCCGATAAGTCACGCAAAGTAGGATTAATTGTGATGGGGAGAGATTATTTTACGTTAACGATTACTCAAAAAAACGGTGAATATTATTTGCAACAAACCGAAGCTAAAAATGCAGATAAAGGGTCTGAAGAAGAAATTGTAAATGAAAAGAGATTAAAATCGAATACGGTATATGTCAAAGTTGAGGTTGCTGCTCCCAAGGCTGAATGTCAATTCATGTATAGCGAAAACGGAAAAAAATATAAAGAAATAGGAGAGCCTTTTAACGCTCGCGTAGGAAAATGGATGGGCGCGAAAGTGGGGTTGTTTAGTATCAGTCCATCAGGAGCTAAAAGAGGTGGTTATGCCGATATTGAATATTTCAGAATCGAAGAATAAAATGTTAGAAAGATATTTCATTGTTGTGTTTGTAACTTTGGTAATGGGGTGCAGTACTTTTGCCCAAAAGGCAGAAGTACGCCCCTATACCATTGCTACTACCGTAAAAAAATATCAGAAAAAATATCCTTTCATTAAACCCATTCAACCCTTAAGCTCAGAAAATATTTTAGCTAAAGAAAATATTCCCTATAAAGAAACATCGACTTCCGTATTAAAATTAGATGTGTATTATCCTAAAGGTTCATCAAAAGAACAATGTCCCGGAGTATTATTAATTCACGGTGGCGGTTGGATTTCAGGAAGTAAGGAAAATCAACGTATAATGGCGCAACATTTAGCAAATAACGGATTTGTAGCCGTCACTGCTTCCTACCGGTTGAGTCCCGAAGCGCAATATCCTGCCGCTGTAATCGATTTGAAAGATGCCTTGAGATGGATGAAAAAGAATGCTGAAAAATATAAATTAAACGAAAATCAAATCGCTGTTTTGGGTACTTCGGCCGGAGCGCAACTAGCAACTTTAGTGGGAGTAACCCCTAATTCTGAATTGTACAAAGAAGAAAATAAATCGATTTCTTCAGAAGTGCAAGCTATTGTAAATATTGATGGAATAGTATCTTTTATTCATCCGGAAGCAAGTGCTGAAGGAAAAGTGGCAGGTTTATGGCTAGGTGGATTGCGAGATGAAAATTTTAAAAACTGGAAAGAAGCTTCCCCATTAGAATACGTAGGAGAAAATACGCCACCAACGTTATTTATTAATAGTTCCCGTCCTAGATTTCATGCCGGTCGTGATGATATGGTTAAAATACTAAATGAAAACGGAATTTATTCTGAAATACATACTTTGGAAGACGCTCCACATTCATTTTGGTTGCTAGAACCTTGGTTTCAACCTACGTTGGATTATACAGTTTCATTCCTAAATAAAATTTTTAACGAATAAAAATGAAGAAATTTTTCAACATACTTTTTATAATTTTATTTTTTCAATCTGTTTCTGCACAGGAACCCTATCTTAAAATTACGGTTGCTCAAGATGGTAATGCAGATTTTATAACTATTCAAGAAGCCATCAATTCTACTAGGGATTTAGGTCCGGGAGAAGTTGAAATTTTTATCAAAAACGGGGTTTATAAAGAAAAAATAGTTATTCCTACGTGGAAACATCAGTTGACATTAGTAGGTGAAAGCAAAGAAAACACGATTATACAGGGGAATGATTACTCTGGTAAAATTGATTCTGTAAGCGGTCGGCCATTAAACACCTTTACTTCATATACCGTTTTGGTGCAAGGTGATGATATTCATTTTAAAGATTTAAGTATTCAGAATACATGGTGTGAAAAAGGACAAGCGGTAGCGTTACACGTGGAAGGTGACCGATTTATTGCTGAAAACTGCAATTTGTTAGGTTGCCAAGACACCTTGTATACAGCTACTGAAGGGAGCCGACAATACTATGAAAATTGTTACATAGAAGGTACTACCGATTTCATCTTTGGGGAAGCTACCTGCGTTTTTAAAGATTGTACCATCAAGAGTTTAAAGAATTCTTATGTCACGGCAGCCGCAACTCCTAAAAATCAAGAGTTTGGCTATGTGTTTTTCAATTGTAAATTAATAGCTGAAGAAGGAATAGATGAAGTTTACTTGGGAAGACCTTGGCGTTCTTATGCGCAAACGGTTTTTATCAATTCTACCTTGGGGAATCATATTGTTGAAGAAGGTTGGGACCCTTGGACGGGAGATACCATGTTTCCGCAGAAAGAAAAAACAACTTACTACGCAGAATATAAAAGTAAGGGTGGGGGAGCATCGCCTAACACTCGTGTTAGTTGGTCACACCAACTAACAGAAAAAGAAGCTCAAAAATATACTTTACAGCAAATTTTTTCAGGAAAATGTGAGCCCTGGAATCCAAACATTAAATAAACACAAAAATTAAATTTATCATGAAACTATTTCAATTTATTAAATTAAAATTAGGCTTGGTGGCAGTTTTAGTCCTATTGAGTTCCTGTGATTCTGTGGACGATAATTTTCGTGATGGTCCTATCTGGTCAGGTTATGATGATGAACCAGAAAATCCAGAGAATCCAGAAAACCCGGGAAATCCTTTAGTGGCCAATGTAGAAACCGCAGAAGGTTTACGGGAAGCTTTATTGAGTGCAACATCAGGAGATTCTATTATTGTTGCCGCAGGAGAGTATAATTTTGATACTCCTTTAACTATTTCCAACTCGGGAACAAGTGACGATCCTATTGTGGTTATTGCTCAGGACGAAAGGCCTATCATCAATTTTTCAGCGATGGAAGAGAATAGTTCTAATAGGGGCTTGATTATCGATCAGGATTATTGGAAAGTAAAAGGATTTATTTTTGAAGAGGCAGGAGATAATGGTATGCTAGTAAGCGGAAATTATAATATAATCGAATTTTGTGATTTTAGAAGAAATTCAGATACCGGTTTACAAATAGATAATGGAGGCTCAAACAACTTAGTATTGAATTGTGACTCTTACTTTAACGCCGATTCTAGTATAGAAAATGCCGATGGTTTTGCTTGTAAATTAACCGCTGGTACAGGAAATAAATTTGAAGGTTGTCGTGCTTGGAATAACCTTGATGATGGTTGGGACGGATATCTTAGAGATAACGATAATATTTCTACCACTTATGAAAACTGTTGGGCAATCAAAAATGGATTTTTAGAAGACGGAACTGAAGGGAATGGAGATGGTAACGGATTTAAAACCGGAGGAAGTGATGATAAAGACCTAAAGCACAATGCTACTTACATTAGATGCTTAGCGGTAGGAAATACTCACGATGGTTTTGATCATAATAGTAATAGGGGAACAGTAATCATTTATAATTGCTCTGCTTATGAGAATGGCAATAATTATAATTTTAGTAATACTAATCCTCTTGAAGAATTAATAATAAAGAATTCTGTTTCTTTAAATGCATCTAATAGTTTCAATGCAACTTCAACAGATATTTCCAGTAATACTTGGATGGATGGTTTTTCAGTTTCACCAAACGATTTTGAAAGTTTAATGGTTGAAGAATTAACAGCAGCAAGACAAGAAGATGGAAGCTTACCCGAAATAAGTTTTATGCATTTAGTTGCTGGCAGTGAATTAATTGACGCAGGCGAAGAGGTACAAGGAGTTGAATTTAATGGAACCGCTCCAGATTTAGGAGCTTTTGAATTTGAAAACTAATGAAGTTGAAATTTATAGCTACTTATTTTTTAATACTATTTAGTTGTATAATTTATGCCCAAGAATCTCCCACTTTATACTTAGTGGGAGATTCTACGATGGCAGATAAAAAGAACCCTGAAGAAAACCCGGAACACGGTTGGGGCCAAATGCTACCGGAGTTAATGACCGATAATATAAACATTGAAAACCATGCGGTAAATGGACGGAGTTCCAAAAGTTTTATCAGTGAAGGAAGATGGCAAAAAATTGAAGATCAATTAAAACCGGGTGATTTTGTAATTATTCAGTTTGGACATAACGACCAGAAAATTAAGTCACCAGATCGTTATACCAATCCATTTACAGAATATCGCTATAACTTAGAAAAATACGTAAAAGAAACCCGAGAAAAAGGAGCAACACCAATTTTAATGAGTTCTATTGTTCGTAGAAATTTTAATGAACATGGCACGTTGGTAGATACTCATGGTGAATACCCATTGGTGGTAAGAATGGTAGCAAAAGATCTTGGCGTTGCTTTTATCGATATGCAGTGGCTTACCCAACAATTAGAAGTTAAATACGGTCCGGAAGATTCTGCCACTTTACATTTGCATTTTCAACCAGGAGAAGTGGCCTATTATCCTGACGGGAAAGACGATAATACCCATTTATCTGAAAAAGGAGCTATTTTAGTGGCCAGTCTGGCCTTACAGGAAATTGCTAAAAAAGAGTTAGATTTGAAGTATTTTATAAAACCTTCAACACTTCAAAAAGAAATTTTATAATGTACACACCACCAATTTTTTTCAAAGACAACGAGAGTGAATGGGAATATGCAGCCGAAGGGATTACTCGAAAATTTATAGGTTATAATCCACAATTAATGTTGGTAAAAGTGAAATTTGAAAAAGGTGCGATTGGAGATTTACACGATCACTTTCATACACAAGGATCTTATGTAGCTTCGGGGAAGTTTAAAATTACCATTAACGGCGAATCCAAAATCTTGGAAGCTGGGGATGGATTTTTTGTAATGCCAAATACAGAGCACGGTGCAGAATGTATAGAAGCCGGAGTTTTAATAGATGTTTTTAATCCGCTTCGTGAAGATTTTTTGGAGAATGAAGAGTAAGTAAAAAAGTAAGAAAGAACCTAAGAACTTCCATCAGCTCGATTGTTCTTTATAACTTAAAAAATATGAACCAATTAAAAGGTAAGGTTGCCATTGTCACTGGCGGAAATGGAGTTTTAGGAGGAGCTATCGCTAAAGGTTTTGCTACAGAAGGAGCAAAGGTTGGCATTATGGGGAGAACTGAAGCTACCGTAAATAAAAAAGTGGAAGAGATAAAAGCGACAAGTGGCGAAGCATTTCCATTAGTAGCTGATGTGCTCGATAGAACGCAATTGAAAGCTTGTAAAGAAGCAATACTTCAAAAATATGGGCATATAGATATTTTGGTAAATGCTGCCGGAGGAAACGTGAAAGGAGCAGTAATCAATCCAGATCAGGATATTTTCGATTTAAATCTAGACGATTTTGATAAGGTTAATCACTTAAATTTTAAAGGAACATTATTGCCTACTTTGGTGTTTGCCAAAGAAATGGTTCAGCAACAAAAAGGGAGTATCATTAATATTTCTTCCATGGCTGCTCAGCGTGCATTAACGCGAGTAATGGGGTATAGTGCTGCCAAAGCTGCAGTAGATAATTTTACCAAATGGTTAGCAGTAGAAATGAACCAAAAATATGGTGATGGTATTCGTGTAAATGCTATTGCCCCGGGATTTTTTATAGGAGAACAAAATCGTGATTTATTATTAAATAAAGATGGTAGTTTAACCGCTAGAGGTCAAACGATTGTCAATCAAACACCTATGAAGCGATTTGGGAAACCCGAAGAATTACAAGGTGTTGCCAATTGGTTAGCGGGAGATGAAGCTTCCTTTGTAACGGGAATTGTAGTTCCTATAGATGGAGGCTTTGGAGCATTTAGTGGTGTGTGATTTTAAAGAGATATAATACTTTAACTAAATCAAAATCCTGAAAAAATCACTTATAATCGTTTAGGAGTGGCCTTTAAAACTGCTAGTTCTATACGTTATATTTCCCTAAATATTTTTCCGAAAAACTGAAAAGTTTCTTTCGCTTTTTCTATAGCTTGATTTTCTTCTTCTTCTGAAAAATTTTTCTTTTTTATGTCTTTAGTAAATTGTCGCCAACCGTCTACACTTTGACGTTTTCCATTAAAGAAATGATGTTCATGAATACTGGAAAGTTGCTCACACTCTTCAATGTTTTTTGCTATCATCATTCCGCCTAAAGAAGAACCTTCGACAACGTACCAAGCGCCTAATGCTTCAGTATTCGTATTTATTTTAAAATCGTGTTTGTAATTTTCAGCAATACTAAAATCAACGTTTAATTCAGCTAAATCTTTGGCTAGATTTTCTGTTTTATCTGAAGTATACTCAGGAATTTGAGTCTTAATTTCTTCTTCTGTTATTTTATAGGCAACATAATTTTGAAGCAACAGCTTTTTGTATTCTTCTAAAGAAATACGGTGATTCATAATTAAATCGGCAGTGTTTTCACCTTCAATTTGCTGATGAAGTTCTTGAGTAGAGGCTCTTAATTTTTCTAACATTTTCTATTAAAGGTTTTTGTCCTCTTTCTCCATTTGGATAAGATCAATGTTTTTTCTAATCTTACTAAGGTTAATTTTTTGCTCTTCCGTATCTACATTAATTTTATCTAGGTAATCGTAGATTTGATTAACCGCAATTTTATTCTTTCTAATTTTTTCCCTTAGTTCATCTTGTTTAATCATATTAAACACTACTTGCTTAAACAAAGGTTCTAGTTTTTCGGCAAGGTTATTCATATGTTTTTTTAAGATGAATCCGGAAGCTCCTGAAAGAATGGTATTAGCCGCCATTTCATCATCATCAATCGTTCCGGTAATAAAAATAAAAGGTATGGAAGCATCGTGAGCTTTAGCTTCTTCTAAAATATCTAAACCGGTACACGTAGGCAGGTTATAATCTGAAAGGATGACATCTGGTACAAAGTTTTGCAATGCTCTATTAAAATCAGGTACATTATCTACTACCTTAATTTCATAGTCTTTGACAAACTGTTGAATTTGCATTTCAATTAATTCAGCATCTGTCTTGTAATCCTCTATTAACAAAATTCTAAGTTTGGTTGTGATCATAGCTTTTTTTTAAGTAGTAAAAATTACTTTTCACTAACATCAATGTAAAAATAGAATGTAGCACCTTCATTTATTTGGGATTCTGCCCAAATTTCTCCTTCATGCTTATCTATTACTTTCTTAACAGTTGCAAGTCCTATACCAGATCCTGAAAAATCTTGGCTAGAGTTAGCACGCGAAAATACATCGAAAATTTTATTTTTAAAATTAGGGTCGAAACCTACACCGTTATCTTTAACAAAATAAAAAGTTTTATTTCCTTCTTGTTGAGCTCCAATATGAATTTCGGGTGCTTCTTGTTTAGATGAATATTTTACGGCATTAGAGATAAGATTACTAAAAACTTGTGAGAGCATACGTTTATCTCCCGTTATATTTGGTAAATCTTCTTCGATGGTGATCTTCGTATTAGGATTTGTGCTTTTTATATTTTGAGAAGAAATAATACTTTCTAAGAAATTTTTTAAGCAAAAAGTTGTGATATTAAGTTTATTCTGCCCAACTTTTGCGTAAGAAAGAATATCTTCAATTAAAAGATCCATCTCTTCTGCAGAGCTTAAAATAGTTTTCAAGGCATTTTGTCCGTATTCATCTAACTTATCTAGGTAATTGTTGATAAGAATTCTAGAATAGCCATCTATACCCCTTAAGGGAGCTCTTAAATCGTGTGAAACACTATAGCTAAAGGTTTCTAGTTCTTTGTTTACTTCAACTAAACTATCATTAAGGTTTTTAATCTCATCTTTTTGTTTTCGAACCAATACATTAGTAATGGTGTCTTGCAAATTAGCAGCGGCTTCAATATCATAAGTTTTCCAAGGCTTGGCAATACCGGATAATTTTTCTGTCCACCTTTTAAAAGATTTTCTAGGGTGTAAAAATTGAATTCCGTCTTTAATATAACCTTTCTTTTCAGGATTTCCTCCCCAATCGACAGTCGCGGATTCTTGGGGTCTAAACCAAAGTACATAATTATGTTCATCACCAATACGAATACTTAACACTCCAGAAGCCGTTTCTGTAAAGTTAATTGCTTTTTCGTAAAACCGATTTAATTGTTTAGTTTGAAAAATACTTTCCGATTGCTTTTTGATAACTTTTGAAATTATTTTTTTTACCTGTTTTTCGGAAGGTGTTTTGCCTATCAGGGTGATTTGATTTTCATTATAAATGGCTCCTCCAGAACAGCTAATGAGATTGGTGAATTTTGGAGTGAATTTACTTAAAGCCTCCGTATTGTTATCAATTGAATTCATTTGAATAAGAAGTTTTTTTCTTATTTCCTCAGATGAATTCATATTTTCTAAGAATGTATTGGTCTCTTTTAAAGCCAATTTATTGGAGAAAACCTGCGCTAAAAATTTACAAGATTGCCGTTGGTGGTAATTAATAAATTTGGGTTGATAATGGTGGCAAGCGATTAATCCCCAAAGATCGCCGTTAAGGATGATGGCAGCAGTAAGCGAAGCATCCACATTCATATTTTTTAAATATTCAATGTGAATGGGGGACACTCCACGTAATTCACTTTTAGAAAGATTTATTTTTTTATTTAATTCAGGTAACAATGGTGCCGGTTGATAGTTAACGTCACTAATCATTCTCACCCCTTGTTTTAAAAATATTTGCCTCGCCGGTTTTGGGATGTCGGTGGCAGGATAATGAAGACCAAGCCAGCTTTCGAGCTTTTCTTCTTTTACTTCAGCAATCACTTCTCCATTCCATTCTTCATCAAAACGGTACATCATCACGCGGTCGTAATCGTAAAGATCTTTAATGAGAGATACCGCTTGGTGGCACATCACTTTAACCGGATCTGTATCTTTTATTTCTTTTAGGATTTTGGTGAGTTCTTCCTGAAATAAAATAGGATTAATCGTTTCGCCAAAAGGCTCAATATCAATAATGAGTTCTTGGTTTTCGGTTAAATGAGGAATCGCCAAGAACTTTTGATTTTTAAAGCTAAGCTCGTGCGGATATAAACTTTGTTGATTTTCAATTTTATTAAAAATGGTTTCGCTAATTGCTTTTGGGAATACATTTTCTAAAGGCTTTCCTACAATTTGCTCTACAGATAGATTTAATAAAGTACTACAATTATTACTCGCTTGTAGTACTTTATTTTTTTTATAATCAATAATGAGGATCACTCCATGTTGTTGAGCTTGCTCAATAATGTGTATAGGCTCCCTATCACAATTTGTTATATTAACAGCTTGTTGCTTGAAGGTAATGTTCATTAATCTGCCTTGATTTTAAAATAGAATGTACTTCCCACACCATGTTGAGAATCTACCCAGATGCTTCCTTCATGAAGTTGAACAATTTTTTCTACGTGTGCTAAACCAACTCCCGTTCCTTCATATTTTTCTTTTGTTCTCACTCGACTAAAAATAGTGAAAATGTTTTTTTGGTCTTCTTCAGAAATCCCAATACCGTTATCCATTACAGAGAAAACCCAATAATCATTTTCTTTATAAGAAGAAATCCTTATTTCCGGTTTTCTATTTTTGTCGATATATTTTAAAGCATTACTCAGTAAGTTTTGAAATAATAACCTTAGTTCAACTTTATAGGCTTTCACTTTTGGAAGAGATCCTATACTTACTTTAGCATTGGTGTCTTTAATTCTTTTACCAAGATCGTATTTTACGACTTCTGCTAATTCTTTTGTGTCAACCAGCGTTTTCTTGGTATTTCTACCAATCCTGGAGTGCTCTAATAAAGCTTTAATTTGGTTCGATAATCTATCGGAAGCTTCGTCTATATAAGAAATGTAATTTTTTCCTTTATCATCTAATTTGTCGGCATACAATTTTCCTAACACATCGCTACCAAATTTAATGGTGGCAAGAGGTTCTTGTAAATCATGAGAACAAATAGAAACAAATTGTTCTAAATCTTTATTAGCACGTTCTAGATCTGCTTTTTGCTCTTTAAGTTTTTCCTGAGCATCTTTAACTTCAGAAATATCTACACAAGTAAATCTATGGGTGACTGCTTCTCTTTTTTCGTTGTATTCCACATTAGAATAAAGAATAATAGGGATTTTCTCTTCTTTTTTGGTGAGCATTTTTAACTCAACATTTTTGAGTTCTCCTTTATCTTTAAAAACTTTATTTAGTTGAACGGCTTTGATTTTGGTTTCATCATCATAAAGCTCAAAAATGGGTCTTCCTATGATTTCTTCTTTTTCATCGTAACCTAATCTAAAGATTGCTTCTTGGTTACACTGTAAAATTTCTGAGGTGTTGGGGTCAATACTAAAATGCATGACCGGATCTTCTTCATAGAAAGATTTATATCTTTTTTCGCTGGCAATAAGCTTCTCTTTGGCTCTTTGTAAAGACTCTATATCTACAAATGTAATAACTACCCCGTCGATATGATCTTCAGAATTTACAAATGGGGAAATTCTTCTTAAATAATTTCTGCCTTCTTTAGAAGTAATATTTCTTTCTAAAGTTTTACCGGTTTCCATAGCCTTTTTACAGCGGGGAACTAAACCGCGGCCTCTGTTTTTTCCAAAATTGGTAACAAAATTATCAATGGGCCTGCCAACATCTGAATTTAATAAGCTAAAATGTTTTTTAATGGCCGGTGTGAACTTTCTAATTCTCAAGTTTGAATCTAAGAAAATAACTCCAATTTCTGTACTTTCGAGCAGATTGTTCATATCTGCATTTAATTCTGACAGGTCATCCATTTTCTGGATGTTTTCTGCATTTACCGTATTAATTTCTTCATTAACACTTTGCAGTTCTTCATTGGTACTTTGTAACTCTTCATTGGAAGCCAATAACTCTTCATTGGCTGCTTGAAGTTCTTCGTTACTGGTTTCTATTTCTTCTAGCGAAGTACTTAGTTCTTCTTTTGTTTTTTTAAGCTCGCTTTCAAGTTCTTTTATATATTCTTGAGATCGGCTATCTACCGTTATTTTATCAGAAACTTTTACATCACTAAGATTTATTTCTTTTTCAATAAAAGTAATGACGAAATTGATCTCATTATCTAAGTTGTTTTGTCTAAAAGGTTTAACGATAATATCCAATCCTTTTTGCTCGTCATTTTCTTCAAATTTAGCGTCTTTGTAAAGAATTTTTTCGTTTTTCTTTTTAGCACTTTTGATGGTAGCTTGAAGAATGTGTTGCAGTTCTTCTGTCAACATTTCGTAGAGGTTGGTCGTAAAGCCTTTTACCGGTAAATTGGCATATTTTCTAAATTCACCAATAGCTTCCAGAATATTACCATCTTCGTCAATAAAAACACTGGCTCCCCCAAATTGTTCTAAGATTGCTTCATTTAATTCTGAAGTAAACTGTTGTTTAGGAGAACTTTCTTTTTTCTCCATTCGCTTACGTCTCAGAGAATCAGCTCTCTTTAAATGATTGGAAGGTTTTAAATTATTGTTATCTAGCCTAGTACGAGGGGAAACATTTTTGTAAATTTTCCATTTCCGACTAATTTCTTCAAAATTTTCTCGGTGAGAATTTACTGTTTCGCTTGTACCCAATACCAGATAGCCTCCTTCTTTTAAAGCATAATGTAATACATTAAGTGCCTTTTTTTGAATGCTTTGTTGAAAATAAATAAGTAGGTTTCGGCACAAAATCATGTCCATATTGCTAAATGGTGGATTTTTAATGATGTTATGCTGAGAGAAAATAACCATTCTCCTAATTTTTTCGATTACCTGATAGCCTTCGCCATTTTTGATAAAGTATTTCCGAAGCAAATCGTTATCAATATCTGCCACCATACTTTCTGAATATACACCACTTCCTCCAACCTCTAAATGTTGTTTAGCGATATCTGTAGCAAATATTTTAACTTCTACTTTTTTATCGTGTTTCTCTAATTCTTCGTGAATGTACATGGCTAAAGAATAAGCTTCTTCGCCTGTACTACAAGCGACATCCCAAATTTTTAAAACTTCCCCATCCTTTTTCTTTTCGACTATATTGGGGATAATATCGTCTTCAAGAATATCCCAAACCCTTGGATCTCTAAAAAACTTAGTCACCCCAATTAAAAATTCTTTGAAAAGAACAGATACCTCGTCCGGATTGGTTTGTAGGTACCTATAGTAATCTTTTAAAGAATCACATTTACATACGTTAACCCTTCTGGCAACCCTTCTTCCAAGGGTAGAGGTTTTGTATTCGGTAAAGTCTAATCCTGTATTTTCGTTGATGTAACTAAGTATTTTTGAGAGTACTTGTTCATTTAAATCTTCTAGCTCACCATTTAATTGTATTGTTTCCGATGCTTGAATAAATCGGTTCAATTCATTTCCCATTTCTTCTACAGGTAAAATATAATCTACTACTCCAGAATTAATAGCACTTTTGGGCATTCCATCAAATTTCGCTTCTTCAGGATCTTGTACCATTACCATTCCATCTGCTTCTTTAATAGCTTTTATGCCTCGTGTACCATCACTTCCCGTGCCGCTTAATATAATAGCAATGGCTTGATCTTTTTTATAGTCTGCTAGAGAATCTAAAAATAAATCGATGGGTAAGTTGAGTTTTTGATTTTTAGGTTTATCAGATAAATGAAGAACACCTTCTTCAATAGTTAAATTATTTACCGGCGGGATAAGGTATATTTTCCCGGGCTCAACTTCTGAATTATCCGAAATTTGTTCAATGGGTAGTTTGGCTGTTTTTGCCAAAAGTTCTCCCATCATACTTTTATAGTCTGGTGAGAGATGTTGTATAACGATGTAGGAATTTTGATCGTTATCGGTTAGATTGCTAAAAAAAGTCTTCAATGCTTCTAAGCCTCCAGCACTTGCACCTACTGCTATTAATCTTGACTGTATGTTCTTCTTTTTTTTAGAAGTTTGAATAGTTTTTGTTTCTTTGGTTTTTGTCATTCCTTTATAAAATGGCGGTATAATAGGTGTTTTAAATAAGATTAAATGTAAAAATAGTAATTTTTAAATTTACATTTATACGGCATTTCCATGTTAAAGTAACACATTTAACACATTTAACTAAATTAAGCTCTAATTCAAATTAGTTTTAAATAATGAAAAGAAAAATTTTGACTTCTATATTCGTTGCAGCCTTAGTTTTAGGGTGTAAAGAAGAACAAGTAAACAAAAATTCAGCTATGGATAAAAGTACAGAAAATGTATTCTTAAAAAAGTGGGAGGGAGATTATAATGGTGTTCCCGCATTCGATGAAATGGAGTTATCCCAATTAAAACCCGCTATGCAAAAAGCTATGAAAATGCATTTAAAGCAGATGGATAGTATTGCTAACCAAAAGAGTGAACCCACTTTTGAAAATACGATTGTGGCAATGGAAAAATCAGGTAGTGAATTAGATCAGGTTTTTACGTACTACGGAATTTATAGTAGTAATATATCAAGCGAAGACTTCAGAAGCATTCAGCAAGAATTAGCTCCGAAAATTTCGAATTACCGTTCGCAAATTTCTCAAAACGAAAAACTATTTCAACGTATCAAAAAGGTTTATAATGACTCTCAAAAAGAGCAACTTCCGCCTCAGCAACAGCGAGTAATTGAACTTATTTATAAGAATTTTGAAATGGATGGTGCTAATCTAAATAAAGAAAAGAAGAAGCGCTATGCGGAGATTGAAAAACAACTTTCAGAATTGTACACCCAATTTTCAAATAATGTACTTGCAGATGAAGAAGGCTATGTAACTTATTTTTCTGAAGATCAAGCTAAAGGTTTACCGGAGTTCTATTTAAAATCAGCTAAAGCTACCGCAGAAGAAAACGGAAAAGAAGGCATGTATGCTGTTACCAATACCCGCTCTTCTATGGATCCTTTTTTAACCTACGCAGAAAATCGAGAGTTAAGAAAAGAAGTTTGGGAAAAATATTATGCCCGCGGAAATAACGGTGACCAGCACGATAATAACCAAATTATTAAAAAAATACTGGAATTAAGAGATGAGCGTGTTGATTTATTAGGCTATGATAATTATGCGCAATGGCGATTACAAGATAGAATGGCTAAAAATCCAGAAAACGCCATGGATTTAATGATGAAAGTCTGGCCGGCAGCCTTAGCAAGGGTAGAAGAGGAGGTGGAAGAAATGAAAGCACTTGCCAAAAAAGAAGGAAAAGATATTAGCATTGAGCCTTGGGATTACCGATTTTATATGGAAAAAGTACGCCAAGAAAAATATAATCTAGATAGTGAAGAAGTAAAGCAATATTTAGAATTAAATAACTTAAGAAAAGCTATTTTTTACGTAGCTGGAGAGTTGTTTAATTATGAATTTAAACCTGTTAAAGAAGGCAGCGTTCCCGTTTTTCACAAAGATGTAAAGGTATGGGAAGTAAGTGATAAAGATTCTGGGGAGATCGTAGGTTTATGGTATTTAGATCCTTATGCTAGAAAAGGAAAACGTTCTGGAGCTTGGGCTACCACTTATAGAAACCGTACCGTCTTAGAAGGTAATCAACCTGTGTTAGCTTCTAATAACTCTAACTTTGTAAAACCGGCAAAAGGAGAACCTATATTAGTAAGTTGGGACGATGCCGAAACATTTTTCCACGAATTTGGGCACGCCTTACATTACCTTTCAGCAGATGTGAAATATCCAACATTAAATGGAGGTGTCCGAGATTATACCGAGTTTCAGTCGCAATTGTTAGAACGTTGGTTATCTACCGATACCGTAATTAATAAATTCTTAAAACATTACAAGACCGGAGAACCAATGCCTGCAGAATTAGTAGCAAAAATAAAAAAAGCTTCTACCTTTAATCAAGGTTTTGCTACTACAGAATATTTGGCTTCTGCCTTGATGGATATGAAATACCACACCACCGATCCAACTAAAATAAATGATATTCAAGAATTTGAAAAGCAACAACTCGAAGAATTGGGAATGCCGGAAGAAATTCCTATGCGACATCGCTCAACTCAATTTAGTCACGTGTTTTCAGGAGAAGGTTACGCTACCGGTTATTACGGTTACCTTTGGGCAGATGTACTTACTGCAGACGCGGCCGAAGCTTTTGCAGAAGCACCGGGAGGTTTTTACGATAAAGAAACCGCACATAAGCTAAAGCGTTTTTTATTTGAACCGAGAAATGCGGTAGACCCGGCAAAAGCTTATCGTGATTTTAGAGGGCGCGATGCCAATATAGATGCTTTAATGCGCGATCGTGGTTTCCCTATTAAATAATATGTAGTGACTGTTCTTAACAACAATCTATAAATAATAAAACCTCAAAGAAGCTTCTTTGAGGTTTATTATTTTATAAACTTTTAAGTAGTTGATGTGTTCAATATTATTTCTAGTTGAATTTAGCGAATTCTATAGTGGTAAAATCTATTCTGTGATGTATTTATTCACCAATTCTATATATTTTCTTTTCGCATCTTCTTTAGAAAGTCCCTGAATTTGAAACATAGCATTCATCTTAAAAGCACTAATTAACCTAGTGTCTAAATCTTTTTCTTGATGAATGAAATTTTCGTCGGTAGCCCTTTTGTAATACGCGTAAAAGTGTAAACGCACATCCGGCGGAAATCTTAAATCTGTAGTAGAAGCTTTTCGGTAAGCTTCTTTAAACTCTATGTCTAACTTACTTTTGTTAGGTTTCATTAAACTTTTGCAATTACGGTTAGACCACCTTTTACTTTTTGGTTAAGTTCAACCTCTAATTTAGTGCCTAGTGGTAAGAAAACATCTACGCGTGAACCAAATTTTATAAATCCACTATCACTTCCTTGTACTACTTCTTGGCCAACTTCAGCATAATTTACGATACGTTTGGCCATGGCGCCGGCAATTTGCCTATAAAGAATTTCTCCTACATTTTCGTTTTTCACCACTACGGTAGTCCGTTCGTTTTCTTCACTGGATTTAGGATGCCAAGCCACTAAATATTTACCTGCATGGTATTTGCTGTAAACCACTTCACCATTTATAGGATGGCGGGTAACGTGAACATTTATGGGCGACATAAATACAGAAACCTGTAAACGTTTGTCTTTAAAATATTCCTTTTCTTCAACTTCTTCAATAACCACGACTTTTCCATCTACCGGGGCTACAATATGTTTATCGTTGACCAAGGTTTGTCGTTTTGGATTCCTAAAAAATTGTAAGATGAGTAAAAACATGATGATACTCGCTCCTAAAATGAGTTGATTAACCCATTTAATTTCAATGAATAAATAGGAAAGCACATTTATTAAAATGCAAATAGCAATAGTGACTCCTAATATTTTATGTCCTTCTTTATGAAACATAGCTTTTTTTAAATAATTAAAAGATAGGCATATATAAACGTACCTGCAAATAGAATACTATCTAATCTGTCTAATAAACCTCCATGCCCTGGCATAATTGTACCGCTATCTTTTACCTTTGCCTGCCTTTTAAGTTTGGATTGAATTAAATCTCCAAAGGTACCAAACACGCTTGTTAAAATAGCAATTATTATCCAAGTAGAAAAATCTAATGTTTTGGTAAAGTAAGCTACACCAAAACTGGCGGCTATACAAAATACAAGCCCACCTAAAAAACCTTCCACTGTCTTGTTGGGAGAAATCCTTTCATATAATTTATGCTTCCCAAAATTTTTCCCTACCAAATAGGCAAAAGAATCATTAAACCAAACCAAGAAGAAAATTCCTATTAAAATATAAGGCGAATATTCTCCATTTTCATAAGGTATAAGCGTTAGAAAAAGGATGGAAGAGATTAAATAAAAAAGGGTAAGTATATACTTTTTCCCTTCAAAAATGGGTATTTTATGAATAATCAGTAAATCTTTAATCAGTAAGATTTTTACAAATAAGGTAATAATAAGCAATAACCAAATAGAGTAGGTGTCTATTTTTAGAATCCCAAAGAAAATAAGGGCAGCTAATAAAACGATGTAATTAAGGTAGCTGTTTAGCTTGAGAAGTTTTTGTAGCTCGTAAAGCCCAACAAGGCCAAATACAAAAAATAATCCCAAAAAAGAATATTCTGAAATTAATATAGCAGAAACTAAAACAACAACATATAAAGCTCCCGATAAGGTTCTTTTTAAAAGTTCATTCATAAATTATAGGTCTTCCAACAGGAGCAAATATACATTTTTGGAGGTACTCCCATAACTCATGAAATCGCTTTCTTGCTTGTTTTCAAAAGTCTTAATGGTGGTTATGTTAGAAGGTATTCTCTTTTTACTTTTAGATTTTATACCTCTTAATCCTTCTCCAATCGTATCTACCAGCTGGCTCGTGCCTGCCAAAATAACAAAATTATGAGGGATTTCCGCTAGTTTTTTTTCTTTTATCTGGTTAGAGCTTACCAATAAAGCACCCGTATTAGCTACTAAATACTCGCAGGTAGATAAAAAGAACGCTGCTTGATTACTAAAAGAATAATTTAAGTCGAAATCTTTAAAGGTTTCTTTTAGGTTATCATCAAAGCAACAACATTCTTTACCATCCCAGTTATTTTCCTCTAAAATTTTTCCGAAGACGTCAAGTACTTCATTTTTATCTTGGCAATAAAGAAACTTGCCTCCGTTTTCTTTAAAATTTTTTACAAAATTCTCGTCTGTCGGCAGCGTGGGCTCCGGTGTGTATTTACTTAAATCACCGTCTCTTAAATCCTCTTCCTTTTCTTTGTCTGATTTAGATTTGGATAAAAATAATTTTCTAAATAGACTCATATATTAAGTTGGGGTAGTTAATAATTTCATTTTACTACTAAAATATAAAAAATCTTGACCATACTTTTGTATAATCAAGATTTTTTAGGCTTTTATTAGTAATTGTTTGTTGGATTTTTAGAGTCTTCAGAAGTTTTTTCTTCTGTAGGTTGAGCTTTTTCTTCTACTTGTTTAGGAGTTTGATCAGTAAGCTTTTCTTCTTCTTTGTGATGAGGGCGATTACCGAAAATTCGCTGCAAATCGTCTTTAAAGATTACTTCTTTGTCAAGTAAGATTTCAGCAAGTTCTGTGAGCTTATCTTTATGTTCTGTGAGTAGTTGAATAGCTCGTTGGTATTGTTCTTCAATGATGTTGGAAATCTCCTTATCTATTAATTCTGCTGTCTTTTCGCTATAAGGTTTAGCAAAATTGTATTCATTTTGTCCGCTAGAATCGTAATAGGTTAAGTTTCCTATTTTATCATTCAATCCGTAAACGGTTACCATAGCTTTGGCTTGTTTGGTCACTTTTTCTAAATCGCTTAGCGCTCCAGTAGATATTTTATTAAAAATCACTTTTTCTGCTGCACGACCACCCATAGTGGCACACATTTCATCTAGCATTTGTTCAGGACGAACAATTAAGCGTTCTTCCGGTAAATACCAAGCCGCTCCTAGAGATTGACCACGTGGGACGATAGTTACCTTAACTAAGGGGGCCGCATGTTCTAGCATCCAGCTTACCGTAGCGTGACCAGCTTCGTGAAAAGCAATAGCTTTCTTTTCGTCTGGGGTAATAATCTTATTTTTCTTTTCAAGACCACCTACAATTCTATCTACTGCATCTAAGAAGTCTTGTTTTCCAACTGCTTTATTGCCTTTACGGGCAGCAATTAAGGCAGCTTCATTACAAACATTGGCAATATCTGCTCCAGAGAATCCTGGGGTTTGTTTGGCTAAAAATTCAGTATCTAATTCTTCTGCTACTTTTTTAAGCGGACGTAAGTGTACTTCAAAAATTTCTTTACGTTCTCTTACATCGGGAAGGTCTACATAAATCTGTCTATCAAAACGTCCAGCACGCATTAATGCTTTATCTAACACGTCGGCTCGGTTGGTCGCGGCTACCACAATTACATTGGTATTGGTACCAAAACCATCCATCTCTGTGAGTAACTGATTGAGTGTATTTTCACGTTCATCGTTAGATCCTGAGAAGTTGTTTTTTCCACGGGCTCTACCAATTGCGTCAATTTCATCTATAAAGATTATGGATGGAGATTTTTCTTTGGCTTGTTTAAATAAATCCCTTACACGAGAAGCTCCAACTCCCACAAACATTTCTACAAAATCTGAACCTGACAAGGAGAAGAAAGGTACTTTTGCTTCACCGGCCACAGCTTTTGCCAATAAGGTTTTACCGGTTCCCGGAGGTCCTACTAATAAGGCTCCTTTTGGGATTTTACCACCTAATGAAGTATATTTTTCAGGTTGTTTTAAGAAATCTACGATTTCCTGTACTTCCTCTTTTGCTCCCTCAAGCCCAGCAACATCTTTAAAAGAAGTTTTTACATCGGTATTTTGGTCAAAGAGTTTTGCTTTAGATTTACCAATATTGAAGATTTGGCCTCCAGCACCGCCACCGGCACCACCGCTCATTCTTCTCATAATGAAAATCCAAATACCAAAAAGTAAGATAAATGGAAGAAGCGTAAGTAAAATGTCGCCCCAATAGTTTTGATGAGTTTCAAACTCAATATCGGTAGATAAATTATTTTCTTTTTTAATTTCATTAAAATTCTTTTGAAAATTTTCTAAACTACCTATTTCAAAAGTATAGTCAGGAGTGTCTCCCGCTGGAAGAAATTCTTTTTCCTGGGTTTTTTTATGAACAGGATTTTGTTTGGCTTTATCCGTTAAATATACATTTGCCTGTTTTTTATTAACTACAATTACCTTTTTTACATCACCATCTTTAAGAAAGTTTTGAAATTGACTGATATTGGTTTTTGCAGGTTCATTGAAGCCCATGCTTCCTCCAAAAAAATTAAGCCCTAAGAAAATTAGGACAATTCCAATATAAATCCAGTAAGAGTTAAATTTAGGTTTATTGCTCCCTGGTTTCTTTTTATTGTTCTGCTCGTTGGCCATTTTATTCTTTCTAGTAATTTTTAATAATCGGTTTCAATAGTAGTGCTTTTTGCGTCTCCCCACAAACTTTCAATATCGTAATATTCCCTAATGTGTTTTTGGAAAACGTGTACTACTACATTGACGTAGTCCATAAGTATCCATTCTGCATTTTCGGTACCTTCTACGTGCCAAGGCTTATCTTTAATTGCCTTGCTAACAGTTTTTTGGATAGAGTTAACAATGGCATTTACCTGAGTGTTGGATGTACCATTGCAAATAATAAAATAGTCACAAACCGTATTCTCAATTTCCCTTAGGTCTAAGATTTGTATATCTTTTCCTTTTACCTCTTCAATCCCTTGCAATATATGTGTTATCAGTTGGTCTGTGTTCTTTTCTTTGTTTATCATTAAAATTTAATTGTTTTGCGCAAAGTTATTATTTTTTAAACTTTTTTTGTATCCTAATTTAAACATTCTTTCATTAAGTCTCTATGCGAAGTATCAAAGTCCTTGCCACCGATTCTACCAATCTATTTTTAAGAGAACTTTTTAGGGAACAACCTAATATAGAAAATTGCTATGTTGTGACGGAAGAACAAACCAAAGGCAAAGGCCAAATGGGGGCAGGTTGGATCTCAGAAAAAGGCAAGAACCTTACGTTTAGCTTGCTTTTAAACGATTTGAACTTAAAGATTGATGAGCAGTTTAAATTGAGTGCCATTGTAGCAACAAGTATGATAGAGGTGCTGGAAAAGCTTCAAATCCCAAAATTGAAGATTAAGTGGCCAAACGACATATTGGCAGGGAATTTTAAAATATGTGGAATTTTAATTGAAAATATTCTTATAAATGGCAGGGTAGGTAGTACGATTATAGGCATTGGCTTAAATGTAAATCAATTAGAATTTGAAAATTTACCTCAAGCAGCTTCTCTAAAAAAACTTACTGGTGTTCATTTTGAATTAGATTATTTATTGAAATTACTGGTGAATACTATTGAAAAGAATATTTATGCAAAAAAGGATTGGAAAATAGAAGCTATTTTAAACGAATATTATGTCCACCTTTTTAGATTGAACAAAGCTTCTACTTTTGAATTTCCTAATGGCCAAAGAAAAACAGGGATTATAAAAAAAGTCTCTCATCAAGGACGATTAATCATTTTTTTTGAAGACCAGCTAGAACAAGAATTTGATATTAAGGAAATAAAATTACTTTACTAAAGGCTTTAGGTTTTAATAAAATATTGGTTTTTTAACACTTTTGTGAATTGTTAAAAACGATAAAATTTACATTTTAACGATAAATTAGTGTTAAATTTAAGTAATTAACATTTAAATTATTTTATTATGAAAAATTTTACGTTTTTAATCTCGCTGTTTTTTTTGTCTTTAGGTTATGCACAACCAAATCAGTCATTTGGTACTGTAAGTTCAACAATAGCTTCACCTCCACCTTTTGCACCAGAAGAAATCTTCCGTTTTAGACGAGGTTTGGTAACACAACTAGATCAAGGTAATTTTAACTTTGGTTTAAATGATCGCTGGTTCTCTTCAGGAAGGTTAACTACTGGTAGTCAGACGGTTTATGGTTTGCGTTATCAAGTGAATGGAAAATCTTTAATATTGGGATATAATAATATAGATAATATTAATCCACGTATTCAATGGATAGGTTTACCTGGTGAAACCTTGGGTGATTTAGAGTTTCGGTATGCCCGAGATTTTATGTCTACAGATTCTTTTCTATCTGCAGCCATGCGACGGGATGGATCTACTGTTTTTAGTAGAGATAAAAACTTTTCGGTATTTGATGAATCTAAAGTTGGTATTTTAGCTAGTGGTCAAAGAAGAGAAGGTATTCAGGTTTGGCATGAAAATTCTGACTTTGATTTTAGTGCTGCAGGTTCTTTCTATGCTATAGCACATCAAGGTCAAGGGATTGGTGTATTTGGGCAATCAAGAGAAACGAATGGACAAGGATACGGAGTCTATGCTGGCTCTTTTGGAGCTTCGCAAATTAATTTTGGAGTTTATGGTGAAGTTGGAAATGCAGATCAAAGCTATGCGATCTATGGAAGGGCATCTTCGACCGGTACTGGTCAATTCGCCGGATTTTTTGATGGCAATGTAGAGGTAACAGGTTCTTTTTTAGTTTCTTCTGATAAAAAATTAAAAGAAAATATTAAAGAAGAAGAAGGTGTGCTTGAAAAGCTGGCGAATCTAAATCCTGTTGAATATAATTTTAAAACTAAAGAAGGCTTTAATTTACCTATAGGAAAACAACATGGGTTTATTGCACAAGAATTAGAAGAGGTTTATCCTGAATTGGTGCAAGATGTAATTAAACCATTATACGATAAAGAAGGTCGCCCATCAGGAGGAGAAGAGTTTAAATCTGTAAACTATATAGGCTTAATAGGTGTTCTTACCAAATCTATCCAAGAGTTAAATGCTAAAGTTGAGTCTCTTGAGGAAAAGCTGAAAAACAATAGCGAAACCTATGTGGTGAAAGATGTGCAATTATCAAAAGAATTGGAGAGTTCTGCGTATAGTTTGGAGCAAAATTACCCAAATCCGTTTGATGGACAATCAGTTATTGCTTATAAATTACCAGAAACAGAAGAAAACGCTTCCATTATGGTTTTTGATATGACCGGTAATCTTAAAAAAGAATATCGTCTTACTGAAAAAGAAGGGAAAATTATTATAAATGCCTCAGACTTTAAGAATGGAATTTACCTGTATAGCTTGATTAGTAGTAATAAAGAAATTATAACTAAACGAATGATTATTAAATAAACTCTTAGCAACAAATAAAAACTAAAAATCCCTCTTGAACGATAAATTCAAGAGGGATTTAAATTTTTCATCTTTGTTTATAACTAAAGCTTTCCTAAATTTTCGCTTAAGGTATTAATGAATTTTTTTAAGGGAGATTTGATCATCATCGCCATCATGGAGTTAAATTCACCTTCAAAAATTAATTGAACTTTACTGGTTTCAGCATCTATTTCTTCAATTTCTGCTTTTAAGGTAAAAGGGAATTTATCACTTCCGGAACCTAAAACTGCAGTTTGATAAGGAATTTTCTCTTGCATTTTCAGTTTAATTTCCGGCATTCCTTTCAACTGAAAAAGGAAACTATCTTCTCCTTTTATCTCAAACTTTTGAATACTATCAGGCATAATCTTTTCATAATTATGCATGTTGGTTAAAAATTCAAAAACCTGTTGTTGACTTTTATTTACTTGGGTAGTATTGCTTTCTAAATGCATGGTGTTTTATTTTGGTGACCAATTCGCAGGATCTTGACGCCATTTTCTTAACGTAGCTGCTTCTTCTTTATTTAAATAACTGGTTTCGTAAGCTTGTTCTATTAAATGTTCGTAATTGCTAAGGACGTTAACGTTAACATGCTCTTTTTCAAAGTTTTCTTCAGCAATATCAAAACCATAGGAGAAAATAGCAATCATTCCTTTTACGGTTGCATTGGCTTCTTTTAAAGCTTTTACCGCATTTAAACTACTTTTTCCGGTACTAATTAAATCTTCAATCACCACCACGTGTTGACCGCTTTCCAAGTGACCTTCAATTTGGTTTTTTCTTCCGTGCTTTTTTGCTTCGGGTCTTACGTAAACAAAAGGTAGGCCTAAATATTCTGCCACCAACATCCCAATCCCAATGGCTCCAGTGGCCACACCGGCAATAACATCAGGTTTTCCGTAAACTTGTTCAACGTGTTTAGCCATGTGCTCCCTAATGTAATTTCTTATCGGTGGGTAGGAAAGTACCACGCGGTTATCACAATAAATTGGAGACTTCCAACCGCTTGCCCATGTAAAAGGTTCTTGCGGATTTAATTTTATTGCTTTAATTTGCAATAAAAGTTCGGCTGTTTTTTTAGCTGTTTCTTTATCTAAAATCATACCTGCAAATGTATAAAGTTTTTGTGAAAGATATACCAATAATTCTTTCTACCAAAAAAGAAATTGGAGATAAATACACCTCTATCCCTATAAAAAAGGTGAAGCTGAAAAAGTTAATCAAAAAGATTTTAAAAGGTGAAATATTATACGTGAACCTTTACCATAAGGATGAGAAAAAGCTTTTTAAACATTTAAGAAGTAAGCTTAAACCTATTGTCGCAGGCGGTGGTTTGGTCTATAACCCAAAAGGGGAAATCCTTTTTATTTATAGGAATGATAAATGGGATTTGCCTAAAGGAAAAGCAGAAAAAAACGAAACCATAGAAGAAACTTCCATTCGAGAAGTGGAGGAAGAGACCAAAGTAGAAGGATTGCAGATTACTGAATTTTTACAAACCACTTACCACGTGATGAAGCGGAAAGGAAAGTTTAGGCTGAAGGAAACCCATTGGTTTGAAATGAAAACCGATTTTGATGGTGAATTGACCCCTCAGGAAAATGAAGGTATTACGAAAGTAGAATGGAAAAACTTTGAAAAAACCCAAGAAGCGTTAAAGGAATCTTACGAGAATATAAAACTGCTTTTTCCAAAAGAATATTTAATTCAGCATCCGGAAAATAGGATATCGTAAATGAGCTTTTTCATAATTTTCAGAATGTTTGTAGATCCAATCTAATTGGGAATACCCATCTTTTCTGAATTTTTTATCAGCTTTTTTTATAGAATCAAATTCTTTTTTTAGCAAGCTGTCTTTTTCTATTAGCTGAAGCGCTTGATCTTCAAAAACATAAGGAGAGAAATGTTCTTTTTGTTGAAGAACTGAGTCGAAGAAATTCCAATTAAAGAATGAATCCTCTGCAATAGGTTCTAAGGTTTCCAGTAAATATCGAATGCCTTCCTGTTTAGTAGAAACGATCAAATCCCCTTTTCTAAATGGGACGCTATCTTTATAAGTTTCCACCTCAGTATTAAAATGTGGATAATGTCCTTCGTATACTTGATTTCGAGTTTTATAATTTTTAATTCGGTAAGCTTCCACTTCCATTAAAGTATCTTTTTCAAGAGCGTTCATTTCAATATGATTCAATTTTAATAAATCAACTACAGGCCACCAGCCTTGTGGGATGATATAAGCTTTAGGGACAGAAACCGTATCACTAGGTTTAAAATAATTGTAATAGGTAATATCTTTGGTGTAAGGTTGATCTCGATTATACTTTAGCCGGTCTAATCCTGTTACTTCACTTTTTATGATGGTGTCTTGAAAACCTTTAAACTGAAGAGTTGAAGTTTGTGAACTATCTACTTTATAATTCAAATAATATTCATGGGTATTGGTAAAATAATCATTAGTGCTTGCTCTTGCCCCAATAATTTTTGCTGAATTTTTATCGATAATCCCAATTGTAGTCAACATAAATTGATAAGTTCCTTTCACTCTTTGCGCATAGGGTTTTAGCATATGGGTTTCCAGCATCATTCCCATCGTATTGAAAAGTGCGGTGTAACCTGTAGAATATCGAGGCGAATCCTTAAATTGAGAAAATCCGTCCAGCGGACTTTCGTTGAAAACATTCACATAAGGCGTGATTGGCCAATCTTTTTTAGCTAAACTATCTTCTAGTGCCGGCATAAATTCCTGATGAATATATTTTCCCAATTCACCATTCAATTTATTATGCTGAGTAAGCAAATGGGTGAGCGTATATTGATAGTCGGCACCATTACTTACATGATTGTCAATAAAAACATCAGGATTTAAGTAATGAAAAATCTCATAAAAAGCCTTCGTATTTCGGGTATCTGCCTTAATAAAATCGCGGTTAAGATCGTAATTCCTGGCATTCCCTCTAAAACCATAAGCTTCCGGGCCGTTTTGATTGGTTCTGGAAGTAGAATTGCGATTAAGCGCTCCACCAATATTATAAATAGGAATAGTTGCGATAATTGTGTTCTCAGGGATGGCGATAGAATCTTGTGCTAAATCACGAAACAATAACATCGTTGCATCGATCCCATCACTTTCGCCGGGATGAATACCATTGTTAATTAGTAGTACTTGCTTTTCGTGCGGGAAATTTTCCGGGTCAAACTCACTGTCAGGATTAAAAATGACTAAGTGAAGAGGTTCTCCACTGTCAGTTTTTCCGAATTCTTCTAAAGAAACGCTTGAAAAAGCATCATCTAGTTCCGTGTAAAAATCGATCACTTCATCATAAGTAGCTGTTTCTTTTCCGTTAGACTTCTCAAATGTTGTGGAAAGATCGTATTCTTTTACGAGTTTGTATTTAGAGAGGTCGCAGGAATAAAATAAAAATGAAAATATATATATAAGTAAAATGATTTTTTTCATCGCAATGAGTATTTGACTTACAAATTTACTAATAATCTTAATTTATTTTTAGAATAAGCTGTAGACCTGTTAAATAAATATTAATCAAAAGCTGAGGTTTTAGGTTGGAGTAGATATAGATTAAATTGGGACAAAAAATTGAAGACTATGAATATTTTAAAAAACTACCCTTATTTAGCAGGAATATTTTTTCTGAATATTCTTTTTATAAGTTGTGTGGGAGAGAAAAAAACAACTTTGAGTGAAGAAGAAAAAGAAGAAATTCGTGAAGATAGTACGAATACTGTTGTAGAAACAGCCGTAGGAGATATAGTCCTTCCGCCGCCCTATGCTACAGAATCGGTAAGAAATACCAGTAAAATAATAGGTTGGGATCTACGCCAATCCCCGGTAGTTCCTGATGGTTTTATAGTAAGTAGATTTGCAGATGACCTAGACCACCCGCGTTGGATGTATGTAGGGGAAAATGGAGATATATTTGTGGCTGAAAGTGACGATGCAAGTTCAAGCGCTAATAAAATAAAATTACTAAGGGATACCGATGGAAATAATACGGTAGATGAAAATTATATTTTTCTGGACAATCTTAATCAACCTTTTGGGATGTTGATTATTGGAGATTATTTTTATGTAGCTAATGTAGATGCTTTAGTAAGATATCCGTATAAAGTAGGACAAACGAAAATCACTGCAGCACCAGAAGTGATTAAAGAATTACCTGCCGGAGGTTATAATCATCACTGGACAAGAAACATTATTACCAATAAAAACAATTCAAAAATTTATATCACTGTTGGTTCTTCTTCAAATGTAGGAGAACACGGAATGGAAAAAGAAGAGCGTAGAGCTAACATCTTAGAAATTAATCCGGATGGTTCAGGTGAAAAAGTTTACGCTGCCGGAATTAGAAACCCTATTGGGATGGATTGGAACCCCATTACCGGTGAAATGTGGACAGCCGTTAACGAGCGTGATAAATTAGGGGATAATTTAGTACCCGATTATGCAACAAGTGTAAAAGAAGGCGGTTGGTATGGATGGCCTTATTCGTATTACGGACAAATTAGGGATCCACGTTGGAAAGACGATCCACATCCTGATATGGTGGAAAAAGCAATAGTTCCCGATGTTCCCTTAGGTGCTCATACAGCTTCTATAGGATTAACTTTTTATACCGAAAATAAATTTCCGGAGAAATATAGAAACGGTGCCTTTGTGGGTCAGCATGGTTCTTGGAACCGATCAAAATTAGCAGGTTATAAAGTGGTTTTCATTCCTTTTGATGAAAATGGAAACCCGCAACCACCAGAAGATTTTATGACCGGTTTTATAGCTAATGAAGATGGTACAGAAGTACACGGAAGACCTGTTGGAGTAACCCAAACACCCGATGGAGATTTATTAGTGACCGATGACGATGCAGGTATTATTTGGGTAGTTTCAACTAAATAATTTCAACTAACAATTTAAACATTACTTTTTTTGAAAATTTCAACTTATATCTTAGCCACGCTAAGTATATGTTATACCAGTTTTATACAGGCTCAGGAAAAACAACCTGAGCCTGTTTTAGATAGTACGGCATTAGCACAAGTTTTATTAAAAGGCACCGGCATACAGACTGAATTAAAGAAAACCCCTGCAGCAGTAAATTTGCTGGATCATACAGAACTTAACCGGAGTACACCTGCACTTTTAACGGCCTCTTTCAACCGAGTTCCGGGAGTTTATACCCAAGAAGGGGCTTTAAATACCAATCGAATCACTATTCGTGGTATGGGCGCCCGAGCACAATACGGTACCAATCGCTTAAAAGCCTATTTTAATGAAATTCCGCTTACTACCGGTGATGGTCAAACCGCAATTAACGATATCGATTTGGAAGCGATTGAAAGTGTAGAAATTATAAAAGGTCCCAATTCTAGTCTGTATGGTTCCGGTTTGGGTGGCGTTTTACATTTGTTTGCTTATGAGCCGGGAGAAGAACGCTTTTTCGCTAAAATTTCCAGTAGTTTTGGAAGTTATCAGATGTTGAAAAATACAGCAAGTATGGGGTATTCTGATACAAAGAAATCACTTTTTGCGACTTATAATCATTTGCAAAGTCAAGGTTATCGTGAAAATTCAGATTACGATCGGAAGTCGTTCAATTTCAACGGAACTTTATTTTCAGGAGAAAATTCAGCACTAAGTTTTCTCGGAAATTTTACCCGTTTAAAAGCTTACATTCCCAGTTCCGTAGGAATAACAGATTTTAACGAAAACCCTGAACGCGCAGCTTATACTTGGAAAACCGCACAAGGCTATGAAGCTTACGATCGTTTTTTAATGGGGCTTTCTTACACCCAGCATTTTTCTGAAAATTTAAAAAATACCACCAGTGTTTTTATCAACAATAGAGATGCTTACGAACCCCGGCCATTTGATATTTTAAAAGAAAACAGTGTTGGTATTGGAGCGAGAACACGTTTTAATTATACCACTCAATTATTTTCTTTTCCTACGGAAATCAGTTTGGGCGGAGAATATTTAAATGAAAATTATGACGGGAGCAATTATGAGAATTTATATAAAGATTTTCCCAATCAAGGAAGCGTTCGCGGAAGTCAAATAGCTACTATAGAACAAGACCGAAAGTATTACAACCTCTTTGCGCAACTTAATTTACAGGTTCTTCCAAAGTTGAAATTAGTCGGCGGACTCAATATGAATGTTACGAATTATGCATTGACCGATTTATATGCTCAAGATGATATGGATCAAACCGGCGATTATCAATTTAAAACTATTTGGTTTCCTAGAGTAGCAGCTTTGTATGAATTGACTTCCACTAAAAATCTTTATGTCAATATTTCTAAAGGCTTTTCAACGCCAACCGTAGAGGAAACCCTAACCCCAGAAGGGGTAATCAATACCAATTTGAAACCTGAAATAGGCTGGAATTATGAGCTTGGTTTTAAAGGAACTTGGGGGAATAATTTATATTCTGAAATTGCCTTATATACGATCCAAGTAAATGATTTATTAGTGGCAGAACGAGTAGCAGAAGATCGATATGTAGGTGCCAATGCCGGCAAAACCGACCATAACGGTGTGGAATTTATGCTGAAATACCATTGGCAACTTTCCGCTGATATAACTTTAAAACCCTATGCTTCAGCAAACTTTAATTTTTATAAGTTCGATAAATTTATTGATGAGGGTAATAATTATAGTGGTAACGACTTAACCGGTGTTCCCGATCACAAGATAAATTTAGGTATCGATTTAATTACCGAAAGTGGTTTTAGCTTTTTTAGCAATGCGCTGTTTGTTTCATCAATTCCGTTGAATGATGCCAATTCGTTGTATAGTGATAGCTACCAATTAATCAATTTAAAAGCAGCTTATGGCTTTACGATGTTTCAAGATTTTAAAATTACCCTGAATGCTGGCGTTAATAATTTACTTGACGAACATTATGCCGTAAGTATTTTACCCAATGCAGTAGCCTACGGAAATAGCGAGCCTCGTTATTATTATCCCGGAAATGATCGTAATTTTTATGGCGGAGTGGGAGTGAAGTATTTGTTTTAGGGTTTAGATCAAAAATAATTTTCAGAAGTTACCCTGAATCTGTTTCAGTGGCTCATGATGATTTTATGAAATAAACCGTTTTTCAATTAGAATACTTATTCATCAACCCAAAATCAAATGGCGTCCATAAACAAGCTTTTAGCTTAGCTTCTTTAAAAGCTGAATTTACCCAAGTGTTGCAAGTGAAAAAGCAAGTGTAATTTCCGGTAGCTTTATAGAAATTGTCGTTATAAGAATATCCTTTATTGGGTAAGATTACTTTTTTAGATTCAGCATTTTTATAAAAACTTTTCTCGATGTAATTATTTAAAGTAGAAAGTTGTTGTTGTGATACTTCTATTTTTATCCAATTTGGATGTACTTCAGCATATGTAGTCAGGTGAATGAGTGTTGAGCTTTTTAGAAATAGAGCCTTGATGGCATTTTTAAAGGTGAGATCTTTCCATTGTGGAGTGTTGAGGTAGAAATTTTCATCTCCCCAACCAAATGAAAAGTATGTAGCATTTTTATTGACTTCTAAATCTTTTAATAAGCTTGGATTGATTTTTTCTTTAGGGATTATGATATCTAAATGAACTCCATTCGTATTCAAGTAAACAAAGGTTTCTTTTGAATAAACTTGCTTTTGATTTACGGTGATGGTGGAGAGAATCAATGCTATCAAGAAATATAAAAGAGGGATGGAAATTAATATCAATATGATTTTCCCGATTAATTTTAAGACTCGCTTCATTACTTCATTCAAAATAAAAAAATTATTTATAACCGTTAACTTACGGTATTGTCAATAAGTTATGTTTAATTTTTGTCATATCTAATTAGAAATATAAGGCAATAAATGAAAAATTTAATATTTAAATTAAAAATTTTTAGAAAACATATCCTTTTTTTAGATTATATTTGTATCCGTAATCTTTTCGAAAAGGACATTTGTAATTAATTATTAACTTATTCAACTTAAAAAATGAAAAATAAAATAAATCTATTTTTTTCGTTACTATTAGTAGTTAGTATGATTTCTTGTACTAATGATAGTAATGATATTGTTTCCTCGGGATCTAATGCTGAAATTAATCAATCACAAGCCTCAGTTGAAAGTACAATAGCACTAGGAGGTGGTGGATGGGGAGGTTCCATTAAGCTTAGAATAGGGAGAACATCAAAAAATTGTGGAGGTTTGGGAATTTGTCGTGTTGACAAAATAAAAGTTAATACTCCAATTGGAGATCCAACATGGGTTAATGTGCCACCAGATCCGGCTGCTCCTAACCAAACTTCAACGCTTGAAACTAATTTCATTATTGAACATATTGAAGGTATCGATAATCTGGTTTTAGAAGTATCTCCAGAAATTTTAGATGATTTTATAGAAAAAGAAGGAGGAGATTTTTTCGTAATGGAAGAAGATTATATATTTGAAGACGAAATAGCTGAAAAGATGGGGCTTAAAAGAGGCTTTACTTTAGAAAGAGGAAGATATCCTCTTGAGCGTTTTGAAGATGTAAATAGCTATTACGTGCGCCTTTAAAAAATAATTTAACCGTCTAAGTATATTTATTTTTATAATACTTAGACGGTTTCAAATTAAAATAATTAAATGAAAAAAATTACCTATTTGTTTTTCTTATTAACGTTTTCTGTTTTTTCTCAATCACAGTATGTTTATAATTTTAAAAATTCAGATTCTTTAGATAGTTATATTCAGAAAAACAATCTTGTATTCCATCCAGAAGATGTTTATATCACTAAAGATTTTGAAAGTTTTAAAGCTCATACTCAAACTAGCTTTTTTGCTTCTCCAATAATTTTTGTGTTTAATAAGGAAGGAAAATATTTGGAAAGCATTGATAACATTAGTGCAGAAAGAAAGCTCAGCAATTTTAAAAGAATTAGAAAAAAACCTGATAAAGATCAACTAAGTATAGAGTTTTTGACAGAGAAAATCGCTCATTATAAGTCTGGTGAAGTTTATAATGATGCACATTCGTACACTTATACATTTGTGATTAATTGGATGCTTGTAAGTGGGGAGCAAAAGCCAATTATTATAAAATTACTAAATGAATGGTATAGCGTACTTTTACGACAAAAAAAAGCAGGAGAAAATATTAAAATTATCTTGTTAAACATAGAGCCGCAAGATCATTGGGGATTGTCGCAAACTTGGCGAGAATATGTGTTAGAAAATCTAAATAGAAGTTAGAGTAAAATAGTAGTTATTAATTATGCGGTATTTTTTAATTCTTTTTTTGCTATGTGCTTTTTATAATCCAATGAAGGCTCAAAGTGAATCATTTCAAACTCATATAAATATTATCAAATTAGATGAGTTAAAAAATAATATTTTTGAAAGCCAGAAGCCTTATAAGATTGTTTTTATTTTCAATCAATTTTGTCCTGCAAGTAGAGATTTTTTTCCAGAATTAGATGAATTGTATAAAAATGCCCCTAAAGAAAATTTTGAATTGTTTGTGGTAACAAATACCAAAGAAAAGAATAAGGAAGAACTACAGGATCATCTTTTTTATTACGGGTATGTGGAACCTTTCTATATCTTAAAAGATAAACCGTTCTTAGGGTTCTTAAAAAAGACGATTCAAAGTATTTGCGAAAGTTGTAACGCAAATGAAATGGGGTATTCTAGCTTTATGGTATTTAATGAAAATAATGAAGTTTTAGAGCAAACTAATTATAACCAAACTAAAGAAGAATCTCTCAATATACTTGAAAAGTATATAAAATAACCTTACCTTAGTTTGTTTAATAGTTATAAGATACTTTCACCCTGAACTTGTTGCTGGTGATATTTAGTTGAATTTATAGTGAATTACAAAAATATACTTTATTTTTCTAACCACTAACCACTAACCACTAACCACTAACCACTAACCACTAACCACTAACCACTATTAAACCCTCACTGCATCAGGAACCAATAAGGTGTAATCTCCATTATTTCTAATGACATCCCGAACAATAGAAGAGGAGATGTAACTTTTTCCACTAGAAGTTAGTAAGAATACCGTTTCAATTTTTTGTAATTTTCGGTTGGTATGGGCAATGGCTTTTTCAAACTCGAAATCTGCCGGATTTCGAAGTCCACGTAAAATAAAATCAGCATTTTCTTTGATGCAGAAATCTACCGTTAAACCTTCATAGGTTTTTACTTTTATTTTCGGTTCATCCTTAAAAGCTTCTTCAATAAATTGCTGACGCTGCTCCAAAGAAAACATATATTTTTTATCGGCATTAACTCCAATAGCCAAGATAATTTCATCAAAAAGTTTGAGTCCGCGTTCTATGATATCATAATGTCCGTTAGTAATGGGATCAAAAGAACCCGGAAAAACCGCTCGTTTCATAACCTTATTTTTTAGTGAAGATAAGCATTTCTTAAGAAAGCGAAGCTTCAATCACATTAGTGAACAAATCGGTAAGGCTAATACCGGCGACTTTGGCCTGTTGTGGCAAAATACTCGCTTCACTTAAACCGGGATTGGTATTTACCTCAATAAAATGAGGTTCGCCTTCGTGAAATATAAATTCGGCACGGGTAAGTCCTTTCAATTTTAAAACCTTAAAAATACGTTTCGCTTGCTCTTGTACTTTAATTCGGTCTTCTTCAGAAATATTGGCCGGTGTGATTTCTTTTGATTGGCCTAAATATTTTGCTTCATAATCAAAGAATTCATTTTCAGAAATAATCTCCGTCACCGGAAGCGGTAAAATTTCCCCTTTATACTGTATTACACCTACAGAAACTTCGGTTCCATCAAGGAAAGATTCAATAATCACTTCTTCATCTTCTTCAAAAGAAAAATTGATGGCGGCTATTAAATCCTCTTTCTTTTTCACTTTAGAAATCCCAAAACTACTTCCTGCTTTGTTGGCTTTTACAAAACATGGCAAGCCCACACGCTCTAAAATTTCATCTTCCTTAATTTCATCTCCTTTATTTAAAAAGTAATTTTTAGCGGTTTTAATGCCGTAAGCCCGAAGAATGCTAATGCAATCCCGTTTATTAAAAGTAAGTGCCGCTTGGTAATAATCACAAGCCGTTTGCGGAATATTCAACATTTCTAGATAGCCTTGAAAAATACCATCTTCCCCTGGTGTTCCGTGAATAATATTGAAAACACTATCAAAAGTTATTTTTTCCTGTTCGATTGTTGCTGAAAAATCAGCTTTATCTATCGGGAATTTTTTACCATCGTCCAGTACAACAAACCAACCTTCTTCTAAAATATGAACCCTGTAAGGCTCGTATAAATCCCTATTGGTATGTTTATAAACCAATTCACCGCTATTTAAAGAAATTTTATATTCGTTAGAATAGCCGCCCATGGCGATGGCAATTTTTTTCTTCATAGTAAACTTTTTAAAGGCTATTTGCGTTTGTATATTATTTACCACAAAAATACAGGTGTTTTTATATCTTTGTGCAATAATTTTCAAGAATAATGAGCTTTTTCAAATTCATTTTTAGCAAGACATTTCTTATTCAATTAGGGATTGCAGTCATATTAATAGTCGCATTGATTTTTGGGACGATGAGCTGGTTAAATTTTACCACCAATCACGACCAACGCATCAAAGTGCCCGATTTATCTAAACTTTCACTTGATATTGTTGAGAAAAAACTGGATGAATTGGATTTGCGCGTGAAAATCATGGATTCTGCCAATTATAATCCTGACTATCCTCGGTTTTCAGTAATTGAGCAAGTTCCCGCAGCTGGAAAATTTGTAAAAGAAGACCGAAAAATTTATATTAAACTGAATCCTTCCGGTTACCCGAAATTAGAAATTCCTGAATTTGAAAGAATCACAAAACGTCAAGTGGAATCTAAATTGTTATCGCTTGGGTTTAAAATTGGGGACATTACTTATAAACCTGATTTTGCTGAAAATGCGGTTTTAGAATTAAGCCACAACGGAAAACGTTTAAAAGCCGGTGATAAATTAAAGAAAACCGCCATCATTGATATGGTATTGGGTGACGGACAGGTAAATTATAATAGTGAAAGATAATTGGTGATGCAGGAAGAAGAAAACAAAGATTACGAAAGCGACGATTTATACGAGCATTATAGTTTTTTAGCTGAAAAAGGACAAAATCCCCTTCGGGTAGATAAATTTTTAATGAATTTTGTTGAAAATGCTACACGAAATAAAATACAACAAGCTGCCAAAAACGGAAATGTTTTTGTGAATGGCGAAACCGTAAAACAAAACTATAAAGTTAAAGCTGGTGATGAGGTAAAAGTATTATTTGAGCACCCGCCTTATGAATTTTTATTAACGCCGGAAGATATTCCTTTAGATATTGTTTATGAAGACGATGCTTTATTAGTGGTGAATAAATCTGCCGGAATGGTCGTACATCCAGGGCACGGAAATTATTCTGGAACTTTAATCAATGCCTTGGTTTATCATTTTGAAAATTTACCCAATAATAGTAGTGATCGTCCCGGATTGGTTCACCGTATCGATAAAGATACGAGCGGATTATTAGTGGTAGCGAAGACTGAAAATGCTATGACGCATCTTACCCAGCAGTTTTTTCATAAAACCAGCGAACGGGAATACGTGGCTTTAGTTTGGGGAAATGTTGAAGAAGACGAAGGAACTATTGAAGGGAACATTGGTAGAAATCCTAAAAACCGTTTGCAGAACATGGTTTATGAAGGAGATGAAGCTGAAAACGGAAAACCGGCCGTCACTCATTTTAAAGTATTAGAGCGTTTTGGGTATGTGACGTTGGTTTCCTGTAAATTGGAAACCGGTAGAACACACCAAATCCGTGTACATATGAAGTACATTGGTCATACACTTTTTAATGACGAGCGTTATGGTGGAGAGCGAATTTTAAAAGGCACTTCGTTTACCAAATACAAGCAATTTGTCGATAATTGTTTTAAAGTATTGCCGCGTCAAGCCTTACACGCCAAAACTTTAGGCTTTGAGCATCCTACCACGAAGAAATGGATGAGTTTTAATTCTGATATTCCGGAAGATATGCAACAGTGTATCGAAAAATGGCGGAATTACGCAAAGAACCAAAAGGAAGTTTTGTAGGTTGTTGAGGTAGTAGGAGATAGGTTGTAGAGAGTAGAATATAATTAAGAAGAGGTTAATTTTTGATAGCCAATATCTTGGTTATAATATGATAATTATAAAAGCGTAAACTAAAAAGTTTGCGCTTTTTTATTTGTAGAGAGTAATAACAAATGAAGTAGGTTAGTAAATAATATCTAAAAAACCGTTATATTTATATTGGAAAGCAATGTATTGTTAATCAATTAAAATTAGACTCATGAAACAAAAATTAGTCACCTTTATTCTATTTTTAGTTTCTACATTTCCTTTGTTCGCCCAAATAAATCCAGTGCAAAATTTAAGTTGGTATCATGGTTATGATTATGGTAATAATTATTTTACGCTTGCATGGGAAGAACCAGAAGAACCGCATGATAATCTTGTAGGATACAATGTATATAGGGAAAATGATTTATTCATATTTGTTACAGGAACTTCAATTTATAATATAGAAAGCCCGGTAAATCCAGATTATGGTTCTAACTGTGGAGGAGAAAGTTTTTTGTTTTATGGAAATGGTGTGGATGATTTCACAGCGTATGTAACAGCTGTATACGGATCAGAGAAAATTGAATCTGCTCAACAATCCATTCAAGTTGACGGTCCTCTTTTAAGTACTTTAACAAGTCAAAAAGAAAAGTTTATTATATATCCAAATCCAAGTGATGGTTTAGTAAATATTCAAAGTGAGGGTTTAAAAGCCATTCAGGTTTTTGATTTAAATGGTAGAATGATTAAACAGTTTGAACCTAGTAATCAAATTGATTTGTCAGAAATTTCAAAAGGAATTTATGTAATTAAGTTAATATCTGAATTAGGTGTTCGAGTTGATAAAGTTGTTATTAGGTGATCAGTAAAACCTATAGATTAATCTTGTTGTTATAACCATTTTCTATTCCGGTATTATTAAGAAATTCTAAAAATTGAGGAGAGAGTAGTAGAGAAGCCTTATTTTTACCCTGCAAATCAAAGTTTTCAATTAAAAAGAATAGTGTACCTATGAAAGTAGTAGTCTCTCCAGCAAAATCTTTAGATCAAAAAAGTAAATTACCTACCCATCGTGGTACACAACCTAAGTTTGTGGAACAAGCAGCGAAAATCAATAGGAAGCTTGCCCGAATGTCCAAACAAGAAATTGCAGATTTGATGAGCATTAGCGATAAGTTGGCCGATTTAAACTACACGCGTTACCAAGAGTTTCAAGAAGAACATAACAAGAAAAATTCCCGTCCGGTCGCTTATCTATTTGCAGGAGATGTATACACCGGATTGGATGCTTATACCATTAAAGAAGATAAAATAGATTTGCTACAAGATACCTTACGAATCCTATCGGGAATGTATGGTATTTTGCGTCCGTTAGATTTAATCCAGCCTTACCGTTTAGAAATGGGCACCAAGCTTTCCATTGAAAAGAATGATAACCTTTATGAAGTTTGGCAAGAAAAAGTAACCCAAGCTTTAAATGATGAATTGGAAGAAGGTGAATTGTTCATCAACCTTGCCAGTAACGAATATTTTAAAGCGGTAAATACCGATAAGTTGAAAGCTGAGGTGATTTCACCGGTATTTAAAGATTTTAAAAACGGAAAGCTGAAAATCATTAGTTTTTACGCAAAAAAAGCCCGAGGGTCGATGTCTCGCTACATCATAGACACGAACGCCAAAAACCTAGATGATTTGAAAGGCTTTGATTACGATGGGTATGCTTATAGCGAAAAATACACTGAAAAAGAAAACGAACCTGTGTTTATTAGGTAAATTAGGCTGAATTTAATTTAAAAAATATCGCAGGCTGAGTGAAATCTTTGCAAAAGATTTGATATCGAAGCCTCCACTTTGGTGACATTTCACTAAAAATTTAATGATTACCCGAAATATACTATAAAAGGTGTTGCCATCCTGAACTGATTTAGGAGGTCATCCTCATAATTTTTGTTTTTTAAATCTGTATGAGATTCCCAATCAAGTTTGGAATGACGAAAATCTCAATGCTTTAAAATGTTTCTAGAAACTTTATAAACTAACCCACTGTATATTTCAATTCATTTCTATAGGTAGAAGGAGATTTACCTGTTAGGCTTTTAAACTTTTTGTTGAAATGGCTAAAGTTATTAAACCCGCTTTCATAACAAACATCGGTAATACTAATCTGTTTTTCATGTAGAAGTTTGGCAGCGTGTGTTAACCGATATTCATTAACAAACTGTACAAAGGTTTTACCGGTAATTTTTTTGAAATACCTACAAAATGCCGGCACCGTCATATTAACCAGTTCTGCGATTTCTTCTAATGCAATATGACGTTTAAACTCTTCCTTTACAAAATTAAAAACCGTATTTATCCGATCGTTATCTTCCAATTTGGTTTCCAATAAAAATCCTTCCGCATTTAAAAGCGTATAGTTTTTTGCTTCTTCCAATAACTTTAAAATTTCCAATAAGCCCAGCAATTTAAAATAATTGGATTCGTAGCGAAGGCCTTCAATTTTAGCGCCGATGGTTCGTTTATTTCCACCGTGAAAGACAATTCCTTTATTCGCTTTTTCAAATAATTTTTTAATTGAACTCATTTCAGGCAGCTTCAGGAAATCTTCCCCTAAAAAATTGGGTAAGAACTGGATAATGGTTTCTTGTTGACCTTCATTCATCTTATCGGTAAAACCACAATGCGGTAAATTAGAACCGATGAGAAGTAAATCTCCGTTTCGGTAGTGGGAAACGTGACTTCCAATTTGTCGTTTTCCTGAGCCTCTATTCACATACACCAATTCTAATTCAGGATGATAATGCCAAAAGTTTTCACTCTTATTAAGATTATCCTGGTTAAAATACTTGTAAGAAAAAGAACTCCCAAAAATGGGTTCTACCTTTTCTAAAATGGGTTTTGTTGCTGTTTTTTTAGCCATATTTCGAATTTAGCAATTTTCAGTAAAAATTTTTATGATTTGATAAAATTAGAGAGTTATTCTTATTGTGTTCTTAATTGATGTAAAATTACCATTAATTCATTGATTAAAGGTTAATATAACACATATTTAGGTATATTCTACATTAAAACTCAAGGAGGTTTCCCTATATCTTTGTAATGTAAATGAAAAGGAAAAATATTATTAATCATTAGAAACTATTAGATGATGAAAAGCATGATAAAAACAATTGTATTTACAGCATTACTTGTATTAGGATATAATGCGCAAGCCGCCAAAGATTTTAATGTAGCTGTAGCTAAAAATCAAATCTTAATGGTAGAGTTAAATGAAGTACAGGAAGGAGACTTACTTACTTTATTAGATGTTGACGGAAAAGTACTTTATAAAGAAACTAACCTCAATACAAACTTTCAAAAAAGTTTAAGCTTAGCGTATGTACCTGACGGAACTTACTTCTTAAACTTAGAAGGTATGAATACCATTTTTGCAAGAGAAGTAGTTAAAAACGGAAATACCGTAGAGGTGAAAAAAGATTCACAAATCATTTTTAAGCCTATCTATCAGCAAACAGATAACGTATTAAAAGTTTCTTATACCAATCCCAATAAAGAAACTGTAAAAGCTTTTGTTTATGATGAAAAAGGAGAAATTGTTTCTACTTTAAAAAATAATGACTTAGTGATGAAGAAAACTTTTGATTTCTCTGGCGTACCCGCAGGAAATTATATGTTGGCTATGTTTGTAGGAGATAGATCTTACTACAAACCGGTAAGCACTAAGTAATACGATATTGTCCCAAATTATATCATCAAAAGGCCACATATTCATATGTGGCTTTTTTAGGATTTATTCCGAATTTTAAATATTAAAATGAATAAAAGTTTGTTTATATAATTTACCTATTATAATTTTGCAAGCGAAATGATAAAAGCGTTTTTTAAATATCTTCTTTCTTTAAGCGTTCTTTTGTTAGGTTTAGCTAATCTTTATGCTAACCATCAAGAGAATGGCCAACACTCGCTTTTATGTTACTTAGAAGGCATTCAACAGCAAACCCAACTTTACCAAGAAGTAGGGATTGACTACCTAAAATCTACTCCTCCAGATCAGGAAAAACACAAAAAAGAATACGAAGAGCGAGTTATCGAGGAAGAATTGGAAGAATATTTATCTTCTTCTAAGAAAACGGCAGATAGTTCTCCTCAAGAGTTTGCTTCCTTGTGGTATACTTTTCTGTTAGACTATTTTACGACTACACCAACTAGCAATTGTCCCTCTACTGCTGGACAATTTACCCATCTTACAAATCATACCCCACTATTTATCAAATTCTGTGTATATAGGATATGATTTTTTACTTTTTGTAAGCCTATTTCTTTAAGGTTTACGTTTTCATTTTTAGGATAATAAGCGGTTTATAGCCATCAAATTGATTTTGTTGCTAGCCCTTTATCCAAATTTCTATTTATCAATAACAAATTTTTAAAAAGTAAATCATGATGAGGAAAATTCTCATGTCCATGAGCTTGTGTGTAGTTTTGTTGGCAAGCTGTGAATCAAAAAAACACCACGAAAAAGAAGCTTCTAATTACTTAGTTACAAGTCCGGTAAGAAAAGACACCCTGATTACCAATGAATATGTAGCTCAGGTTAAATCGATTAGGAACATAGAGATTAGAGCCCAAGAGAGAGGATATTTAGAAGATATCTATGTCGATGAAGGTGATTCTATAAAAAAAGGGCAATTAATGTTTAGAATTATGCCCAAGCTTTACGAAGCAGAGCAACAAAAAGCAAAGGCAGAAGCAGATTTTGCTAGAATTGAATACGAAAATACCAAAGTCTTAGCCGATAGTAACGTTGTAGCTCCTAACGAACTCGCCATGGCAAAAGCCCATTACGAGAAAGCAAAAGCAGAATTAGCATTAGCTAATGTGCATTTAGATTTTACTGCAATTCGCGCTCCTTTCGATGGGATTGTTGACCGACTTCACTTAAAACTGGGAAGCTTGGTAGATGAAGGAGATTTACTTACCACTTTATCTGATAACAGCGAAATGTGGGTATATTACAATGTCCCTGAAGCTGAATATTTAGAATACAAAGCCAATAAAAATTCAGAGAAAAAGAAAGAAGTTGCCTTATTAATGGCCAATAATAAAATCTATAACCATCATGGGTTTGTAGAAACCATTGAAGGTGAGTTTAATAACGAAACCGGAAATATTGCCTTCCGGGCAAGCTTCCCTAATCCTGAAGGTCTTTTAAGACATGGGGAAACCGGAACTATCCTTACTAAAATTCCTTATAAAAATGCCTTGTTGGTTCCTCAAAAAGCAACCTACGAAGTACTTAGCAAGCATTTCGTTTATGTAATTAACGAAGATAATAAAGTAGAACCTCGGGAAATAACTGTTCAAGCTGAACTTCCGCATATTTACGTGGTGAGTGATGGCTTAACGGTAAACGATAAAATTCTTCTAGAGGGAATTAGAAAAGTACGTAATGGCGATGAGATCGAATACGAGTTTGAAGATCCCAATGAAGTCATTAATCACTTAGAATTATACGCAGAATAATTCAATAGCAAAATCTAAAAAATAATGTTTAAACGATTTATACATAGACCTGTATTTGCTATAGTTATTTCCATAATTATAGTGTTTATAGGTTCATTAGCCATTAAGCAACTGCCAATATCCCAGTTTCCGCAAATTGCTCCTACTACGGTAAATATATTCGTAGCCTATCCCGGAGCAAGTGCCGACGTATTGGTAAAATCTACCTTAATTACCTTGGAAAACTCTATTAACGGAGTACAGGGGATGAGGTATTTGGCGACCGATGCCACTAGTGCCGGTGAAGCCACATTGAGAGTGATTTTTGAACCGGGAACCGATCCCAATGATGCCGTCGTCCGGGTGAAAACAAGGGTAGACCAAGTGATGCCCTTGCTGCCGGAGTTGGTACAACGGGAAGGGGTAGTTATTACTCCCATCCAGCCGAGTATGTTAATGTATGTTAACCTCTATTCGAAAAATGAAAATATGGATGAAAAATTCCTCTACAACTATGCCAACGTAAAAATGATCCCAGAAATCAACCGGATTAAAGGGATTGCCCGATCGCAAATTTTGGGAAGCCGTAGGTATGCGATGAGGGTTTGGTTAAACCCAGATAGAATGCGGGCTTATGATGTTTCTGTAGACGAGGTCATGGAAGCGATGAAAGAGCAAAGTATCGTGGGGAGACCGGGACGTTTAGGAAGAAGTTCTGGGATAACGGCACAATCCTTAGAATACGTGCTTACCTATAAGGGAAGGTATAACGAACCTGAACAATACGAAAATATAATTATTCGGGCGAATCCGGATGGTGAAAGCTTACACTTAAAAGACATCGGTCGGGTAGAACTGGGAAGTGAGTTTTTTGATATTTACTCTAACCTCGATGGACATCCTTCCGCAGCTATTGTCCTTAAACAAAGTTATGGAAGTAACGCCAGTGATGTTATTGAAAAAGTAAAAGCAGAGCTGGAAGATATGAAGCAAGACTTTCCTCCGGGAATGGATTATAAGCTTAGTTACGATGTATCACAATTCTTAGATGCATCCATTGAGCAAGTAGTGCATACGCTTCGAGACGCGTTCTTTTTAGTAGCAATTGTGGTGTTTATTTTCTTGGGCGATTGGCGTTCCACCTTAATTCCTATTTTGGCTGTACCTGTATCCTTGGTAGGAGCATTTTTCGTGATCCAATTCTTCGGGATTTCCATTAACCTGGTGACCTTATTTGCTTTAGTATTAGCGATTGGTATTGTGGTCGATGATGCGATAGTCGTTGTGGAAGCGGTCCACGCCAAGTTTGACGAACATCCGAATATATCCCCTTACCTCGCCGTGAAAAAAGTAATGAGTGAAATAGGAGGTGCGATTATCGCTATTACCATGGTCATGGTTTCGGTATTCTTACCTATTTCATTTATGACAGGTCCAGTAGGGACATTCTATAGGCAGTTCTCCATCACGATGGCAAGTGCGATTGTTATTTCAGCGATTATAGCCTTGACCCTTACGCCGGTATTGTGTGCGATGCTGTTGAAAAATCACCATGGAAAAGAGGAAAAGAAGAATTTCTTAACCAAAGGATTGGATAAATTCAATAGTGGCTTCGATAAACTCACCGGAAAATATGTAGGTATTTTAAAAAGAATGGTGAGTAGAAAGTGGCTTACTTTCGGAATTTTAATTGCTTTCTGTGCCGGAATTTATTTGGAAAACCAAGTACTACCTTCTGGTTTTGTGCCTAGTGAAGATCAAGGTACCATCTATGCGATTATTCAAACACCTCCCGGAGCAACCTTAGAAAGAACCAATGAAGTTTCCCGAAAACTACAAGCTATTTGTGAAGAAGTAGAAGGGATAGAATCGGTTTCCTCTTTAGCAGGTTATGAGATTATGACCGAAGGTCGGGGATCTAACGCAGGTACGTGTCTAATTAACCTTAAAACTTGGTCAGAAAGACATCATACAGTGAAAGAAATTATGGAAGAACTGGAAGAAAAATCAAAAGACCTCGGTGCGGTGATTGAGTTTTTTGAACCGCCTGCCATTCCTGGATTTGGGTCTTCCGGTGGTTTCTCCATGCGTTTATTGGACGAAAATACAGAGACCGATTATCAAGATTTTGATAAGATTAATCAAGAGTTTATGGAGAACCTGAGAAAACGTCCTGAACTTAAAGGTTTGTTTACGTTCTTTGCCGCCAACTACCCGCAATACGAATTAGAATTCAATAACGAATTGGCGATGCAAAAAGGTGTTTCCATTGGCGATGCGATGGAGAACCTGGACATTCTTATTGGTAGTACCTATGAACAAGGTTTTATTAAATTCAACCGCTTCTTCAAAGTATATGTACAATCTGATCCTAAATTTAGAAGATTGCCTTCTGATGTATTGAATATGTACGTGAAAAATGATCACGGTGAAATGGTGCCTTATTCCGCATTTATGAAGTTGAAAAAAATGCAAGGACCTAACGAGATTACCCGTTTCAATATGTACAATTCTGCAGCCATTCGTGGTTTACCGGCAGATGGTTATACCACGGCAGATGCGATTGAAGCGATTCGGGAAGTAGCCAAAGAAACCTTACCTAAAAACTACGATATTGCTTGGGAAGGACTTTCTTACGATGAAGCTCAACGTGGTAACGAGTCTATTTATATTTTCATTATTGTATTGGTATTTGTGTACTTCGTGTTAGCTGCCCAATACGAAAGTTTCATTATTCCATTAACGGTGATTTTCTCGTTACCGGTTGGGGTTTTCGGCTCGTTTATGCTGCTGAAATTAATGGGACTTCAAAATGATATTTATGCGCAAATCGGTCTTATCATGCTGGTGGGACTGTTAGGGAAGAATGCGGTGTTAATCGTAGAGTTTGCGGTTATCAAACACCGAGAAGGACTTAGCGTGTTGCAAGCGGCCATTGAAGGTGCTAAAGTACGTTTTCGACCTATTTTAATGACTTCGTTTGCTTTTATTGCTGGGTTAATTCCGTTGATTATTGCTACCGGAGCCGGAGCTGTAGGAAATAGAACTTTAGGAGCTTCTGCCTTAGGAGGGATGTTGTTTGGTACCATTTTCGGGGTAATTATCGTTCCCGGATTGTACTATATTTTTGGAAGCTTGGCCGAAGGTAAATCATTAATAAAATACGAGGATGAGAATCCATTAACCGAAGATTTCGATTATTATGATGAATAGAACTAAAAACAGTAGAATATTCAACAGTATTGCAGTAAGCTTTATCGTATTAATGTTTACGGCATGTGTACCTTCCTTGGTTGAGAAAACAGCAGATGCGTCTGTTCCTGCGAATTATCATAATTCGCAGGATACCCTCAACTCACCGGAATATGCAAATGAAGCGGTGCAAGATACCATCAATAGTGCTCAGGTGAATTGGAAAGAGTTTTTTACCGATCCTTATTTAAACAAGCTTATTGAAATTGGATTGGAAAACAACCAAGAATTGAACATCACGTTACAGGAAATCATGATTTCTCAAAATGAAATCCAAGCTCGAAAAGGGGAGTACCTTCCTTATTTGGGATTAAGGGCCGGAGCCGGCTTGGATAAGGCTGCGGAATATACCCGTGATGGAGCTGTAGAAGAGAATTTGAATATCCGTGAAGAGGAAGCTTTTCCTGAACCCTTACCTGATTATATGATTGGCGCTTATGCCACTTGGGAAGTCGATATTTGGGGGAAATTGCATAATGCTAAAAAAGCTTCTGTACTTCGGTATTTATCTTCCGTAGAAGGGAAAAACTTTATGGTAACTAATTTGATTGCTGAAATTGCTAATTCTTATTACGAATTATTGGCATTGGATAATCAATTAGCCATTGTAGAGCGAAATATTGATATACAAAGCAATGCCTTAAAGATTGTACGTTTACAAAAGCAAGCTGCTCGTGTAACGGAATTGGCTGTGAAGAAGTTTGAGGCAGAAGTTTTTAAAACCCGTAGTCTTCAATTTAAATTTAAGCAGCAAATTGTGGAAACCGAAAACCGAATTAATTTCTTGATTGGTAGGTATCCACAACCCATTGAAAGAAATGCGGAAGCTTTTGTAGATTTAATACCTACCCATATAAAGGCAGGAATTCCTTCGCAATTGTTGGAAAACCGTCCTGATGTGAAACAAGCCGAACTTGATTTAAAAGCAGCCGAACTTGATATTCAGGTAGCAAAAGCAAGGTTTTATCCTTCTTTGGGAATTTCAGCAAGTTTAGGCTATCAAGCATTTAATCCTAAGTATTTATTAAAAACGCCGCAATCCTTGTTGTATAGTTTGGCAGGTGATATAACTGCGCCTTTGATTAACAGGAATGCGATAAAAGCCGATTACCAAAGTGCTAATGCCATGCAGATTCAAGCGGTTTACAATTATGAACGTACCGTGTTGAATGCTTATATAGAAGTGGCCAATCAAGTTTCTAAAATTGATAATTTAGGAAGTAGTTACGATCTAATTGCCAATCAAGTAGCGGCTTTGACCAAATCTATCGATATTTCGAATGATTTGTTTAAAAATGCCCGTGCCGATTATATGGAAGTATTGCTCACCCAACGTGATGCCTTAGAATCTAAATTTGAGTTAATCGAAACTAAAAAAGAGCAAATGAATGCCTTGGTCAATATGTACCAAGCTTTAGGCGGCGGTTGGAATTAACGTTTTTTCATTGTTTATAGTTTGTTTTTTCACTTTAGAGTGACTTTGGTAACCCCTGTTTTTAGAATTTCTAAAAATAGGGGTTGTTTTTTAGAGAGGAATCTTGAATGAATTTTGTTATTTATTGTCCCACTTAAATCCTTTTGTAGAAAAAGTAATGGTTTCTCTTCCTAAATCATAAAATTCAGCTTCAATAATTAACCTTTCAGAATTTTTTAATTTAGAAATGATTTTTGATTCACTTCCAAGAAAAACTACATCAGAGCTTCCAGATGAGGAATGATTTGCAGAAACATTTATAGGGGCTTCATTATCAAACTTGACACGGTAAGTTTTATTCCCAGAAAAACCTGATATGAATTGGCATTTTGAACAGGATAAATAAATATCTGTTTTACCATCCCAATTCCTAATTATTAATGTGAAGTTAGAGTTTCCATAAGGAAAATCAAATTTAATTGAATTATCAGAATCTAAAGCTGCAATAGTTCGTTTAGTATTATCCATTTCATCAATATCTTCTGTATACTTCCAGTTGGTGGTTTTCTCTGTTTTTGAGCCAGAATCTTTATTTGTAATTGTAGTACTTGAAGTTGAATCATTTTCTTCGTCATCGCTACCAAAAGCGATAAAAATGAATAAAGCTAATGCTGAAGCAGAAATAAGATGTTGTAAATTTCTTTTCATTTGAATTATAATTTAAGATTAATAGATTTTTTGAATAATATGAATGGTAAAGTCATTCCCACGATATAGAGTAGCAAATCTTTAAAATCAAACGTACCGTTAATGAGACCAAAAAGTTGTCCTATTTCTGAACCGATAGCTAATATTGGTATTATTAAAAACCAAAAAATATTTTTATTAGATACAGAATTTTGCCATATAGCAAACATTAAACTTACATAAGAAAAAATCCAAAGTCCATCTGGCAAAGAGAATAAAACCCATTCAGGAATTTGATTTGAATATTGAAAAGTATTAGCTCTTAAGAAATTTGTTATACCACCTAAGCCGATGATTTCATACCAACTGAACATCTTGAGAGTGGTGGAGCGGAACAACATATAAATAAGTCCTCCACAAAGTAAAGTCAAAATACTACTGGAAATTAACTGTTTTTTCATTTGCTCCTAGTCTATCTAAGCGCAAAGTATAAAAACCAGTTTATTATTATTTATGGTTTTCCTCATTCATGAAATTTTATAAAATACAGTGCCAATAAATAACTTGATAAGTATTCTATCTATATCGATAATGCCCTATAATTTTATAAGTAAATAGGCAGTCTTCTAGTACCTGTCCGTTGCCTATATTATGAACGATTAAATTTCTTTTGCCGTCCCTAGACTTTTTGTTTACCACTATTCCAATATGGGTTAATCCTCCGCCTAAACTCCACGCTACGACGTCGCCGGGTAGGTAATCATTTGGATTTTGGGTAATGGCTTGTTCAGCTCCTTTTCTCGAAAAGAAGGTCATTAAATTAGGAACTCGTCGGTGGTCTATATTTTTGTCGGTCGTAGTTAAGCCCCAATGGTTAGGGTATTGATGGAAATGTGCTTTCATATCCTCATGCACCAATTGTTGTAGATCAATTCCTGTTTTTCGGTAAGCTCGGATGACCACATCGGTACAAACACCTTTATCGACAGGAACATCTCCGTTGGGGTAATCTATCGAAAAATAACTTGGATCATACGTTACCTCCTGTTTGGTTAGTTCTAAGGCGGCTTCAGCTAAACTTTTTTGCTGAACTTCCGTTTGTGAAGAACAAAGGATGTGGATACTTAAGCATAGAAATAGAATCACATTTTTCACGGAGTGGCTATGGTTTATTAATAGTTGAAATAGAAAGATATAAAAAAGAACTGAATTTAACTTCTTATTGTTTCTCTCATCATTCTTTGCCTAAATAGCGTTGCTGTTTTTTATAAATACAATCCATAAGGTCACACTCAGTTCTTTGACTTCAGGAGTTATCCTCAAATTTTGATTTTCAATTAAGGATGAAATTCCGGGTCAGGCCCGGAATGACGAAAATCTAAATGATTACTAGTATTGGATATTTTAAAAAAAATTATTCAATGGGAATATAAAAATCAACTATCGCCTTTTTTTCCGGGTGTTCTTGGTAATTGTTATGGTAAATTTCAAACGGATTCCGATCAGCTTTTTGATAGCCGTTTTCATTCATCCAAAGAAATAATCCTGTCCACGATTTTTCAAATTCATCAACACCAATTTTAAAGCTTCCTTTGATGAATTTTCCGGCTTCTATAGAAGTAAGTCCAATTTCCCCGCTTACTTCGACCGGTTGGTCGATTAACAAACAAGCGCTCATCCTCACTTTGTTGGCTTGGGTTACTTTAAAACTATCATGATAAAGTGTTATTAATTTGGTTTCCTCATTCATTAAAGCCTTTGGGGTAGCCCATTGTATTAATTTTTGATAGGTGTTTTCTAGGTTTTGCGGTCCCAAACTTGATACATAGGCCAAGTTCATTTTAGGCATTTCGGTAATTTCAATTTTTGCATTCATGTTTATCCAATTTTTTAGATGACTAAGGATGCAAATGTATTGGTCGTAGTCAGGATAGGCTTGTCCGTTCTTGCTTTCTAGTTGACGGATCTTGCGATGTCTATGCGGATTCTGTTTTTTGAATTCGGTAGGACTTATGCCGTAGTATTTTTTAAAGGCTCGTGAAAAGGAAGAATTATCACTAAATCCCAGTTGGTGTGCTATTTCGGTGGTCGTACTATTTTTGTGCAATAAGTCTAAAGCCGATTTTTCAATTCTTCTTCGGGTAACGTATTCGTTTAGTGTTTCTCCGGTCACAAATTTAAAAATTCGATGAAAGTGAAAAGGGGAGAAAAAGGCTATTTCAGCAAGGGTGTTTAGGGAGAGCTTGCTCGATAAGTTATGGTCAATATATTCAAAAACCCGATTGATCCGGTTGCTATAATCAGCTTGTATTTCTTTATCGGTTAGGGGCATTTTTTATGTGATGTACTTTCACTGAATTAAATTTCTTGTTTTTAGTTTTTTATATTGGTTTTTGGAAATTATTATTCAATTTTTTTGTTTCCAATATAATTTACGCTATCGATTATTTTTTCTGTGATGATACCATTTTTATCAATTTTTATCACAGACCAGGTAGTATCAATTTTTGTATTGTTGTTATCTTCAATAAAGTCTTCGTCATATTCAGAATAAGTTATGGTTTTTATGATAGAATCATTTTCCCATTCCCCATATTTCTCACCAATCCATCCGCCATCAGCTCCCATATAACTTATTAAACCTATATTCATAACATTAATCGAGTCTTTTTTACTAGTCACAGCATACAAGTTTTGGCAGCAACTTTCATCAAAATGAGAAAAAGTGAAAAGGATGAAATTTTCATATTCTTTAAAATTTTGAAAGAAATAAGATTCAGGGTAATATGAGGTTAGAAACTTAGGATATCCTATTTTTATTTCTTTATTTGAAAAATAATTTTCTAAAAATTTTTTAGGGATCGTTGTTTTTGCAGAATCATCTTCAATTTTTACTTTATCTTTAAATTTAGATGTATTATTCTTGATGTATTCAATATTGAAAAAGGACTTTTCTTGAATAGTGTCTTTCATTAAATTATTTTGAATACCACTAATAGATGAATCTACCTTATTATTAAATTCTTTTTTAACTTGTTTTGTGTCTAGGTTATCAAAAGTTTCTCTTCCTTTTTTCTTTTCTGAATGACAAGAATATATTACTAGTAGAATTATTATTAAAATTTTTTTCGTCATAAGATTTAATTTTTATACCGTAAGTAGGGGCGGGGCATCCATATCTATCAATATATTTTCATCCTGAGCCTGAACTCTTATCCCTATAATTACAAGGATGATGGCTAAAATATTTGTTTTGTAATTCATGGTGTTTTTTAAAAATCGTTCTTATTTAACTTGTATTAACTTATCTAATTTATTCTGTAGTTCTATAAGTTTCTTGTTGAGTTGCTTTATCTCTTTATTTTCCGCTTTAAGAATTTCAATTTCTTTTTGCTGCTGAATAGTATAAAGTGTTAACTCTTCAATTTTCTGTAATAATTTGGCATCCATTTCTCCTAGAAAAATCCCGTTTTCTTCTACTTCTTTGGCACTGGGGATATCTTTTAAATGTCCTTTTTGTTGAATGTGATTTTCTACTTCTTTTAGGCTAGGAAGTTGGTAAGTGTTTTCAAACACAAAATCTGACCAGCCGGTTTCCACTTTAATTTCTTTTGCTCTTATTTCACCGTTTACGGCTAATTTCCATATACCAGGGTTGGTGGTGCCAATCCCTACATTTCCTGTATTACTTGAGATTATAAATTTTGCATTTGAATTTAGGTTAGGGTGAAAACCAATTGCAAAATCATTACTTGTACTTGCTCCAGCATACATGTTCACATTTTCATTTTCAAACTTAATCGTATTGTTGGCATCTGTTCCTCCATTTCTTTTAAGAACTAAGTTGTCTGCCGCAGAACCATTGATAACTAAGGCTCTAGATGGATTAGAGTTTCCTATCCCCACATTTCCAGTACTTCTTACGATACTTATTGCATTATAGTCATTACTAGGATCATTGCTGATTACATTATTTACCCCAATATTTAAAACGTTGTTTGTACCATCATAATTAATAAATGCTCCATTGTAATTCCCTTTTGTTTCTGTAAATCTTATATATCTAGACGTATGATATCCAAATATATTTAGGTTGCCTTCCGCTATTTGTAATTTTTCAGATGGAGTAGTGGTTCCAATACCTACATTTCCATTGGGTCTAAATACCATAAAGGTATCATTATATTTTCTCCCAATATAACCATAACGAAAGCTAGAAATACCGTTACTATCAGAATGACCATTTGCTCCAAACTGAATAAAATCTTCTGTTGCATTTTCATTAGCTATAGTAAATGATCGAGCCCATCCGGTATTTTGAAAATTTGTTTTGATTTTTATACCATACGCAGGTGAATTTATACCGATTAATATATTTTCATCCTGAGCATGAACTCTTAGGCCTATAATTACAAGGATGATGGCTAAAATATTTGTTTTGTAATTCATGGTGTTTTTTAAAAATCGTTTTTATTTAACTTGTATTAACCTATCTAATTTATTCTGTAGTTCTATAAGTTTTTTGTTGAGTTGCTTTATCTCTTTATTTTCCTCTTTAAGAATTTCGATTTCTTTTTCTAGGTTTTGTATAGTCGAGTTTTGTTTTTCTAAAGATAAAATCTTTTTTTCTTGAGCAATTGTATATAGCGTTAGCTCTTCAATTTTCTGTAATAATTTGGCATCCATTTCCCCTAAAAAAATCCCATTTTCTTCTACTTCTTTGGCACTAGGGATATCTTTTAAATGTCCTTTTTGTTGAATGTGATTTTCTACTTCTTTAAGGCTAGGAAGTTGGTAAGTGTTTTCAAACACAAAGTCTGACCATCCGGTTTCCACTTTAATTTCTTTTGCTCTTATTTCACCGTTTACGGCTAATTTCCATATATCAGGGTTGGTGGTACCTATCCCTACATTTCCTGTATTACTTGAGATTATAAATTTTGCATTTGAATTTAGGTTAGGGTGAAAACCAATTGCAAAATCATTACTTGTACTTGCCCCCACATACATGTTGACATTTTCATTTTCAAATTTAATCGTATTGTTGGCATCTGTTCCTCCATTTCTTTTAAGAACTAAGTTATCTGCAGCAGATCCATTGATAACTAGGGCTCTAGATGGATTAGAGTTTCCTATCCCCACATTTCCATCTTTATAAAATAAACTATTTTTTTCTCGTTGCCATTGATAGGAAGAACCAAAAATGTTAGGCCAAACGTCAGCTTCTTGTGTATTTAATTCTTCTACAAATGCTTTTATAGTATATAGGTTTGGATGATTAGTTTTTATTTTTACAACATTATTATCAATAAATAGGATAGGATGATTTGATGTATCTCCACTAATGTTAACTGCACGGTATCTCCAAATAGAAGAATTGTCATTATACCAAACTAAATATTCAGCTCCCGTATCTGTTCCAGTATTCCGGGTGACTAGATGTACTCTGTATATATTATTAATGTTTAGAGATTGTCCATTATCATCTGTTAGTTCTGCCGGTGTATTCACATTAACACTTAAACTTTTAGAGAAGTATCTTTGTTCTGTTGTTTGTGAATATGCTGTTTGAGTGATAAGGTAAACGATGAGTAATAAATAAATATTTTTCATTTTTAAAGAATTAAATTATTTAAAAAATACCAGATTTTAGAATAGATAGGAATCTAATAATTTAGATTAGTTTTTGTTTTCTAATTTTTGCATTCTTTTTTGTAACTCAAGAAGTTTTGAGTTGATAAACTTTAGGGATTCATTTTCTTTTTCTAGTTTTTCAACTTTTGATTTTATCTGGTCTAACTCTTCGATTTCTTTTTTTTGTTGGCTAGTATATAAGGTTAACTCTTCAATTTCTTTTTGCTGCTGAATAGTATATAGCGTTAGCTCTTCAATTTTCTGTAATAATTTGGCATCCATTTCCCCTAGAAAAATTCCGTTTTCTTTTACTTCTTTAGCGCTGGGGATATCTTTTAAATGCCCTTTTTGTTGAATGTGATTTTCTACTTCTTTAAGGCTAGG
>NZ_CABVMM010000011.1 GCF_902499555.1 Mesonia oceanica
CTTTCCATTCCGAACAGGGAAGTTAAGCCCGTTAGCGCAGATGGTACTGCTTTACCGTGGGAGAGTATGTCGCCGCCTTCTTTTACAAGGCCCTTCACTTTATAGTGAAGGGCCTTTTTTTTTGATCTAGTATGATTATTTCAAAGTATTTTCAACGGCATAATATCTTTTTAGGTTTTAGTTTTAAGCTATATTTGAGGCAAATCTAGAAAATTGTACTTCAGACGAGTTAAGCCTATATTCGATTTTTGTTTTTCCTTGGTTGGAATAGTTTTCCTTTTACCCTTTATGGCTTTCACTACTCTATTATTGATATTTCAATATAAAGCCGATACTCCTTTCTTTCTTCAAAAACGTATAGGACAATATGGGCGTGAGTTTACTATTTTTAAGTTTAGAACGATTGATAGTAATGGAAGCATTTCAAAATTTTCGAAATTTTTAAGAAAGTATAAGATTGATGAATTTCCTCAGTTGATTAATATCCTTATAGGAGAAATGTCTTTCGTAGGACCGCGGCCTGATTTACCTGGTTATTATGATCTACTTCAGGGAGAACAAAGGCAAGTATTGAATCTGAAACCGGGACTTACCGGTTATGCTTCTTTAAAATATTTTAAAGAAGAGGAAATTTTATCAAAACAGATGAATCCGGAGTATTTTAATGACTATGTTATTTTTCCAGAAAAAGTGAAATTAAATCTTTGGTATTATCATCATATTTCTCTTTGGTTAGATTTAAAAATTATAATCAAAACCTTAATTTTACCTTTCTCAAATTAATTAGATATGCAAAAATCAAAAATTTGGCTTTCCTCTCCTCATATGGGTGGAGACGAAATCAATTATATAAACTCAGCTTTTAAAGAAAACTGGATTGCTCCGTTAGGACCAAATGTTATTGGATTCGAAAAAGATCTACAAACGTATTTAGATGAAAATAAAAAAATAGCTGTTCTTTCAAGTGGTACTGCAGCCATACATTTGAGTTTGATTATGCTAGGTGTTAAAAGAAATGACTATGTGATATGTCAGAGTATGACTTTTTCTGCATCAGCGAATCCAATTAAATATATGGATGCAAAAGCTATTTTTATAGATAGTGAGCCTGATACTTGGAATATGTGTCCAAAAGCATTAAGAAAAGCCATAGAATATGGAATTCGTGAAAATAAGAAGCCAAAAGCGGTGATCTGTGTTCATTTATATGGAATGCCAGCTCAATTGGATAAAATTAAATCTATTTGTGATGAATATGATATAGCTTTAATTGAAGATGCGGCTGAAGCTTTAGGATCTACTTTTGAAAATCAAAAATGTGGAACTTTCGGTGATTATGGTATATTATCTTTCAATGGGAATAAAATCATCACAACTAGTGGTGGTGGAGCTTTAGTTTGTAATTCTCAAGAAAATCAGAAAAAGGCTGTGTTTTATGCCACACAAGCTCGTGATGATGCACCACATTACCAACATTCAGAAATAGGCTATAATTACAGGCTCAGTAATATTTCTGCAGGAATTGGTCGCGGGCAAATGCAAGTTCTGGATAAGCACATTGCTCTTCGTAGAAAAATGAATCAATTTTATCAGGAGTTGTTTAAAGATACTGAAGGCATTACTGTTTTTAAGGAACCTAATTCCGATTACTTTTCTAATCATTGGTTAAGTGCGATTTTAGTAGATTCTAAGAAGACGAAAAATAATCTCACTAGAGAAGATATTCGATTAGCTTTTGAAGAAGAAAATATAGAATCCCGTCCACTTTGGAAGCCTATGCATTTACAGCCGGTTTTTAAAGATGAATTATATTTTGGTGGTACTGTAGCTGAAGATTTATTTAGGGATGGTCTTTGTTTGCCTTCAGGTTCTAATTTAACCGATGAAGATCGAGATAGGATTACAAGTGTCATCGGTGAATTATTTAAATAAAAACGTATGATTGAAGAAATAATAAGAAATAGAAGGTCTGTTTTCCCTGCTCAATATAATTCAGATGAAATAGCTAAAGAAACCATTATAAAAATTTTGGAAGCAGCTAATTGGGCACCTACGCATAAAAAAACCGAACCTTGGCGTTTTAAAGTTATGCGTGATGAAAAATTAGTTCAGTTAGGACAGTTTTTAGCAGATAAATACAAAGAAACCAATGAAGATTTTTCAGATTTCAAGTATAAAAAACTTCAAAATAACCCTACTAAAGCCAGTTGTATAATAGCCATTTGTATGCAACGAGATCCTAAAGAAAGCCTCCCCGAGTGGGAAGAAGTAGCTGCTGTAGCTATGGCCGTTCAAAATATGTGGTTAACCGCAAGTCAACATGGAATAGGAGCCTATTGGTCTTCTCCCGGATTGATAAAATACATGGATGAATTTTTCAGTTTAAAAAAAGGTGAAAAATGTTTAGGGTTTTTCTATATGGGGAATTACGATGAATCTAATTTAAAAGGTGAACGTACGCCTATCGAAACAAAGGTTGAATGGTTTTAGAATAAAATTGCTTGGTATTTGAAGCATAAGTAAACAAACACACCTAAATAAATCAATGCAACAAAAAACTTCATGAAGGTTGATGCCAAAAAACCCATAAATGAACCAAAAGCAGCTCTTAAAGCAATTTTAGAGCTGCTTTTGTTAAATATGAGCTCTCCTATAAAAGCACCAAAAAAAGGCCCGATTAAAAAGCCTAAGGGAATGGGAATAAAAATTCCTACAATTAGCCCTACAGTTGTTCCTATAGCTCCGGCTTTACTGCCTCCATATTTTTTAGTGCCAGCTGCCGGAATAATATAATCTAAAATAAAAATGAGTATCGCTACAAAGAGTGTCGAGCCAAGTAGCCAATAGTTCATTTCCATTCCATCTACAAAATAAAGTAATAATAAACCTACCCAGCTAATAGGTGGGCCAGGTAAGATGGGTAGTAAACTTCCTATAATTCCTACTATACATAGAACAAAGCCTAAAATAATTAAGATCAAATCCATTTTTAATTTTGGTTCTAAAATACACAAATTTAAATTTTAATAACTAAAACGTTAGTTTAAACTAAAAATTTAGTTATATTTGAATTGTTAGAACTAAATAATTAGTTGGTAAAATGAAAGAACTTACTAAGGCGGAAGAAGAAATTATGCAATTGCTTTGGCAATTAAATGAAGCTAATGTAGCAACTTTAATAGAAGAAATGCCTGAGCCTAAACCAGCTTACAATACGGTTTCTACTATTGTAAGAATTTTGGAGAATAAAAATTTTGTAGGATATAGAAAGCAGGGGAGAGGTCATATTTATTATCCTTTAATTGAAAAAGATAGTTACAGTAAATTTTCGATGACCAAGTTGTTGAATAATTATTTTGATGGTTCCGTAAAAAGTATGCTCTCATTTTTTGTAAAGAAAAATGATTTAAGTGTTCGGGAATTAGAAGAAGTGCTTTCAGAAATTAATAAAAAGGAAAAGTGATGGTCGTCTATATTATTCAGTTGAGTATTTTTTTAGTTATTTTCTGGGGAGTTTATGAGTTGTTTTTAAAAAAGGAAACTTTCTTCAATTACAATCGATTGTACTTATTGCTGACTCCTGTTATTTCTATGTTGTTGCCCTTTTTGAGTTTTAATTTTTTGGCAACTTATGCAGTAGAAGCACAACAATTTGTAGAATTACCTGCCGTATTTATTGGTGATCATGTAGTTAAAAATGCAACAGAGCAAGCAGCAATTCCGGTCAATTCTTCTGTGGGGTTTTTAGAGAAACATGTTTGGTCGTTAGCTTATGCTTTAGGATTACTGATCAGTCTTTCGTTATTTATTAGAAAGATTTTTCAGTTTAAGCAATTACATCAGCAAGGAACTATTTCTTACTATTTTAATTTAAAATTAGTTGAAGTGCCTCACAGTAAAATAGCTTGTACTTTTTTTAAAACTATTTATTTGGGAAACAATTTGACTTCTACAGAAAAAGAGCAAATTTTGAAACACGAGCAAGTTCATGCGCACCAATATCACAGTTTAGATTTACTCTTTTTTGAAGTATTGAAAATCGCTTTATGGTTTCATCCGGTGGTGTATTTCTATCAAAAACAAATTACCAACTTGCATGAATACATTGCCGATGCAGAAGCTACTAAGAATTCAGATAAAAAATCGTATTACGAGAGTTTACTTAATGTAGCTTTTGGGAGCGAACAAATATCATTCATCAATCAATTTTTTAATCATTCATTAATCAAAAAACGAATCGTTATGTTACAAAAATCAAGATCGGCAAAAGCCGCCAAATTCAAATTTTTAATTCTAATCCCATTAATTTTGGCGATGCTTACGTATGTATCGTGTTCAAATACAGCAGATTTAATGGACAGTAAAGATGAAAAAATGGAAGTGCCGGCTCCTCCAGCAGCACCAGCATCACCCACTCCACCAGCATCACCAGAGTTATTATTACCTAACGAAACTGAAAATTATGGGGTGATAGAAGTAGAAGATATTGATAATTTGACAGATGAGGAAACAGATAGATTTATGTCTTTATCAAAAAAAGTAATGGCTGATGATAAAATTCATAAATTAGTTATCGTAGATAAAAACAAAAAACGAATTATTGATTTTGATGAAACCCCAGATCTTAATTTGACCGAAGGAGGTGTTCCATTTGCAGCAGTAGAAACCGTACCTATTTATCCAGGCTGTAATGAAACTACAAATGAAGTTGCTAAAGAGTGTTTAAAAGATAAAATCACTCAGTTTGTAAATACCAATTTCGATACCAATGCGGTAAAGCCTTTTGCTGAAAAAGGTACAAATAGAATTTATGTTCGATTTGCCATTACCAAAGAAGGAAACATTAATAATATTCAAGCGAGAGCTTCGTCTCCAGAACTTGTCAAAGAAGCTAAACGTGTTGTTGCGATGTTACCAAGAATGAAACCTGGAGAAAAAGATGGTGAACCGGTTAATGTATTTTATACGCTACCTATACTTTTTCAAGTAAGTGAATAGAATATTTTTTAGTATAGTATTTTTATATCTATTTAAAGCCGAAGCACAGACTTCGGCCTTTCAGCTTGCCGATAGTTTGTTTGCAATGGGTAATTATCAAAAAGCAATTGAGCTTTATCAAAAAAGCACTCCCAAAATTTCAGCAGCAACTTATCAGAAAATCGCACAAGCTTATCAAGCTACCGGAAATTTGAGTTTAGCGATTAGAAATTATGAAGAGGCCATTCAGCAAAATCAAGAGCTTGTGGTGGCTAAAAGTAGATTAGCAAAACTCTATTATCAAAACAGCAAATACCAACTTTCCGATAGTCTTTTTAGAGAACTCATCCAGCATTATCCAGAAAACCCCGATTTTTATTATCGTTTAGCTTTAGTTAAAGAAAAATTGAAGGATACAACAGCTATCCAAGATTTTAAGAAGGTTTTAGAAATAGATGAGCATCATCAAAAAGCTTTATATGAACTTGCTAAGGTTCACTATGAAAAGAAGAATCATGTGGAAGTTGAAAATTTAGGAGAAAAAGCATTATCATCTTATCCTGAAAATACGGGAATACTAAGTTTGTTAGCTCAAAATGCACTTGCACAAAGAAATTACTATTTAGCTAAAAGTAGGTTTGAACAACTTCTTCAGTTAAATAAAAAATCGGTTTTTATTCATCTAAATTTGGGTTACTGCTATTTTAATTTAAAAGAATATGAAAAAGCTGCACAACAATTTAAGGAAGTAATTCAATTGGAAAACAATCATCAATTGGCAGGTTTATTTGCTGGGAAAAGTTTACTCATGTTAGAACGCTATCAGGAAGCGGAAAGCTTTTTAAGAGTAGCTGTTGTTTTGGCAGATCAACCCTTAGATGATTATTACACAAGTTTCGCATTGAGTTTACAAAAACAAAAAAAGTTTAAACAGGCTATCGATAATTTTAAAATTGCTTTAGAAGAATCTCCTAAAAATTACCGTGCGCAATATGAATTGGCGGTTTGTGTGGATAATTATTATAAAGACGTGCAAGCCAAAATTAATTACTATCAGCTTTTTATCAATAAATTTAAAAAAGAACACAAGGCAAAATATTACCTGTTTTTGGCAAAAGAACGCTTAAGTGATTTAAAAGAACAACAACATTTAGCTAAAAAATAAATGTTTATAAGGTTGTTATTAAAATATAAGTGAAATAAGAAGTATGCTTTCTAAAGAATACTTAATTTTACTTGTATGAAGTATAGTTACCTTTTACTGTTACTTTTATGTTTGGGGTGTCAAAACTTTGAAACCAAAAAAATCTCTTCCGATGAAATTATTCAGGAAGAGCTAAAAGAATTTAATTGGCAAGAGGTAGAGGTTTATCCTTCTTTTAAAGAATGTGAATCTTTTACTGAAACTCAAGAGAAAAAAACGTGTTTTGAAAAGCAGCTCACTTTAAAAATATATCAATCTCTTCAACATAAAAAAGTGGTTTTATCAGATTCTATTCAAGAAAAAATGATGCTTTTTATTTCTATTAATTCTGAAGGAAGGCCTGAGTTAGATTCTTTAGAAACTTCAGCCTTAATTCAAGATAAGCTACCTCAAATGAAAAGCTGGTTAGAAGAGTCTATTCATCAATTGCCAAAAATATACCCAGCTAGAAAGCGAGGTATTCCTGTAAAAGCTTCTTTTAAATTACCCTTGGTAATCGCTTCAGAATAATTTATAAATTAAACTTTAAACCAGCTGTAAAATCGATAGGTGTTTCACCATTATCATCTACTCCTGCTGCGATAAAATCGTTATAGCTTAGCGTTAGAAAAGTACCTTTTCCAATCTTAATTGCCATTCCGGCTCCTAAGCTTAAAGGTAAATCCAATGCAAAATCGCTCTCTGAAACAATTTTTGGAGCTTTAGAAGGACTTTCTCTAACTTCGTAACTCGGATTTTCATAATAATAAATATCTACAAATTCCCCTTCTACATAAAGATGAAACCAATTAGCATTGATTATTTTAAAACGGTAATTAAAACTAAGCGCTGTTTTAGAATATTCAAAATCTTCATTTTTAAAAGTATGACGAAATTGACTGAAAAAGGAGTGTCTTTTAAATTTATTTTTACCATAAATTTCCAGTTCCACTCCTCCAACAATAGATTTTTCATTAGCAGGATTATCGGTATAAACAGAATTGGTAACTCCTCCAAATAAGCCTAGTCTTATTCCTGTCTTTGAGTCTTCGTCTTTATCGTAAGAGCTTCCTGTAATAGTAGCATTATGTTCTTTTACATAATCTTCAAAATCGGTAAGGGTAAACTTTAGTTTATCTGTTGGAATATTAGTTTCAGGTGTTAATTCCTCAAGCGTTTGTTGGTATTCTTTTTTAAATTTTCCATTCTCTTCGGTGTTGGTCAACTCGATTAATTCTCCATCCTTTTCTATAAAATAATGATAATACTTGTTAGATGTATTCCAAAATAGAGTAAGATCTCCCTTTGCAGCGGTGTGAAACTCATAGTTTTTACCATTAAAAGTATAAATTTCCTGAGCTTCTACTATTATAGGAAATAACAAAAAAGGAATAATTAAGGCTAATAATTTATTCATTTTGAAATTTTTTACGATAAAGGTAAAATATTTCAGATAAAATTAATTTTTAAGGAAGTTTTATTTCTTAAAGTTTCTCCCTTTCCATTCATAAGATTTTAAAATAGAGAGAAATGCAGAATTCACTATAAAAAGTGGATGAAGAAAAGCAATAGGTATATAACTTTTCATTAAATGAGGCTGCTCGTAAAATTCTGCTGTTTTATAAAGTATAAAGAAGTCTAAATTCAGTTTTAAAATAAGCAGTAAGATAAAAGCTTGCCAAGCCAGCAGTTGAAAAATAGCTCCGAAAAAGAAAATTAAAAAAAACAGATTCGCTAAAAATACAATCACAGCGGTAAGTAAACTCGTTTTATTTTTATAAGCTGAAGTTTTCGAAGCCCAACGAATACGCTGCTTTAACAGTGCTTTAAAAGTTTGTGGAGGTAGGGTTTTAACACAAGCTTCAACATTGGATAAGTAATTAATTTTTTTCTTGTTCAATTGCATTTTTTCTAAGAGAAAGATATCATCTCCACTAGCAATTTTATCATTATCAAATCCGTTTACTTCTAAAAAACTATCTTTTTTGTAGCAGAGATTAGCACCATTACAGAGAAAAGCTTCCTTGTTTCCAAAGCCCCCTAAAGTTGCCGCTTGTAAACTTAAAAAATCCAAGGTTTGAAATTTATCTAAAAAGCTTCCTGAGGAAATATAACTTACCGGGCCGGCAATAAATTCAGATTTTTGTTGAATGATCATTGCATTAAAATACAATAACCACTTTTTTGGAACTTCACAATCAGCATCGGTAGTCACCAGGTATTCTTTACTGGAATGCTGAATTGCTTTGCTCAAGGCTTCTTTTTTAGGTGAAATCGCTTTTGCAGAATTGTGTAAAAGCAGCATGTAAAGCTGCGGATGTTGCTGAATAAACTCTTCTACAATTTTTACAGAATCATCTCCAGAACCATCGTTAATGAAAATGATTTCAAAAAGTTCTGTTGAATAATCTATCGCTTCTAAACTTATTAAAAGTTGGGGTAAATTTTCGGCTTCATCTCTAAACGGAATACAAATAGAAAAGCTCGCTTTTTGAGTTTCTTCGGTTAAATGAAAAGTCTTCAGTTTAAAAATTCCGTACAACAACCAAAGCATTAACGTTGCATAACTAGCTGAAATAAACATAGAAATGATTATTTCCATAACTTAGCGAAATTCAGTTGAAACCGAGGTTGAAATTTAAAAAGTAATAAACTCCCCATGATTGCCGGAAATGCAAAATTGAAGAGCCACATGAGTGAACTTATCACTAATACCGGTAAAGCATTCACTTGAAAAAAAGAAAATAACCAAACTGCAATTCCTCCTTTTACAATTGCTTCTAAAAAGAAAATACTGGGTAGAACAGAAGCTAAAAAATACATCGAAAAAATACAGCTCATAGCATCGAAGTAAGAAATTTCAACATTCAGCAATAGTAATAAAAAATAAAATTGATGACTGAAAACTAAATATCTCGCTAAGGACAACCCCAAAATTTCAATTCGGTTTTTATTTGAAAATTCACAAAAGGATTTTTGAAGTCTATAAAGTTGCTCTTTGACGTAAGAAGATTTCCAAAGAAAAAATAGGAATGCAATAAGAATAAAATTCGCAATTAAAATATTTTTAAATGAAATAAAGCTCAAACTAAAAGCAGAGTTATTCAATAAAAGAATAATTGCAAGTATCCCGAACAGCACAGTTACTAATAGCTGACTCATATTTCCAAAGAAATTATAAAGTACAATTTTTTTCCAATAGTTCTTGCTGAAAAACATTGGTTTAGCTCCATATTCACCAATCCGGTTAGGAGTGAGAATGGCTATTGCGTGAGAACTTAAAAGTTGAAAAGCACTTTGACGAAAAGTAATGAATTCAATTTTATGCACTAATTTCTTCCATTTAAAAGTCTCTAAACTCCAATTGAAAACACTTAAAACCAATAAGAAAACAAAATCTGAAAATTGAATATGCTGAAGTTGTAAATTGAAGTCTGCCCAACTTAACTCATTATTTTGCGTGAGCTTATGGTAAATAAAAAGACAAATGGTAGAAAGCAAGGCTACTTTTAAAAGTAGTGAAAACAATTGCTTAGATTTGTAGTGAAGCCATCGCATACACAAAGAAACAAATATTTAGTTTGAAAACAGAAAAAATAATTTTAGGCATTGATCCGGGAACAAGTATTATGGGGTTTGGACTCATAAAAGTAATAGGAAAGCAAATGCAGTTTATGCAATTAAATGAGTTGATGCTGAAAAAATACGATGATCATTACGTAAAATTGAAATTGATTTTTGAGCGTACCATTGATTTAATAGACGCATATCATCCCGATGAAATTGCCATTGAAGCTCCTTTCTTTGGAAAAAATGTGCAATCGATGTTGAAATTGGGAAGAGCGCAAGGTGTGGCCATGGCTGCGGGATTAAGCAGGGAAATCCCGATTACAGAATATTCTCCGAAGAAAATAAAAATGGCCATTACCGGTAACGGAAATGCCAGTAAAGAGCAAGTTGCTAGAATGTTGCAAAGTAACTTGAAATTGAAAAGCCTACCCGAAAATTTAGACTCTACCGATGGTCTGGCTGCAGCGGTTTGTCATTTTTATAATGCCGGTCGGGTAGAAAGTGGTAAAAGTTATTCTGGTTGGGCTTCATTTGTAAAAAAGAATCCTAATAAGATAAAATAACTCTGTTAAAAAATTGAAAATGGACTTCCCTATGCCTGTGAGTTTGCCTACCTTCAAACTAAAAATAAACCGATGAATACAAACAGGCTTTCAGAAAAAATTGAAGAGATTTTAAACCGTCAAGTAAGGAAAGAAGCAACGGCTTCTCAAATATACCTTTCTTTAGGTGCTTGGGCAGATAGTGAAGGGTTTGCAGGAGTAGCTAATTTTCTTTTCCGTCATGCACAAGAAGAGCGTAACCATATGATTAAAGTGATGGATTACATTATGGAACGTGGTGGAAGAGTAAGAATTACCGGTATAGACGAACCTGCTAATGACCCTGAAAATTTACAGGAATGCTTAGAAAAAGTGTTTCAACACGAAGTAGATAATACCGAAGCCATTTATGAAATTGTAAATTTAGCCCAAGAAGAAAAAGATTGGGCAACTTGGAATTTTGGTCAGTGGTTTGTAAAAGAACAAATCGAAGAAGAAGCATTGGTATTAGATTTACTCGATAAATTAAAAGTTGCAGGAGGTACTAAAGCTACCGCCGAATCTTTATTATATTTAGATGCTCAATTTGAAAAAAAGGAAGACGAGGCTACGTTGGCCAGAGAAGCTTCCGGTAATCAACCTTTATAAAATGAAGAAAATTATTTTATTGTGTTTACTCATCCCAATAGCGATAACAGCACAAAACAAAAAACATATGGAAAATACCATTTATCAATTTCAAGTAGAAGATATTGAAGGAAATGCTTTCGATTTAAGTTCTTTAAAAGGAAAGAAAGTAATGATTGTAAATACCGCTAGTAAATGTGGATTAACACCTCAATACAAACAATTAGAAGAACTTTACCAAAAGTATAAAGACGATGATTTTGTAATCATAGGATTTCCTGCAAACAATTTTGCTAGTCAAGAACCAGGGACAGATGAAGAAATCGCTCAGTTTTGTGAACGCAACTACGGAGTTACTTTCCCGATGATGAGTAAAATTTCAGTAAAAGGAGATGATATGCATCCGCTTTATCAATTTCTTACTCAAAAATCTAAAAACGGATATGCAGATTCTGATGTTTCTTGGAACTTTCAAAAATACTTAATTAATGAAGAAGGAAAAGTAGTGGAGGTAATCGACCCAAGAACTTTGCCAACGGATGAAAAGGTAATAAGCTGGATTGAAGAGTAAAAATTGTTATCTATGTCAGGCTAAACTTGGTTCAGTATCTTGATTTTATTGAAATTTAATAGGAGGAGACCCTGAAACAAGCTCAGGTTGATTGGAATATTTATAAAAAATCCCGGACATCATAGTCCGGGATTTTTTGTTAGTTTGAGTCTTAAGAGTGCTCTCAAGATAGGATTGTCTAGAACTCTTTTATAATTAAATCAATCCAGCGCGCTTTAATAAAGCTTCCGGATTAGGTTCTTGTCCGCGGAAACGCTTATATAAAACCATAGGATCTTCGGTGCCTCCTTTACTTAAAATATGGTCTTTAAATTTATCGGCAACGGTTTTATTAAAAATCCCTTCTTCTTGAAAATAAGCGAAGGCATCGGCATCTAATACTTCTGCCCATTTATAGGAATAATATCCTGCTGAATAACCGCCTTGGAAAATATGAGAAAAAGAAGTGCTCATACAGTTTTCAGCGACATCAGGATACAGTTTAGTAGCTTCAAAAGCTTTTAATTCATTTGCTTTTACATCATTAATTGTAGAAGGATCTACAGCGTGCCAAGCCATATCTAACATTCCGAAACTCAATTGGCGAACGGTTTGCATCCCTTCATGAAAATTAGCTGATTTTTTGATTTTCTCAATCATTTCCATGGGGATCACTTCGTCTGTTTCATAATGGCGAGCAAACAATTCTAAAGCTTCCGGTTCGTAGCACCAATTTTCTAGCATTTGGCTGGGTAGTTCAACAAAATCCCAATAGACTGAAGCTCCCGATAAACTGGGGTAGATAGAGTTAGCTAACATACCGTGTAAAGCGTGACCAAATTCATGAAATAACGTGGTTACTTCATTAAAAGTTAGTAAGGATGGTTTTTTAGAAGTTGGTCGGGTAAAATTACAAACGTTAGAAACATGCGGACGTTCATTCTTTCCGTCTTTCACTTTTTGGTCTTTGTAGATCGTCATCCAAGCACCATTTCTTTTTCCTTCACGTGGATGAAAATCGGCATAAAAAAGCGCTAGAAAGTTATGGTCACCATCATAAACTTCGTAAGTTTTTACTTCTTCGTGGTATTTATCTACATCAAAAACCTCTTTAAAATGAAGATCATAAAGTTTTTTAGCAACTGTAAAGACTCCATGAATCACATTATCAAGTTTAAAATAAGGTTTCAGTTGTTCATCGTCTAATTGAAAACGCTTTTGCTTTAATTTTTCAGCATAATATGCGCTATCCCATTTTTCTAAATGATCGATACCGTCCAGTTCTTTAGCAAATTGTTCTAATTCATCAAATTCCTTTTGTGCGGCAGGTTTTGCCTTTTCGAGCATTTCATTTAAAAAGTCGTTTACTTTCTCAGGACTTTTGGCCATACGCTCTTCTAAAATAAAATGAGCGTGGGTTTTAAAGCCTAATAAATTGGCGCGCTCGTGGCGAAGTTTGGCAATTTTTAAAACATTCTCTTGGTTATCATATTCATCATTTTGAAAACCTTTGGCGCCAAAAGCAATTGCAAGTTTTTTACGTAATTCTCTATTCTCCGCATATTTCATAAACGGAATGTAACTCGGGTATTGCAGTGTGAAAATATAACCGCTTTTTCCTTTGGCTTTGGCTAATAGGTTGGCATTTTCTAATTCACTTTCCGGTAAACCTTTGAGTTCACTTTCATCTTCAATATGCAATTCGTAGCGATTGGTTTCTGCCAATACATTTTCTCCAAATGAAAGCGAAAGTTTTGAAAGTTCTTTATCAATTTCACGGAGTTTTTGTTTTTTGTCTTCCGGTAGGTTAGCTCCGTTTCGGGTAAAGCTTTTGTAATGTTTATCGAGAAGCGTTTTTTGTTCTACAGTAAGATCTAAGCTTTCTTTTTGCTCGTAAACTGCTTTTACGCGTTTAAATAATTCTTCATTTAGCGTCAAGTCATTACTAAATTCACTTAACCAAGGGGAAACTTCTTGTGCGATTTGTTGAATCTCTTCATTGGTTTCTGCCGAATTTAAATTGAAAAATATACTGGAAACCCTACTTAGCGTTTCTCCAGCAAATTCTAAAGCTTCTAGGGTATTTTCAAAAGTTGGAGCTTCTTCGTTAGCCGTGATGGCATCAATTTCTGCTTTGGCTTTTGTAATGGCTTCTTGAAAAGCCGGTTTAAAATGTTCGTTTTCTATTTTAGAAAATGGAGCAGCGTTAAATGGCTCCAATAAAGGATTTTCTTGACTCATAGTTTGTTTTTCTGGAAAACGTAAAGATACGAAGAGTAAGGGGATTTCAGTTAGATTAAACTGATTGTAAATTTAGATTTTAAGTGAAATTACTTAGTTTATTCTTTAACTTTTATATTTGGATTAATACTTAATAACTTCTTAAGTATTTCAGCTTTTTTAATAGGTGCTATATAAATTTCTTCAAAATTATATTTTATAATTAAACCATTAGTAGCAAGAGCTGGCTTTAAACCGGACCATTTTGTTTTACCTATAGTAATTTCTTTTATTTCATTAATATTAATTTTACCTTTTATAAACCCAGAACGATAATGCAGATTTTTTTCTTGTATTTTGTATTTAGTACTAAGAATGATCCAGATTAGTAGGATTAAAGGAATGGAAGCGATTATAAAATTTAAGACCTGATCTTCTTTTGAATAGAAAAGTATAATTAAGAAAAGTATAAAAAATAATAATAAAAAAATATAGATAGATATACTTTTCTTTGCCTTGTAGATAGTCATGATTTTATATATGTAAATTTTTGAAATATAAAAATTTATTAAAAGATTCTTTATTTGTATTTTAAAAAAGAATTAAAAACCAATGTTATTTTAATAGCAATTTAAAAATAAAATCTTTTAGATAAGTATTGGTAAATAATCTAAGGTAATGAATACAGACAAACACTTTAAACTTTCTGATTTTTCAAAGGTGATGTTAGTATCAAATAGCTTTGCTGTAATAACTTTAGGAGCAATCTGTTTGCAATGGAACTATCGGTTTGAGTCAGTATTTTTAGGAGCAATATTTCAGTTGTTTATTATTCCCTCTATTTTAGTTACTCTATTTAATATAGGATTTTCGTTATATCTTATTATTTTAAAAAAAGAATTTAAAATGTCTTCTTTTATTTTAATTATGAGTTTAATTGGAGTCTTATTGATGATTTATATGCAATTAAATTATCCGTAATTTTTAATAAATAAAAAGACCTCACAACTTATAAAGTCTGTGAGGTCGATTTTTTACAATGGTATAAATATTATTTATTTTTCACTTCTTCCGCACCTTTGATTACTTTTTGTTTTAAACCTTCTTTATAGACCAAAATTTTGTCGAGCACACATTTATCTGCAGCGCCAATAATTTGCGCCGCTAGAATCCCGGCATTTTTGGCTCCGTCTAAAGCTACGGTGGCTACAGGAACACCGCCCGGCATTTGTAAAATAGAAAGAACAGAATCCCAACCGTCAATTGAGTTTCTTGATTTTACAGGAACGCCAATCACCGGAAGTGGTGAAAGTGAAGCAATCATTCCCGGAAGGTGAGCTGCACCACCCGCACCGGCGATGATCACATTAAAACCACGTTCGTGAGCGTTTTTTCCGTAATCAAATAATTTTTCTGGAGTTCTGTGAGCTGAAACAATATCAACTTCCACCTCAATATCAAACCCCTTTAAAATATCAATGGCTTCTTGCATCACTGGAAGATCACTTGTACTTCCCATAATAATTCCTACTTTACTCATATTTTTATTTTTTTGCTTTTTATTTTAACCCTTCCGCCTTCGGCACCTTCCCTTAAAAATAGAGGGAATTTTTTTGAGTTGTTGACAAAGAAATTACGTTTTAGCTATTAAATGAATTAGAATTTACAGCTTTCTAACCTCTCGCGATTACTTTTATCTCTTTCTTCACTTCTTCTGCAATTCTTCGGGCTTCACTTAGATCTTTGTTCACGATAGTCACGTGTCCCATTTTTCTAAAAGGACGTGTTTGTTTCTTCCCATAAATATGTGGCGTTACGCCGGGCATTTGCATAATCTTTTCAATGTTTTGATAATGCACTTGGCCTTCGTGATTTTCATCACCGACTAAGTTTACCATTACGCCACCCACTTTACTATCTGTTTCTCCTAAAGGCAAATCTAAAATTGCTCTGATATGTTGCTCAAACTGATTCGTAAAACTTGCTTCTATACTGTAGTGACCACTATTATGAGGTCGTGGTGCAACTTCGTTGACCAAAATTTCATCATCTTCGGTTTGAAACATTTCTACCGCTAATAAACCCACATGCTCAAAACTTTCTGAAACTTTTTTGGCTACTGCTCTGGCTTTTTCAGCCACGTGGTCTTCAATTCTGGCTGGGCAAATCACGTATTCTACTTGGTTGGCTTCCGGGTGAAATTCCATCTCCACCACCGGATAGGTTTTTACTTCACCTGAAACATTTCTTGCTACAATTACCGCTAATTCATTTTTAAACGGAATCATTTTTTCAGCTAAACAAGTACCTTCCGGTAACGGAATCATATCTTCTTCTTCTCGAATCACCGAAACACCTTTACCATCATAACCGCCGGTACAACTTTTCCATACAAATGGATATTCCCATTCTTTCCGAACTAAAGCTTCCGTTAATTCATATTTTTCATCATAAACCGTAAAATCGGCTGTTGGAATTCCTTTTTCAGCATAAAATTGTTTCTGCACGCCCTTATCCTGAATTTTTCTCAAGGTTGCCGAAGATGGATAAACTTTTTTGCCTTCACTCTCCAATTGCTCTAAAGCATCTACGTTTACCAATTCAATTTCGAACGTGAGTACATCTACTTTTCGCCCAAAATTCACTACCGTATCAAAATCCATCAAATCGCCCTGCTCAAAAACATCACATGCAATTTTGCACGGTGCTTCGGGATTGGCTTCAAGCACATAGGTTTGGATGTCGTATTTTCGCGTATCGTACAACATCATTTTACCCAACTGACCGCCGCCAAGGATACCGAGTTTAAAATCTGAAGAAAAATAGTTATGCATGTTTATTATGTTGAAGGTTTCTAGTTTAAAAATCAATTTATTCAAATGTCACATTTAACGGAGTCAAACTGTGAACGTTTCCCTATCGGGGCGGGCCTGCTTGCCTGCCGGCAGGCTTTTGGCATTCGCTTTTCGTTTTGTTTCTCGACTTCGCTCGAAATGACAAAACAAAAGAGCTTAAACAACTGCCTCAATCCCTAACGCAATTCATTTCAGCAAAAATAATTCTTTTTAAGAGATTTAACGAAAAAATAGGCTTTCTCTCTGTAATCCTTATCTTTGCAAAAAACAGAGTGAAAACTCAACTAAGCATGCTTCAGTTACACGATTTAACCTTTGTCCCTTTTATATCTTCAGCAGAAATTGAAGAGCGTATAGCCAAGCTAGCCCTACGAATAGGTGAAGATTACCAAGGGGAAACACCTGTGTTTTTAGGAGTTTTAAATGGAGCCTATCAATTTACAGCAGCCTTAACGCAAAAATACAACGGTGATTGTGAAGTGGAGTTTACGAAACTAAAATCGTATGAAGGTACTTCTTCCACAGGAACTATTCAAAATTTAATTGGTGTTAATAACCTAAAAGGCAAACCTATTATTGTGGTGGAAGATATTGTAGATACCGGCAATACCATATCAGAAATAATTAAAATTTTAGAAGCAGAAGAAGTAGCAAGTTATCGTATTGCAACGCTTTGTTACAAACCTGAAGCCTATAAAAAATCACATAGAATAGATTATATTGGGTTGGAAATTCCTAATAAATTTATTGTAGGTTATGGCTTAGATTACGACGGTTTAGGAAGAAATTTACCAGAAATATATCAACTTAAATAAAGCTAAATGACAAACATCGTATTGTTTGGCCCTCCGGGAGCCGGAAAAGGAACACAGGCAGATATCTTAAAAAAGAAATATGAATTGGTACACATATCTACCGGAGACGTTTTTCGTTACAACATGAAAAATGAAACAGAATTGGGTAAAAAAGCCAAGTCTTTTATAGATAAAGGTCAGTTAGTACCTGATGAGGTAACCATTAACATGCTAAATGCAGAAGTTGATAAGCATCCTGAAGCCAAAGGAATTATTTTTGATGGTTTCCCTCGTACTGAAGCTCAAGCAGGAGCTTTAGATAAATTATTAGAAAGCAAGAACGATTCGGTTAACGCCATGATTGCTTTAGAAGTTGAGGATGAGGTTTTAGTACAACGTTTATTGGAACGCGGAAAAACTTCCGGTCGTGCTGATGATGCCGACGAAAATGTAATTAGAAATCGTATTAAAGTTTATTACGACGAAACAGCCATTCTTAAAAATTATTACAAAAAACAAGACAAATACTTTGGGGTAGATGGTGTAGGAAGCATTGATGAGATTACCCAACGCTTAAGCAAAGTGATAGATCAATTATAAAACTTACTTAGAGTAGGTTTAATTTTAAAAATTTCCACAGCAGTGGAGAAGGAATATGAAAGACGGAAATTTTATTGACTATGTAAAATTGCATGTTTCCTCTGGAAAAGGAGGGAAAGGTTCTATGCATTTACATCGTGAAAAATATATAGCCAAGGGAGGTCCTGATGGAGGTGATGGCGGTCGTGGTGGTCATGTCATTATTCGTGGTAACAAAGATTTATGGACGCTTTATGAGTTTAGTTTTAAGCGACACATTAAAGCGGGTCATGGAGAAAATGGAGGAAAACAACGAAGCACAGGAGCAGATGGAGAAGATATTTATGTAGATGTTCCTTTGGGAACGGTAATTAGAGATACCGATACCAATGAAACAATTGATGAAGTTACGGATAGCGAACAGGAGATTATTATAGCTAAAGGAGGAATGGGCGGTCGAGGAAACTGGCATTTTAAATCTTCTACCAATCAAACGCCGCGTTATGCACAGCCTGGAATAGAAGGTCAAGAAAGAGATATAACGTTAGAGCTAAAAGTATTGGCCGATGTAGGTTTAGTTGGTTTCCCAAATGCAGGCAAGTCTACTTTACTTTCAGTAATTACAGCTGCAAAGCCTAAAATTGCGAATTATGAGTTTACGACTTTAAAACCTAATTTGGGGATTGTAAAGCATCGTGATTACCAGACTTTTGTCGTTGCCGATATTCCTGGAATTATTGAAGGAGCCGCAGAAGGGAAAGGTTTAGGCTATCGCTTTTTAAGACATATTGAACGAAATTCTACTTTGTTGTTTTTAGTGCCTTGTGATGCAGAAGATGTAGCAAAGCAATATGAAATTCTATTAGATGAATTGCGCCGGTACAATCCGGAATTGTTGGATAAAGACCGATTGATTGCAATTTCGAAAACCGATATGTTAGATGAAGAATTAAAAGCCGAATTGAATGAACAATTGAAGGAAGCTTTTAAAGAAGTTCCTTATGTGTTTATTTCTTCGGTAGCACAAACTGGTTTACAAGAATTAAAAGATAAGCTTTGGGAAATTTTGAATAAAGATCCCGAGCATTAACCACCATCAATAGAAAATTGAGAGAGCGGAAACTGTTTTAAGTTTCCGCTTTTTTGTTAATGATAGGTTATATTGAGCAATAAGAAGATAGTTTTTGTTATTTTTAGTAGACTAAATTACAGACAATGAAACGATTCTTACCTTTTATAAGTTTACTCTTTATAGTGCTTTTAACTTCTTGTGGAGGACCTAAAGCATATTTTGATTACGATCGCAAAGTGAATTTTGATCAGTTTAAATCTTATAATTTCTATGATCAAATAGAAACCGGTTTAAGTGAACTTGATGAAGAGCGATTAATAGAAGCCTTAAATACAGGATTGAGTAAACGTGGATTTATATCTTCTGCCAATCCAGATTTTAAAATAAATTTCTATACAGAAGTTTTTGAAAAACAAAGCAACAGTAGTATTGGTCTAGGTGTTGGCGGTGGCGGTGGAGCCGTGGGAGGAGGAATATCCGGTGGAATTCCTGTAGGTGGTTCCAGCTTATATATGAGTATCACTTTGGAATTTACCAATGCTGAAAATGATGAGTTATATTGGCAGGGCGTAGTAGAACATAAATTCAATCAAAATGCCAGTCCGGAAGAACGGATGTATTTTTTTACAGAAGTAGTAGAAAAAGCGTTAGAAAATTATCCGCCAGAAGAATAGTTCTTCAGGAGGAACTTATTCTTATATTCTATTTAATTGATCATAAAACTTGCCGTCACCCTGAACTTGATTCAGGGGCTGTTACTTGAAGAATAGCTTTTCTATCTTAAGCACGGACTGACGAAAACAAGAAAGATCAATAATTTTATTTTAGAATCTAAACTAATATCATTTATACTACCAGATTTTGTTGCACGCGTCAAAAAGCTAATAGAAATATGACAAGTTCAATTATTCCTTCAATTTTACTCGACTTCCTTCAGTTTGTACTTTAAATTCTGGGGCGTACATACTTTGCAGTTGCGTAAATCCGTTAGAGAAATTTCCTGGATTGTTTACTCTTAAATGATATTCAAAAACATAAGTTCCTTTTTTAATTTCATCAAAGAAAAAGTGAGTAGCCACATCTTTGGTGCTTTGATAATAGCCTAAACCATCTTGCCATTTATATTCAGAAAGTACATCTACGGGTTCTAATCCGGCAGCACGCATATCTTTTAAGTGCATAAAACTGAAGTCTTCTTTCGCTTTAATCACTAATCTAACGGTCACTAAATCTCCAATTTTTAAGGATGTTTTTTCAATAGGAATTAACTTTGATCCACTATCATTTTCTACTTTTTTAAATAATTTTTTTTCAATAAGAAGTTCTTGTTGATGGTTAGCTTCCACTTGGTCTGATTCTTCAAAATACTGCCAGTAATAAGCACCGTATTGTGGCGAATCTGAATTGTTTTTAATTTCTACCGTAGCCATATCTTTAGAAATTTCTTTTGCTGGGAAAGAGGTTTTTATATAGCCTGTTTTTTGATCACTTTTTATATCTAATTTTTGATTACCTATTTTAATTATAGGGGCTTCAGCATTTAGGTATTCTTTGTTACCTTGAATCAATAGGGCATAAACAGCTTCAGTAGTAGCTTTTGTAGAACTCCAAGCTTCTGTCTTTTTGTTTCTTAATAACCAAGTTTTTAATTGATTAATGGCTTCTTGATCTTTATTGATTTCTGCAAATGCTTCTATTGCTAAAGCTTGGGTAGCGATTGGCGCATTATACCAATAACGGCTATTTACTACTTCTTTCCAGTACATTCCGTATTCAGAATCGATAACTGCGTTTTCTTTAAGTGATTCTAAAATGGTAGTGGCTAATTTATGTTTGTTGTAACGATGAGCTATAACAGCCAAAGTCATTTGAGATTGAATAGGTAATGAAATCCAATTTTTTTCTAAGTCTTCTAATAATTTTTCTTTGAAATTTTCAAATTTTTGATATTTAAATCCATAAAAAAAGCTCCTAGCATAAACGTAATTGATTTCATCTGTAGAAAATTTTAAGTCTCCATTAGTAAATTTTCTTTTTAAAAACTCGTCATCAAGATAAATAAGAAGATCGGTGGTGATATCATCGAAAGTATCATTTTCTTCTAGTTCAGGGGAAATACTTAGCAGTCTTCCCATTCCTTTTAAAATGTGCAACGAAATATACGGGTTAGCTCTACCACCAATAAACCAAGGAAAAGCCCCGGAGCTTAATTGAAGGTTTGAAAGTTTGTTTAAGGCTTGCTGCGTTCTTGTTTTAGTTTCGTTAACGGCTAGCAGTTGCGCTAAGCGTTTTTGTTGCTCTTTCTTGCTTTCAGTATCTTTTAACCAAGGCGTTTCTTGTAATACAATTTGCTTTAATTCTTCATTGGTATTGAAAGCTGAAAGTTCCGTTTTATGATTTTTCCATTGCTGAAGTGTTTTCTTTATTTCCGGATTTTTCTCTAGAAGAACCGTGGTTAAATAATTAGCATACATTTTCGAGAACGTCTGTTCGGCACAATCGTATGGATATTCAATTAAATAGGGAAGTGCTTGTAAACTCGTCCAGGCAGGATTAGAAGTGTATTCAAACACCAATTGATGGTTTTCTAAAGTTTTAGAAGTATTGTTTTTTAGGTTGTTGAAAGTCACGCTTTTCTTCTGGTTGGGATTCACCCAAATAGGGAGAGTTTCAGTGATGAAAACTCGATTAGAAAGTACTGGAATTATATTTTCTTCGCCATCTGAAAAGTTTCCGGCTTTAGCGACAATGCGATAACGCGCTGCTGAAAGTCCTTCAGGAATGGCTAAGGTCCAACTGACCTCAGAATTTCCTTTTGGAGAAATACTGAAATTTTTGACCCTATTTTTATCCGTAACGAGTGTGATTTTCTCTTGCGTAACTTCATCGGTGAATTCCAGTTGAATCATTCCGTGAAGAGTTTTTTTCGATAAATTATTCACTTTAGCAGAAATAATCACGGTGTCTTTACTTCTAAAAAAGCGAGGAAAGTTAGGAATAATGTTGAGGTCTTTTTGGGTAATCGTTGTTAAGTTGAGTTTCGCCTGATGTAAATTTTTATCATGTGCAAAGGCTTGAAAATTCCAACGGGTTAAGGCTTCGGGACTCTCAAACTCAAAAATAACTTCTCCTTTTTTATTGGTTTTTAACTGCGGAAAGAAGAAAGCGGTTTCTTTTAGGTTGGTCCTCGTTTCTACTTGTTGTAATTCTTCTTCAGCGGCTTTTGTTGTAATAATTACGACTCCATTTAAAGCACGAGCACCATATAAAGCAGTAGCGGCTGAATCTTTGATTATATTGATGGAGGCAATATCTTTAGCGTTGATTCCTTCTATTGAAAATTCTCCAGCCGATAAATCATTGAAGTTTATATTAGAAGACTCTTCAATTACTTTACCATCTATAACAATTAACGGTTTGTTCTCGCCATAGATAGAAGAAGCTCCACGAATGGTTATTTTTGGAGAAGCGCCAAAAGTGCCAGTAACATTTACTCCTGCTGCTTTTCCTTCTAACGTAGCAGTAACATTTGCTACAGCATTAATAGTAGAATTAGCACCGGTGAATAAACGTTTGTCTACGTTGTCAAAACCTGTTACGACAACTTCCTCTAAAGTAGATACGTCTTCCTGCATTATAATTAATCCAGCCTGATTTGCTTTTCGTTCTATGGTTCTATGGCCAATAGCGCTAATTATTAAAATATCATTGGGATTAGCTTCAATGGTGTAATTTCCGTCAAAATCGGTTTGGGTTCCTGTTGAAGTTCCTTTAATAACCACATTTGCTGCCGGAAGCGGTAAACCGGTATCATCTTTTATTGTTCCAGAAACATAGCCATCTTTTTTTTCTGTTTCTTTTACTAAACTTCTTAAATATATTTTATTGCTATTAAAGGAATTGGTAAAGCTATAACCAAAGTTTTTAAAGCTTGTATATGTAAAATGATTACCGTAATAGAAAGGAAAGTAAGAGTTGCTTTTATAAAAGTTTGTTGTGTGAAAATTATTAATTCCGATGCTTGAATTTGGTAAACCATTGCCTTTATAGTAATAAGGCTTTTTATAGAGTTGGGTCTGCCAATCGTGAGAAACAAATTCATCTAAAGAAGCATCGTACATGCTCGCTAAAACTTCTGCATTTGCTGCTTTTTTATTATGATCGATTACTTTTAATTGCCAGGTTTCTTGACTGCCGGGTTCGAGTTTGTTTTTAAACGAGATTATTTCAAATTCAAGATTTTTATTTATTTCTGTGGGCTGTGGAACGTGAATACTTTCATTATTTGTATAATAGTAGCCAAGCTGATTAAAAGTATATTCTAAATAAACATTGTCGGTATCTTTAGGAATAAAGTAACTAAAAGAATTTTCACCTCGCGTAAGTTGAATGCTTTTTTGCTCTACCAGCTTATCGTCAAAAGCAATATTCAGTAAAATAGGCAGGCTATCTAGTGGAGTTGTGAAATTGACTATGACTTTTTGTTTTCCATTCGTTTTTTCTAGCTCGTAAGTATAAGTGATGAATTCTTTGTCTAATTGATCGAGACCGTCTTTAGGGTTGATGATGTTTAATTTTTTCTGGGCTTCTATTGAATAGCCTAATTTCCCTTTTCCTTTAAATTCTAAATGATAATAGCCGGTTTTTAATTCGTTTTTATAGTCATCAATATTGATAGTCGCAATAGAATCGATTTTTAAAGGAATAGTAGAAATTAATTTTTTAGGCCAATTTTTTTCTAGGTCTAAACTATCATAAGGTGTGTAAGGGAAGTAATTAATAAATTCTTCCCTAGGTATTTGTTGAATATCTGGAGCTTGCCAACCTCTATCGGCTAAAATTCGTTCAGGTTGAATGTATTTGAAAATTTTTAACTCTCCTTCAGCTTGAGATGCTAAATTATTTAAATCTCTAGCTGAAATTTTTAATTTCTGATTTTTTCCGACAATAGTTTCATAAGGTGATTGGATTTTTATTTCTGTAGCGTGATACCCCGCTCTTATGGTTTGTTGAGCGGTGTGTGTCTCTCCATTTACATCAGTTACTGTGGCATTTATTTGGTAAGAAAAAACAGGGTTTTTTTCTGAATCAATATCTTCATCGGGAATGGCTTTAAAATTGATTTTGAAATTTCCTTTATTGTCGGTAGTAGTCTCACCGGTTGTTAATCTTTCTGAAGAATGATTCGCGTAGGGATAGTAATATCTATAATTGTAATTCGATATTCTGTCAACAGTATAACTCACTTTAGCATTGGTTAGGTTTCCTCCAAAAAATGCATTTGCTTTTCCTTTTAATTGAATAGAATCGTTTAAAACATAGGTAGCATCGATTGGCTTAAATTCAACTTCAAATTTCGGGCGTTTGTATTCTTCAACTTGAATATTTTTATCGGTCTTCTTGAAATACGTATTAAAATGAGGGGAACTTACCTTGAAGTTTTCATCTAAACTAATTTTAAAATTGCCAGAGAGTACATTTTTTGGGATTTTAAATTCACCTTGAACAGAACCAAATTGATTGGTGGTAATACTTAAACTATCTACTAACTCATGATTAGTGTCATGAAGTTCAATAAGAACCATTTCATTAGGTAAAACTTTACTTTCACTTTGGAAAGAAAGTATTCCTTTAAAATAAATGGTTTGGCCAGGACGGTAAATACTTCGGTCAGTAAATAAATGACTTCTAATTTGAGGATCTTTTTTGGAGTTTCTATTATGGTGAGAATTATTCCTGAATCTAATGGTACTTTTTAAAGTGTCACCTTTATAAAAAAGACTAATGTCTTTTTGGTAGTAATTTTTTAAAGATGAATAGCGTATTTTTAATAAACCGTTTTCGTCTGAAGTATAAATTTTTGAAGGTCTTTCATCTAAAATTACTTCTACATTGTTTAGCGGTTTTCCAGTGGTTCGATTAGTTATATAAAGTTGTTGATTTTCAAAAAAATCGAATTGTGTATAGGATAGATCAGTGATTTTTAATTGTTGAAACTGATAAATTTCTTTTTCAAGATCAGGATTTTGATGAATACTGAACAGCAATATATAATTTCCTACAGGCAATTCATCTAACAAGAGTTCTGTAGAATAAGAGAAATGATTTTCAATTTTTGGAAGCTGAAATTCTTGCTGCTGAAACACTTCAGCATTTTCATATAAATCCTTAACGATAGAATCTTTAAGGCGGCTATTGTAGAGATCAATAAAAATCGAAGGTGTTTTGTAGACTTTTAAATATAAACTATCTGTATTTTTAAATTCTACTAAAGCGCGAAACTTACGGTTTGGTAATGGTTTCTGTTTTGTTTTAATCGTAATTTGAGAGGAAGTAATCGCGTTTTCAATTTTTAGGGCTTCTTTGCCAGGGTAAGAATTTGGTATTTTATTTTTTATTTCTTCAATATAACTAAGACTTTTGTTGAGGTAATCTGGCGTTTTATACTTGTCGGCATTTTTATAATAAAACTCCGCCAGTTTATAACGTACCCAAGCTTTTTCATTGTCACTATTTACATTTTCAAGTAGATTTTGAAGAGCCTTTTCGTATAATTCTTTAGAATTAGTGTAAGAGCCTTGTTGCTTTACATACCCTAAGCGTTCTAAAGTGGTAATTAATACCGATAAAGAGTCTTTTTGTTGAAGGTGTAATAAGGTTAATTTTTGGTAAGTTTCTAAGATTCTTATTTTATTGGTCCCGTCTTCTATGTGAGATAAATCAATCTTTACAAAATCTTCCGGAGTTTCAAATAAACCTTTATTGTTTAAATAATGGGTCTTTTTAGAAAAAGGATTGTAAGTATTATTTCTTAAAAAATCAATATAGCGTTTAGCTAATAAATCGTATAAAGTACTTTGGTACTGATTGTAGTTTTCTCCGTAATTCAAAACTTCGGTAAAATCTTTTAACGGAGTTTTGATTAGCTCATTTTCATCTGTTAATGATTGCTCGTAATATTTATAAATATTCTTTTTAAAGTCAGCTTCGCTCCAAGTAAAAAAATCACTTCCTGTAGAATCTATTTTTGTCCGTTGCCTTATTCGGTAACGGTTCTCTTTATAGTAGTCGTTTAAACTTTCAGCTAAATAAGAATAAAGGATTTGTTGAGTAGGGGAGTTTTGTTGTTCAATTTCCTCTAAATAATCTTGATAAACTTCTTCTTGACCATCTTTTTTTAAGATTAGCTTATACTTAGCAACGTATAAAAATGCTTTCAAGAACTGCTGTGGGTTCTCTTTTCGATGAGCTTTTTGTTTAATTTTTTGCGCTTTTTCAAAAGCACTCATTGATTTTCCTAACAGTTCTAATTCTTCAACTTCATTCCACCATTTATCAAATTTTTGTTGTGCAAAGTTGGTTTGAGAGAGCATTAAAAATAAAACGCTCACCAAGTAGAATTTTTTCATAAGATTGGAATTTGGCTAAAGATACATATTATTCTTAATTTTTGTTGAAGGTGTATTTTTCGAAATTCTTAGGATATTTTGGCAGCACTTTTGCTATTTTTAGCCTGTGAGAAATTTAATCATTTACATATTTATTTTATTCAGTAGCGTTTTAACCGCTCAAAATTCATTTAAAAAAGGGGAACAGCTTTTTAAAAATGAACAATGGTTAGAAGCAAAATCTAAATTTCAGGAGGTAGAAAGTAGTTCTGCCAATTATCCCAAATCACAAGAATATTTAGGGGATATTGCAGCTCACCAAAAAGAATGGGATGAAGCTTTAGATTACTATGAGTATTTAGTTGAAAAATATCCTGAAAGCGCTAATTATAATTTTAAATATGGAGGTGCTTTGGGAATGAAAGCGCTTACACTTTCTAAAATGCAAGCAGCGTTTTACATTTCAGATATCAAATATTACTTGAAACAAGCAGCTCAATTAGATTCCAAGCACATCGAAGTACGTTGGGCATTAGTAGAATTATACATGGAATTGCCTGGCATTTTGGGAGGAAGTTCAGAAACTGCTTATCAATATGCCTATCAATTACAAAAAATAAGTGAAGTGGATGGGTGGTTGGCCAAAGGATTTATCGCTAGAAAGGAAGAAGATTTCAGTTTAGCCGAAAAGTATTTTAAAAATGCACTAAGAGTTGGAGGTTCGGTTACTTGTTATGAAAAACTTTTAGAGCTATACTTACAAAATACCAAGGAACATCATAAAGCGAAAAATTTATTGGAAGAAGCTAAAAAAGCTCATCCTCATGCAAATTGGACTTCTTTTGTAAGTAAATTTTCGTAAGAATTTTTATTATTTTTTTCTATTGAACCTCTCCTTATTCAATCTCAATGAAAAGGAATCTCGATGACTTCGGCTATTGATAATCGCTCTTGAATTAATATCTTTACATTTTCAACTAAAAACTATTCTATGCGCGTACATTTTATTGCCATTGGCGGAAGCGCTATGCATAACCTTGCATTGGCTTTAAACGAAAAAGGAGATGAGGTAACCGGAAGTGATGATGCGATTTTTGAACCTTCAAAATCCCGATTGGAAAAAGCCGACTTGTTACCGGAAGAAATGGGTTGGTTTCCTGAGAAAATTACTTCAGCGCTTGATGCGGTAATTTTAGGGATGCATGCCAAAGAAGACAATCCAGAATTGCAAAAAGCGCAGGAATTAGGTCTGAAAATTTATTCTTATCCCGAATTTTTATTTGAGCAAAGTAAAGATAAAACCCGTGTAGTGATTGGAGGCTCTCATGGGAAAACTACCATTACTTCGATGATCTTACATGTGTTGCATTACCACGATAAAGAGGTAGATTTTATGGTAGGTGCACAATTGGAAGGTTTTGATACCATGGTGCATCTTACCGATGAAAACGATTTTATGCTGTTGGAAGGAGATGAGTATTTGTCTTCTGCGATTGATCTTCGACCAAAATTTCATTTATATCAGCCCAATATTGCTTTACTAAGCGGAATTGCTTGGGATCATATTAATGTATTCCCTTCTTTCGAGAACTATATAGAGCAATTTAAACTCTTTACCGATTCTATGGTAAATGGAAGTATTTTGGTATATAATGAAGAAGATCCAATAGTAAAGGAAATTGCAGAAAGTGCAACCAAACCTACAAGAAAACATCCGTATTCAACTCCAGAATATTTTGTGGAAAATGGAGAGACCTATTTAAAAACCCCGGAAGGTGATATGCCTATTGAAATTTTCGGGGAACATAATTTAAATAATCTTGCGGGCGCTAAATGGATTTGTCAACATATGGGCATTGATGAAGAAGATTTTTATGAAGCTATAGCAACCTTTAGTGGAGCTTCAAAGCGTTTAGAGAAAATTTGTGATGTGAGGGGAACGTTAGCATATAAAGATTTTGCCCATAGTCCGTCGAAAGTAAAGGCAACTACAAAAGCCGTAAAAGAGCAATTTCCCAAAAAACAGTTGGTAGCTTGTTTAGAGCTACATACGTATAGCAGTTTAGATACAAAATTTCTTCAGCAATATGAAAAAACTTTAGCGGCAGCCGATGAAGCCATTGTTTTTTATTCGCCAGAAGCTGTCCGCTTAAAAAAATTACAAGAGATTGATGCTACCCAAATAGAAGAAGCATTTCAGCATAAAAATTTAAAAGTTTATACCAATCCGCAATTATTTCAAAACTATTTAAAAACAGGGTCATTCGCTAACGCAGTGATTTTATTTATGAGTAGCGGGAATTATGGTGGTTTAGATTTTGAGCAGGTGAAGGAGTGGATTTAGAAAAAAATTACACTCCAAATTGTTCAAAGTGGTGATTAAGGTGTTTGTATTGCATTTTTCCCCATTGTTGTTTTGAGAATTTTCCAAAGATAGGATGGGGTTTCCAGTCTTCTTTATCTTTATGATTGTGGAATTCATCGATAAGCAAAGCTAATTGTTGCCTTTCTTCTATAAAATCTTTATCAGAATTAACTATCAATTCTTTCGCCGTAGGCAAGTTCCTTTTTAAAGGCTTATCATTATATAGCGTGGGCTTTACTATTCTCATAATCAAGTTTAATGGGAAAGGAGGTTTCTTAATAGTCTCTTTATCCATCGCTATTAAAATAGGTTTTTGGCAATGATGAAGCATTTGTGCGACATCCATTTCACCCCAATTTCTTTTCGCATCGGGAGACAGAGCTTTTAACCTCGTCTTTATTTCTTGATATGTAGAGGTATCAAATAATGATTTCATAAAAAGTGTTTTCTATAAAAGTAATATTTATTTTTTGTTCTTATCTTTAAGTATGCAAGAAAACAATAAGCCAGTTTCCATTAAATATTGGGCAGAAGGAGATCGCCCTCGTGAAAAGTTGCTAGATAAAGGAAAAATAAGCCTAAGCGACGCAGAGTTGATTGCTATTTTAATTGGGTCAGGAAGTAAAAATGAAAGTGCAGTTGAATTGTCAAAGCGCATTTTAGCAGCTTCTGAAAATAAATTAAATGAGCTCGGAAAACTTTCTGTAAAACAATTAACGAAGTTTAAAGGTATTGGTGAAGCAAAAGCTGTGACCATTGTTGCTGCATTAGAATTAGGAAGGCGAAGAAGGGGAGAAGAAGCGGTAGAACGAAAGCAAATAACTTCTGCAGAAGATGCCTTTGAGGTAATGCAACCTATTATAGGTGATTTAAATCACGAAGAATTCTGGATTATTTACTTAAATAATTCCCATAAAATTTTACAAAAACTTCAATTGAGTAAAGGCGGAATGACAGGCACCCTAGTGGATGTTCGTTTGGCTTTTAAAAATGCACTGGAAGTTGGGGCAACTGCAGTAATTTTAGTTCATAATCATCCTTCGGGAAGTTTAAACCCTAGCCAAGCAGATAAAGCACTTACCAAAAAACTAATTGCCGGTGGAGAAAGTTTAGATATTAAAGTGCTGGATCATTTGATTATAACGCAAAATTCCTTTGTTAGTTTTGCTAACAAAGGAATTTTATAATTTCTTTTATAGGTTTAATTAAGATTGGTAATATATCCAGTCAGAAAATGCATTACAGTCGAATGTATTGTCATACATAATAGGATTATCTGGGTCAAAAGGGTTCTCTTTATAAAAAATATATCCACATTCTTCGCCTTCTAATATAAAACGATAATAGAAGCAATTCCAAGAACCTTTTGTATAAACATCAAATGATTTTCTGCTTGATCCAAAAAAGCTTAAGTTGTAATAGACTAAAGGATAGGCTTCTGATACAGGTCTAAGAACATAGCATCTTGGAATGCCATGAGGCTCTCCTGTAGATGGGTCAATATCTCCTTTTGCAATTTCTAATCTCAAAGAATAACTATCACAAGAATTGTCGAAATTATCATCTGTGAAGGGCCTAACGCCATCATAGGTAAAACTATAAGTGGTACTAATAATACCAAGTAAATCATCCCCAAATTCAGATTTTTCTACTTCGCTGTTTAAAAAAATATCAAGATCCAATTCGCCTGTTAAACAATTACTTAAAGTGAAAGAATTATTAGCAGTATAATTTCTTTCATTTTTTAGGTTTAAATCTTCTTGTACATTTTCTTGACTTTCGTTCATTTCATTGCTATCACTAACAGAATCTAAATTATCATCTACTGAGCATGACATTAGAATGCTTAAAAGCATTAAAAGAATAATTTTTTTCATAATATTGGTTTTTAATAAGTTCAATAATAAATTTAGTGTTTTGTTATATGCTATATGTTAATGAAAAGCTAAATTAAGACTGGATTTTAAATAAATTTTATGAATGATACCCCTAAACTGTTAATTTATGTAAGTGCTGTAACGCCTAGAATCAACTATACGTTTCGGCAAATTTGTACTTATATTTTAGGGTTAGACATAAAGTTTACTTCAAAAATTGAAGAGTTTATTGCTCATGATGGAGTTAAAATCTCCTATGGGAAGCAAAAACTGGGAAGTGAGTTTTTTATTCAATCTTCAGGTCTTTTAAACGAGCAAGGTTTTAGCGATATAGAGGTAAGAGTAGGGAAATGGGGAGACGTGGTTTGTTTTTTTAGGACTTCAAAAGATAGCGACATTCCGTTTGATATTTTTGCGGCTTCTTTTTACATGTTAAGCAGGTATGAAGAGTATTTGCCTCACGTAAAAGATGAGCATGGTCGTTTTCCTTCTAAAGAAAGTTTAGCATATAAGAAAGACTTTATTACTAGACCGGTAGTAGATATTTGGGCCCATAAGTTTAAAAATATATTAAAGGAGCGTTTTGATAACCTTGAGTTTCCTGAAAAACAATATTCCAACCGAAATATCCTAGCTGTAGCAGAAGCCTATAAATATAAGAAAAAAGGCATTGTAAGAAGTATTGGTGCCAGTATTCGTGATTTATTCACTTTCGATATAAGTCAGTTTTTAGAACGTATAGAGGTTTTATTGTATCTTAAAAAAGATCCTTATGATATTTATGAAGATCTCATTAAATTTTCTAAGCAGAATAATCTGTATTGGTATTTTTTATTTCAACTAAGCAATTATAGTGTTAATAGTAAAAATATTAGTTATAATAAAATAAAATACCACGCGCTTATCAAATCCATGGGCGATTATGGGAAGATAGGTTTGTTACCGGGCTACGAAGCCTTATCAAGTTTTAAAACTTTAAAATTAGAAAAAAATAGGTGGGAGTCAATTGTCAATAGACCTTTGGAAGTTTGTTTAAGTTATTTCTTTGATATTAATTTACCCAACTTATATAATAATTTTGATAAGTTAGAGATTAAAGAAGACCATTCGATGGCCTTCGTAGATCTTCCTGGTTTTAGGGCTGGTACTTGCCGCCCGTTTTTATTTTACGATATTAATTTTGAAAGGATTTCTCCCTTGGTTATTTATCCACCGGCATTTAACAGTTTTTCTTTTTGCAATTTTTCATTCTTTGAAGTGAAAACCCGTTTGCAGCAAATAAAAGAAGAAGTAAAGCAAGTAGGTGGGATTTTATCGGTGGTATTTCAAAATTCAGATTTTGATGGAGAGCAGCAAAAAGAAAAAACCTTAGAACTAATTAATATTCTCAATGATCATGGAGAAGGGTATTAAACATATATTTTTTGATTTAGATCATACCTTGTGGGATTTTGAACGGAATTCTTCGTTGGCATTTCAGGAGATTTTTGAAAAGCATCAAGTCCCTGTAAAAATTGAAGATTTTTTAGAATTGTATATTCCTATCAATAATACCTATTGGGCAGATTACAGGAATGATAGAATTAATAAAGAAGAGTTAAGGTATGGGCGCCTATCTGATACTTTTAAAGCAATGAATATAAGGGTAGAAAGAAAACAGATAGATTTACTTTCCGAAGATTATATTGCTCATTTACCCAAGAATAATTATTTATTTGAAGATGTTCATTCAACATTAAATTATCTACAACAAAAGTATTCTTTGCACGTTATTACGAATGGATTTTCAGAAGTTCAGGTGTTAAAATTGAAGAATAGTAAAATTGAAGATTATTTTATGACGGTTACCACTTCTGAAGAAGCAGGTGTGAAAAAACCACATCCCGATATTTTTGGTTATGCGTTAGAAAAAGCAAAAGCACTGCCAACCGAAAGTTTAATGATTGGTGATAATTTGGAAGCCGATATAATGGGGGCAGAAAATTTTGGAATAAAAGCAGTACTTTTTGGTGAGACTGTGCAAACTTCCAATTATTCCGGAAAAAAAATTAACAAATTAAAACAACTTTTAGAATTCATTTAAAATGAAAAAAATAGGATTATATTTTTTATTAGTATTTATCGTTTCATTCAGTTTTTCAGCAAAAGCGCAAGAAAAATATAATATAGATAAGCTTAATTATTATAAATACGTAGTAATTCCCATTCAGTATAAATTTCAGGATGAAGATAATGAGTATATGCTTAATTCATTGACTAAGTATCTATTAAATCAGGAGGGTTTTGATACTTATATGGATGTTGAAAGTAAGCCAAACGATTTAAAATTTAATAGATGTTTGGCTTTATATGTTGATGTAATAAGTGAGTCTGAAAGTTTTTTCTCACTTCAAACTAAATTAGATCTTGTTTTTAAAGATTGTAATAATGAGGTGATATTTAAAAGTGAAGGAAAGAGTCGGATAAAAAATTATGAAGAATCTTATAAAGATGCCTTAAAAGAAGCCTTTGAGGTTTTTGGAAGCGCTAATTTTATTTACAAATACAATGGTAAAAATAATTACGATCAGACACATTCTGTTAAAGCGGAACAAAGTGAACCTGAAATAAATGAAATTACTCAAGTAGATAAGATTGAGTACAATTTACCGGGGACTTATTCTTTATTCAATGAAAAGTATAAAATTGATAAAATTGAAGCTGGCTATATTATGCTTAATGCGGAGAGCGGAGATAGAAAAGCATTTATTAATGTGACGAGTGATCATTCCATTTTATTTAATTCAGAAAAAATGAATGGTAAAATGAAATTTACCAACGATGGCAATTTAGAAATTGAATATTTTAATAATGATACCGGAAAATTAGAAAAAGCGACACTTTATAAAGTAGAGTAATTAGTAATCATATTTTCCATTCCATAAAGCCTTGAGATACTCTCTTAAGGCTTTTTCTCTTTTATTATTTCCGGGTTCGTATAAAAGGGTGTTTTTTACCTCGTCTGGTAAAAATTCGGCTTGTGTGAAGTTGTTTTCATAATTGTGGGCATATTTATAATTATCACCATAACCTAAATCTTTCATCAACTTGGTAGGAGCGTTTCTTATCGATAAGGGAACCGATAAATCCCCCGTTTGCTTTACCAATTGTTGTGCTTTATTAATGGCCATATAACTCGCATTGCTTTTTGCGGAAGTGGCTAAATAAATAGCGCATTGACTCAAGATAATACGAGCTTCCGGATAACCAATTGTCGTAACCGCTTGGAAAGTATTATTGGCAATCTGAAGTGCTGTTGGGTTGGCATTACCAATATCCTCGCTTGCCAAAATAAGTAATCTACGCGCTATGAATTTCACATCTTCTCCGCCTTCAATCATTCTTGCTAGCCAATAAACTGCCGCATTGGGATCACTGCCACGAATAGATTTTATAAAAGCTGAAATTATGTCGTAATGTTGCTCGCCAGTTTTATCGTACCTAACAGTGTTCTTCTGAACTTTTTGTTCGACCAAATCATTAGTCACTACTACTTTTTTAGTGTCTTCAGAAGTGACAATTAATTCAAAAATATTAAGTAGTTTACGGGCATCCCCACCACTTAAGCGTAAAAGCGATGCTGTTTCTTTTAACTCAATTTGATAGCTTGCTAGAATTTTGTCTTTTTCAATAGCGCGGTTAATCAACGCTAATAAATCTTCTTTGGTAAATTCGTTTAATACGTAAACCTGACATCGGGAAAGTAGGGCAGGAATCACTTCAAAGCTAGGGTTTTCGGTAGTGGCACCAATTAATGTAACCCATCCTTTTTCAACTGCTCCTAGCAAAGAATCTTGTTGAGATTTACTAAATCTATGGATCTCATCTATAAACAGGATAGGGTTTTTAGTGGTGAATAAACCATCTTGTTTTTTCGCCCTTTCGATTACTTCGCGAACATCTTTTACGCCACTATTGATAGCACTTAGGGTAAAAAAAGGTCGGTTCGCTTCGTTAGCAATAATATTAGCCAGTGTTGTTTTACCAACTCCGGGAGGTCCCCATAAAATTAAAGAAGGAATCATTCCTTTTTTAATCTGGTTTTTAAGACTTCCGTTATCACCTATTAAATGGGTTTGACTAAGATAATCTTCTAATTTTTCTGGTCTTAATCGTTCTGCTAATGGTTTGCTCATAATACAAAGGTAGGATTTGAAAATGACAATTTTACCTGTTTTTAGAATTGGTTAAGCTTTTGCTATCTTGTATTTAATGAAAAATGAAAATACTTCTTATCGGTTAGATCATATAAGTTTAGGAATCCCATTAGCTGCGGTTTTAGCAATTTGGATTGTTTATTGGTTAGAAGTAAAGTTTGGTTTTTTTCTTAACCCATTTGGGATTCAACCAAAAAGTTTAATTGGGTTGAGGGGAATTTTCTGCTCTCCTTTTATTCACGGAAGTATAGAACATCTTTATAGCAATACTATTCCATTATTTTTATTGAGTTTAGCCTTGTTTTATTTCTACAGAAAGTTAGCCTTTAAGGTGCTTTTGTGGGGATGGTTAGGAAGTGGATTTTTAACTTGGTTGATTGCAGATCATGGAACTACTCATATAGGTGCAAGTGGAGTAATTTATGTATTGGCCAGTTTCTTGTTCTTTAAAGGGATTTGGTCAAAGCATTATCGGTTAGTTTCACTTTCTTTAATAATTGTTTTTATCTATGGAAGCTTGGTGTGGGGAGTTTTACCCGGTGTGCCGGGTGTTTCTTGGGAAGGTCACTTATCAGGTTTTATTACTGGTATTGCCTTGGCATTTATCTACCGGAAAGTTAAAGTAATTGAAATAAAAAAATACGATTGGCAAAAGGAAACTTATAGCGAAGAGGAAGATGAATTTATGAAACATTTTGATGAGGATGGAAATTTTATTCCAAGTTCAGAAATGGAGAGTTTTGAAGAAGAGTCCTCAGATTCTACAGCCAATATTGCGCAAGTGAAAATTATATATGAATTAAAAGAAAATAAGAACAAAAATTAAAAACGTTGTCTTACTACTTCATAGAGAATAGCTCCACAAGCTACGGAAACATTTAAAGAAGAGATTTCTCCTTTCATAGGTAGTTTAGCTTTGTAATTCACCATCTTTAAAAGTGATTTAGAAACACCTTTTCCTTCACTACCCATAATAATAGCAGTAGGTTTTTTAAAATCGACATTATAGATATAATGATCTGTTTTTTCTGTAGCGGCAACTGTTTGAACATTATAAGAAGCTAAATAGAAAAGGGCATCTTTTAAATGATCTACTTTACACATAGGAATATTAAAAATTGCTCCAGTTGAGGTTTTTACTGTCTGATCGTTAATAGCTGCGCCTCCTTGTTTTGGTAAAATAATTCCGCTAACTCCAGTGCATTCTGCGGTTCTAATAATAGCTCCTACGTTTCTCACATCGGTTAGCTCGTCTAGGATCAAAAAAATAGGATTTTCATTTTTTTGAAAAGTAGTCTCCAGCAGTTCTTCAATAGAAATAAATGAAATAGGGGATATTTTAGCAATAACACCTTGATGATTCTCTTTGGTTAGCCTGTTTAGTTTTTCTATAGGTACGTAAGAAATTTTGATACCTTCTTTACTTGCCAAAGAAGTAATTTCTTTAATCCCGGAATTATTACTACTCTTTTGGATAAAAATTTTATCAATCTCTTGATCGCTATGTAATGCTTCAAGAACGGAATGTATCCCAAAAATTTGTTGATTTTTCATAGGGGGTAAAAATAAAAAAACCACCTCAATTTTGAGGTGGTTTAAATCAATTAAATATGATGTTTAATGTTCATCTTCTACGAAACCAGTTCTTCTGTATCCCGCGAATTGATAAATAGTTCCTGGGTCATCAGAAAATTCAGCTTCAAAGTAGATACTGTCACTTACATTTCCTGCTTCGGTTAAAGCTTCATTAGTTAAAACTTTACCGTTATTTATATTAACATTGATCTCGTAATCTTCTACTTGATTAACTAAGTTATCTCCACCAAAAGTTTTATTATCAAGACTTGTTACTGGTGTTTTTACCTTAAAATCGTAAAGATTTCCATTATCATTGATCCATAGAGTGTCAGCAGAATTCGAAGCCGTGTTGTAAGTATCTAGCAGATAATAATCACTTAATGGTTGATTGTCTAATAAAATCTTCACGTACCATTCTCCTGATACTCCTTGTACTGCTGTTTCTCCAGCATTAAAATCTTCGTACCCATCGTCTTCACAGGAAATAATACTAAATCCAAGAAAAAACAATGCTATAATTTTAAAATATTTTTTCATTTTGTTTCTTTTTATTGTTTAGTGAATGTTACTCCATATACACCTCCTTGAATACCTAGGGCCAAGGAAAAAGAAGTGTCAGAATTAACACTTCCCCCTGTACCTGGGACTATGTTAGGGTCTCCTATAATAGGACCAAAGTCAGAGCTTTGGGTAGGAAATACTATAGAGCCATTTCCTAAATCAATCATGTAAATTCCTATCTCATTAGGAGGTAATGCATCTGAATTTGTGTAATAACCATCAGCAAATTTACTGACTTCATTTTCTCCACCGTTTCCTGATAGATACTCTCCTGTTAAATCTCTGTTAGTAGCAGTTTCTTTATCTCCTACACCTACATATCTTACAGTAGAGGCAGAGTAACCATCAGTATTGGTGGCAGAATATGTAAGTATGTATAATCCTGGTGTGTTGGAATCAACTTCTCCGGTTACTTCTACTTCTATTTCATTACCATCCTCAGTTGCAATTACTCCCGGATCAACATAATCTTCTCCTAATTGATGCAAAGAATATTGCTTACCTTCCATTTGGAATACGGCATAATTTGTAATATCTGATTCTATAGGATCTTCTGGACTACATCCAATCAATAATCCAAGCGAAATAGCAAAAAATAGCTTATATATATTTAAGTTCATAATTTTCTTTTTTTTTAATTTATTTTTGATCCCACCAAACTTTTACAAGTAAGTTTTGTTTTTGATTCAAGTTGGAGTTTCTTGTAACTTCATTGTCAGGATAGAAAACACTACTTGGAATTGAATTCCCTGGCAATACAGATGTTACTGATACCAACCTTCTTCCTAAGCTATAATCTGGAGTATTAGAAACTAATTCAGGAAATTTAGTTCTAGTAGTCTCTATCCAAGCTTCAATATTATTAACTCCAGCTAGGGCAACCCATTTCTGTATGATAATTTGTTCTACCAATTCTTCTGTAGAGACTGTTGTATCAAATTCATAGGCTCCTCCAGTACCAATCATTTCATTAGCAACAGTAACTGCTTCAGTATTAGTGTAATCTTCTGTTTTTGATATATTTAGCAAGAAAGATTGTACTATTCCTTGATTGTAAAGACTCTCAGCAGCAGCAGCTCCCGAATATCTTGCTAAAGCTTCAGCTTGTAAAAAGCTACTTTCAGATAAAGTAATAAGGTAAACAGGGGTTAGTGGAGCAACTCTAGGTCTTGAAAATTCATTTGATTTTTGATTGCTAAAATTACTAGTAATACCATCTCCTTGATCTATTCCTATATACTCACCATTTTTATTAGCTCTATATATAGTTTTTAATCTGATGGTATCAGAATTAGATTCTAGATATTCGTGTAAAGAATTACTCGCTACATTATTAACATCACCTAGACCTGTAGATGCTATTTGTACTTCATAGAAAGGGTTTCTTTTATCAGTAGCATCTATAAAAGCATCAAACTTTGCATCTGCTGTGATAAAGTTACCATTGTTGAGAAGTGCTAATACTTCAGCACTATTATTTTGAGAAGTATAAGACATTCTCATATAAAGCTTTAGTTTTAAGGTGTTAGCGAATTGTATCCAACTTGTCATATCTGCACCATAAATAAGGTCTTGTGCACCTACACTACTTTCAACAGGGTTTTGTTCGTATTGAGCTAAAGCACTATCTATTTTTGCTATTAAATCTAAATAAATTTCTTCTCCACTAGTGGGCATAGGAGATAGGTTATTTTGACCTTCTAAAGCTTCTGTGTAAGGGATATCCCCAAAAACATCCGTTAAGATTTGATAGGTATAGGCTTGTAAACAAGTAGCTATTAAATAAGTTCCCGTTTCACCATTTTCTTCAGATTTGTCAAGTACAAACTTTGCATCATTTAATGCACCAGCATATAGTTCAGTCCAAAGTCTATTAGCATAATCTACATTGATATTATAGGTATCTATGTTTTCATATTGACTAGCTCCTGGAGACTGAGTATAATATTGGGCATATATTCCACCTAAATTAAATAAATCTCCACCCATTACCGTTACTAATGATCCTTCAACAGCCGATAGGGCTAGACCCGCATCGATTTCTTGTGGACTATTAGGATCTTCGTTAATATCTAATTCACTATCACAGGAGTATAACACTACCAATAAGGATAGTAACAAAAATTTTATATTATTCTTCATTTTCATTTTTTTTTAAAATTTCGTTTTAATACTAAAACCAACACTTCTCGTACTAGGATTAGCACCAAATTCACCAAATTGACCTGATAGACCTGTTCCAAAAGTTGATACTTCAGGATCAATAAATTGATTGTCTTCTGGTGTCCATACAAATAAATTTCTTCCTATCACAGAAAAACTTAATGCATCCATAAATGTTTTATCTAACAGTTTTGAAGGGATGCTATAAGAAATTACAACTTCTCTTAATTTAACAAAAGATTTATCGATAACTTCACCTCTATTTAGAGCTTCTGCTCTATAGTAATCATCTTGATGTTCTCTATCTACAGGAGTAGAATTTTCTACGTAAGTTATGGAGCCATCGTCATTGAGAACTTGTTGTACTGAGTTTGATACAACAAAAGGTCTTCTGTCGTTATACATGGTTACTGTAGAATTTCCTGTAAACCTCATAATACTAGCAGTTCTACTAAACATTAACCCTCCTTGTCTTGAGTCTAAAGTGAAATCTAAGGATAAATTTTTATAACTTAAATTATTAGAAAAACCAAGGGTATAATCATATTGAGTATCTCCATATACTTCTTTTTCAGAAGCAGCAATAGGAACACCATTACTATCTACTATAATTTGGCCACTATCAGTTCTTGCGGGAACAGAGCCTTCTATAAGACCTATGGTTTGTCCTTCTCTTGCTAGAAGAGATGTAGTGCTTAATCCTGCTAATGATACTTGATCTATTCTATCATCCAATTCTTCTAACTTAGAATTATTGGTTGCAAAATTAATAGAGGCTCTCCAAGTAAAATTATTGGTTTTGATTGGAGTGATAGTTACTAAAGCTTCTATACCTTTATTGGAAATGGTTCCAACATTAGCTTGTTGACTCGTGTAACCTGTAGAAGGTGCGAATGGAAGGGCTAAGATTTGGTTTTCTACTTTTGAATCATAGTAGGTGAAGTCAATTCCTAGTCTGTTAGAGAAGAATTCTAATTCTGCCCCTACTTCAAATTCTTTTCTAGTTTCAGGCTTTAAATTAGAATTTGCTGCTCTGTTACCTACTTCATACGCATTAACACCTCCTAATGGAAAGTTTAGGTTAGCAAATCCTTGGTTATCTGCAGAACCGGGTACAAATACTGAATTTACAAGATAAGGAGAAGTATCAACCCCTGTAGATCCATAACCTGCTCTTAATTTACCGTAATTCATAAAGCTAGTTAAACCATCAAATGTTCTAGTAAATACCCAACTTGTATTTACACCTCCATATAAAATTGAATTATTGCCAAGCGGTAGTGTAGAATACCAGTCATTTCTAATATTTCCTGTTAAAAATAATTGATTTTTTAAATCAAAGGTTGTTGTGTTAAAAATACCGTAAAGTTTACGAGTAGACCTTAATGATGATGCTTGAGGTTGTTGACCAGAATTGCTTAAACTATAAAAACCAGGAATATTTTGACTACCCACTTCTGCTGTAAGAGAATTACTCTCTCTTATATTGATATTAAAACCAGAGGTAGAAACCACACCAATACTTTCATTGATATCTAAATTAAGATCATATAGGATATCATGATTTAATTGCTTGTAAGTTAATTGGTTTTCATAATAGGAACCAGGGTATTCGGTAGAAGTCCCATCATTTGGTGAGCCTGGAGCAGCATCAACAATAGCTTCCCATTTTCTTAGTTGTGAACTATAAGTATCTAATCCAAAACGATAAGTTAAATTAGACCAACTATTAATATCCAGGTCAAGCGTAAATGATCCATATACTCTTTCTTTATTATATTTAGAACCATTTTCATTTAGGGTAAAATATGGATTAGTTACTCCATAAGGAGTGAAATAATTAGAAACATTATTAAATGGATCATTATAATCTTTAAATCCAGAAATATTTATGTCTGTAGGTGTTTGTAGGATGTTGTTGAAAACAGTTAACCCTTGTCCCGCAGCAACACTAGATCCTGAAGTGTTTACATAGTTTAAATTTCCTGAAAAATTAAGGAAGCCCACTTTAGAATCTGCTGACAATGATAAATTATTTCTTTCGAATGAATCTGCATCAGTTGGGTAGATACCATCCTGTGATAAATTAGAATAAGACATTCTGGCAGTTGATTTTTCATTACCACCAGAGACGGCTACACTATTTAAATAAGATGTACCGGTAGTGAAAAAGTTTCTCATTTGATCTTCTTGAAAAGAATATGGCTTTAGTTGTTGTGAATTGTTAACGATATTTCCCCATACTCTAGTTTTACCATCGAATCTTGGCCCCCAAGAACCATTTTCACCTAAATAGTGAACAGCATCCCAACCTTGACCAAAAGTTTCTTGTCGATTAGGGGTTCTATTAACTCTAGAAAAGAAAGTGGTTGTAGATAAGTCTACCGTTAATTTACCGGCTTTTCCTTTTTTTGTAGTAATTACCACTACTCCATTGGCTCCTCTATTACCATATAGAGCAGTAGCAGAAGCTCCTTTTAGTATGGTGATGTTTTCAATATCTTCAGGATTAACGTCTTGTGATCCTCGTCCAAAGTCATATCCTCCATTAAGATCATCATCAAATGCACTTTGGTTATTCATAGGTACACCATCAATAACATATAAGGGTTGGTTGCTTCCTGATAAAGTACTAACCCCTCTGATAATCACTCCAGAAGATGCGCCAGGATCTGTAGAAGCACTTGCAATGGTAACCCCGGCTACTTTACCTTTAAGAGAGTTGGCAATATCAGACTGTGCCCCTTTAACAATTTCCTCTGCTTGAATTGTGGCTGTAGCAGCACCTATCGAAGACTTTTCTCTTTCAATACCTGCGGCAGTTACAATTACTTCCTCCAATTGGTTTCCGGCTTCTAGGCTTACATTATAGCTAGACTGTCCACCAATAGTTACTTCTTGGGTTTCAAAGCCCACATAACTAAATTCAAGTACATCTCCGTTAGAGACTTCAATAGAGTAATTACCATCAAAATCGGTTTGAGTACCGGAAGATGTTCCTTGTACTATGATGTTCACCCCTGGTAGAGGGAGACCATCTCCATCTGTTACCATACCGGTAACAGTTTTTTCTTGTGCAAAAGTAATTTGCACGACAAACGCTAATAGTAGCGTTAGAATTCCACTAAACTTTGTTCTCATTTTATAATTTATTTGAATTAGCCAATACCAAAAATGAATAATAATAGTGTAAATACCAACTTTTTTTTAAAAAAAATCCAATTTTGATGCATTAAAACTAATCCTTGCATTTTAAAATTCTGTTGATAATTTTAAATGGACAGTCGTGTTTTTTATTTCAAAGCTTTGATTTTCAGTTTTCCCGTTAGCAAATATCAATTTAAATAGGCCACTCTTGGTGTTCAGTCCGAATCCAAATCCAAAACTGATTAAATTGCTGTTTTGGTTCAGGTTTTGGTTTTTTAATTTACCAAAATCTAGAATAGTGTTGGCGTATAAGCTTTTGTCTACAGTATATCTGTATTCTGTATTGAAAAAACTGTAAAGGTTTCCAATTAGGCTGTTTTCTCTAAATCCTCTTAATGTGTTTATTCCTCCGGTTCTAAAAAGTTCATTGGTTAAATAGTTTTCAGAGTTTAAATAACCTGTGTGGTTTGCTATATAGATAAAGTTTCTGTTATTGAGTTTAAAATTATGGAATCCGGAAAATGTAATTCTTTGTTGATTAATTCTTTTGTCGTTATTTTCTCTATTCCCGATTTCTGTATTTAAAGAAATATACGATATGTTTTTGAAGATGGTTTTATTGTCTGTTTTTGAATAAGTGATTCTTCCGGTCAGGTAATTGGAGTTGTAATCGCTGTAGTTTTCTAAGCTGGTTTGGTTTTCTTCTAATAAATAGTTAGAGTTTTCGGTTTTGTAACCCGTAGAGAATTTTAATAGGGGGTTGGCGGTATAAGTTCCTTTAATTTCTTGCGTGCTGTTAGAGAAGGTGGAGTCCTGTCTTGTTAAATTTAAAGATGCCTCTGCGCTGATAGGGGTGTTGAATAGATATGGTAAAATTACTTCAGCATTAAAATAGGAGTATTCATCTCCATTGTTTTTATATTCAATATGAAGTTCTTCTCCATAATTTAGATTATTGGTAAGCTGAAGGTTAATGTGGCCGTTTAATTGCAGGTTGCTGTTTTCTTCGCTATTTGAAAACCCTAAAAATCCATCAAACAAATTGCTGTTTTGTTTTTCTAAGTATAAAAACACGGTCGTCGAGTCATTAGTGAATAAAACTTCAGGTTTTCTGATTTGATTTGCGAAACTTAAGTTTTGCAGCGCTTTTGTTTTTTTGTTGATGCTTGTTTTGTTGAATTCTTTACCTGTTTTTAAGCGTAAATAATTATTAAGAAAACTGTGGGGGAATTTCTCGTAACCTTTAATGGTGATTTTATCTAAAGTTCTTTTTTTTGAAGATGAAATTGCCATTTCGGCTATTAATCTGTTTTTTTCTTTTTTGATGTTTGTTAATTGGATGCTGGAGAAAGGTCTTCCTTTGTTGGATATTTCTTCATTTAGACTAATTAAGTATTGCTCGATATTTTCAGTGGGCAGGGTGACTGAGTCTTGAAGTTTGGTTTCTTTCAGTTTTAATTCTTGGTTAATCGAATCTGAGTTCTGTAAATACAGGGTGGTTTCTTTGTAAAAAGAACCTAACTCTACTTTTCCTATATATATGGTTGCTTTTTTTTCTTTTTCAACTTCAATTTTTCTTGCATCTATGTAACCTTTTTTTTGTGAAAAGTGAATTATGGAATCTAGCTCTGCTGATAAACTTTTAAAATTCGGGTGTTGTTTTTTGTAATTAAGTTGGTTGATGAATTTTTGTTTTGAACTGTCTTTTGTGGTAACCTTTAATTCTAGGTTTTGACAGAGTATATTGCTGTAACAACTCAGAAATATAAAAAGGGATATGTAAATTTTTTTGTTGATAAATGATTGTTTTAGAATACTAACGGTAAATATGCTTATTCTTATGTTGAGGGTTAAGAAAAATTAATCTGTTTGAAAATTAATGAATTATAGTTTGAATAGTTGAAATATATTTCTACATTTGCAAACCCTAAAAATAGGGATAAATAATTTTAATTAATTAGTTGTAAGTAGAATTTATGCCAACAATTTCACAATTAGTACGAAAAGGAAGGGCCAAAATAACTAAGAAGAGTAAATCGGCTGCTTTGGATTCGTGTCCTCAGAGAAGAGGGGTTTGTACGCGTGTGTATACCACTACACCTAAAAAACCAAACTCTGCTATGCGTAAAGTAGCAAGGGTAAGGTTGACCAATGGTAAAGAGGTGAACGCATACATCCCTGGTGAAGGACACAATTTACAAGAGCACTCGATAGTATTAGTTAGAGGCGGAAGGGTTAAAGATTTGCCAGGTGTTAGATATCACATTGTTAGAGGAGCTTTAGATACCGCAGGTGTTGAGGGTAGAACTCAGAGAAGATCTAAGTACGGAGCGAAACGCCCTAAAAAGTAATTCAAAAACTTTTAAAACGAAGAAATGAGAAAAAGACAGGCTAAAAAAAGACCTCTTTTACCGGATCCTAAATTTAACGACCAGTTGGTAACAAGGTTTGTTAATATGATGATGTGGGATGGTAAAAAATCAGTGGCATTCAAGATTTTTTATGATGCTATTGCTATTGTAGAGGAGAAAAAGCAAGACGAAGAAAAAACTGCTTTAGAAGTTTGGAAAGATGCTTTATCAAATGTGATGCCGCACGTAGAAGTAAGAAGTAGAAGAGTGGGTGGTGCGACTTTCCAGATTCCAATGCAGATTAGACCAGATAGAAAAGTTTCAACAGCTATGAAGTGGTTGATTTCTTTTGCTAGAAAAAGAAATGAAAAATCAATGGCTGCTAAGTTAGCTGCTGAAGTTTTAGCTGCGGCTAAAGAGGAAGGTGCTGCTGTTAAGAAGAGGGTAGATACTCACAGAATGGCAGAAGCAAACAAAGCATTCTCACATTTTAGATTCTAAATATAATGGCACAAAGAGATTTAAAATTTACAAGAAATATAGGTATTGCGGCTCATATTGATGCTGGTAAAACAACAACAACAGAGCGTATACTTTATTATACAGGTATTAGTCATAAAATAGGAGAAGTGCATGATGGTGCTGCTACTATGGACTGGATGGAGCAAGAGCAGGAAAGAGGTATTACAATTACTTCTGCTGCGACTCATTGTACTTGGCCTTATAGAGATCAAGAGTATATCGTTAATATTATTGATACTCCTGGTCACGTTGACTTTACAGTAGAGGTTGAGCGTTCACTTCGTGTGTTAGACGGTGTTGTTGCATTGTTTAGTGCTGTAGATGGGGTTGAGCCTCAGTCTGAAACAGTTTGGAGACAGGCTGATAAATATAGAGTTCCTCGTTTAGGATTTGTGAATAAAATGGACCGTCAAGGTGCGGATTTTTTTAACGTGTGTAAGCAGGTTAGAGAAATGTTGGGAGGGAACCCTGTTCCTTTGCAAGTTCCAATCGGAGATGAGATTGACTTTAAAGGAGTGGTTGACTTGATTTCTAAAAAAGCAATTATTTGGAATGATGAAGATCACGGGATGACTTATGAGGAGATTGATATTCCTGAAGAGTTAAAAGATGATGTTGATATGTATAGAGCTCAGTTGGTAGAGGCTGTAGCTGAATACGATGAAGCTTTGATGGAGAAATTCTTCGAAGATGAGAGTTCTATTACAGAAGATGAAATTATCGCTGCGCTTAGAGCTGCAACTATAGATATGTCTATTATACCTATGATGTGTGGTTCTGCGTTTAAAAATAAAGGGGTTCAAGCAATGTTAGACGCGGTAATGCGTTACTTGCCTTCTCCAGTAGATGTAGATGCGATAGTAGGAACTAATCCTGATACAGGAGAAGAAGAATCTCGTAAGCCAAATGTAGATTCTCCATTTTCAGCGTTAGCATTTAAAATTGCAACAGATCCTTTCGTAGGTCGTTTAGCTTTCTTCAGAACTTATTCTGGTACTTTGGATGCTGGTTCTTATGTTCTTAATAACCGTTCAGGTAAAAAAGAGCGTATCTCAAGGATGTATCAAATGCACTCTAATAAACAAGAGCCAATTGAAAAAATTGAAGCTGGGGATATTGGAGCTGCGGTAGGTTTTAAAGATATTAAAACTGGAGATACTTTAACAGATATGGATCATCCGATCGTTTTAGAATCTATGACCTTCCCTGCGCCGGTAATTGGTGTTGCGGTAGAGCCAAAGACTAAGGCAGATGTCGATAAGATGGGGATGGCTTTGGCAAAGTTAGCTGAAGAAGATCCAACTTTCGTTGTGAAAACTGACGAGGTTTCAGGTCAAACTATTATTTCAGGTATGGGAGAATTACATATTGAAATTTTAGTAGATCGTTTAAAAAGAGAATTCAAAGTAGAGGTGAACGAAGGTGAACCTCAGGTTGAATATAAAGAAACAGTTACTAAAACTGCTCAGCACAGAGAGGTTTATAAAAAGCAATCTGGTGGACGTGGTAAGTTTGCAGATATCATTTTTGAAATGGGACCTGTAGATGAGGATTTTGAAGGTATAGGTCTTCAATTTGTTGATGAGATTAAAGGAGGTAGAATTCCAAAAGAGTTTGTTCCTTCGGTTCAGAAAGGTTTCGAAGAAGCAATGAAGAACGGTCCGTTGGCAGGTTTTCAGGTAGATACACTTAAAGTGGTATTAAAAGATGGGTCTTTCCACCCGGTGGATTCAGATCAATTATCTTTTGAATTAGCTGCGAAAATGGGATTCAAAGCTGCTGCTAAAGCTGCAGGTGCTGTTATCCTTGAGCCTATTATGAAAAATGAAGTAGTTACTCCTGAAGAGAATATGGGGGATATCGTAGGTGACTTGAATAGAAGAAGAGGACAGGTAAATAGTATGTCAGACAGATCTGGTGCTAAAGTGATTAAAGCTGAAGTGCCTTTATCAGAAATGTTTGGTTATGTAACTACCTTGAGAACTTTATCTTCCGGTAGAGCAACTTCTACTATGGAATTTTCTCATTATGCTCAAACTCCTTCTAATATTTCAGAAGAAGTGATTAAAGCGGCAAAAGGAGCAGCTAACGAATAAAATTAGGAAAATGAGTCAAAAAATTAGAATAAAATTAAAGTCTTACGATCATAATTTAGTAGATAAATCTGCTGAAAAGATTGTAAAAACTGTAAAGACAACTGGAGCTGTGGTAACTGGTCCAATTCCATTGCCAACTCATAAAAAAATCTTTACTGTATTACGTTCTCCACACGTAAATAAGAAATCTAGAGAGCAATTTCAATTGAGCTCTTATAAAAGATTACTTGATATTTATAGTTCTTCATCTAAAACAATTGATGCTTTGATGAAGTTGGAATTACCAAGTGGAGTAGAAGTAGAGATTAAGGTCTAATAGAATTTCTGAGTTCAATCTCAGAAAACATGTCCCGAGCTGCGTGCGAGGGAAAAACGGAGAGAGTATATTCAGGACAAGAATGTATTTTCTTGTCCTGAATTTTTTTAAATAAATTTTAATCAATTAATAATTATGTCTGGGTTAATAGGAAGAAAAATCGGTATGACCAGCATTTTCGACGAGAATGGTAAAAACATTCCTTGTACGGTAATAGAAGCTGGACCATGCGTAGTTACCCAAGTCAGAACCAGTGAGGTTGACGGGTATGAAGCAATTCAACTTGGTTTCGATGACAAGACAGAGAAAAGTACTACAAGTGCCGAAAAAGGTCACTTTAAAAAAGCTGGTACTGGAGCTAAACGTCGCGTTGTTGAATTCAAGAGATTTAAAGAAGATTTAAAATTAGGTGATACAGTTACCGTAGAGCACTTTGCTGAAGGTGAATTCGTTGATGTGTCTGGAACTTCTAAGGGAAAAGGTTTCCAAGGGGTTGTAAAAAGACACGGATTTGGAGGAGTTGGTCAGAAAACTCACGGTCAACATAACCGTTTAAGAGCGCCTGGTTCTATTGGTGCTGCCTCTTACCCTGCAAGAGTATTCAAAGGAATGCGAATGGCAGGACAAATGGGGAATGAAAAAGTTAAAGTACAAAACCTTAAAGTGTTGAAAGTGGTTTCAGATAAGAATCTACTTGTTGTAAAAGGATGTGTTCCTGGTCACAAAAACGCTTATGTAACTATTCAGAAGTAATGGAAGTAGCAGTATTAGACATAAAAGGAAAAGAAACAGGTAGAAAGATAAGTCTTTCTGATGCTGTTTTTGGAGTAGAGCCTAATGAGCATGCTATCTATTTAGATGTTAAGCAATACTTGGCTAATCAAAGACAAGGTACTCATAAAGCTAAAGAACGTGCTGAAATTACAGGAAGTACTCGTAAAATTAAAAAGCAAAAGGGTACTGGTACCGCACGTGCAGGTAGTATAAAATCTCCTGTTTTTAGAGGTGGTGGTAGAATTTTTGGACCAAGACCAAGAAGTTATAGTTTTAAATTAAATAAAACTTTAAAGCGTCTTGCTAAAAAATCTGCATTAAGCCAAAAAGCAAAAAATAATGAAATTTTAGTGTTGGAAGATATCAATTTTGATTCTCCAAAAACTAAAAATTTCACTTCAATGTTGCAAGATCTTGGTATTGAGGGGAAAAAATCATTATTTGTATTGGGAGAGTCAAATAAAAACGTATATTTGTCCTCTCGTAATTTACAGACCGCTGAAGTTATAACATCTTCAGAATTAAGTACTTACAAAATATTACACGCAAATAATGTAGTGTTTTTAGAGGGGTCTTTAGAAGGAATCGAGTCGAATTTGAGTAAATAAACGTTATGAGTATCTTAATAAAACCTATTATTACGGAAAAAGCTACTAACGATAGTGAGTTAAATAATCGTTATTCGTTTGTAGTTAATAATCAGGCGAACAAGATTGAAATTAAAGACGCAGTTGAGTCTGCTTATGGCGTTTCAGTAGAAAAAGTTCGTACGATGAATGTCCGTCCGGATCGTAAGGTTCGCTATACCAAAGCTGGTATGGTAACTGGTAAAACAAAAGCTTATAAAAAAGCTATTGTACAGTTAGCGGAAGGTGAAACAATTGATTTATACGCTAATCTTTAAGATTAAGAAATGTCAGTAAGAAAATTAAAACCAATCACACCTGGTCAGCGTTTTAGAGTTGTTAATGGTTATGACGCTATTACAACTGATAAGCCGGAGAAATCATTATTAGCTCCGAAGAAAAAATCAGGTGGTAGAAACAGTCAAGGTAAAATGACCATGCGCTATATGGGTGGTGGTCATAAAAAACGTTACCGTATTATCGATTTTAAAAGAGATAAATTCGGTATTCCTGCAACAGTAAAAAGTATTGAATACGATCCAAACCGTACAGCTTTTATCGCATTATTGAATTACCAAGATGGTGAAAAAAGATATGTGATAGCTCAGAACGGTCTTCAGGTAGATCAGAACTTGGTTTCTGGTAAATCAGATGTGGCTACAGAAATCGGAAATGCAATGCCGCTTTCAGTAATTCCTTTAGGAACTGTGATTTCTTGTATAGAATTACGTCCTGGTCAAGGAGCTGTAATGGCGCGTAGTGCTGGTGCTTTTGCTCAGTTGATGGCGAGAGAAGGTAAATATGCTACCATTAAATTGCCTTCTGGTGAAACTAGAATGGTGTTGGCAGATTGTATGGCAACAATTGGGGCTGTATCTAACAGTGATCATCAGTTAATTGTATCTGGTAAAGCTGGTAGAAAGCGTTGGTTGGGTAGAAGACCAAGAACAAGAGCTGTAGTGATGAACCCGGTAGATCACCCAATGGGTGGTGGTGAAGGTAGATCTTCAGGAGGTCATCCAAGATCTAGAAAAGGTCTTCCGGCTAAAGGATTTAGAACACGTTCTAAGACCAAGGCGAGTAATAAGTATATTGTAGAACGTAGAAAGAAATAATAAGATATGGCACGTTCATTAAAAAAAGGACCTTACGTTCACTATAAATTAGAGAAAAAAGTAGCTCAGAATGTTGAGTCTGGTAAGAAGTCTGTGATCAAAACTTGGTCTCGTGCTTCAATGATAACACCAGATTTTGTTGGGCAAACTATTGGAGTTCATAATGGTAAACAATTTGTTCCTGTTTATGTAACAGAGAACATGGTAGGTCATAAATTAGGAGAGTTTTCACCAACCCGTTCTTTTAGAGGACACGCTGGTGCGAAAAATAAAGGTAAAAGATAATTGAAGCTATGGGAGTTCGTAAAAGAGAAAGAGCAGAGCAAATAAAAGAAGCTAAGAAGCAAGTGGCTTTTGCCAAGTTGAATAACTGCCCTACTTCACCTAGAAAAATGCGTTTAGTTGCAGATTTAGTTCGTGGTGAAGGTGTAGAAAAAGCGCTTCAAGTATTAAAATTTAATAATAAAGAAGCTTCAGGAAGATTAGAGAAACTTCTTCTTTCGGCAATTGCTAACTGGCAAATGAAGAATGAAGATGCTAGTTTAGAAGATGCTGAGTTATTTATTAAAGAAATCCGTGTAGATGGAGGAAGTATGTTAAAAAGACTTCGCCCTGCACCGCAAGGAAGAGCACATAGAATAAGAAAGAGATCTAATCATGTTACATTGGTATTAGGATCTAAAAATAATACACAAAGCTAAGAAGTAGTATGGGACAGAAAACAAATCCAATCGGTAATAGACTTGGTATCGTTAGAGGATGGGAATCTAACTGGTACGGAGGAAACGACTACGGCGATAAATTAGCCGAAGACGATAAGATTAGAAAGTATATCCATGCCAGACTTTCTAAAGCTAGTGTATCTAGAGTAATAATTGAGCGAACTTTAAAACTTGTAACCGTTACTATCACTACGGCTAGACCAGGTATCATTATTGGTAAGGGTGGCCAAGAGGTAGACAAGTTAAAAGAAGAGCTTAAGAAGATTACTGGTAAGGAAGTTCAGGTGAATATTTTTGAAATCAAAAGACCTGAGCTTGATGCTCATCTTGTGGGAGCAAGTGTTGCAAGACAAATAGAAAATCGTATTTCTTACCGTCGAGCAATAAAAATGGCTATTGCTGCCGCTATGCGAATGAACGCTGAAGGAATTAAAATTCAAATTTCAGGACGTTTAAATGGTGCTGAAATGGCGCGTTCAGAAGCATATAAAGATGGTAGAATACCTTTATCAACTTTCAGAGCCGACATAGACTATGCTTTAGTTGAAGCTCATACTACTTATGGTAGATTAGGAGTAAAAGTGTGGATTATGAAAGGTGAAGTGTATGGTAAAAGAGAACTTTCTCCGCTTGTAGGATTATCTAAGAAGCAGGGAGGTAAAGGTTCTGGACGAGGTGGTAACAAATCACGTCGTAGAAAGTAATTTTTTAAAGAAAAAGAAATGTTACAGCCTAAAAGAACAAAATATAGAAAGCAGCAGAAAGGTCGTATGAAGGGTAATGCTCAACGAGGGCATAGACTTTCAAACGGAACTTTCGGAATTAAATCTATGGATTCAAAATTTGTTACAGCAAGACAAATTGAAGCTGCTCGTATTGCCGCTACCCGTTATATGAAAAGAGAAGGTTCTATCTGGATTAAAATATTCCCAGATAAGCCAATCACTAAAAAACCTCTTGAAGTACGTATGGGTAAAGGTAAAGGTAATGTTGAATATTGGGCAGCAGTAGTGAAGCCTGGAAGAATTATGTTTGAGATTGGTGGTGTGCCAATGGCAATTGCTAAAGAAGCACTCCGTTTAGCCGCTCAAAAACTTCCAGTAAGAACTAAATTTGTTGTCGCAAGGGATTATCAAGAATAATTTTTGAATTATGAAACAATCAGAAATAGAAAAATTATCTGTAGCTGAATTGCAAGATGAGCTAGTAAACGCTAGAAGATCTTATACAGATTTAAAGATGGCTCATGCAATTACGCCTCTAGATAATCCTGCGCAGTTAAGAACTGTAAGAAGGACTATTGCGCGTCTAGCAACAGAATCGAGAAAAAGAGAATTAGAATAATTCTGCTGAAGATGGAAAAAAGAAATTTAAGAAAAGAACGTATAGGTGTAGTAACCAGTAACAAGATGGAGAAATCTATCGTAGTTTCAGAGGTTAAGAAAATGAAACACCCTATGTATGGAAAATTCGTATTAAAAACGAAAAAATACGTAGCGCACGACGAGAAAAACGACTGCAACGAAGGAGATACTGTAAAGATCATGGAAACAAGACCTTTAAGTAAAACCAAGACTTGGAGATTAGTAGAAATAATTGAAAGAGCGAAGTAATTATGGTACAACAGGAATCTAGATTAAGAGTAGCAGACAATACTGGCGCTAAAGAAGTTTTAGCAATTAGAGTATTGGGAGGTACAAAGAAGAGATATGCTTCTGTAGGAGATAAAATTGTTGTAAGTGTAAAAGAAGCAACACCTAATGGAAACATTAAAAAAGGTGCTGTGTCTACTGCAGTAGTGGTTCGTACCAAAAAAGAAGTTCGCAGACCAGATGGTTCTTATATCCGTTTCGATGATAACGCTTGTGTTTTATTAAACCCAACCGGAGAAATGAGAGGAACCCGTGTTTTTGGTCCTGTAGCTAGAGAACTTCGCGATAGACAATTTATGAAAATTGTATCATTAGCACCAGAAGTGCTTTAATACAAAAAAAGAGATGGCAAAGCTTAAAATAAAATCAGGAGATACTGTTCGTGTAATTGCTGGAGAGCACAAAGGGCAAGAAGGCAAAGTACAGTTAGTATTAATTGAAAAGAATAAAGCAATCGTTGAGGGGGTGAACATGATTTCAAAACATGAAAAGCCTAGTGCTGCTAACCCTCAAGGAGGAATTGTAAAGAAAGAAGCTCCTATTCATATTTCTAACTTATCATTGTTAACCAAAGATGGTGAAACCACTAAAGTTGGTTATAAGATGGATGGAGATAAAAAAGTGAGATTTTCTAAAAAATCTAATGAAGTAATTTAGTTATGAGTTACGTACCAAGACTTAGACAAGAGTATAAGGAAAAAGTTATTTCTGCTCTTAAGGAAGAATTTAGTTACAGTAATATTATGCAAGTGCCAAAACTTACTAAAATAGTAGTAAGTAAAGGTGTTGGTGCTGCTGTGGCAGATAAGAAGCTTATCGATCACGCAGTAGAAGAGTTAACTACTATTACTGGTCAGAAAGCGGTAGCGACTATATCTAAGAAAGATGTTGCTTCATTCAAATTGCGTAAAGGTATGCCAATTGGAGCAAAAGTTACGCTTAGAGGAGATCGCATGTATGAGTTTTTAGATCGTTTAATCACAGCTTCACTTCCACGTGTACGTGATTTTAACGGTATAAAAGCTACTGGTTTTGACGGTAGAGGAAATTATAACCTAGGTATTACAGAACAGATTATCTTCCCTGAAATCAATATTGATAGGGTGAACAGAATTTCTGGAATGGATATTACCTTTGTTACTACCGCAGAAACAGATAAGGAAGCAAAATCATTGTTAACAGAACTAGGACTACCTTTTAAAAAGAATTAATTATGGCTAAAGAATCAATGAAAGCCCGTGAGGTTAAAAGACAAGAGCTGGTAAAAAAGTATGCTGAAAAAAGAGAAGCTTTAAAAGAAGCTGGCGATTATGAAGCTTTACAAAAATTACCTAAAAACTCTTCTCCTGTTCGTTTACACAATCGTTGTAAATTAACCGGAAGACCAAAGGGGTATATGAGACAATTTGGTGTTTCTCGTGTAATGTTCAGAGAGATGGCTAATAAAGGGTTAATTCCAGGAGTTAAAAAGGCTAGTTGGTAAAATAGTATAAACGGTTGAAGGTTCAATTAGAAAACCACAACCACAAATCAGAATAGATGAATACAGATCCTATTGCAGATTATTTAACTAGAATTAGAAATGCGGTGGCAGCAGGTCATCGAGTAGTAGAAATACCAGCTTCTAATCTAAAAAAACAAATTACTAAAATATTATTCGATCAGGGATATATTCTTAGTTACAAATTTGATGAAGAAGATACAACAAGAGGTACTATTAAAATAGCTCTTAAGTATGACAAAGATTCAAAAGAATCAGTAATCAAAAAAATACAAAGAATAAGTAAGCCCGGACTTCGAAAGTATGCTGGTGCAAATGAATTACCACGTATCTTAAATGGTCTTGGTATAGCTATCATCTCTACTTCTCATGGAGTAATGACAGATAAGCAAGCGAGAAAAGAGAAGGTTGGTGGAGAAGTTCTTTGCTACGTTTACTAATATTTAAAAGACGAAAACAATGTCAAGAATAGGTAAAAGTCCAGTATCAATTCCAGAAGGCGTAACCGTAAGCGTAAAAGACGGAGTAGTTACTGTAAAAGGAAAATTAGGAGAATTAACTCAAGAATTCAGTGATATCGACGTTAAAGTTGAAGAAAATGAAGTTGTACTTGAGCGTCCTTCAGAAAAGAAAGTCTTTAAAGCAAAACACGGTCTATACAGAGCTTTAATCCAAAATATGGTTGAAGGTGTTTCTAAAGGCTATACAAGAGAACTAGAATTAGTGGGGGTAGGTTACCGTGCATCTAATCAGGGTCAGAAGTTAGATTTGGCTGTTGGTTATTCTCACAATATTGTTATAGATTTGGCGCCTGAAGTAAAGGTTGAAACTATTTCAGAAAAAGGTAAAAATCCAGTTGTTAAATTAACCTCACACGACAAGCAATTAGTTGGGCAGGTAGCAGCAAAGATTAGATCTTTAAGAAAACCAGAACCTTACAAAGGAAAAGGTATCAAGTTTGTAGGAGAGCATATTAGAAGAAAAGCAGGTAAATCAGCTTAATAAAGTGTAGTTATGGCATTTTCAAAAGAAAAGAGAAGATATAAAATTAGAAGAAGAATTCGTAAGTCTATTACGGGTACAGCAAGCAGACCACGTTTATCTGTTTTTAGAAGTAATAAAGAAATTTATGCTCAAATAATAGACGATGTGAACGGTGAAACAATTGCCGCTGCTTCTTCTAGAGATAAGGATGTTTCTGCAGAAGGGACGAAGAGTGATATAGCAACTGCTGTAGGAAAGGCAATTGCTGAAAAAGCTCAGAAATCTGGTGTGGAAAAGGTATCATTTGATAGAAGTGGATATTTATACCACGGAAGAGTTAAATCATTAGCAGAAGGTGCTCGTGAAGGAGGACTAAAATTCTAAAGAGATTATGTATCAAGATTATAAAAACGTAGAACACGTAAAGCCAAGTGGCTTAGATTTAAAAGATCGTTTAGTTGGAGTGCAACGTGTAACGAAAGTTACTAAAGGTGGTAGAGCATTTGGTTTCTCTGCTATCGTTGTAGTAGGAGACGAAAACGGTGTTGTAGGTCACGGTTTAGGAAAGTCTAAAGAAGTTGCTGAAGCAATTGCAAAAGCAGTAGAAGACGCTAAGAAAAATCTAGTTAGAATTCCTTTGACGAAAGGTACTTTACCACACGAACAAAAAGGTAAATATGGTGGAGCAAGAGTATTATTACTTCCTGCTGCAACGGGTACCGGAGTAATCGCTGGTGGTGCTATCCGTGCGGTATTAGAATCTGTAGGAGTACATGATGTACTTTCTAAAAACCAAGGTTCTTCTAACCCACATAACGTTGTTAAAGCTACTTTTGACGCTTTATTACAGTTAAGAAGCGCAGATACTGTAGCAAAACAACGTGGTATTTCACTAGATAAGGTATTTAACGGATAATATTTAGGATAATGGGAAAGATTAAAGTAACTAAGACAAGAAGTGCTATTAATCGCACTAAAAACCAAAAGCGTACTTTGGAGGCTTTAGGTTTAAGGAAGATAGGGCAAACTGTTGAGCATGAAGATTCGCCTAATATCCTTGGAATGGTAAATAAAGTAAAACATTTAGTTTCTGTAGAAGAAACAAAATAAACTATACGATGGAATTAAATAACTTAAAACCTGCAGAAGGTTCAGTTCGCGGAAACAATAAGCGTGTAGGTAGAGGTCAAGCTTCAGGAAAAGGAGGTACCTCTACACGTGGACACAAAGGAGCTAAATCTCGTTCAGGATATTCTAAGAAAATCGGATTTGAAGGAGGACAAATGCCACTTCAAAGAAGAGTTCCTAAATTTGGTTTCAATAACAGAAATCGTAAAGAATATCAAGGAGTTAATTTAGATACTTTACAAAAGTTAGTAGATGACGGTAAAATAAAAGATACCGTAGATTTTCAAACTTTGGTAGATCATAGATTGGCTACTAAGACAGATTTAGTAAAAATCTTGGGTAGAGGAGAGCTTAAAGCTAAATTAAAAGTTTCTGCTCATAAGTTCACTGCCTCTGCAAAAGAAGCTATTGAAGCTGCTGGCGGAGAAGCTGTAACCTTATAATAGATTAGGATGAAATTTATTGAAACTTTAAAAAACGTTTGGAAAATAGAAGAACTAAAGAATCGTATTCTGATTACTTTAGGTCTTCTATTGGTGTATCGTTTTGGTACGCAGGTAGTACTTCCAGGGATAGATGCCACTCAGTTGTCTAATTTAGCAAACCAGACCGAAAATGGTCTTTTAGGTTTGCTTAATGCATTTACTGGAGGTGCATTTTCTAATGCTTCAATTTTTGCATTAGGTATTATGCCATATATTTCTGCTTCTATTGTTGTGCAGTTAATGGGAATCGCGGTTCCTTATTTGCAAAAACTTCAAAAAGAAGGGGAGAGTGGTAGAAAGAAAATAAATCAAATAACCAGATGGTTGACCATTGCAATTACATTAGTTCAAGGTCCTGGTTATATTTATAATCTTTATAGTACATTACCTGATAGTGCCTTTATGTTAGGTGACTCAATAAGTTTTATTGCTTCTTCTGTTATCATCCTTACCACTGGTTGTATTTTTGCTATGTGGTTAGGGGAGAGAATAACAGATAAAGGTATCGGTAACGGTATCTCACTATTAATTATGGTAGGGATCATTGCAAGATTACCGCAGTCATTCGTACAAGAATGGGTGTCTAGAGTGTCAGGATCTGACGCTAATGGTGGTCTAATTATGATTCTTATAGAATTATTTATCTGGTTTGCAGTGATATTTGCTTCAGTAATGTTGGTGATGGCTGTAAGACAAATACCGGTTCAATATGCAAGAAGAAATGCGACAGGAGGATACGAAAAGAATATTTTTGGTGGAGCGAGACAATTCATTCCTTTAAAGCTTAATGCTTCAGGGGTAATGCCAATTATCTTTGCGCAAGCAATTATGTTTATTCCTTCTGCTTTGGCAGGACTTTCAGACTCAGAAACTGCACAAGGTATTACTGCAGAATTCAATAATATTTTTGGATTTTGGTATAACCTAGTGTTTGCTTTATTGATTATCATATTTACATATTTCTATACCGCTATTACTGTTCCTACCAATAAAATGGCTGATGATTTAAAAAGAAGTGGTGGTTTTATTCCGGGTATTCGACCTGGTAGTGAAACTTCAGAGTACTTAGATAGGATTATGTCGCAAATCACGTTGCCGGGATCTATATTCTTAGCGTTAATCGCTATTTTCCCTGCAATCGTTGTTTCCATAGGGATGCAACAAGGTTGGGCATTGTTCTTTGGAGGTACTTCTTTAATTATTATGGTAGGGGTAGCTATCGATACTATGCAACAAATCAATTCGTACTTGTTGAACAGACATTACGATGGTTTAATGAAATCAGGTAGAAAAAGAAAAGCAGTAGCATAATTATGGCAAAACAACCCGCAATAGAGCAAGATGGAACTATTATAGAAGCTTTATCAAATGCAATGTTTAGAGTAGAGTTAGAAAACGGACACGTTGTAACAGCTCATATCTCTGGAAAAATGAGAATGCATTACATTAAGCTTTTACCAGGTGATAAAGTAAAACTGGAAATGAGCCCATACGATTTAACAAAGGCTCGTATAACCTATAGATACTAATAAATCTTTTAAATGTAAATAATTCAAATATTTTTCTTACTTTTGCAGTTCGAAAAATTTTGATAAAAGTCTAAAAGACAGAAACTTTACATTTATCAAGAAAAATCAATTGAGATGAAAGTAAGAGCATCAGTAAAAAAGAGAAGTGCCGACTGCAAGATTGTACGCAGAAAAGGGCGTCTTTACGTTATTAATAAAAAGAATCCTAGATTTAAACAAAGACAAGGCTAATTATGGCAAGAATTGCAGGTGTAGATATACCTAAACATAAGCGAGGAGTTATAGCTTTAACCTATATCTTCGGAATTGGCAAGAGTAGAGCTCAAGAAATCCTTGAGGAAGCCAAAGTAGATGAAAATACAAAAGTTTCAGATTGGACCGATGATGAAATCGGAAGAATTCGTGAAGCTGTTGGGCAATATACCATAGAAGGTGAATTAAGATCTGAAGTGCAACTTAGCATTAAGCGATTAATGGATATAGGTTGTTACCGTGGTATCCGTCATAGATCAGGTCTTCCATTAAGAGGTCAACGTACTAAGAATAATTCTAGAACACGTAAAGGAAGAAGAAAAACTGTTGCTAACAAGAAAAAAGCAACTAAATAATAAGTAGTAGTTATGGCAAAGTCAACAACTAAAAAACGTAAAGTATCCGTTGATTCTTTTGGTGAGGCACACATTACTGCATCCTTCAATAATATCATTGTTTCTTTAACAAATAAAGGAGGAGATGTAATTTCTTGGTCTAGCGCAGGTAAAATGGGTTTTAGAGGTAGTAAGAAAAATACTCCTTACGCTGCTCAATTAGCTGCAGAAGATGCTGTGAAAGTAGCACACGAAGCTGGATTAAGAAAAGTAAAAGTATATGTGAAAGGACCCGGAAATGGTAGAGAATCTGCAATCCGTTCTATTCACAATGGTGGTGTTGAAGTAACCGAAATTATCGATATTACTCCAATCCCACACAATGGATGTCGTCCACCTAAAAGACGTAGAGTTTAATCATATTTAAAGTATAACAAACAAGGGAGTTCCGGTTATCGAAGGATTTTATATTATCGAAAGACCTTAATTCATAACCGCCCTTAAAATTTAAGTAAATGGCAAGATATACTGGTCCAAAAAGTAAAATAGCTAGAAAGTTTGGAGAAGCTATTTTTGGAGATGATAAATCTTTCGAGAAAAGAAATTATCCTCCAGGTCAACACGGAAACAACAGACGCCGTGGAAAAAAATCTGAATATGCTATCCAGTTAATGGAAAAGCAAAAAGCAAAATATACTTACGGTATATTAGAGCGTCAGTTCAGAAATATGTTTGAAAAAGCAACAAGTTCACAAGGGATTACTGGTGAAGTTTTACTTCAATTATGTGAATCTCGTTTAGATAATGTTGTGTATAGAATGGGGATTGCCCCTTCAAGAAGAGGAGCAAGACAATTAGTTTCCCACAGACATATTACTGTAAACGGCGAAATAGTAAATATACCATCTTACCGTCTAAGAGCTGGAGATGTAATTGGGGTAAGAGAAAAGTCTAAGTCTTTATCAGTTATCCAATCTGCATTGGAAAACTCAAATAATGTTTACGAATGGATTAGCTGGAATTCAGAGAAGAAAGAAGGAACTTTCGTTTCTATCCCTTCTAGAATTCAAATTCCAGAAAACATTAACGAACAATTCATCGTCGAATTATACTCGAAATAATTTTTAATAGACAGAACTCATAATATGGCCATACTTAATTTTCAGAAGCCCGATAAAGTTATCATGATTGATTCAACGGAGTTCGAGGGCAAGTTTGAATTTCGTCCCTTAGAACCTGGATATGGATTAACAGTAGGTAACGCTTTAAGACGAGTACTGTTGTCTTCTTTAGAAGGTTTTGCAATCACTTCAGTAAGAATTGAAGGAGTAGAGCACGAATTCTCTACCATCGCTGGAGTAGTAGAAGATGTTACTGAGATTATCTTAAACTTAAAACAAGTTCGTTTTAAAAGACAGATTGAAGATGTAGATAATGAAACCGTTACTATTTCTGTATCTGGAAAAGATCAATTAACTGCGGGAGACTTTCAGAAATTTATTTCAGGATTTCAGGTGCTAAATCCAGATTTAGTAATCTGTAATATGGAAGATAGCGTAAACCTTAATATCGAATTAACAATCGATAAAGGTCGTGGTTATGTGCCTGCTGAAGAAAACAAAAAAAATAATGCTCCTTTAGGTACTATATATACAGACTCTATTTATACACCAATAAAGAATGTAAAATATAGTATAGAAAACTATCGTGTAGAACAAAAAACTGATTATGAAAAATTAGTTTTTGAAATTATTAGTGATGGTTCTATTCACCCTAAAGATGCTTTAACAGAAGCAGCAAAAATATTAATCCATCACTTTATGTTATTCTCTGATGAAAGAATAACATTAGAGGCAGATGAAATTGCTCAAACTGAAACTTATGATGAAGAATCACTTCATATGAGACAGTTATTGAAAACTAAGTTAACCGACTTAGACCTTTCAGTAAGAGCTTTAAATTGTTTAAAAGCTGCAGAAGTAGATACTTTAGGAGACTTAGTATCTTATAACAAAAACGATTTGATGAAGTTCCGTAACTTCGGGAAAAAGTCTTTAACAGAGCTAGAAGAACTAGTAAGCAATAAAGGACTTAATTTCGGTATGGACCTTTCAAAATATAAACTAGATAAAGATTAATTCATCATATTTTGCTCCCCGCGAGGGTTTGGTAGCAAGATGATAAAGTAAAAGTCATGAGACACGGAAAGAAATTTAATCACTTAGGAAGAAAAACAGCTCATAGAAAATCGATGTTGGCCAACATGGCTTCTTCTTTAATTGAACACAAAAGAATTAATACTACTACTGCTAAAGCAAAGGCTTTAAAACAGTTTGTAGAACCTTTAGTAACTAAATCTAAAGAAGACACTACTCATAACAGAAGATTGGTTTTCGCTAAACTTCGTAACAAATATGCGGTAAGTGAATTATTTAGAGAAGTTGCCCCTAAAGTAGGTGATCGTCCGGGAGGATATACTAGAATCATCAAATTAGGAAATCGTTTAGGAGATAACGCAGATATGGCACTTATCGAATTAGTAGATTTCAACGAAATTTACAATCCTAAAGGAGAAGGTAAGAAAAAAACTACTCGTCGTAGTAGAAGAGGTGGTAAGAAGAATAATTCTTCTGAAGAAACTACTTCTACAGAAACTAAAACTGAAGCTAAAGAAGAGCCGAAAAAAGAAGCTCCTAAAGCTGATGAAAAAGCTGACGATAAAAAATAATATGATTTACCTCTATTATTAAAAATCTTAAAAAAGGATAAGCTCTTAGAGTTTATCCTTTTTTTTTAATTTCTTTGTAAATAAATTGAAATCAATGAAATATCAAGTTCGAAAAAAAGCAATTTTATTATTGGAAGATGGTACCATTTTCCACGGAAAAGTAGTTGGTGAAAGAGAAGGTACAAGCTTTGGGGAAGTTTGTTTCAATACCGGAATGACAGGGTATCAAGAAATTTTTACAGATCCTTCCTATTATGGTCAAATTATGATTACCACCAATGCGCATATTGGTAATTATGGGACTTTTTCAGATGAAATAGAATCAGATTCAATTAAGATCGCCGGACTTGTTTGTAAGAATTTTAGTTATAATTATTCAAGAGAAAAATCAGATCTTTCTTTAGAAGAATTTTTAAAAAAATACAATCTCCTTGCAATCTCAGATATAGATACACGCGCTTTGGTTTCTTACATTAGAAGAAATGGAGCGATGAACGCTGTGATATCTACTAGAGTAGATGAAATAGCTCAATTAAAAGAAGAACTGGCATCAATTCCTTCTATGAAAGGTTTAGAGCTTTCTTCTAAGGTATCTACCAAAGAACCTTATTTTATAGGAGATGAAAATGCTGAATTTAAAGTAGCCGCATTAGATATTGGTATCAAGAAGAATATCCTAAGAAATCTTGCCCAAAAAGGATGTTACATTAAAGTTTTCCCTTTCAATACTTCTTTTGAAGAAATGGAATCGTGGAATCCTGATGGATATTTCTTATCAAATGGTCCTGGAGATCCAGAACCTTTAAAAGATGCAATTGAAGCTACTAAAAAAATCATTGAAAAAGATAAACCATTATTTGGTATATGCTTAGGCCATCAAGTTATTGCATTGGCCAACGGAATCGATACATTTAAGATGCACCATGGGCATCGCGGAATTAATCATCCCGTAAAAAACTTACTTACTGGAAAAGGTGAAATAACCTCTCAAAATCATGGATTTGCCGTAAGTAAAGAATCCTTAGAGAAAAATCCGGATGTGGAAATAACCCATATTCATTTGAATGATCAGACCGTTGCTGGATTGAGAATGAAAAATAAAAACTGTTTTTCAGTTCAATATCATCCAGAAGCCGGTCCCGGACCTAACGATGCACTTTATTTATTCGATCAATTCATTGAGAATATGAAAAAAGTTACCGCATAAAATTAAAGCCCTTGAAATTTTCAAGGGTTTTTTTGTTAACAAAAACGTTTTCGGATGGCTTTAAATTCCAAAATTCATAATTGTTGACATAAATTTAAAAGTATTTAAGCTTTTAAATCATTATCTTGCAGCTAAATTATTTATAATCAAACAAGAACTATGAGCTTAATAATTGAAATTCACGCTAGACAAATATTTGATTCAAGAGGTAACCCTACGGTAGAAGTAGATGTAATTACAGAAAACGGAATATTAGGTAGGGCAGCCGTTCCTTCTGGAGCTTCAACTGGAGAACATGAGGCGGTTGAACTTAGAGACGGTGGTGATGATTATATGGGAAAAGGCGTAACCAAAGCTGTAGAAAACGTAAATACAAGCATTGCTGAAAATTTAATCGGTTTTTCTGTTTTTGAACAAGAAGCTATTGATAAAGCAATGATCGAGTTAGATGGAACTCCAAATAAATCTAAATTAGGAGCGAATGCAATTTTAGGAGTATCCTTAGCAGTAGCTAAAGCTGCTGCAAATGAGTTAAACCTTCCTTTGTATAGATATGTAGGAGGAGTAAGTGCTAAAACACTTCCGGTTCCTATGATGAATATTATTAATGGAGGTTCTCACTCAGATGCACCAATTGCGTTTCAAGAATTTATGGTGATGCCGGTAAAAGCAAAGAACTTTTCTCACGCCATAAAAATGGGAACTGAAATTTTTCACAACCTTAAGAAAGTTTTAAAAGACAGAGGCTTAAGTACAGCTGTAGGTGACGAAGGAGGTTTTGCTCCAACCTTAGATGGAACAGAAGATGCTATCGAGTCAATACAAAAAGCGGTTGAAAATGCAGGTTATAAATTTGGAGAAGAAGTAATGATTGCTTTAGATTGTGCTGCAGCAGAATTCTACGAAGATGGAAAATACAATTACAAGAAATTTGAAGGTGAAGGTGGTGAAGTAAGAACAAGCGAAGAGCAAGCTTCTTACTTAGCTGAATTAGTTTCAAAATACCCTATCATCTCCATTGAAGATGGAATGGATGAAAACGACTGGGAAGGTTGGAAAGCCTTAACAGATAAAATTGGAGATAAAGTACAATTAGTTGGAGATGATTTATACGTAACTAACGTAGAACGTCTTTCACGTGGAATTGACGAAGGTATCGCCAATTCAATCTTGATCAAAGTAAATCAAATTGGTACATTAACTGAAACTATTGCTGCTGTAAATATGGCGCATAATGCAGGTTATACTTCTGTCATGTCTCACCGTTCAGGAGAAACGGAAGATAATACCATTGCAGATTTAGCTGTTGCACTAAATACTGGGCAAATCAAAACCGGTTCTGCTTCTCGTAGTGACCGTATGGCTAAGTACAATCAATTATTAAGAATTGAAGAAGAATTAGGTGAAGTAGCTTATTATCCACAAGATAAAGCTTTTAAAATCTAATCTAAGAATATAAATTCAAAAAAGAGTCCTATTGAAAAATAGGACTTTTTTTATGCGAAAAAATGAATTTTTCTTAATTATTGGATTAACCTTTTCGATAATAGGAATTTTCTATTGAAATAATCAAAATTATAAAGCCTTCTTAACGGCTATTTAACACTATATTTTGTAAATTAGCGACACTTTAAATTAAAAATTCAATAATAAATAAAATGTCAAAAACAGCTACGATAGAACTTGACGGGAAAAAATATGAATTTCCTGTTACAGAAGGAACAGAAGGCGAAAAAGCGATTCAAATTAAATCTTTAAGAGGTGATACCGGTGGACTTATAACATTAGATCCCGGTTTTAAAAACACAGGATCTTGTGAGAGTGCCATTACTTTCTTAAACGGAGAGGAAGGGATTCTGAGGTACAGAGGATATTCGATTGAAGATTTAGCGGAAAAAGCGAGCTTTTTAGAAGTAGCATATTTATTGATTTTTGGCGAGCTTCCCACTCAGGAGCAATTAGATAAATTTTACGGAGATATCAAAGAAGAATCTCACGTAGATGAAGAGATGAAGAAAATCTTAGATGGTTTTCCTAAGACTGCTCACCCAATGGGAGTACTTTCATCATTAACAAGTGCGTTAATTGCATTTAACCCAGGCTCTGTAAACGTAGATTCAGAAGAAGATATGTATACGGCTATCGTGAAATTATTAGCTAAGTTTCCGGTATTGGTAGCTTGGACACTAAGAAAAAGAAATAGTAAGCCATTAGATTATGGTGATAGCTCTTTAAATTATGTAGATAACATCTTAAAAATGATGTTTAAAAAGCCAAATGAAGAGTATAAAGTGAATGCTAAAGTTTCTGAAGCTTTAAACAAATTATTGATTCTTCATGCAGATCACGAGCAAAACTGTTCTACCTCTACGGTAAGAATCGTAGGTTCATCTCACGCTGGATTGTTTGCTTCAATTTCTGCTGGTATTTCTGCACTTTGGGGTCCACTTCACGGAGGAGCTAATCAGGCTGTTATCGAAATGCTAGAAGGTATTAAAGAAGACGGAGGCGATACCAAAAAATATATGCAAAAAGCGAAAGACAAAGAAGATCCATTTAGATTAATGGGCTTTGGTCACCGCGTTTATAAAAACTTTGATCCTCGCGCGAGAATCATCAAAAAATCTGCTGATGAAGTATTAGGAGATTTAGGAATTGAGGATCCGGTATTAGACATCGCCAAAGGATTAGAAAAAGAAGCTCTAGAAGACAATTATTTTGTAGAAAGAAAGCTTTATCCGAACGTAGATTTCTACTCAGGAATTATTTATAGAGCATTAGGGATTCCAACAGAAATGTTTACCGTCATGTTTGCCTTAGGTAGATTACCGGGATGGATTGCACAATGGAGAGAAATGAGATTGAAAAAAGAACCAATTGGACGTCCACGTCAGGTGTATATCGGTGAAAACCACAGAGACTTTAAGGATATCGAAAAAAGATAATCATATTATTGTCAATTTTATAAAAGCTTCATAGGAATATGGAGCTTTTTTTATATTTGCTAAAAAATAAAAATGCTTTCATTACATATCACCAATGAGACCAATCGGCTTAAAGCCGTAGTATTAGGTCTTGCAAGAAACATAGGAGATCAACCAGCTATCGATGATACTTACGATCCCAAATCATTAGAACACTTAAAAGCCGGTACCTATCCAGAAGAGCAGGATATGGTCAAGGAAATTAAAGCGGTAGAAGACGTATTAAAAAAGTATGACGTTGAAGTTTACCGTCCAAAAGTGATTGAAAATTACAATCAGATTTTTTCAAGAGATATAGGTTTTGTGATCGAAGATAAATTTATCATTGCGAATATTTTACCCGATCGTGAGCGAGAGATTGAAGCCATTCAGCATATTATCGATAGGGTTCCAAAAGAAAATGTAGTACGTTTCCCAGAGGAAGCACATGTGGAAGGTGGCGATGTCATGCCACACGGCGATTATATTTTTGTAGGAACTTACCGAGGTGAAGATTATCCCGATTTTATTACTGCGAGAACCAATACAAAAGCTGTAAAAGCCTTAGAAGAATTATTTCCGAATAAAACCGTCAAGTCGTTCAATCTTAGAAAATCGAATACCGATGCGAAAAATAATGCGTTGCATTTAGATTGTTGTTTTCAGCCGGTTGGAAAAGACAAAGCCATTATTCATAAGAATGGGTTTTTAGAAGAAGAAGAATACGAGTGGTTGGTGAATTACTTTGGAAAAGAAAATGTATTTGAAATTACCAAAGAAGAAATGTATCATATGAACAGTAATATTTTCTCCATTTCTCCTGAGGTAGTCATTTCTGAAAAAAACTTTACACGATTAAACGCTTGGCTTCGTGAAAATGGAATTACTGTAGAAGAAGTACCTTATGCCGAAATTGCCAAGCAAGAAGGTTTATTACGTTGTTCTACTTTACCGTTAATTCGGGAGTAATCGCGTCAAGGATTGAGCGGTGTGTTTGAGCTCTTTTTTGTTGCCTTGAGCGGAGTCGAAAGGTTTTATAGACAAAAAAAGCGAGTAGCGAAAGCCTGCCCGGACGCTCAAAATAAATAACTATATGAATTACTTTGTCAGTTTGAGCGGATTAGAAAAATTTTTAAAATACATTCCGTAAGAGGAGACAAACATTAATTATTGTATTAAGAAGAAGAAAAATGAAACAGATTACAGATAGTATTTTAATGATTAGACCCGTTGCTTTTAGAATGAATGAAGAAACGGCGGTAAATAATTATTTTCAGAAAAATATTGAAGGAAACGTAGATGAAATTACTCAGAAAGCGCAGCAGGAGTTTGACGATTTTGTATCGAAACTACGTAAAGTAGGTGTAAATGTAGTAGTGGTTGATGATATTGCTGAAAATAATACCCCTGATTCCATCTTTCCGAACAACTGGGTTTCTTTTCACGAAACAGGAGATATAGCCCTGTATCCAATGTTTGCTGAAAATAGAAGGAGAGAACGTCGTGAAGATATTTTACAAAGCTTAGAGGAAGAAGGTTTTGAAATTAAAAATATTGTTGATTATACGGCGGCGGAAGAAGAGAACATTTTCTTAGAAGGAACGGGGAGTTTACTACTAGACCGTGCTAACGAAAAAGCTTACTGTGCACTTTCTGAACGCGCCGATGAAGATTTACTTATCGAGTTCTGTGAAGATTTTGAGTACATGCCCATTATTTTTAAAGCGAATCAAACCGTAGACGGTGAACGTAAAGCGATTTACCATACCAACGTGATGATGTGCTTGGCAGAAGAGTTTGCGGTAATTTGTTTAGATACCATCGACGATAAAAAGCAACGAAAAGCCGTGATGAATAGTTTGAAAGAAGACGGTAAAGAAATTATTACGATTTCTGAAGAGCAAATGCATGAATTTGCCGGAAATATGTTGCAAGTACAAGGAGCATTCAATAAGAAATATTTGGTGATGAGTGAACGTGCTCACCAAAGTTTAACGACAGACCAAGTGGCTAAAATTGAAAAGCATTGCGAAATTTTAAGCAGCAGTTTGCAAACCATCGAAACCCTTGGAGGTGGAAGTGCGCGTTGTATGCTCGCTGAAGTTTTCTTGCCAAAAGCTGAAAAATAAATTTTTTAAATAGGCGTCTTGCTGAAGCTGCCCGTCCAGTAGGCAGGCTTGATTCAGCATTTTATCTTGATAAACAAAACCTCATAGATTTTTCAAAAATCTATGAGGTTTTGTTTTTACGATTTCAAACTTCGGAAATCTTTTACCAGTCGAATTCCTATTAAAACACTTAATAATGCAAAAGGGAGTGAAGTGACAATCAACAATTTTTGCATGGCGGTGAGTACATCAATTTCAGCATTAAAACTTCCTAAGAGTAAAATGGCTTCGGTGAAAATGAACATTAAAATAGCCCAAACTAATCGATGGGTTTTCTTGGGGTTTTGTTTTCCTTTATCGGTAAACATACTCAACACATAAATGGCAGAATCTACCGAGGTAATTAGAAAGCCAACTAAGAGAACAATGGTTAAAATAGAAGTTAGCGTAGAAAGTGGATAAGCTTTAAGAAACACAAAAATAGAAGTGAACACATTATCAAAATCCCCTTGGTAATTATTCATCTGTTCGATAAGCTGAAAAGAGGAAGAGCCAAAAACACTAAACCAAAAGAAACTACCTAGTGAGGGGATTAAAATAGCGCCCAAAATCATTTGCCGAATGGTCCTTCCTTTCGAGATTCGGGCGATAAAAATACCGGTAAACGGTGCCCAAGCTAGCCAAAAAGCCCAATAATAAAGTGTCCAGTCGGTTAAAAATTGCTTTCCGGGATTGTAATTTCCCAAAGCTAAACTCAACGGAAGAAAATCGATGATGTATTGATAAGTCGCTATCCCAAAATTTTCAAAAATCTGAAGCATATCACTTTGCACAAAAACAAAAAGTAATAGTAGAAATGTTAATGCAATGTTCCAATTTGATATTTTTTGAATCCCTTTGTGAATTCCTTGATAGGCAGAAATAAAACCGAAGAGAAAGATGATAAACGTAAATAAATAAGCAAATGCGTAATCGTTCTCGGTATTGAGCAGAAATGTGAGTCCGCCCTCAATTTGTTCGGTTCCTAGACCAATAGCGGCAACAATTCCGATAACCGTAGTTAAAACAGTTAATAAATCAATCCCTTTAATTAGTTTACTGCCCTCAAACTGAGGAAAAGCATTACTGAGCAACATCGTCTTTTTTCGAATAAATAAATAATAGCCAATTACTAAAGCGAAGAATACATAAAATGCCCAAGCGGTAAATCCCCACTGGTAAAAAGTATATTCCAGTGCCATTACTTCCGCAGAATTATTGCTAGAAATGGGCGGGTTTTGTTGCATAAATACCGGTTCTTGGACGGCGCGCAATAAAATACCGGCACCCATTCCGGCGCTGTAAAGCATCGCAATCCAAGATAAAGTGTCGTACTCTGGTTTTTCTTTTCCGAGTCTTAATTTCCCTAAGGGGGTAAAGACTAAAATAAATAGAAACAAAACACAGCCTAAACCTAACCACAAGTAAAAACTTCCGAAGAGGTTTCTAATGGTTACCGAGTAAGATTCTATGGTGTAATAAAAGCTTTGCGGAGAAATAAAAATAAAACCTGAAAAAGCTAAAATAGTCAGAATAGATAAGGCTAAAAGAAGGTTGTTCTTAAAGTAGTCGAGTAAAGATTTAATCACTTGGCAGCCGCAATTTCATTCAACATTCCCTTAAAGATAAAAAAATGAAACGGAAGCATACTATACCAATAAGCTCTTCCGGCAATTCCCCTGGGTCTAAACGTGGCGGTTTGGTGTACAATTCCTTCCTCGTCAATACAGAATTCTAACCAAGCTTCTCCAGGAACGCGCATTTCAGCAAACAATAAGAGCCTGTTATTTTCTTTATCGGCTAAAAGCACACGCCAAAAGTCGAGTGAATCTCCGGTATTAATTTTATTATTATGTGTTCTGCCACGACGCAATCCTACACCGCCAAAAAGTTTATCGAGAAAACCTCTGAATTTCCATAAAGAATTGGCGTAATACCAACCATTTTTGCCACCAATGCTCCAGATTTTTTCTAATGAAACTTTTGGATCTTCTGCTTTTTGTTGCTGAACATCACGCAAACAACCATGGGTAGGAACCTGAATGTACTTATTCAAATCTTTTTGCCTGTATCTTCCGCTAGATTTAGAATCTTTCCAGCTAGAAACCACTTGATTTTGTTCAATTTTATCGAAGGCCATTTTGATTGCTTCTTCATAAGAAATAGGTTCAATATTTAACATTTCTTGTAAACGCGTATCTTTAGAAATTACTTCTACCGTCATACTGTCCACTAAGTTTACGGCAAGTTTATAGGAGGTGGAAGTCACAAAATACAACCAATAGGAAGAGAGTCTTGGCGTCATAAAAGGAACTCCGATAATGTGTAATTTTAATCCCCTAATTTTAGAATATTGAAGCATCATTTTTTTGTAAGTCAATACTTCTGGGCCACCAATATCAAAAGCTTCATCATAACACTTTTCGTTACCCAAAACACCGGAGAGGTATTGCAAGACATTTCTAATCGCGATAGGTTGTGTTTTGGTGTCTACCCATCGTGGGGTAATCATAAACGGAAGTTTCTCACATAAATCTCTGATAATTTCAAAAGAGGAACTTCCTGAACCTACTACAATTCCAGCTTGCAAACATGTAAGATGAAAATTGCCTTCCTGTAAAATTTCACCAACCTTTTTGCGGGAACTTAAATGCTTAGAACTTTCCTTATCATTGGTCATTCCGGTAAGAAAAATAACTTGCCTAGCATTGACAGGTTCTAAATAGTGGTTGAAATTTTCTGCGGCTTGTGCTTCTTTTTCATCAAAATCTTTGGTAGAAGTTGTCATGGAATGAATCAAATAATACGCTGCATCAATATCTGTGGGAAGTAAGTTGGGTTTTACTTCTTCTAGAAAATCAATCTCTACAATTTCGATTTCTTTTTTTACTTCAGGGTCTACCGATAGTCGGTCGGCACTTCTTACTGCGCAGACAACTTCGTGGCCTTGCTCTAAAAGTAAAGTCAATAATCGCATTCCTATATATCCATTAGCACCGGTAAGAAGAATTTTCATGAGTCAATTTTCCAAGAAAATTACAATTAAATACTTAACTTTCGGTACTTTTTAAGATGGGTTTATAAAATGAAGAATACATTAAAAATCGTTTTGCTGTTAGTTGGAGCTGTATTAATTGGCTATGGAATATACACCCTGCTATTTCCGCACGTTTCTTTAGAAAATGGAACAGAAAAAGTAATGGCTGAAAACGATGCCACACAATCTTTCGCCATGATTTGCTTAGGAATTCTTTCTTTAGTTTGCGGGATTGCTTTTAGAAAACGATAGTTCACTTTATTTATATGAAAAATATACTTTTTACACTTTTATTCCTTCTGCCTTTTATTACGTATTCTCAAAAAGTAGGAGGTGGTGCCTTTGCAATTAATCCTTTTCATGAAGCAAAAGTAGAAACGCGATCTGGAGAGATTATAGAAGGGGTTGCGAGGCTAAACTTAAATAATGAGATTGTATTTAAAGAGGATATAGATGCCGATAAGATTTTTTATAATTATAAAACAGCAAAGTCTGTTGATTTAACGATTGAAGGAGAACAGAAAAAATATGCTTACAAGATTGTCGATGGAGTTGCCTACCCACACGCTATTAAATTATTAGAAGTTTTTACTGAAGGAAATGTGATTCTTTATTTTAAGAAAAAAACAACTACTGATGCCTTTGCAGGTCAAAATTTTGCTAACGAAATGTCTCAAGGAGTGAATAATTCAGTTTCTAACAATGTGTTGAAAGATGTTAAATACACCAATTTCGATTATTATTTAGGAGTTCCCGGTCAAGATTTAGTGACCGATTTGAGAAACGGAAATACCTATTCAAAACGTTTTAAAACAATCGCTAAAAATTATTTTAGCGATTGTTCCGATTTAATGAATAAAATTAAGAGTAAGTATTTTAAGCGTTATGAAATAAGGTCGATTGTGAATTATTACAATAACGATTGCCAATAACTACCTAAACGCAACACCTAAAACCGTCATTACGGAAGAGCTAATATATTCAATACCAATAGCAATCACAATAAAACCAATAATTCTGGAAATTGCATTAATGCCGGAAGCTTCTAGCCATTTTACAATAAACGGAGCACTTCTTAAAACTAAAAACGTCGCAAAACATACAATTAAAATAGAAAGTACAATGACAAGTTGATCTAAGAAAATACTGTATTCTTCATTTAAGCCAATTAAAAATGAAATAGATCCCGGTCCGGCCAGCACATTGGGATCGCGAGCGGAGTTAACGCTACGCCATCACGTTGATAATCATCATTTTTATTTTTTTACGCTCCATACCTTTATGTTTGTTGAAAGATCCTGTGAGTAAAACAAATCCGGAAAGTGATAATAATTCCTTCAGGTCTTATTTCAATATTGCAAGTATTGATATATTTATCTAAAATCAGCAGATGTTGAATTTCAATGCTGGTGGAAGTAATAAAAAGTTTATGGGAACCAACTCCTTTCTTTTTAATAGGTTCCATTAGCGTAAATGCTTTTCCTATTTCTTCATTTATCTTTTCACGGCGTTCAGGATGATTATAAGAAGCATTTAGTAGCATAACGTGTTTATTGGGTGTAAATCTTTCCTAAATTAATTAATTGGCTATGGAATATACACCTTGCTATTTCCGCATGTTTCTTTAGAAAATGGAACAGAAAAAGTAATGGCTGAAAACGATGCCACACAATCTTTCGCCATGATTTGCTTAGGAATTCTTTCTTTAGTTTGCGGAATTGCTTTTAAAAAACGTTAAAGTATTAAGTTTTTAATTTGCTTTTAATAGTTTAATTGATTTAATTTCAGTGTTTTATTTTGATGACTGAAATTATGGATATTGTATCTTTACCTACAGAACAATTATTAAGCGTTGAATCTTTAGATTATTCGAATTCTTATAATTACAAAACACCCCATCGTCATAATTATTTCGAAATTATTTTGGTAAATGAGGGCGAAGGACATCAATTTATCGATTTTCAAAAATACAGCTTATCCAAAGGTTCTATTTATTTAGTATATCCCGGGCAGGTTCATTTGTTGAGACGTAATCAAGCTAATGGGTTACTTCTTCAGTTTAAAAAAGATATTTTTGAGTTTATTTTTCCAATTCGGCATTATGATTTATTTTTTAAACAAGCCGAATTAAAATTGAAATTAAAAGATTTTGAATTACTACATCAACTTTTTAAGCAAATTGAAATTCTGAATCTCAATCAGGATAGTACGCATTTATCTTTTTGTAAAATATATAGTTACTTAGAAATTATTCTTATTACTTTAATTGAAAATCAATCTACCGGAGTGTTTTTTGACCAAGTGAATTTTTCTGCAAAATTTATATTAGCTGTTGGGGAAAACATTAAAACTAAAAGAAAAGTAGTTGAATATGCAGAGCTACTATCATTGCCTAAAGATAAACTTACCGCAATTTGTAAGAAAACTTTTGGGAAGACGCCTCTTAAAATAATTCACGAAGAATTACTTCTAGAAATTAAAAGGGAAATGATACTTAATGAAGCATCATTAAAAGAAATTTCCTATGACTTTAATTTTAATAATCCTGCTAATTTCAGCAAATTTATCAAGTCAAATACCGGTAAATCAGCTTCAGAGTTAAAAGCGGAGTTATTGACACTCTATAATTTATAGATGTATAATTGTCTATTTTACAAGTATTTATCTCTTTTTGATAATTTGTTTAAATAAAGGTAAGGTATATTTATCATATAACTTAAAAACTTTTGTGATGAAAAAAATTCTTACTTTATTTTACTTGTGTCCTTTATTTCTTTCAGCTCAACTCCAAAATTTAGATTTTGAAGATTGGCAAACAGACACCAAACTTAATTATTGGCAATGTGGAGTGATTTTTGGTGAAAATGATTCATTTTCTGAGCATTTTTATTTTGGAAATAATGCTGATGCACATCATAATAATTATGCCCTTACCTTGGGAATGTGGTATTTTTATGTGAAAGACGCTGCTATACAGAGAGCACCTATTAGTTATTTGCCGGAAAAACTGACAGGGTATTATAAATATACCGAAAATTTGCTTGAAAAAGAGGGGGAATATGTTGTAGACACTGCTCAGGTAAATGTATTTCTTACCAAGTGGGATCCGGCTATTTCTCAAAGGGACACCATTGGTATAGGAGAATTGAAATTAGGTGAAGAACAATTAAATTATCAATTATTTGAAGTCGCTATCGAGTATGATGATATTACCCAAGAACCAGATTCTATAGCAGTAATTTTAGATCCGTCTTTGATAAATCGAAAAGGCTCTATTATTGGTGGTGTTGGATCAGGCTGGCAAGCAGACATTAGTGGAGACGGTAGTTCTTCCTTTTTTACCATAGATTATCTTTCTTTAGAAGGTGATGTTCTAACTAATACTTCTTATGAAAAGTCTCAAATTGTAATGTATCCTAATCCTTCTTCGGAAGAAATTTTCATTTCAACATATAGCGGAGAAATTGCTATTTATGATATACTGGGAAAAAAAGTATTAGCTAAAACTATAACAGAAAATCAAGCTATTAACATTGCCACATTATCTAAAGGGGTGTATTTTCTAAAGTTAGCTGGTCAAAATAGTATTGTAAGGAAATTTATTAAAAAGTAAATGGAATATTTACCTAAATACCACACCTAAAACCGTCATTACGGAAGAGCTAATATATTCAATACCAATAGCAATCACAATAAAACCAATAATTCTTGAAATTGCATTAATCCCTGAAGCGCCTAACCATTTTACAATAATGGGGGCGCTTTTTAATACCAAAAAAGTAGCAAAACAAACGGCAAAGATAGAAAGGACGATCACTAATTGATCTAATAACTCATTATGTTCTTCATTTAAACCAATTAAAAATGAAATAGATCCTGGTCCGGCCAACATTGGTATCGCTAGCGGAGTTAATGCTACGCCATCACGTTGATAAGCATCATTTTTTACTTTTTCGCGGTCCATTCCTTTGTGTTTATTGAAAGTTCCCGTAAGTAATGCAAAACCGGAAGAAACAATAATGAGTCCACCGGCAATGCGGAGGGATTCAATACTAATTCCGAAGAAATTTAGAATATATTTTCCGGTGAAAAATGCAATTAATAAAATTACAAAAATATTGATTGCTGTAAGAATTGAAGTGCGCGATCTCTCGGCATTACTGTCTTCTTTAGTAAGTCCTACAAAAATAGGAACCGTTCCCAGCGGATTAATCACCGAAAATAAAGCAGCAAAAACATAGATAAATAAGTCCATTCTTTTTTGCCGCAAATGTGATTTTTAAAATTTAGATGGATGTAAGCAATTCTTTAAATGAATGTTTGAGGAAGGTTAAAAAAGAGACTAATTTTTTAAATTAAATATTCAAACTAGAAAAGTACGGTTTTCAATATTTATACAGAAAAAATCAAGGATGCGAAGAAGAAGTCCAATGATTCGCTTTAAAATCCAGCAATTTCTTCATGAAGATATGCGTGTTTTTGGTATCAGCTTTTACTTTAATAAAATAGTGATCTCGGTAAATGGAGTATTCTTCTGCTTTGCTTTTGTAGAGTTTTAGTTTATAGTAAGGGATAACCAAAGCATAAGTTTCTAATAACGACCGGAAAGTGACAATAATTCCGTCAGGTCTTATTTCAATATTGCAAGTATTGATATATTTATCTAGAATCAGCAGATGGTGAATTTCAATGCTGGTGGAAGTAATAAAAAGTTTATGGGAACCAACTCCTTTCATTTTAATACGTTCCATTAACGTAAATGCTCTTCCTACTTCTTCATTTATCTTTTCACGGCGTTCAGGATGATTATAAGAAACATTTAGTAACATAACGTGTTTATTGGGTGTAAATCTTTCCTAAGTTAATTAATTGGATAGGTGTTTTGTAACCGGATACCCGATTTAAGATTCTACCATCACCACCGTTTAAAAAGAGTAAGGTAGGGTAGCTTTGAAGTCCAATACTTTCTGCAATTATTTTACCTTCCCCTTTTTCTGCATTCAGTGCAAGGTTTATAAATTCTTCGTTATAAAAACTACCTACTTCTTTATCTTTTAGCGTATTTTTCTTCAGAGATTTACAAACGCCACACCAATTGGCATATAAATAAACAAAAACCAATTTTTCTTCCTTTTCTGCTTTTTCCAAAGCTTCTTGATAGTTCCCATTATAAAAATCAATTCCTTTTTTAGCCGCTGGTTTTTTAGCAGAAGAAATTCCGAAGAAAACAAACATTCCGCATACTAAAAACAATTTATTGATCAGGAAAGATGTGAATAGTCGCATTTCTTAATATTATTAGTTAAAGTTAAGCCTTAATTAGAAGGAATACAAACGCTCTGTATGCAATTTAAATTTCACTTTTTTAATACAACTAATACTGAATTTAAAAAGGAAAGCCGTTAAGGATGTTAGTCAGCTTTAAATTTTAAATTATCTTTGCGGTTCAAAATTTTTTGAGAAGATGACTATTCAAGACACATTAGCAGACAAAGTAAAAGAAGCCGTAAAACACCTTCATAATATAGAACTAGAAAATGTTGAGTTTCAAGCAACACGTAAAGAGTTTGAAGGTGATGTGACCGTTGTGGTTTTTCCTATGTTACGTCAAGTAAAAACCAATCCGGTACAATTGGGAGAAGCTATAGGGAAATACTTAGAAGAAAATGTAGAAGAGGTTGCTGGCTTTAATGTGGTAAAAGGCTTCTTGAATATTGTGCTTAGTGATGCGTATTTCTTAAAGTTTTTCAATGTTATGAAAGACGACGAGCATTATGGAAGCATCTCTACCAATGAGCAATCTCCAAAAATTATGGTCGAGTATTCTTCGCCCAATACAAACAAACCTTTGCATTTAGGACATATTCGAAATAACTTATTAGGCTATTCTGTTGCAGAAATATTGAAAGCTGCGGGAAATACAGTTTATAAAACTCAAATTATTAACGACCGAGGAATTCATATTTGCAAAAGTATGTTGGCTTGGCAGAAATTTGGAGAAGGTGAAACTCCGGATTCTACAGGATTAAAAGGTGATAAACTTGTTGGTAATTACTATGTGAAATTTGACAAAGAATATAAAACTCAAATTTCTGAATTACAAAAGCAAGGTGTTTCTGAAGAGCAGGCCAAAAAAGAAGCGCCGTTGATACTGGAAGCCCAAAAAATGTTACAATTGTGGGAAGCTGGAGATGAAGAAGTAGTAGCACTATGGGAAAAGATGAACCAATGGGTGTATGATGGTTTTGAGCAAACTTATGCAGCGCTTGGGGTAGACTTTGATAAAAATTACTACGAAAGTAATACCTATTTATTAGGAAAAGAGGTGGTAAACGACGGACTCGAAAAGGGCGTTTTTTACCGAAAGCAAGATGGAAGTGTGTGGATAGATTTAACCGAAGAAGGTTTAGATGAAAAAATCGTGTTGCGTGCTGATGGAACTGCGGTTTATATGACGCAAGATATCGGTACGGCGATTCAGCGTGTGGAAGATTATGCCATTAACGGAATGGTTTACACTGTAGGAAACGAGCAAGATTATCATTTTAAAGTATTGTTTTTAATCTTGAAGAAATTAGGTTTTGAGTGGGCAAATCATTTGTATCACTTAAGCTACGGAATGGTAGATTTACCCAGCGGAAAAATGAAAAGCCGTGAAGGAACTGTAGTAGATGCCGATGATCTTATTGAAGAAATGACCAAAACCGCCCAAGAAATTTCTGAAGAATTAGGAAAGCTTGAAGGGTATACTGAAGAAGAAAAACAACAACTGTACAAAACTATTGGTTTGGGAGCCTTAAAATATTACATTTTAAAAGTAGATCCTAAAAAACGTATTTTGTTCAATCCCGAAGAATCGGTAGATTTTCAAGGAAATACAGGACCGTTTATTCAATATACGTATGCAAGAATTCGTTCCATTTTAAGAAAAGCAGATTTTAATCATTCTACAGATTTAGCAGACTATCAATTGCACGAGAAAGAACGTGAAGTAGTGAAGTTGCTTCAGCAATATCCAGAGATCGTGCAACAAGCGGCAGAACAACACAGTCCCGCATTAATTGCAAATTATACCTACGATTTGGTAAAAGAATTTAATTCGTTCTATCAAAATGTAAGTATTTTGGGGGCAGAGGTTGAAGAAGAAAAAATATTTAGGGTTCAACTTTCAGAAGCGGTGGCCAATACCATTAAAAACGGATTTTCGTTATTGGGAATAGATGTTCCTGAACGTATGTAAAAATTAGAACTTAACCCTGAACACAAAGTTTGGGGTTAAGCCTAAAGCTTCTTGCTGCACTAAATAAATTTCATTATTCCTATTTTGGCGGTAATAAGAGTTGATGATATTTTTCCTGTCCAATAAATTCCATATAGATAAACCAGCGTAGGCCATTAATTTCTTCTGAATTTTAAACTCTTGACTTACCGAAATATCTACCCGCATATAATCTTTTAAGTTACTGCTATTAATAGGTTCATAATCAAATTGGTTGTTGGCTAACCCATTTTCGGTAATTGGAGTGAAGGGTTTTCCGCTACGCCAAATGAGTCCGCCGGAAGCTTTAAAAGTTTTGTAGCTATAGGAAGTGGCAAAGGTGAAAGAATTAGTGATTTCAAAATTATTCGGAATTCCTGAAGTAGATAAATCTTCAAAGAAATAATCATTATGCGTAAGAGAATAACTTAAGCGAGTATCAAAATTTTTAAACTTTTTATTGATGAGAATATCCAATCCTAAAATTCTATAATCCCCCACAATCTGCGCATATTCATATTGATTCTGAAACCCTTGACTTTGTGAAGAAATTCCTTCAACCTCTTTTACGTAAGATTCTACACTTGCCAACCAATTATTTTTTTGAAAGTTAAGTCCTAAAGAAGCTTGCCTACTTTGAAGGATAGGGAAAATTTGCTGATCTGCCAATTGCCATTTTCGGTTTTCAATTCCCAAAAAATCATTTTGAAAATTTATCACCTGAGATAAATATTGGCTTTTCAATTCGCCTAAAACTTCTATCGAAAAGTTATTCAAAAACTGCTGATTCAAACTTAGCCTTGGTTCGGCTAATAGCAAATTAAAATCATTCAAATAATTTAATCGGGTACCCGCATGGATCAAGGTTTTTTTAGAAGAACTTTGGTAGCGTACACTGGCGAATAGATTATTTACATTGATGGTATTTGCAAGCCTATCTTCATTGGTGATTTCCTCGTTAGCTTCAGCATTTTTTATTTTGGTAGAAATAAACTCGTAACCTGAATTTAACTGAAAGTGACTATCTAAAACCCATTTGGTAGTTAATTTAAGCGAGTTTTCATATAAATTGTTTTCTTGCTCTAGGTAATCACTGGTGTTTAGAATTTCGTTTGTAGCAGTAAGCTTATAGTTAGAATGATAGAGTTGAAGTTGTGAAGTGAAGTTTTCGCTCCAATTTCTGCGATAATACACCCCCATTCCTAAACTGTTTTGTGAAAGCTTACTGCTTTTGGTTTCAATAGTTCCGTTGTTTAATTCTTCAGCAGTAAAACCCAATTCATTAGAAATGGAAAAATAATTTAGTCGTAATATATCTTTTTCAGAAAGTTGGTATAACCACCGAAAACTCACATCTGAAAACCTGAAATCCTCTTCACCATTACTTAGACTAGTTGGATTGGTGGTGACTTCTGTATCTTGAAATGCCCTATCGTAATATTGTAAATAAGTAGGAGTGATAAAAGCTCCGTTAATAGAGGTTCTTGCTGCAATCTGTATAGAAGATTTTTTGTCGAGTGGGGTGTCGATAAAAGCATCGGCACTTAAAAATGTAAGTCCAATTTCTGCAGTAAACTCATCGTTTAACTTTTTATCTGAAGCGAGTTCAATAACGCTTGAAACGCTATTGCCAAAATAAGCGGGAGTGCCATTTTTATATAATGTCGCGGTATGATTTTGATGTGGATTGATGGCAGAAATTAACCCGAAAAAATGCCCGGATTGATAGACTCTAATCCCATCCCATAAAATTAAGTTTTGGTCGTTAGTTCCGCCACGGATATTAATATTGGAAACTTTTTCATTTACGCTTTCTACTCCGGGGAGTGCTTGTATGGTTTGAAAAGCATCATTTTCAATAAGTCCGGGAATGATCCCTATTTCATCAAAATTAATTTTAAAACTTCCATCTTTAATTTTAGAGACCCCTTTAGCGATTACGTTGGTTAAAATAATCTCATCTAATTTTTCTACCGGTAATTCTTGCTTTGGGGGTTTTACAGGAATATTTGCATCGACTACAATTTGATTACTGCCAATGAGGGTAAATTTAAACCCCGTTTTTTCTTCTAAGAAGGCGATGGTTTCGGTAACCGAAAGCATATTGGGCGGTTCCGGTACTTCAATATTTTTTAAATCTTCATCAGCGTAAGAAAACCTGTAATTGGAGTGGCTTTCTAATATCTCTAATAATTCTGTTAAAGGAAAAGTGTTCTGACTTTTTTCTTGTGAAAAAAGCTGATGGCAAAAAGTGAAAAGAAATATTACAATGAGGTAGTTTTTTTTACTCACTTTTAATAATGCTTACAGAACTACCTTCTATTTTGTACGTGAGATTAAAAGGAATGGTAATTGCCTTTAATGCTTGTTGTAAGTTGTTATGTACAAAGCTTCCGGTAAATGTTCGATCTGCATCAAAAGTAAGGTTTTTTAAATGAACCTTAATGTTATATTGTCTTTCTAGTTCGTTAAACACCTCTTTTAATGGAGTGCTTGTAAAATTACTTTCTCCGGCAATCCAAGAAGGGGTTTGGGCAGAAATATTTTCTACTAAACTACTTCCATTAATTTTTCTGTATTCTTTCCCGGCGGGTAGTAAAATAGTGTCTTTTGCGGTAGTTACTTCTACAAGGCCTTCATAACAACTCACTACAAAAATATTGTTTCGTTGTTTTACATTAAATTGTGTTCCTTTTACGCTAACATTTCCTAAGGGAGTCACCACTGTGAATTTTTCACCTTTGGCAACCTTAAAATAAGCTTCCCCTTTTAGTTGTACTTCCCTTTTTTGTTTCCATTGATTTTCATTAAAAGCAAAGTAAGAAGCAGCATTTACATTTACTTGAGAATTATCTGGGAGTGAAATATTTTCTGAAGTTGCTATTTGCGTAGAAACTTCGGTTAAGGAATCTTGAAAAAGAAAAGTATAAGCTAAAAACCCGATAATCAATACGGCAGCAATTTTACTAATGTTTGCTAACCAATTTGTACGAGTGTTTTCTTTCTCTTTTTGTGCCTGTATGTTGGTGTAAGTGGTAGCTGCGTCAAACTTTGGCGCTTTAAAATATTGTGCGGCGGCATCAATTTTTTGATAGTCCTTAAAGGCTTCAAATTGCTCAAGCTCTCTCTTTTCTTCAGGAGAAAGCTCGCCGTCTAACCATTTTTGTATGAGTTTTTCTTCTTTCATCTTCGTGTTCTCTGCAAATAAAACAAGTAAGCTTAAAAATTTCCTACCTCTACTATTAAATTTCTTTTAAATCTTCCCGAAGTTTTTTCAGGGCAGTGTAAATTCTCTTTTCAACTGCTTTTCTTGAGATGCCTAAAATTTCAGCAATTTCTTTATGTTTTTTACCTTCGGTACGATTCATCATAAAAGCGACGCGTTGGGCTTCAGTAAGTTTGGCTAATGCGTTTTGAAATTTTTCTAAGTATTCTTTTTCTTCTACTAAAAACTGTGGGTCTTGATGATTTACTTTTTTAGTTTGTTTCTGTTGGTATTTTAGAACCACTTTTTGATGGTTAAATTCATTCAGCATTAAATTGTTGGCCACCGTAAATAAAAAAGATTTGGCTTTGTTGGGCGGAACGTCTTTACATTTTTTCCAAAGTTTTACAAAAGCTTCTTGCACTTTATCTTGGGGACCTAATTTTTCACCAAACTTGTAATAAAGAAAATTAAATAAGTGGGTGGCATGCTCATTATAAATCTTACTGAAAAGACGTTCTTCACAAACATTTTCTTTTAGGGATTTGGGCATTCTTTTGAATTTTAGGCAATAAATGTAGAAAAATTTATAATAACAAGTAGGAATTTAATAAGATAGTATGTTTTATAAATAACAAACAAGATTTATGTTGCGAAGCATGGTCTTAATTTAGTTATTCTTTTTAAGGGTTTTCTTATTTGTTTTTTGTTTAGGGGGAGAATGGTCGTCTTTTTTGGCGGCCATTTTCTTTTAGTCTATATGCTTTTTAATATTTATACCTTGATAATCAATCAATTTTATACATTCTATACGAAAAACCACATCTATTTTAGCAGAAGCAGTTATCTATTTGGATTTTGATGCATCGGTGTTAATGAAGTTAAGTTTCTACAGAAGTTATTGAAAACTTATCAGTCACTTCTGAAGATGTAATGCATGTTGAAAATAAATCCCAGCAGATTAATTTGAGTTCACTAAACACAGGAATTTATTTTTGAAAGTATCAAATAGGAAGTGGAACTTCTTTTACTCAGAAAGTGATAGAAAAAGAAAAGATGATTTTAATTTTTTTGAAATATTCATAGAGAACTCTTAATATTTTTATTAAAAATGTTAGGAGTTTATTGTTTTTGGTTGTTGTAAGTGAAAATATCAAAAACTTTTATCATGAAAAAAATTACTTTATTAGTACTCTTTGTACTAGCATTTCAAAACTTTTCTGCACAAACAGTTAATATTCCAGATGAGTATTTAAAGTCACTATTATTAAACTATTCACCTGTTATAGACACTAATAATGATAATGAAATTCAAGTTTCTGAAGCTTTACAGGTAACAGAATTAGATGTGCAGTTTCAATCTTCTTGGGCGCCTACAATTAGTGATGCAACAGGTCTGGAAGCTTTTATAAATTTGACTAATTTAAATTTAAGAGGAAATGTATTAACAGATATTGACTTAACTTCCTTGGTGAACTTAGAGGTATTAAATTTAAATGACAATAATATTGGCACAGTAGATATCTCTCAGAATTCTAACCTGCAGATTTTCAGAATTCGTAATAATAATTTAACATCCATTAATCTCGATCATCCTGATTTACTAGAATTGGAAATTAGTGGTAATAATTTAACCACTTTAGATATTACCGGCGAATTAAATTTAGAGCTTTTAAGTGCATCTGGGAATAATATTGCAGCGATAGATTTGTCTCAAAATCTTAATCTAGAAGAAATATTTTTAAGTGCAAATCCTATTACTAACTTAGATGTGAGTAATAATATGTATTTAGAATATTTGTGGATTGAAAGTAATTTAATAACCGAGCTAGATTTATCTCAAAACCCTAATTTAATAGAGGTTAGCTTTTTTGATAGTGAATTTTTGGTTTATGTAAACTTAAAAAATGGTAATTCGTCCAATATTGGTTTAGGAGAAGGATTTTATGAGACTCCCAATGTAGAATTAGTATGCGTAGATGAAATAGATACTTTTAATACATGGTATTTTCAGCAGCTAGAAGTATTAAATGCAACATTAAGTACGAATTGTAATTTTGGTAATGATCAGCCTAATGTGGTGTACGGTTCGGTGAAGTATGACATAGGCTTAGGTTGTAATGACCCTTCTGCTGTAATTGTTCCAAACACACTGGTTACCGCAAATGTGAATGGGGAAGATTATGGAACCATAACAGATGCTAATGGAGACTATACGTTATACACCGATGAAGGAAATAATACATTAACGGCTCTTTCTGCTAATATGAATTTTACATTTACACCTGCTTCACAGCAAGTCAACTTTACGGGCTATGGAAATCAAACTACTATAGATTTTTGTGCAGAAGCTGCTACTACCATCAATGATTTGTCAGTTGCCTTTCTTCCTATAAATAATGCAAGACCTGGTTTTTCATCAAATTATCAAATTGTTGTGACTAATAACGGTACCACTAGTTTAGATGGAGAGATTTTACTCACTTATGATGAAAATTTACAAACCTTTATAGTAGCTTCACCTTCAGAAACTGCGACGACCACCAATACAATAAGTTTTAGCTTTACAGGTTTAGATCCTTTTCAAAGTGATTATATAAACCTTCAATTTTTAAATGCTCAACCTCCAACGTTAAATGGTGGTGATAGCTTAGATTTTAATATCGAAATAACAACTTCTGTTATCGATGATAACCCAAGTGATAATGAGTTTACCTATAGTCAAGAAGTAGTGAATTCTTTTGACCCTAATGATAAAAGCGTATTGGAAGGGAGTGAGGTTTATATTGAGGAGGCCATTAACTATTTACATTATATGGTTCGTTTCCAAAACACTGGTACTGCGAATGCACAAAAAGTAGTAGTAAAAGATACCTTGAGTGATAACTTAGATTGGAGTTCTCTGCAGATGGTTTCCGCTAGTGATGATTATCAAGTGAATATTGTAAACGGTAATGCGCTAGAATTTGTTTTTGATAACATAGATTTACCCTTTGAAGATGCCGATGAAGAAGGTAGCCAAGGTTACATTTCCTACAAGATAAAACCAAAACAAGGTATTGTGGTTGGAGATATAATAGCTGGAGATGCTGCTATCTATTTCGACTTTAACGAACCGATTATTACCAATGAAGTCTCTACAGAAATTATAGAAAACCTATCGGTCGCTGCTAAAGAGTTATCATCTAGAATTCAACTGTATCCAAACCCTACAGAACATGTAATGTATATTGAAAACAATTCTTCAGAAAAAATAGATCAAGTAGGAGTTTATACCATAACAGGTCAGCAGATTTTAGTTGAAAATAAAGCTCAGCAGATTAATTTAAGTTCGCTAAACACCGGTATTTATTTTGTGAAAATTACTACAGAAGGCGGAATTTCCTTTACTCAGAAAGTGATTAAAAAGTAAAGATAAGTTCGGTTTTTTTTATAATTATTGAAAATTCCTGACATTTTTATTAAAAAGTGTTAGGAATTTTTTGTTTTTGGTTGTTATAAATAAAATTACCAAAAACTTATTATGATGAAAAAAATTACTTTATTAGTGCTCTTAGTACTATCGTTTCAAAACTTTTCTGCACAAACAATTAATATTCCAGATCAGAATTTAAAAGATGCGCTTCTCAACTATGATCCAGCTATTGATACTAACGTTGATGGAGAAATTCAGGTTTCGGAAGCATTAGCCGTTACAGAATTAGAATTTAGTAGTGGTTCTTCGTTTGATCCCAAAATTCAAAACACAACAGGTTTGGAAGCTTTTCAGAATCTAACTAGTTTAACAATTTGGAATCATTCAATAACAGCTATCGATTTAACCTCATTTGTAAATCTTGAAGAATTAAACTTAGATCATAATCAAATAAGTGCAATAGACTTTTCTAATAATTTAGCCTTGCAACAGATTGATGTAGGTTTTAATAATTTATATAGTATAGATGTAAGTATGTTATTGGATTTAAAAGATTTTTATGTGAGAAATAATAATTTAGTTTTATTAGACTTAAGTAATAATCTAGCTTTGGAAAAGGTAGATTGTCAAGGTAACCCATTAACATCTTTAGATGTTTCTAATAATTCTAATTTAGAATATTTAGAACTCATGTATCTTGAAAATTTACAATATTTAAATCTTAAAAATGTAGATGTCGCAAATTTATATGCAGAAGCCCCTTTTAGTGATATGGAAAGTCTTGAATATGTTTGCGTAGATGACGTAGATGTGTTTTTTGAAAGTTTTTATAACAATGAATGGCTTGGAGAGCCTTGGTTTACCGTAAGTACTAATTGTGATTTTAATATGGAAGCTATTAATCTTATAAGTGGTGTTGTTAAATATGATACAGGCTTAGGTTGTAATGACCCTTCAGCAGTTGTAATACCAAACACAATAGTCACTACAACTATAAACGGCGAAGATTATGGTACAATCACTAATGCTAATGGAAGTTATATTTTATACACAAGTGAAGGCACAAATACTTTGACAGTAGGCTCAATAGATACTAATTATGCATTTACACCAGCTTCACAGCAAGTCAACTTTACAGGCTATGGAAACCAAGAAACTGTGAATTTTTGTGCAGAAGCAAATGCTGAGGTAAATGATGTTTCAATTGTATTTTTACCATTACAAACAGCAGTTCCGGGTTTTTCAATTAATTATCAAATTGTTTTTACTAATAACGGTACCACTAGTTTAGATGGAGAGATTTTACTCACCTATGATGAAAATTTACAAACTTTTATAGTAGCTTCACCTTCAGAAACTGCGACGACCACCAATACAATAAGTTTTAGCTTTACAGATTTAGCCCCTTTTCAAAGTGATTATATAAATGTTGAATTTTTAAATGCCCAACCTCCAACGTTAAATAGTGGTGATAGCTTAGATTTTAATATCGAAATAACAACTTCTGTTATTGATGATAACCCAAGTGATAATGAGTTTACCTATAGTCAAGAAGTAGTGAATTCTTTTGATCCTAATGATAAAAGGGTATTGGAAGGAACTGAGGTTTATATTGAAGAAGCCAGTAACTATTTACATTATATGGTTCGTTTCCAAAACACTGGTACTGCGAATGCACAAAAAGTAGTAGTAAAAGATACCTTGAGTGATAACTTAGATTGGAGTTCTCTGCAGATGGTTTCCGCTAGTGATGATTATCAAGTGAATATTGTAAACGGTAATGCGCTAGAATTTGTTTTTAATAACATCGATTTACCCTTTGAAGACGCCGATGAAGAAGGTAGCCAAGGTTACATTTCCTATAAGATAAAGCCAAAACAAGGTATTGCAGTTGGAGATATAATAGCTGGAGATGCTGCTATCTATTTCGACTTTAACGAACCGATTATTACCAATGAAGTCTCTACAGAAATTATAGAAAACTTATCGGTCGCTGCTAAAGAGTTTTCATCTAAAATTCAATTGTATCCAAACCCTACAGAACATGTAATGTATATTGAAAACAATTCTTCGGAAAGAATAGATCAAGTAGGAGTTTATTCGATAACAGGTCAGCAGATTTTAGTTAAAAATAAAGTTCAGCAGATTAATTTAAGTTCGCTAAACACCGGTATTTATTTTGTGAAAATGACTACAGAAAGCGGAAACTCTTTTACTCAAAAAGTAGTGAAGAAGTAAATGGTTAATTCATTGAAATAGGAGGCTTAACCTCAATAAACCACCAATTTGATGAATTTTTTAATGGTCGGTAGTAAAATATGCAAAAGTTAATTATTTTAAGTTTAATTATTACATATATTGATTTTAATTAGATTGTACTTCCTAGCGATTAAGTTAAAAGTTAGGAAGGTTCTTTGAGAAATTAACTGCCGACCTCTATTTTTTAGGTTAAAAATTCTTTAATTGGAGTAATTTTCAATGCTAAAATAAATCTGATAAATATATTTCCAAAAAGCAAGCTTATTTTTAAGGTTGCTTTTTTTATTGTTATGTAGCAAATCGTTAACTTTGCAAATCTCAAAAATTGACTGAAAGATTATGTTTGATAATTTAAGTGATAAGTTAGACAAGGCACTACACGTTTTAAAAGGGCATGGCCAGATTACCGAAGTTAATGTTGCTGAAACTTTAAAAGAGGTAAGAAGAGCATTGGTAGATGCCGATGTTAACTTTAAAACCGCTAAGAACTTTACCAATACGGTAAAAGAAAAAGCACTGGGGCAAGATGTACTTACAGCCTTAAAACCAGGGCAGCTTATGGTAAAGCTCGTGAAAGATGAGCTTACCGAACTTATGGGAGGAGATGCAGAAGGAATTAACCTTTCAGGAAATCCTAGTGTGATTTTAATGTCAGGGTTACAAGGTAGTGGTAAAACTACATTCTCCGGTAAACTTGCTAATTACCTAAAAACTAAAAAGACAAAAAATCCTTTATTGGTAGCTTGTGATGTTTATCGTCCGGCAGCGATTGACCAGTTACATGTGGTGGGAGATCAAATTGGGGTTGAAGTATTTTCAGATCGAGAAGAAAAAAATCCGGTTGCTATTTCTCAAAAAGCAATCGCTTACGCTAAAGAGCACGGTCATAACGTAGTGATTATCGATACCGCGGGTCGTTTAGCGGTAGATGAAGCGATGATGAATGAAATTTCTGACATTCATAAAGCTATCCAGCCACAGGAAACTTTATTTGTGGTAGATTCTATGACAGGGCAAGATGCAGTGAATACAGCAAAAGCCTTTAACGATACATTGAATTTTGACGGAGTTATTCTTACCAAATTAGATGGTGATACTCGTGGTGGTGCGGCTATTTCCATTAAATCTGTGGTAAATAAACCTATTAAGTTTATTGGTACCGGTGAGAAGATGGAAGCCATAGATGTGTTCTACCCTTCTCGTATGGCAGATCGTATCTTGGGAATGGGAGATGTGGTTTCTTTAGTAGAAAGAGCTCAAGAACAGTACGACGAAGAAGAGGCGAGAAAACTTCAGAAGAAAATTGCCAAGAACCAGTTTGGGTTTGACGATTTCTTAAATCAAATTCAGCAGGTAAAGAAAATGGGGAATATGAAAGACCTCATAGGGATGATTCCCGGTGCTGGAAAAGCTATGAAAGATATCGATATTGATGATGATGCTTTTAAACATATTGAAGCTATTATCCATTCGATGACACCAGAAGAAAGGTCTACACCATCACTTATTAATGCAAGTAGAAAACAAAGAATAGGAAAAGGTTCAGGAACTTCAGTAACTCAGGTAAATCAATTACTGAAGCAGTTTGATCAAATGAGCAAAATGATGAAGATGATGCAAGGCGGAGGCGGAAAGAAAATGATGCAAATGATGCGCGGAATGAAATAAAACAAAAAGGCTGGGAGTAAAATGTCCGGCCTTTTTTTATTGAAATGATTTATTGATTACCCAGATTCAATTTATAAAAAATGATATTATTAGACGGTAAAAAAATTAGCAACGATATTAAAAACGAAATAGCGGCAGAAGTTGAAAAAATGAAAAGCCGTGAAGAGAAAGTTCCGCATCTTGCAGCGATTATTGTAGGGAATGATGGAGCGAGTATGACCTATGTAAATAGTAAAGTTAAAGCTTGTAAGCGCGTAGGTTTTGAGTCTAGCTTGGTGAGAATGTCCGGTACGACAAGCGAAATGGAACTGCTTGATAAAATTGAAGAACTGAACAATAATGATGATATCGATGGTTTTATCGTTCAGTTACCCTTACCTCCACAAATTGATACCCAAAAAGTATTAATGGCAGTAGATCCCGATAAAGATGTAGATGGTTTTCACCCAACTAATTTTGGGAAAATGTCGTTAGATATGACTTCCTTTATTCCGGCCACACCGTTTGGGATTTTAGAGTTGTTAGAGCGTTACGATATTCCAACAAAAGGAAAACATACCGTAGTGATAGGGAGAAGTCACATTGTGGGAAGACCTATGAGTATTTTGATGGGCAGAAGTGGTTTTCCTGGGAATTCAACCGTTACTTTAACGCATAAATACACCAAAAATATAACTCAGATTACATCACAAGCAGATATTATTATCATTGCTGTGGGAATCCCACATTTCTTAAAAGCAGAAATGATTAAAGATGATGCTGTCGTAATTGATGTAGGAATTACAAGGGTTCCGGATGAATCTACCGAGAAAGGCTATAAAATTGTAGGAGATGTAGATTTTGATAATGTAAAAAAACGTGCTTCCTATTTAACGCCGGTACCTGGTGGAGTAGGGCCTATGACTATTGCAATGCTGTTGAAAAATACATTGCTGGCTAGAGAACGTCACAGAAAAAGAGAAAGAATATAGTTCATAAAAAAAGGAAGCCTTCAAGCTTCCTTTTTTATTTTAATCCTGTTCAAGTTTCCAATCTAAGTATTTATGGATATCGGTTTCTACAAATCGAAGAGCTAAGGTAAACACACTTAAATCATCCACATAACCAAATCCGGGAATAAAATCTGGAATCAAGTCTAGCGGATTTAAAACATATAGCAATGCAAATGCAATAGAAGCAATGGTAAACCAAGGCACATTGTGGTAATGTCCTTTTTTATAATCTTTCAGCATATTAATCATTAACTTACCCAGTTCAGCATATTTTTCAAGTAAACCTGCAGTTGACATTTTATGATCAATTTGCTTTTGATTGTCCAATGTTTCAGTAACATCTTCAGGCCTTGTTTTATTGGCTTCACGTTTAACGTACTCCTCGTTAATTTTATCTTTTATTTTATCAAATATCATATTACAATTTTTTCGAGTTACTTTCTTCTTTTAATTCCTTGTTATCTATTTCATTGGTGTTGCTAGAACTAAATTTATCTTTTCCATATTCTTTCTTATAAATCATCACAATCAATAAGAATAAAGATACTAATAAAGGACCGAAAATAAGTCCGATAAATCCAAATAAAGGAACGCCAACAACCACGCCAATTAAAGTGATTAATGGGTGTACATCAGATAATCGCCTTAATACATATAATCTAATTATGTTATCGGAGGATCCCACAACTACAATTCCATAAATCAAAATTGCGATAGCTTGCCAGTCTTCACCTTGTGTAAACATTAAAATGGTGACGGGTACAATTCCGATAGCTGTTCCCACAAATGGGATCATAGAACCAATAGTAGTAATTACAAACCAAAAGAATGGATTGGGTACCCCAAAAATTAAAAAGCCAATTAAAGCAACAATTCCTTGTACGAAAGCGACTAACGGGATACCAATTGCATTAGCCTTTACCATATTGTCACTTTCTTTACCAATTAACATCAAGTTTTCATGGTTAATGGGTAAATATTCATCTAAAGAGTTTCTAATCTTATCTTGGAAAGTGAGCATGTAATACAGTAAAAAATACATAATACCAATGGCTATAAATGCATTAAACGTACCTCCCGCCAAATTCTGTAAATTGGTAGATACCCAGCTAGTAATTTCTGAAGTATTTATTTGATCACTAACACTGTAATTTAGCGAATGTTCCCACTTGTCTATTTGAGTTTTAAAAGCTTGCACCACTTTTTCCGAATTGTTTACTGCTTTTCCTATCTTTGAAGTAAGCATCGTAATGATTCCGGCTACCGGAACTAGAATCCCAATAAAAGAGGCAAACATTAATAAACCGGCTGCCAAATCTTTGTTCCACCCCTTGTTTACTAGTTTTCTCATCCAGCCCTTAAGCAGAAAAAACAAAGTAATGGCACCTAAAATCCCAGAGAGGTAAGGTGTTAATTCATTAAAAATCAAGAAGCCTAAAAATAAAAGAAGCAACAATATAAAAAGTTGTCTTACTAAGGATGGTTGTAGTTGTTTCATATATTATTTGGCAAATAATTGTTGTTGGTCTTTAAATGCTTTAAACTCTAAAGCATTTCCGCAGGGATCATAAAAAAACATGGTGGCTTGTTCACCCGGTTTTCCTTTAAATCGAATATAGGGTTCAATTTCAAAAGATATGTTCTTTTGCTGGAGTTTTTCTGAAAACGAATGAAAATCTTCCCACGTTAGTACTACTCCAAAATGTGGAATTGGTACAGCTTTTCCATCTACCGGATTTGTACTTTTCTTAGCCGAACTATCTTTTTCTTTGTAATGAATGACCAACTGATGGCCGAAAAAATCAAAATCTACCCAGTGATCGTCACTTCTCCCTTCTTGAAGCTCTAATGTGTCTCGGTAAAAAGTTCTCGCGGCCTCTAAATCATCTACCGGAATAGCTAAGTGAAAAGGTTGAATATGCTTCATCACTTAATGATTTCTTAGCGCGTCAATAAGTTCGTCTTTTTTCATATTAGAGCGACCTTCGATACCTATTTTTTTAGCCTGTTGGTATAACTCTTCTTTAGTGCGCTCTTCATATTTTTTACTTTTGCCTCCTTTTTTACCAGAATCTGGGGTGTTTGCAATTCGTGCAGATTTTTCTTTACTATAACCTTCGTCTCGTAAAGCTTCGTACTGCTCTTCGTTTTTAATTCGTTTTGCCATTTTTGTTTTAAATGTAGCAAGAATTAAAAATCTTTATCCTTAAAATAATGTTACTTTTTGCGATTGATTCTTGGTCGCTTTTTTACTTTAGCTTGGACTTCGTTGGCAGAAAGTTGAGAAGCTTCTTCAGTTTTGCTGGAATCACCTATAAGTTGATTCAGGTTTTTAAATTCTTCGGGAGTAAGTTCACGGTATTTACCCACAGGTAAATCCAGTTCAATATTCATGATCCGGATACGCTTTAGATTCACCACTTCATAGTTTAGATATTCACACATTCTTCTAATTTGGCGGTTTAAACCTTGCGTGAGTATAATCCTGAATTCGTGACTGCTTACCTTAGCTACTTTACACTTTCTTGTAACAGTGTCTAAAATAGGAACCCCATTACTCATTTTATTTAAAAAATCGTTGTTAATGGGTTTGTCAACTTTTACAATATATTCTTTTTCGTGATTATTTCTGGCACGTAAAATTTTGTTGACAATATCACCATCATCGGTAAGTAGGATGAGACCTTCACTAGGTTTGTCTAATCTTCCAATGGGGAAAATACGCTTTGGGTAATTAATATAATCAATGATATTATCTTTCTCGACCCGAGTGTCAGTCGTGCAAACAATGCCCACAGGTTTATTAAACGCTAGATAAACGTTTTTTTCTTTTTTAGCTGAAATTAATTCACCATTTACCCGAACTTCATCTTCATCAGAAATTTTCGTTCCCATTTCAGGAACAGCTCCGTTAATGGTTACCCTTCCTTCATCAATAAGCTGGTCGGCTTTTCTACGGGAACAATACCCCACTTCACTTAAAAATTTATTGATTCGTTTTAATTTCTTCTCTTCTGCCACAGATGTGAAATTTTTATTTTTTTAGAAATTGAATAATTGCTGAATAAATATAGTCATTATTGAGCGAATGACCGGCACCTTCGGTTTCTATAAATTCAGATTGCTGTAGGTTTTGCTGAATACTTTTTGAAGCTTCTACCGGAGCGACTTTATCATATTTATCGTGAATTACCAGGGTAGGTTGTTTTACTTCTTTAGCAAATTTTGCAATGGAAAATTCTTCAAACTTAAATCCTAATTGGTCATAAAATTTATTTTCTAAACCTTTCATCACCCGGGGTTTTAAATTTAAGATTTGTTGGTAGTCTTCCATAATCGAAGTTAGTTCGGAAGGTGGTCCTAAAAGTACTAACTTCTTAATGTTTTGATTAGGGAATTGATGCTGATGAAAAACGGTGGTCATTCCACCAATGCTATGACCTATTACAATTTCAGGATTATATGCCTGCACTATTTTCTCTACACATTTCGTATAAAGCGGAACATGAATATAGTTTCCTTCAGAATACCCATGAGCAGGAGCATCAAAAGCATAGATGTTATAATTTTCTGCCTGTAGCTTTTCGATTAAAACTTTCCAACGATAAGTGTTACTTTCCCAGCCATGGATAAGCAAAATTGTTTTGCCGGAACCTTGCCAATGATAAGTTTGTAGCTTGATTCCTTCAGCAGTTATCACCTTGGCTTTGGCACCGTTTAAAAAGTCTTCCTGTTCAGGTTTTACCTTTCCGCGACGGGGTGTGCAAAACAAGTAGAAAGCTTTTTTGACTGCCTTTTGGGGTTTTACTAAGTGTAAGGTATTAAGCCTTATCCCAATTACTTTTGGTAAGTACTTATTAATTGTTTTTTTCATATAAACCCCATAATTAGGTTAAACTTCGTCGGTATCTTTTTTCCTTTTTACAATACCAATTCCTGATAAGAAAAATATAAGGCCAACAATGGCAAATGCCCAAGGACTAAGTCCAATAGATAGGCTTCCAAAAATACCAAATACACCTAACACTAGGCCAATCATTCCGCCAACAACAAGTATAATTCCAAGAATCTTGATCATCTCTAATTTTTTTGGTTAGAGGGTAAAGATAATATTATGTGTTGCTGCTAAGGTGGTGATTAACATTTTGTAAACAAAAGCATCATGGATGGGTTCGCCATTTCTCGATTTCACTTTTGGCAGATTCTTCACCTGTCCAGCGTAAAATTTTCACTTCGTCATTTAGATCGTAATTTTCAAACCAAGTACCAATCATTTTTCTTATTTCAGGATATTTAGTGGAAAAATCATCGAAATTAGCCGCTTTAATAATCCTGTTTTTTTCTTCCCTAGGGATAGCAATTATTTTGTTGTCAGATTCCCCATTGTCACTTAATTCTAACAACGCAATTGGAATGATTTCAACAACACTTCCCGTCGGTATGTTTTCGCCTAAAATAAGAACATCAAGCGCATCTCCATCACCACCTTTTTCAGGATTGGAATAGGTAGATGGTATAAAACCGTAATTCCCCAAGTAAGGCAAAAAATTGATTATTCGAGCTTTTCCTTCAGCAGAATCAATTACAAATTTTCTTGAAATTTTATCATATTCAATCTTATGATTGGTTCCTGCAGGAATTTCAATCACCGCTTGAATATTATTCGTTTCAGAATAAGTAGGTAAATGATAATAGTCTTTGCTCTCTTCCTTGGTGTTACAAGAAAAAAAGAATAGGAGACCAACCGAAAAAAGTAGAAGTGGGGTGATTTTCATCTTATTCCCAACCAATCCAAAAACGTTTAATTTCGGCATCATCCGGAATCTGGTTTGGCTCTACCGGAATGTCGGTATTGTATTTTGCATCACCAGAGATATGTTTTTTATCGATAGCGATGTAAGCATTGATTTCATCTAAGAAAATAATAACATTACTCAGCGTATTTTCGATGCGGGAAATTTTATAATTGGTAGAAATATCTTTAAAAGTACTTTTAGCTGTTAATCCTTTTTCGGTTTTAAATCGTTTATCTTTTACCTGAATAGTTCCAATTGTACTAGTGCTGTCAAATTGTTGTACAGGAGTTAATAATAAAAGTTCGTTTCCTTTTTTATCAAAAACCGAAATTTGATTACTACTTCTAAACTGATTTTGTCCTTGTGTTACTAGAGAATCGTTTGCATAAATAGAATCTAAATCTCTAACCTGAATATCTTTTGTAAGAAGGCCTACCTGATTTTTACTGATTAAAAAAGGGTCTTTCTTTTCTTCTTTGTTACAAGAAATTATGACGAGAGCTAAGGTAAAAAGCGTAATTAATTTTTTCATGGATATATTGAATTATAAAGTCGTAAAAATAGGAATACTTATTTGCTCTTAGAAATAAATTGGAATGAATTCTATGAACAATTTAAGATAACTTAAAGAAATAAGAATAGTTCATCTGCTATTGATTATCTTTGCGCCGCGATGAAAAAAGAAGAAGTAGAGCAGTTGGTAAACGAAGGGAAAATGCTTCCGCTAATGGAAGAGTTTTATACTATTCAAGGAGAAGGTTACCATAAAGGAACGGCCGCTTATTTTATAAGAGTAGGAGGCTGTGATGTAGGTTGCCATTGGTGTGATGTAAAAGAAAGTTGGGATGCCCAAAAACATCCGCCAACAGCCACAGAAACGATTGTAGATAATGCTATAAAATATAGCGATACAGTGGTAGTGACCGGTGGGGAACCGCTTACGTGGGATATGACGGAGTTGACCTCACAATTAAAGGCAAAAGGAGCAAAAATACATATTGAAACTTCCGGAGCTTATAAATTAACGGGTGCTTGGGATTGGATTTGCCTTTCTCCCAAAAAACTAAAACTTCCTACACAAGAAGTTTACGAAAGGGCTAACGAATTAAAAGTAATTGTGTTCAATAAACACGATTTGAAATTTGCAGAAGAACAAGCAGCTAAAGTAAACGAAGATTGTATTTTATATTTGCAACCTGAGTGGAGTGTTCGAGAAAAGATTATCCCGCTTATTGTCGATTATGTGATGCAAAACCCAAAGTGGAAAGTTTCCCTGCAAACCCATAAATATTTAAATATTCCGTAATTATTCATCTGAAAAGATTGAAAATTTAAACTTAAAAATGAATCCATCCTATAAAGGTTTTTACTTTACCATAGCACCTCTTCAACCAGCTACCGAAATCTTAATCGCCGAGTTAGGCGAATTGGGTTTTGAAAGTTTTGTTGAAACAGAAACCGGTTTGCAAGCTTTTATTATAACTGAAGATTACCACGAAGGAATGTTAGGCGAAATACAAATTCTTCAATCGGAAGAGTTTGAGATTTCGTACACTTCAGAAGATATCGAACAAGTGAATTGGAATGAAGAATGGGAGAAAAACTTTTCTCCGATTATGGTTGATGAAGTTTGTCAAGTTCGGGCACCTTTTCACCCCAAATTAGATACAGAATTTGATATTGTTATAGAACCCAAAATGTCTTTTGGAACGGGTCATCATGCAACTACACATATGATGATTCAGCATATTTTAAAAGAAGATTGGCAAGATAAAAAAGTACTTGACATGGGCTGCGGAACCGGGGTTTTAGCCATCCTTTCCGAGATGAAAGGAGCAAATCCCATTGACGCTATAGATATTGATAATTGGTGCTACCTTAATACGTTAGAGAATATTGAACGCAATAATTGTAAGCACATTTCAACTTACGAAGGAGATGCTGGTTTACTTGAAGGTAAAAATTATGATACGATTATAGCGAACATTAATAGGAATATACTGTTAAAGGATATGGCCACTTATGCAAATTGCTTAAATGAAAAGGGAAGTTTGTTTTTAAGTGGATTTTATCAAGAAGATTTAGCGATTATTAAAGAATCTTGCGAGAAACTGGGACTTAGTTACGAAAGTCACTTAGAACGAGACAATTGGATCGCTGCAAAATTTGTTAAATAATTTATTTATCTAAAGGTTATTTTTTAATTTTAGGTGTTTAAAATCTTAATTATGAGTGTACAAGAAGAAGTATTAGAAGAGTTACTCACCCAAACAGAAGAAACAGAACAAAATGAGATAGTGGTGTTTAATGATGAGGTAAACACTTTTGATTTTGTAATTGAAATGCTGATGCAAACTTGCGATCATAATCCTTTACAAGCAGAACAATGTACCATGCTTATTCATTATAAAGGTAAATGTGCTGTAAAAACCGGTGATTACGACGATTTAGAACCTCGGTGTAGTGCTTTGTTGGAAGCAGGGATAAGCGCAGAAATTCAATAATTATTTGTCATACTGAACTTGTAGAAGTATGAAATTAAGATATACAAAAATCCTTTTCAACTAATTTGAAAAGGATTTTTTCTTTCCCAATCGTAGTAATACCGGAAAACTAACTTCTCTTTTTTCATCTTTCCAGACCATTTTTAGATCTTTTTCAATTTCTTTAAGCGGACTTTCGTTTTTCGCTTTTTCATAATGTTTTACTGCTGACCAAGTATTGAGGTAATTCAGGGTGTCTTCTGCGGTCCAATTAACTTTAATTTGAAAAGCTGGAGTAGAAATTTCTTCAAATGGAAACGGAATCGTTTCATAATTTTCTTCAATATATTTTCGCTCTTCATCCCAATATGAACCAATAATGTGGTTATAAAAATGATGAATCACTTTATCTATTTCAGGAGAAATAGTTAACAATCCATAACCAATCACAGCTAAAACTCCGTTGGGTTTTAAAGTTCGGTTTACTTCCGCATAAAACTGTTCAAAATTAAACCAGTGTATGGCTTGTGCCACAGTAATCAAGTCGAATTGATTATTCTTAAAATTGGTTTTTTCAGCCAATTGAACAGAATAATTAATGTTGTCTTCGCGTGTAGCATTTTCTAATTGCGAATCACTTAAATCTGTTGCTTTAACTACATTAAATCCTTTAGCAAGCTCAACGGCTACTTGCCCGTTACCTGTAGCACAATCCCAAGCAAAATCTTTATTTTCAACTAAATCAAATAAATAGGTGAATAATTCTTTAGGATAGGTGGGACGGTATTTAGCGTATAAATCGGAGTCTTTAGAAAAATTATCTTTCATTTTTCAAAAATAAAAAAAAGCTTAGCAATTTGCTAAGCTTTACGCCTTTTGATTGATGAAAACATATTTTGGCTAAAAAATAAATTAAAGGCGGTTTCTTGAGTATTTATTAAAAGACTTTATAAAAGTTAAAGTGTTACAGTTATGCTAATGATTTTTTTTAAATACAAAGGCTAACTATTACGCTAGCCTTTGTTACGCCGTTGATTGATGAATAAGAACAATTTTTAACTAATTAAATACCGGCGTTTGCTGTTCCAAAACTTTTTACGACTATTCACGGTAGAATAAGTTTGGTTGGTGTTTTCAGGTGTTTTTGTACTTACTTGTTCTAATGATAAATTTACAGTATTCATAACATTGTGTTTTTTGATTGTTGATGATTGATTTATACTAGTATGACGCCCAACTATAAATTTTGTTACAGTACTTGGTAATGCAAAGTAATTATTTAAGATTTTATTAACATTTCGGTTATAAATATTTTTCACTTAAATATTTCCAATAGCGTTTAGGGACGTGCTGTTGATGGAGTTTAGTGTTTTTGCGGGAGGTGATATTGGTACTATTAAAATAATTTTTCCAAAGATGTTGAAATTGAATTTCTTCCGTAGTAAAAAAATCGGTGGAAGTTTCTAAAATAGAAGTTGGTAATTCTAGTTGAATTACTTCTACTTTTTCTAAGTCGTAATAAATTCCGTAGTTTCTTTTTACATCGTATATACACCATTTTTGATCGGCATATCGATTTTTAAAATGTTTCGCATTGAGCGGTAATACATTAAAATCGGGTGCTATTGTGGCAAAAAAAATATCATCTTTTGTTTTTCTAAAACGTACAAAAGCATCCATTCGGTGTTTTTCTCGACCAACTTGCTTTACGGTTTGCGCTACCTTTAACACGGCCGGGTGCGCATAATCTTTAGTAATATCTTTTGCAGAAACTAGAGCATGTTGAATGTATTGAAATAAGGTGTTTTCAATATTCTCAAGTTCGCTTAAAAAAGACCAATAAATTTGTTGACTCCCTCGGGTGCCACATTTTTCTGTTATTTTTTTCCATACGCGTGCCGATTTTTCTTCGGAAGTAATAACTTCTTCAACATCCTCAAAAAAATCACCAATGAACTTTTCTTTCTTTACAATTTTTGGTGTTTTACATCTGTATTCGTAAGCTGCAAAAACCGAAGAAAGAAAACCTTCAAAAGAAGCATCATAAATAAAAATCATTTTTTATTTCAATTTTAATGTCGTCATGCTGAACTTGTTTCGGCATCTCATCTTAATTTTAAAATTATTTGAAGTTTGTCAAATGAGCTTGTCATTGTTTTAATATTGAATCAATGCATCTTGTTTATCAAATAAATTAAGCTGGTTATTATACGTGTTTCTGAATTTACTTTTTGAATTCTGTAAAATCAAGCCTTTAATGTTCATTGCCGAGAGATCTTTCTTTTCCCATTCTTTAGAGTTGCAGACCATAAAATATTTTGCCCGATTGAGTGCAACCCCAATTTTTTGAAGGTGTTCCCAGTTAAGATTTCGGTATTTTCTGGCTCCCAAAATTTTATAAACAGATTTCATTCCGAGTCCGGGAATTCTAGCCAACATTTGCTTATCGGCTTTATTTACATCTACTGGAAATAAATGCAAATTCCGCAGTGCCCAACTCAGTTTTGGGTCTACATCGCTATCTAAATTAGGATGTTCTTTGTTTAGTAATTCTTCAATAGAAAACCCATAAAAGCGCATGAGCCAATCAGCTTGGTACAATCTGTTTTCTCGTAATAGGGGAACATCGGTTCCAATCGATGGCAACCGAGGGTCGTAACTCACCGGTATGTATCCCGAATAATAAACCCGTTTCATCTGGTATTTTTTATAGAAGTAAGCCGCAGTGTACATGACTTGCGCATCGGTTTCATTGGTCGCACCCACAATCATTTGTGTACTTTGTCCAGCAGGAGCAAATTTGGGCGTACTTTTAATAATATTTCTTTCTGCTTTATAGCGAACTATTTCATTTTTCACCTTTTTCATCGGTTGCAGAAAGTCTTTTCGATCTTTATCCGGAGCTAATAGTTGGAGTCCTTCCCGAGTGGGAATTTCAATATTTACCGAAAGCCGATCGGCATACAACCCGGCTTCATACATTAACTCATCACTCGCACCGGGAATCGATTTTAAATGAATATATCCGTTAAAGTTCTCTTCTAACCGAAGCTTTTTAGCTACTTGTACTAAACGTTCCATTGTGGTATCTGGACTTTTAAAGATACCGGAGCTTAAAAAAAGACCTTCAATATAATTTCTTCGGTAAAAGTTAATCGTTAAATCGACTACTTCTTGTACTTTAAATGCGGCTCGTTTGATATCGTTGCTTTTTCGAGTAACACAATACGCACAATCGAAAATACAATGATTGGTAAGTAAGATTTTCAACAAAGAAACACAACGTCCATCCTCCGTATAACTGTGGCAAATGCCCATTCCACTAGAATCACCAAGTCCTTTATTCGTGTTTTTCCGCTTACTGCCACTACTAGAGCAGGATACATCGTATTTAGCGGCATCGGCAAGAATATTCAATTTTTCTTTTATTCGGTCAAAATCCATCATTTAAAATTGGAAATATTACAAACTTATGGAATTAATCCTTTTCGTTGTTTTTTTTCTTGTTAAAATAAAATTCCAAACTTTTGAAAGGCGAAGCGATAATAACGACCTATACATTTTATCTATTTCTACTACTATTTATGCACCTTCGATCAGCTTCAGAAAAGCAAAAGAAAATTGCTACGATCATCACGTTTTTCACAATTCCGTTATCCGGTTTTATGACCGATGTTTATTTACCTTCTTTTCCTTCGATGGCAAGAGATCTATCGGTTTCAGAAACTAGTATTCAGCTCACCCTGACTTGCTTTTTTTTAAGTTATGGTTTTGCTCAATTGTTTGTTGGAAGTATATTAGATAGCTTAGGACGCTATAAACCTTTATTAATTTCATTGGCGGTTTTATTTGTGAGTAGTTTAGCCATAACATTTACTGACCAAGTTTGGTTAATTTCTTTTTGGCGAGTTGTACAAGGTATAGGAACTGCTTTTGTAGTGGTGGCCAAACGTGCTTATTTTGTAGATGTTTATGATGCCGAACGAAGAAAACATTACCTAAGTTATTTTACAATTGTTTGGTCTTGTGGACCTATAATTGCTCCATTTTTAGGTGGTTATTTGGAAGAATTATTTCATTGGCAAGCCAACTTTTATTTCTTGGCTGTTTATGCGGCGCTTTTATTTGGAGCTGAAGCTATTTTTAGTGGTGAGACCATACGCGTGGTGAAGAAATTTAATTTGAAGAAAACCGTAAAGCTCTACCGAGTGATGCTTAGAAATAAAGCATTTGTACTGGGTATTTTAATTTTGGGCTTAGCCTATTCTGTAGTGATGGTTTTTAATATTGCCGGTCCTTTTGTGGTAGAAAAACATTTTAATTTTAATGCAGTGGTAATTGGTTATTGCACGTTAATTTTAGGAATTTCGTGGATGATTGGCGGTATTCTAAGTAAGCGATTTAATTTTTATTCTTTTCCTATAAAAAATAAGTTTGCTGTTATCACTCAGCTGGTATTGATTTCAATTTTAGTGATACTCGGAATATACTTTGATACACTTTACTTACTAATTGCATTTGCTTTTCTCATCCATATTTGTTCCGGATTTATCTTTACCAATTATTTTACGAATAATATGATTTATTATCCTAGCAATGCCGGAATTGCAGGAGGTTTAATAGGCGGCTTGCTTTATATAATTACTTCATTCTCTAGTTTTGTGATCTCTTCTTCCGGAGAAATTATAGATACAAAAGATATGGCTTTACGCTATTTATTAATTTCAATTCCGTTAGCTATTGCTATATTTTATGCGCTTTATGTTCAGTTTAAACGAATTAAAAGAAGAAATTTAGTTATCGGGTAAAGGAAAATATCCTTTTTATTTTTGGAATATTTCCTAATCATGTTATCTTTACGATATGGAATTAGGAATAGAAATCAAACGCTTTAAAGAAATAAGAGACGAAAATCAGTTTACACAAGCTGAATTTGCCGAACGTCTCGGGGTAAAAAACACTACTGCCGATATTGAACGTGGTCGTACCAAACTTTCAGGAACGGTAGTGATGGAGTTATTAAAGCAATTCAACATTAATCCGTTGTGGTTGTTTGGGCAAAGTCATCAAAAACATTTGCCTTTGCATCAGGTAGATACAATGCCAAAAGTAATTACGGTAGATTCTGAAGATAATGAGAATATTATGATGGTGAACCAACGTGCGGCGGCAGGATATCCTCATAATATTCAAGATGTTGAATGGTACAAACAATTACCGGCTTTCGATTTTCCACTTCCTCAATATCGAAATGCTACCTATCGTGGTTTTCAAGTAGAAGGAGATAGTATGTTGCCTAATTTAAGACCTGAAGATTGGGTTTTGGCAAAAGCAATCCCGAGTTTATCGGAAGCAAGTGACCATAAAATTTATGTAGTGGTAATGTATGATACCGTTGTGGTAAAGAAACTCAATAAATTGGCAGATCCCTCAAAAATCCGATTAGTATCTCTAAATGAAGAATATGCTCCTTTTGAGGTGAAAGTTTCCGATATTCAAGAGCTTTGGCAAGTCACCAGTAAGCTTACGTTTAGCTTAGATGCCAATTCTGAAAATAGTATGTTGAGACAACTTCAAGCGTCAATGGAAGAATTAAAAACTCAATTGAACTCTTTTAAAAAGTAATTTAATATTTCAAAATCTTTACTTTAGTAGCTAATTCTATCTTAATGCTAAGGGTGAAAGTTTTTTTTCTATTTCTTTTTTTGGGAGTTCAACTTATGTACTCTCAGAGTAGAAAGCAATGTGATTCGATTTTGAGTTCTGCTGTAGAAGATATTTTTAAAAATGAAAAATATACTTCAGCAATCCTAAAACTTCAGCATGTAAAAGAAGTTGCACAAGCACAAAATTTTCAGAAACAACATTTTTTGGCCACTAATAATATAGGGGTGGCTTATTATCAAATGTTAGATTATGGAAATGCAATTCAATATTACCTAGAAGCTTACCAAATTGCTATAGAAAGCGAAGATATGAATCACGAAATGTCTGTGCTTAATAATATAGCTATTGTTTATGCAAGCGAAGAAAATTTAGAAAAAGCACAAGAGTACTTTAAAAAATCGTTCGATATCGCTCAAGATATAGACAATACCAACCGAATTAGTTTATATGCTTCTAATTTAGCTAAAATTAATTTTGAACTGAATAAAATTCAGAAAGCTAAAGCATATATAGAAATCACATTAGCTAATTCAAATAGTGACAATAAGGCTTCAGAAATTAATGCGTTAATTACTGAAATTCGTATATACTTTCAAGAAGGAAAATATGACAAAGTAATTACTCAGTCCAATTTAGTTTTGGAAGAAGCTAAAAAATATAAACTTTTTGAATCAATTTCTGAGATACAATTGATTTTAGCTAAAACTTATCTGGAAATTGAAGATATTAAAAAGGCTTCGCAAATAATTCAAAAGGGAATTAAAAATGCTCCAAATAACGTTTATAAAGTTGAGTTTTATGAACAAAAGTCCCTATTAGCTTTTAAAACCAACAACATCCAAGACATTTTTAAAGCGAAAGACAGTATCGTAAAGCTTAAAGATTTTATTTACCGTTCTAAAAATCAAGAAATTTTAGAACACTCTCAACTAAAGTTTGAGTTGGCTGCTTCGCATCATGATTTAGAAATTAATAAAGAAAAAAGTGCGAACCAGCGGCTTATTTATAAGTTAATAACTGTTTCCTTAGTTTTCATTCTCATTAGCTTATTGTGGGCATTTTATAAAAGAAATCAAGCAGATAAAAATAAAAGGGAGTTAGTGGAACGCAACCTTCAGATCGCAGATTTAGAATTGGAGAAAGAAAAACAAAAAGCCGAAATTCTTAATCAAGAGTATAAGGAGAAAGAACTAAGAAATGAGCTTGATAAGAAAAAGCTCACTCATGAAATTGAGCAAAAAAATAAAAAGTTGTCAGCTAAAATTCTCTTTCAAAGTACCCGAAATGAAATGATTGAGGAAATTATAAATAAGATTTCCAAGCTTCCACAGATAAATGAAAATAAATCTACACAAACTTACATTAATGAGCTAAAATTTCATTTAAAAGAAGACACTAAATGGGAAGAATTTAATGATAATTTTCAAAATGTGAATAATGAATTCTTAGCTAAATTAAAAGAATTACACCCTAATTTAAATGCAAACGATATTCGTTTTTTATCATTTGTTTATTTGAATCTTTCCAATAAAGAAATTGCTTCATTATTAAATATTACTCCTAATACTTGTAGAAAGAGAAAAGAAAGGCTATCTAAAAAAATGGGATTAACTTCAGGCAAAATACTATTTGATTACCTCTCTAAACTGTAATGTCACAAAATGTCACATCGCATGTCACAACTTGTATTGAGAGGGATTACTGTATTTCATGAGATTATTTGATTTTAGCATAAAGTATAATTGCTTTTAAATTATTAACCCTAATTTTTTCTTATGAAATCAACATTAACTTTATTTATTGTTTTTTTTAATACCCTAATCGCATTAGCCCAAAATGATCCTGTAATTTCAGGAGATATAATGTTATGTCCAGAAAGCAACGGAAATGCATCTATCACCAATGACGAAACTTATGATAGCTACCAATGGTATTTTAAGTATTGGTTTTTGCAGGGTGATTTTGAAGAAATCGAAGGTGCTACGGATGCTAGTTTTACTTACGATTGGTTTACCTACGATCAAGCCTTGTTAAAAGTAGTAGTAACAAAAAATGGAGAAACCTATGAATCTAACCAAATTCAAATAGATTCCTATGCGTTTGCAAGTCTTATTATCCAAAATGATTCGAGTGAAAATGTAGAAATAGATCCTACTAATGGTCATTTTTTAATTTGTGATGGAGACTATATCCAAAATACCGTTCAATTACCCTATACCATTGTACAATGGTTTAAAGATGGTGAAATTATAGAAGGAGCTACAGAAACCTCTTACACGATTACAGAACCCGGAATATATAGCGTAGAGGCTTCTCCCGAGAGTTGTCCTAATCTAATAGAAACTGGCTTAGCCATAGCGGTAGAGGAAAAATCAAATTGCGAAAGCTCTGAAGTAGAATCTCCCGTTATTGCCGGAGATATTATGTTATGTCCACAGAGCAATGGAACTGCATCGGTAACCAACAATGAAACTTATGATAGTTATCAATGGTATTTTAAATACTGGTTTTTAGAGGATGATTTTGAAGCGATAGAAGGTGCTACCGGGGCTAGTTTCACTTATGATTGGTTTACTTACGATCAAGCTTTACTAAAAGTAGTAGTAACAAAAAATGGGGAGACTTATGAATCTAACGAAATCCAGATAGATTCCTATGCGTTCGCAAGTCTTTTGGTTGTTCATAATCTAAGCGATGGAGTAGAAGTAGATCAAACCAATGGGCATTTTTTAATTTGTGAAGACGATTATATTGAAAGTACGGTTCAGATGCCCTATACCATTGTGCAATGGTTCAAAGATGGAGAAATAATAGAAGGAGCAAATGAAACCACCTATGTATTTACAGAACCTGGCGTATATACAGTCGAGGCTTCACCGGAAATTTGTCCTAATTTCGTTGAAACCACTCCTCCTATGATCGTTGAAGAGAAAGAAGATTGTAACTTGGGAGTAGATGAGGTTTTATTAAAAAGCATTGGTTTATCTCAAAACCCTGTTATAAATAATTTAAAACTAGTAAACGTAGATCAGATAGAACTGACCCGATTGGCGGTATATGATTTAAGTGGAAAGCAAGTTAAATTGAAATCTTCAGGAGACTTGAGAGAATTAACTATAACCGACTTAGCAAGCGGACTTTATATTTTAAGAATTCAAGTTGGAAATTCTATTAAAAATATCAAATTTGTAAAAGAATAATCTAGAAGAAATCATCGAAAAAAGGCTTTCAGCAATCTGAAAGCCTTTTTTGTTTAACAAAAGAAGCTTCCTTATTACTTTCCGTAAAGTTCTTTTAAGAATTCTTTTAAAGAAGTAGGTTCATTTCCGGTCAAATCTTTATAAATAGAAGCCGTTTCATTAAATTCTCCTTGAGCAATTCCTTTAGCGAACATTAGAGTCATATCAATTGCCGGTTGAGGAACGCCGTAACTTTTTAAGGTTTCTATAAATTCATCCGCATTTGGAGAAACATAATTAATTTTAGTTCCGCTCTCTTCAGAAATAAGTGCTGCAATTTCTGAGAATGAATAAGCTTTATTACCACTCACTTCATAAGTTTTATTTTCGTGTCCTTTAGCGGTTAAAATTTCAGCTGCAAGATTTGCCATATCTTTTCTCGCCATAAAACCGGTTTTTCCATCTTCTGCAGGTAAGAAAAGTGTTTTACTTTCTAATAAATTCTCTCCAGCAAAAAGCGGAATGACTTCCATATATAAGTTATGCTTTAAAATGGTGTAATCTAAAGAAGCATTCTTTAAAGCATTTTCGGCCGCTAAATGTCCTTTGGCTACGGGGTAGATCGGTGAATTTTCAGATTCATTTTTTCTGCCAAAACTCGTGTAAATTACATGCTTAACTCCAGCTTTTTCAGCTGCAGCAACGATGTTCTTATGCTGAGCCACTCGCTTATCTAAATCACTTCCAGAAATAAAATAAATTTTTTCAATCCCTTGAAAAGCTTTTTCTAAGGAACTTTCATCATCATAATTTCCTTCTCGAATATCTATTCCTTTAGCTTTAAGGTCTGCTGCTTTGCTAGTTTCTCTAACTAAACCTGCAATTTGGTTAGCTTCAATCTTCTCTAATAAAGCCTCAATAACTAAGCCTCCTAAATTTCCGGTAGCTCCTGTAATTAAAATTTTTCCTTCCATATTATAATTTATTTAAGTTTGTTACTTACTTTTGGTAAGTCAAAGATATTTAGTAATTAAGTATTAAACAAGAGCGAACTAAAAAGTGAAATAGTTACTTAGAAGTTAGTCTTGTTGAAAATCAATAAATTATGAGCTCAGAAAGTTTAAAAATTTTTGCGGAAACAGAAACTTGCCCGGCAAGAAATGTACTGGACCGCTTTGGAGATAAGTGGTCTACCTTGGTGATTTTGGTGTTGAATGAAGAAGAAAAGCTACGTTTTAATGAGATTCACAAAGTAATAGGAGACATTTCGCAGAAGATGCTAACCGTAACTTTAAGAAGTTTAGAGGCGGACGGATTGGTCAGCCGAAAAGTGTATCCGGAAATCCCGCCACGTGTAGAATATAAATTAACCGATTTAGGAAAAAGTTTGGTCCCCCACATTTCAAGTTTAATCAAATGGGCAGACCAAAACTTTTCAAGTATTATGGCATCACGTTCAAAATATAATCAAAAGGCAAATTAATACCTTAGTGCATTAAGAAATTAAATTAGTCAGTTCCAGTGATTTTGTGTAGTGAAACAAAACAAAATTGTATCGAGAACCTAATTTTACTTCAAGCCCTATTCTCGGTACAAAAATCTTCACAGATTTTTTACTTGAATTGACGGTCTTAAAGTTATTAAATTAAATAGTTGTAAAACTTGAACTAGATAATGGTAGCTTGTCCTAAACTAAGATTATTACCATTCAATTTTAGATCTTCATTATCTAAAATTAAACCTTCAATAAAAGTACCCACTTTTTCGGTAGAGTAGGAGCTTTCTTTGTTAATATCGCTAGTGCAAATATTCATTTCTAGACTTTTGTCAACAGCCGCCTGAATAATCGCCGCTTCTTCTAATAAATCGAAATGTTCCAATAACATTGCTGCCGATAATATTGAAGCAATCGGGTTGGCAATTCCTTTTCCGGCTGCCTGTGGATAAGAGCCGTGAATGGGTTCAAAAAGCGTATGTTCTTTTCCTACCGAAGCTGAAGCCAACAAACCAATACTACCACCAATCACGCTAGCTTCATCAGAAATAATGTCACCAAACATGTTTTCAGTAAGAATGACATCAAATTGCTTTGGATTTATAATCATTTGCATCGCAGCATTATCAACATATAAAAAGTCTAATTCAACTTCCGGATATTTCTTTGCAATTTCTTTTACTGTTCTACGCCAAAGGCGGGAAGTTTCTAAAACATTTGCTTTATCAACCAAAGTGACTTTGTTTCTTCGTTTTTGCGCGGCTTCAAACGCCAAATGCGTCATCCGTTCAATTTCTTCTTCAGAATATACACAAAGATCAGAAGCTTGCTTCCCATCATCACTTAATGTTTTTTCGCCAAAATAAATACCTCCCGTCAATTCTCGGTAAATTACCATATCAGCACCTTCAATACGTTCTGGTCGTAAAGGTGAATGTTCTAGTAAACGCTCAAAAGCCCGAACCGGTCTAATATTAGCAAACAATCCTAATTCTTTTCGCAGCTTCAATAAACCTTGTTCGGGGCGCACTTTCGCTGCGGGATTGTTATCATATTTAGGGTCACCAATCGCACCAAACAAAACAGCATCAGATTTTTTGCACAAATCGAGTGTAGGATCTGGCAATGGGTTTCCAGTTAAATCGATGGCCGATGCACCAACCACTGCTTCTTCAAACAAAAACTCGTGATTAAAACGCTCTGCAATAGCTTTTAAAATTTTTACTGATTGCTGCGTGATTTCCGGTCCAATGCCATCTCCTGATAATACTGCAATATTCAACTTCATATCTCAATTTTTTAGGTTGGGCGCAACCCTATCGGGGCGGGCTTTCGCGAGTCGCTTTTTTATTTTGTCTTTTTTTTCGACAAGCTCAAGAAGACAAAATAAAAAGAGCTCCAACAATCGCTCAATCCCTTGCGCAAGTTAGTTTATACGGTTTGTTGCTCTTCAAAAGCTTTAATTTGATCAAGTTTGCTTACTAAAAAATCAATATCATCAAAACCTTTCAGCATACACATTTTTTTATACGCATCGATATCAAATCTTTCTTCTAGATTTTTATCGATGAGCTTGATGACTTGGTTTTCCAAATCTACCTTAATTTCTGTTGATGGATTTTCTTCAATGGCTTTAAAAAGTTCCGTTAAAAATTCGGGACTTACTTGTACGGGGAGTAAACCATTATTCAAAGAGTTTCCTTTAAAGATATCTGCAAAATAGCTCGATACGACTACTTTAAATCCGTAAGCTTTAATTGCCCAAGCTGCGTGTTCTCGACTCGAACCACAACCAAAATTATCGCCGGCAACTAAAATTTGTCCGTGATATTTTTTTTGATTTAATGGAAAATCTTCTTTTAAATTTCCTTCCTTATCAAAGCGCCAATCTCTAAATAAATTCTCGCCAAATCCCGCTTTATCGGTCGCTTTTAAAAATCGCGCCGGAATAATTTGATCGGTGTCAATGTTTTCTATTTCTAGAGGAACAGCGGTATGGGTAAGGGTGATAAATTTTTCCATTAGTTTAAATGTTTGGTAAAGTCAACAATTTTTCCCGCAATCGCGGTTGCCGCAGCGGTTAACGGACTCGCCAAGATGGTACGCGAACCTTGTCCTTGTCTTCCTTCAAAATTTCTGTTACTTGTAGAGACACAGTATTCTCCGGCAGGAATCTTATCATCATTCATCGCTAAACATGCCGAACATCCCGGTTGGCGAAGTTGAAAACCGGCTTCTTCAAAAATGGTATGTAAGCCTTCTGCTTCGATTTGAGCAGCAACTTGTCTCGAACCTGGAACAATCAATGCGTTTACATTCTCGGCTTTTTTCTTGCCTTTAATGTAGTTGGCGGCAATTCTAAAATCTTCTATTCTAGAATTTGTGCAACTACCAATAAAAATGTAATTAATAGGTTTGTCAATTAAAGATTCTCCGGCGGTAAATCCCATATATGCTAAAGCTTTCCCCGAACTTTTACTTTCATTTACAGGAATCGCTTGAGAGATTTTAATTCCCATTCCGGGATTAGTTCCATAAGTCACCATTGGTTCGATAGCTTCGGCTTCAAAAGTGTATTCTTGGTCAAATTCAGCACCTTCATCAGTTTTCAAACTTTCCCAATAAGTTTTCAATTTCTCAAATGCTTCACCTTTGGGAGCAAATTCTCGGCCTTCTACATAATCATAAGTGGTTTGGTCTGGGGCAATGAGTCCGCCGCGCGCACCCATTTCAATGCTCATGTTGCAGACGGTCATTCTGCCTTCCATCGACATTTCTTCGAACACATTTCCGGCATATTCACAGAAATATCCAGTACCTGAATTAGTACCGAGTTCACTAATAATATACAAAATGATGTCTTTAGGAGTGACGCCTTTTTTTAATTTTCCGTTTACATTAACCCGAAGCTTTTTAGGTTTTTCAACCAATACCGATTGGCTTGCAAACACTTGTGCAACTTGGCTAGTACCAATCCCAAACGCGATGGTACCAAAAGCACCGTGAGTTGAGGTATGGCTGTCGCCACAAACCATCGTCATTCCCGGTTGGGTAATTCCTAATTCCGGAGCCATTACGTGAACAATGCCGTTGTAAGGATGCCCTAAGCCATATAAGGTAATCTTGTTTTCTTCGCAGTTTTGCGTAAGTTCTTTTAATTGTTTGCGCGATAATAAATCTTTTACCGGCAAATGCTGATTTTCGGTGGGTGTGTTATGATCTGCGGTGGCTACAGTTTTATCTGGCCGGAATACCGGAATGTTACGGTCCTTAAGTTCTTGAAAAGCTTGTGGACTCGTAACTTCGTGGATTAAATGTTTATCAATATATAAAATATCGGGACCATTAGGGATCGATTCGACCACATGTGCATCCCAGATTTTATCAAAAAGTGTTTTTTTCATTTTGTTTATCTTCTAATTGCGCAAGAGGATTGAGTGATTGTTGGAGCTATTTTTGTTTTGTCACCTTGAGCGGAGTCGAAAGGTCTTACTGGCAAACCAAAAAAGCGACTCACGAAAGCCCGACCCGTGAGGGTTGCGCCCAAATTATGCGCTTACTCGATTTTTACTTTGATAGATTTGCATGATTTCGTGAATGTCGTTGTCTAAAACTTCTTTGCGAGCATCCGCAAAATGAAGGAATTCTTGATACACGACGTCTAGCTCTAATTTGGTAAGGTGGTAACCAATTTTTTTGGCTTTATGTGCCAAGGCTGCACGACCACTTCTAGCAGTTAGGATAATAGCCGATTCGGTAACACCAACATCGGCAGGATTGATGATTTCGTAAGTTTCTCGGTTTTTTATCACTCCATCTTGATGGATTCCAGAACTGTGTGCAAAAGCATTGGCGCCCACAATTGCTTTGTTGGGTTGTACGAACATACCCATTTCTTGAGAAACCATTTTGCTGGTGTCGTACAATAATTGGGTATTGATATTCGTGTCTAAATTTAAAGTTGGGTGTTGACGCAAAATCATCACGATTTCTTCTAGGGCAGTGTTGCCGGCACGTTCGCCAATGCCGTTAATAGTGCATTCGATTTGTCGAGCTCCATTGGTCATTCCTGCCACTGAATTAGCAGTGGCCATACCTAAATCGTTGTGACAGTGACATGAAATAATTACATTCTCAATGCCCGGCACATGTTCTTTTAAGTATTTTATTTTTTTACCGTATTCTTCTGGTAAGCAATAACCGGTAGTATCCGGAATATTTAAAACAGTGGCTCCGGCTTTCACGGCTTCTGTACAGACGACAGCTAAAAATTTGTTGTCTGTTCTTCCGGCGTCTTCCGCATAAAATTCCACATCGTCAACAAAAGTTTTGGCATAGGCAACAGCCTCACCGGCACGCTCAATAATTTCTTGAGGCGTGGCTTTAAACTTATATTTGATGTGTGATGCAGAGGTACCAATACCGGTATGGATTCTTGGCTTTTTTGCGTATTTTAAGGCTTGAGCAGCCACTTCTATGTCTTTTTTTACCGCTCGGGTTAAACCACAAACAGTTGCGTTTTTTACGAGTTTAGCAATTTCTGAAACCGATTGGAAGTCTTGCGGACTTGATACCGGAAAACCGGCTTCAATTACATCTACTCCCAGTTCATCTAATCGTTTGGCAATTTTTAATTTTTGTTCGGTGTTTAATTTACAACCGGGCACTTGTTCTCCATCTCTCAACGTGGTGTCAAAAATTTCTACCTTTTCTGTACTCATAAACGCTAGATTTTAGTTTATCTTTAGCATAAAAGTAAGTAGCTTGTAAAGGTCTATCAACCGATTTTTAAAAATGCTTACGATCGCTAAATTTTTATTTTTTAATTTAGTTTTCTGGTAATCAGTTTTTTGTGTTTTAGTTAATTATGATGTTAAAAGAATTTTCTGATCCTTTATTTTCTTTGGTAAAGTCGCTTTCTGCTTCAGAAAAGCGACAATTTTCATTATATGCAGGAAGATTAGGAGGGAATTCTGAACGTAAATTTGAGCATCTTTTTAAGATTTTATCGAAGCAAAAAAACTATGATGAAACTGAAATTTTAGCTAAGACATCCATCACCAAGCAACAGCTTTCAAATGTAAAAGCACATTTGTATAAGCAAGTTTTAACGAGTTTACGTTTACATACTTCGCAGCAAAGTATTCCGTTACAGTTAAGGGAACAATTTGATTTTGCTTATATCTTATACAGAAAAGGTTTGTATAAGCAAGCTTTGAAGTTATTAGATAAAACCAAAACCACTGCTATAGCCTACGAAGAAAAGATAATAGCTTTTGAGGTGTTGGATCTTGAAAAAATTATAGAATCGCAATACATTACCCGGAGTTCTGAAAATCGTGCTGATCATTTGGTGAGGCAAACTGAAGAGCTTTCTTTCTTGAATTTGATTGCCGGCAAGCTTTCTAACTTATCACTTCAGCTCTATAATATTTTCTTGAAAATGGGGTATGCAAGAACAGAAGAAGAAGCTCAACAAATCAGGCAATTTTTTGAAGAAAATATTCCGCATTATGAATACCATCAATTAAGTTTTCGAGAGAAATTATGGTTATATCAAGCGTATTTGTGGTATAATTTTATTACGCAAGATTTTTTGTCTTGTTACCGTTATGCTTCAAAGTGGGTAGATTTATTTCAGCAAAATTCAGCTTTAATACAAGTGCATCCTGTTTTTTATTTAAAGGGAAATCATTATTTGCTGGAATCGCTTTTTTACTTAAATAATGTCGATTCATTTGAGCGCGTGCTAACAGATTTTGAAGAAAATATTCAGGATAAACGAATTCCTAGGGACGAAAATATTTCAGCGTTATCGTTTATGTACCTTTACTTTAATAAGCTGAATTTACGATTTATGAAAGGTGAATTTGCGAATGGAGACTTGTTAGTAGATGAAATTATAGAAGGTATTCAAGTTTATCAAAACACGTTAGATGAACATCATGTGATGGTTTTGTATTATAAAATTGCTTCCCTGTATTTTGGAGATGACAATTATAAAAAATGTATTGAATACCTACAGAAGATTATCCAGGATAAATCCCTAGAAATGCGGGAAGATTTAATGTGTTTTAGCCGAATTTTAAATTTGGTAGCTCATTATGAAGCAGGCTTGGATTATCATTTAGACCGTCTCATCCGTTCAACCTATCGCTTTTTAATAAAAATGAACGATTTGCACGAAGTACAAAAAGAAATGATTAAGTTTCTTCGGCACCTCCCCGATGTTTACCCATCTGATATTAAAGCTGAATTTAAAAAACTTCGTGACCGTTTAAAGGTATATGAAGAACATCCTTTTGAACGTCGAGCTTTTTTGTATTTAGACATTATTTCTTGGCTAGAGAGTAATTATGAAAATCGTCCGGTAGCTGAAATAATTAAAGAAAAATTTGGGGAACAAAAAAGGTTTGCTTAAAAAATCGTATAGCTGAAGATAAAATTAAGTGTATTATATTCTGTATAGCGAAATTGATAATTAATGATGTTTCTGTCGAAACCATACCTAACTTCTAAACCGTATTTGTCTAAATATTTAAAACCGATTCCTAAACCAAGGTTAGCGGAATTAGTTATTTCTAAATTTTCATATTCTTTATTCAATGCTAAATTGGGAATATAAGCCAAGTTTATAAAAAACTTACTTTTTTCATTTAAAAATAAATAAAAACGGGGCCCTATGGCAATGTCTAAATAACTATAATCTATTTCTTGATTTGCTAATGAACCAGAATAGTTGATGAATTTTCCTTCTGAGGTATATTTTTGATAAGCCACTTCGGCAAAAATTGACCATTTGTCGTTATTGAAGGGGAGGATAAATTCACCTTCAAGGCCAATTCTCCAACTAGCTTTTTTATCGAATTCTACTGTAGAATTAGGAGAATTTTCTATATAAGAACTCATAGACATTAAACTTATTCCTGGTCTTATGTTAAGATGGAAAACACTTTCTTTGGTTTTTTTAAATTTCTCTTTATAATTGGGATCTTTGCAAGAATTGTATGCTTTAAATAGTTTAGTAAGGCTTTTCTCTTCATATTTTATGTTTCTAATTTTATCATTAGAAATGTGATCACATTTTAGGTTGTTGTAAATTTGTTGTCTAAAATGATTATTACTCTTAACATAGTTTTTATATCTATATTCTTTAAAAACCAATTGCTCAATATCTTTATCATTGGTTTTATAAAAGTACTTTCTGTTATTCCCTTTTTCGAATTTATATAGAGAAGCTGGACCTTCTACCAATGTTTTTAATAAGATGGTTTTTTCTTCAAAATTAGGTTCTTTATCGCGATCTAATTTGCTTAAATGAATAGGGGAAACATCTATGTTTACCGTAAACTTTACATATTTAGAAGTATTTTCTATACCAAATTCTTTAATGCTTTCAATAGAAATAGATTCTTTATCTGATTCTAATGAATTTTTATAGTCGATAGAGGTAGGATTGTTTTTCCAGTCTTCATTTTTAATAAACACTTCTAAACGATTACCTCTTTCCGTAATGATGTATCCTTTTTCGAAGTTAATTTGAGCGAATAAAAAAGTACTAAAAAGTACTGTTGTAAGGGTTAGAAAAAGCTTTTTCAAAATAATGGTTTTGTTTCGGTGTGCAATATAAAAATAATTTTAATATTATAATACAAGTTGCAGAAAAACCAAATCTAACCAACGTTCAAATTTATGGCCCACTTCCTTTAAGTATCCAACTTGTGTAAAACCAAGCTTTTTATGAAATTCTATACTGAATTTATTTTCGGCATCAATACCAGCAACCATCGTGTGGTAATTTTCTTTTTTGGCTATAGCGATAAGTTCTAAAATAAGCTGCTTCCCAATACCTTTACCTTGCCATTTAGGACTTACATAAACCGAATGTTCTACGCAGTATTGATAGGCTTCATGGGGTCTAAATTGTCCATAAGTTCCGTAGCCGGTGACTTTCCCGTTTTCTTCTGCCACAAGAACGGGAAAGTTGGACTGTTTTTTCTCATTGAACCAAGTTTGCATTTCTGTTGGGCTTTTGGTTTTGTAATGATAAATCACAGTCGTATGTTCAATATGAAAATTGAAAATAGCTAAGATTTCGGGTAAATCTTCAAGCCTAGCTTGGCGCAGCATCATTTCTTTTTTTCTTTTTGATATGCACGATCTAAAAATAAGTATCGGTTGTCATGTTTAGCTTGTTGAGCTTCCGTTTCAATTCCAATTTTCATAAAGCTGGGTTCTTTTTCTTTAGATTGTAAAGCCGGCCAAGAAGGTAAACCTTTTAGGTTAGGGTCTCCGTTTTTAATAAAGCTAGCAAAATACGAGAACATTACCTTGGCTACTTCATCATCTTCTTTAGTCCATGTAAACTCGGTTGCGGAATTTAAATTGTTAAAGGCATATTCAATTTCAGAAGCATGGGCCGCACCGATGGGTTTCGGCTTATTTTCTGTTCCTTTCTTTTCAGAAGTCCCCCCAGCTAAACCTGTTACTTTAGAGGTATCTTTTAGCGGAGGTCGAATTTTATCAAAAATATAACGATACACTGGTTCATTACTATTTTTTAGATGAAGATCCAACCATTTCCATGTGCTGTAAACTATAAACCTATCGGAAGCTAATTGCGTTGCCGAAACTCTAATTTGAGCTTTATCTCCTGAAGGATATAATTGCAATACTTTCTGATAATTATTAGGGTACAGTTCTTTTACTTTACTCTTATAATTTTCTTCTGTAAAACTTTTTCCTTGCATCAAACTAATCCCTGGGATTTCAGCAGAGTTCCAACCGGCCAATAAAGGAACTTGTGCTTGTTTTTTAGCTTTAAAAATTTCAGGTAACGAATTTGGTAAAAAATAATTATCGATTACTGAAGGAAAACCAAACCTTCCGCTTTTTCCATAGCGTTGAAGTAATTCTTCCGCAGGAATAGCTCTCATATCTTTTAAAGAATCAAGACCGATTTTTTCGGTAAATTCGATTCCTATATTTTCAGCTTCCGTTAAGCTTACGGGTGCCATTGTCGGATATATAGCTGCTCCACTTTCACCAATAGCAGCAAATAAAAGATCTTTGGATAGAGGGGAAGCCATTTGTGTACTTACCGAAATTGATCCGGCAGATTCACCGCCAATGGTAATATGATTTGGGTCTCCGCCAAACTCTTTAATGTTGTTTTTTACCCAAATTAAGGCAGCATTTTGGTCAAGTAAACCATAATTACCCGATGCCTTATAAGGAGCTTCTTTACTTAAAGCCGGATGTGCTAATGAACCAAAAACATTTAATCGATAGTTTACCGTTACCACCACAATACCTTCTTTGGCAAAGTTGGTTCCATCATAACGTGGTTCTGAAGCATCACCTGCCACAAAACCCCCACCATAAAAATAAACCAATACCGGTAAGTTTTTATGTTCTTGTTGTAAAGGTGTCCAAATGTTGAGGTAAAGGCAATCTTCACTCATTCCTTTTCCGCGAGATTTCATATCGCCAAATACAGGAATTTGCATGGGTGCCGGAGCAAATTCTTTTGTTTCTTTTACACCTTTCCAAGATTTTGCCGGCTGGGGAGCCTTCCAACGTAAATCTCCTACTGGAGGTTGGGCAAAGGGAACTCCAAAAAATTGAGCAACTTCTTGATTTTCATCAATAAAACCTTCAATAATTCCTTTATCGGTTTTTACTTGAAGGTTTTGATTGGAAAGCTGAGCATTTGTTAGCTGTATTTGAAAACAAATGCACAAAATTAAAGGGATATATTTTTTCATAAGTTGTTTATATTGATATTATTGTAAAAATAATATTTATTTTTCGTAAAGAGTGAAAAGCTTTCTAGAAAATGGGATTAACATTAATCCACAGATTAGAAAGAGTAAAAATGCTAATTTTAAACTGAAAAGTTCAGCTAAATACCCGATGATGGGTGGCCCTAAAAGTCTTCCTAGAATTCCGTAGGTAGAAATAATTGAGATGGCCATTCCTGCTGAATATTTTTTAGAATCTCCGGCAGAAGTAAAAATCATGGGGATAACGGCAGCCACACCCAATCCAATCAAGCTAAACCCTACTAATGCCGGCCAAAGATAAGGTAAGAGGATAACGATAGCAATTCCAAGAACAATAAGTCCAGAACTTAAATAGTACGAATTTTGCATACCTATCTTTTCGATCACACGATCTGAGGAAAATCGCGACAGTGCCATAAATACCATGAAGGTAAAATAACCTAACGTAAAAATTTCTTCTCCTACCACATCTTCAAAATAGACACTACTCCAGTCAAACATTCCTCCTTCACAAACAGATGCGAAGAAAATTAAAATCCCCAAATAAAAAATAAAGGGGTCGGGTTTACCGAGTTTTATTTTATTGCCACCTTCAGATTTATCATTTTTCAACAAATAAAAATAGGCTGTAATTGCTCCTAAAACTGTGATAAGCGTTACTAAAAGCATGTGTGTTTGAATGGAAATATCTAATTTTAATAATAGGGTGCAAAAAGCTACCCCGGTAAGACCTCCTGCACTCCAAATGCCATGAAAAGAGCCAATAATTTTTCGTTTAAATTTTTTCTGAAGCGTAATAGTTTGCGTATTCATAAAGATGTTGAGGATGCGCATGCAAAATGAAAAAACCGATACCGCTACTACCAAAGCAATAATATTTGTCGTATAACCTACCACTAACAAAGAAGCTGCAAAAAATAACATGGCAAGTATTAACGGGTTTCGACTGCTGAATTTTGAAACCATCCAGCCAGAAATAGGTAATCCAATTAAGGAAGCAATGGGCATTACCAATAATAAGTTTCCTAAGTCTGCTTCACTAAAATTAAAAATAGTTTTAATGGTAGGTATGCGTGATGCCCAAGAAGAAAAACAAAATCCTGATAAAAAAAAGCATGTGCTTAAGGCAATACGTTGTTTAACTTTGAGTTGCATAGTTTTTATTGAAAAAGAAAACAACAAAGATGCTTCACTTTGAGAAAATAAGAAAAGCTTTTAAGTTTTTATAACATAAAAAAGCCACTCCGTAAAAAGAGTGGCTTTCTGGGTTATGAAATGATCGTAAATGTATCATCATCCTAAACCTGTCTGTCTGGAAGGAGGGATCGTTTAAAAACCATTATACTATATAAGATTCTGTATCAAGTACGAAATGACACCGCGTAAAATTATTTATTCAGTGAATTTTCGATGATTTCATCAACTACTTCCGGATTCAATAAAGTACTGGTGTCTCCTAAATTGTCGGTATCGTTACTGGCAATTTTACGTAAAATTCGTCGCATGATTTTTCCTGAGCGGGTTTTAGGCAAGCCTGAAACAAACTGAATTTTATCCAACTTAGCAATAGGGCCAATATGTTCCGTAATAATCTGATTGATTTCCTTTCGAACATTTTCATGTTTACGAGATTCTCCTGCTTCTTTCAGTATGACATAACCGTAGAGCGCATTTCCTTTTACTTCGTGAGGGAAACCTACAATAGCAGATTCTGCTACGGCTTGATGCTCATTGATAGCATCTTCAATGGGAGCGGTTCCTAAATTATGACCGGAAACAATGATTACATCATCTGCACGACCGGTAATTCGGTAATAGCCAACACCATCGCGTAAGGCCCCATCACCTGAGAAATACTTATTTTCATAGGCAGAGAAATACGTGTCTTTGTAACGTTGATGATCGCCCCAAACGGTTCTTGCCATTCCCGGCCAAGGAAATTTAATACATAATTTTCCTTGTACTTGATTGCCTTTTATCTCACTCCCTTCATCGTCCATGAGCGCAGGTTGTATTCCGGGAAGCGGTAAGGTAGCATAAGTGGGAATCGTAGGTGTGGAATGAGGAATAGGGGAGATCATGATTCCGCCGGTTTCCGTTTGCCACCACGTATCGACCACGGGACAGTTTTTCTTCCCGACATTATCATTATACCAGTGCCAAGCTTCTTCGTTAATTGGTTCTCCTACTGTTCCTAAAACTTTTAATGAAGAAAGATCGTGCGATTCTACATATTCTAAATTTTCTTTAGCCAAGGCACGAATGGCGGTTGGAGCCGTGTAAAATTGATTCACCTTGTGTTTTTCTACAATATCCCAAAAACGACCAAAATCAGGATAGCTTGGTACTCCTTCAAACATAACTGTAGTGGCACAATTGGCCAACGGACCGTAAACAATATAACTGTGACCGGTAATCCATCCAATATCTGCGGTACACCAATATACATCTCCGGTTCGGTAATTAAATACATTTTTAAAAGTATAAGCGGTATAGACCATATAGCCCCCGCATGTATGCATCATTCCTTTGGGTTTTCCTGTAGAACCAGAAGTGTAAAGAATAAAAAGGGGGTCTTCTGCATCCATCATTTCCGGTTTACAATTTTCGTCGGCCTCATCTAATAAAGGTTGGAGCCACTCATCTCGACCTTCTTTTAAATGAATATCGCTATCAATGCGTTTAGCAACCAAGACATTTTTTACATCAGGACATTTTTCTAATGCAGCATCGACGATGCTTTTTAAATCAATGGTTTTAGAACCTCGATAAGATCCGTCAGAAGTAATGACCATTTTACAATCGCTATCTAAAATTCTAGTTGCTAGAGCAGAAGATGAAAATCCGGCAAAAACGATGGAATGAATGGCACCAATTCTGGCACAGGCTAACATTGCTACCGATAATTCAGGAATCATGGGTAAATAAATACAAACCCGATCCCCTTTTTTAATGCCTTTACTTTTTAAAACGTTGGCAAATTTACAAACGCGACGGTGCAATTCATTATAAGAAATATGTTGAGCTTCTTCATCGGGATTGTTCGGTTCAAAAATAATCGCAGTTTCATCTCCGTGAGAAAATAAATGTTTGTCGATGCAGTTTTCGGTTATATTGAGTTTAGCCCCTTGAAACCATTTGACTTCCGGTTTGGTGAAATCCCATTCTAAAACTTTATCCCAACGTTTACGCCATAAAAAGTGTTCTTCAGCAATTTCTTCCCAGAACTTCTCAGGGTATCTTACTGATTTTCGGTAAACTTGAAAATACTCTTCTAAATGTTTTATATGATAATTACTCATAATTTATCGTGTGGTTAATTTTAGTTGTCGATTTACTGTTAAATTTCTAAAATTATTTTTAGAATCCAGTAAAAAATTCAGCTAGAAATTGTTTTATGATAAAAATAAGGGAATTATCATGCTTTTTAGAGAAAAGTATATGAATTATTCTATCATTTTGCAGCTATCTTTAGATAATAATTCAACTTATACCAATATATTCATTAGGCTTTCCTTGTCGTTAATGTAATCTCCGAAGAATTGAAATTCTTTCATTCGGCTTAATAAGGGATTAAAATCTTCTTTTGCTTTCAATTCAATTCCAACGACGGCATGACCTTTTTCCCGGGAATTTTTTTTGATATATTCAAAATGGGTAATATCATCATTAGGACCTAAAACATCCACCACAAATTGTTTTAAAGCGCCGGCCCGTTGAGGAAACCGGACTAAAAAGTAATGCTTGAGTCCGTTGTATAACAAAGCCCGTTCTTTAATTTCTTCCATTCGGGTAATATCATTATTCCCGCCACTAATTACACAAACTACATTTTTACCTTTAATTTCTTTAGAAAATTGATCTAATGCTGCTAAGGTTAAAGCGCCAGCCGGTTCAGCAACAATGGCATCACGATTATAAAGATTGAGAATGGTTTCACAGATTTTACCTTCATCAACCGTTACCACTTTTTCAAGATTTTGCTTACAGATTTGAAAGGTGAGATCGCCCACTTTTTTCACGGCAGCACCATCGACGAATTTATCAATGATGTGTAATTCTGTGTTTTCATTGTTATCAATAGAAGTCGACATGGATGCGGCTCCTTTGGGTTCAACACCAATAATTTTGGTTTGTGGTGAAAGCGCTTTAAAAACACTACTTACCCCAGAAGCTACGCCACCACCACCAATAGGTACAAAAACATAATCGATGGGTTCAGGGAAAGCTTCTAGAATTTCTAAAGCGATTGTTCCCTGACCTTCCATAATTTTAGGGTCATCAAACGGATGAATCACCGTGCTGTGATGCAATTGGCTATAGCGTGTAGCTTCCAGTTTAGCATCATCAAAGGTATCGCCCACGAGAATTACTTCTACCTTGTCTTCTCCAAACATCCTTACCTGTTGTACTTTTTGAAGCGGAGTAGGAGTAGGCATAAAAATTTTCGCGTCAATATTCAGTTTTTTGCAAGAATAGGCCACTCCTTGTGCGTGATTACCCGCACTAGCGCAAACCACTCCTTTCGCTTTTTCTTCCGCAGTGAGTGAAATGATTTTGTTGTATGCCCCTCTAATTTTATACGATCTTACACGTTGCTGATCTTCCCGTTTAAAAAAAATTTGCGCCTCAAAATCTTTAGAATAGCTTCTGTTTTTCTCTAGCGGCGTGTTTTTAGCAATCCCTTTTAAGTTTTGCTGTGCTTTTTTCACTTCGGCTAACGAAAGATGAGGTAAAGTTTGCGTTTTCATAGTTGTTTTAAATTATTCAGTAGCATATTTGCTTTTTTGAGCGTTTCCCTACAGGCCAAGCTTCCTGCTTGCCGTCAAGTTCGTTACAATTCCTCACGAATTTTCGCTAAGGTTTCAATTTTTTGCGGGATCCCTGCCTATCGGTAGGCAGGTTTACTGCTTTCCCTAAGCGAGATTAAACTGAAATTTAGATGAGGTAAAAGAAACGTTTTAACCACCTCGACCTTTCGGTATCTTTCCTTTAAAAGAACGGGGGAAATTTGATGTTTTTCCTGCAAGATTGTCATAATCTTGTAGGCGTTTAAAAATCTAATAGATTCATACCTACAAGGTCGATAAGACCTTGCAGGAGAATATATTTAATTATTTTCCGGTCTTAGTTTTCTTACTTGAGCACCGGTTTGCCATAATTCAGATTCGCGTATTTCTTTTAATTCTTCTTCTAGTTTTTCACGGTAATCTTCTTTCTCGTTAGTTTTAATGGTGACACGAGCTTCTTCTCCAGTTTTTACACTTTCATATAAATCGTCAAAAACAGGTAGCGTAGCTTCTCTAAATTTATGACGCCAATCTAAAGCTCCACGTTGAGCTGTTGTTGAGCAATTGGCATACATCCAATCCATTCCGTTTTCAGCTACTAGCGGCATTAAACTTTGCGTAAGTTCTTCCACCGTTTCATTAAAAGCTTCCGAAGGTGAATGTCCGTTTTTACGTAATACTTCATATTGGGCTTCAAAAACGCCGGCCAAAGCTCCCATTAAAATTCCACGTTCTCCCGTTAAATCTGAATAGACCTCTTTCTGAAAATCGGTTTCAAATAAATATCCTGAGCCTACGCCAATTCCTAACGCAACAACGCGGTCGTAAGCTTTTCCGGTGGCATCTTGGAAAATCGCATAACTAGAATTTAATCCTTTTCCTTCTACAAAAAGTCGGCGTAACGAAGTTCCAGACCCTTTGGGGGCGACTAATATTACATCCACATCTTTCGGAGGAACAATTCCTGTTTGGTCTTTATAAGTAATGCCAAACCCATGAGAAAAATAGAGTGCATCACCTGGGTTTAATTGTTTTTTTACGGTTTCCCACTGCGCGATTTGTCCGGCATCAGAAAGTAGGTATTGGATGATCGTTCCGCGTTTCGCTGCTTCTTCTACCTCAAAAAGCGTTTCTCCCGAAACCCAGCCGTCGGCTACAGCTTTATCCCAAGTTTTAGAATTTTTACGTTGGCCCACAATCACGTTAAAGCCATTGTCTTTAAGGTTAAGTGCTTGTCCCGGTCCTTGAACGCCATAACCAATAACGGCAATGGTTTCATCTTTTAAGGTTTTTACTGCTTTATCTAAAGGGAACTCATCGCGAGTAACTACATTTTCTTCTACTCCGCCAAAATTTAATTTTGCCATGATTTTTTAATTTAAGTTTTAATTATTTTTTTAGGGTTAATTTCTTGATGCTCTATTGAAACACCTCACAAGCTTAGTGTGAGCAATGAACATCCTATTCTGATTTTTTAATTGTTTATTTAATATTTAAAGTTGGAAGCCTTTTCGACTTCAGCCATATATTCTTTAAATTCTTTCATCTGTTTAGGGATGGCCACACGACCTGATCTTACAAAGCCTAACAGTCCGTAGGGTTCTAATTTATTGTAAAGTGCTTGCGTATCGGCTTTATGTCCCGTTTTTTCGATGATGGTAAATTCAGCTTCTACCGTAAGAATACGCGCATTGCTGCTACGAATAATCTCTTCTACATCCTCTCCGGATGCCAAGGCAGAAGTGGGAACTTTATAAAGCGCAATTTCCTGATGTACCATCTCTTCGTTGCGGTGATAGAAAGCTTTAACCACATCTACTTGTTTTTCGATCTGTTGAATTACTTTAACCACCAGGCTCTCTTCTTCTTCAACCACAATAATGTAGCGATGAATGCCTTCAACTTCGCTGGCTGAAGCAGTAATACTCTCGATATTAATATGTCTTCGCGTGAAAATGATACTCACTCGGTTGAGCAAGCCAATTTTATCTTCGGTGAATACCGATATGGTGAATTCTTCTTTCATCTTGTTTTATTTTAATCGAACTTCAGAAACACAGCATCCGGTAGGGATCATCGGGAAAACATTATTTTCTTTTCCTACCATTACTTCTAATAAATAGCTGCCTTTATGATTTAAAAATCGGTTTAAGGCATCTTCTAAATATTCGCGTTTTTCAACACGCTCGGTTTCGATATGATAACCTTTGGCAATGGTTTGAAAATCGGGATTTACCATTTCTGTAAACGAATAGCGACGATCAAAGAATAATTCTTGCCATTGACGAACCATTCCTAGGAATTCATTATTTAGCACTAAAATTTTCACATCAATTTGCGATTGAAAAATGGTTCCTAACTCTTGAATCGTCATTTGAAAACCACCATCGCCCACTACACAAATTACTTCCCGTTCGGGTGCTCCTAATTTGGCACCGATAGCTGCAGGAAGCCCAAACCCCATAGTTCCTAAACCACCGGAAGTAACGTGGCTTCGCCATTGGTCATGTTCGTAATAGCGTTGCGATGCCATTTGATGCTGCCCGACATCGGTGACGATGACGGCTTTACCAAAGGTTTTGTCTGATATTTTTTTGATGACTTCGCCCATCGTTATTTCTTTTTCTAAAGATGGAGAAAGTTCTTCTTCAACCACTTCTAAAAATTCTTTTTGTTTGCAATCATAGAAACGTTGCTTCCAGTCTTCGTGCTTGTTTTCTTCTAAAAGTTCGGTTAACATTTGTAAAGATTGTTTACAATTGCCTAAAACCGGAACATCGGCGTGTACATTTTTGTTGATTTCTGCCGGATCAATTTCTAGATGAATCACTTTTGCTTGCTTGGCATAGCGACTTAAATCTCCTGTTACGCGATCGTCGAAACGCATCCCTACTGCAATTAAAACGTCACATTCATTGGTTAATAAATTGGGGCCATAATTGCCGTGCATCCCTAGCATTCCCATATTTAAAGGATGATGAGAAGAGAGTGCAGAAATACCTAGAATAGTCCATGCGGAAGGAAGATCTCCTTTTTCAATGAATTTCCTGAATTCCTCCTGAGCTTCTGCTAATACGACTCCTTGACCAAAAAGCACATAAGGTTTTTTAGCTGCATTGATAAGTTCAGCAGCTTTTTTTATTTGTTCTTCATTAACCGGATTGTCAGGAACATAACTACGAACACTTTGGCAACTTTCATATTCGAATTCAACACTTTCAAACTGTGCATCTTTGGTGATGTCAATTAATACCGGTCCCGGTCTTCCACTTTTGGCTACATAAAAAGCTTTTGCCAATGCTTGCGGAATATCTTTTGCTTTGGTCACTTGAATGTTCCATTTGGTCACAGGGGTAGAAATACCCACCACATCGGTTTCTTGAAAGGCATCCGTGCCTAAAAGATTACTACCTACTTGACCGGTGATACATACTAAAGGAGTTGAGTCGATTTGCGCATCGGCCAATCCCGTAATTAAATTGGTTGCTCCCGGACCTGATGTGGCAATACAAACTCCAACTTTTCCTGAGACACGTGCGTAACCCTGTGCTGCGTGAATAGCTCCTTGTTCGTGCCTGGTTAAAATGTGTTCTAATCGATCGCGATAATCGTACATCGCATCATAAACCGGCATAATGGCTCCTCCGGGATATCCAAATAAATATTCCGTTTCTTCTTGCAAAAGGCATTTTACAACGGCTTCTGCTCCTGTGATTACTTTTGTTTTAGTGGGTGTTTCCATAAACTTTGTCGGTTACGCATCCTAAAGATGCAGAGGTTACAGATTGAGCATATTTAAATAGTGCACCACGATTTACTTTTAGAGGTGGTGCTTTCCATTCTTTTTTACGTTGAAGTAACTCTTCTTCAGAAAGGTGAACATCAATAGTGTTTTTTTCAGCATCGATGGTAATTTGGTCACCGTCTTTCAGTAAACCAATGGTTCCGCCAACTTGTGCTTCCGGAGTAATGTGACCTACGACGAAACCATGCGTGCCTCCTGAAAATCTCCCATCGGTAATTAAAGCTACTTTTTTACCTAAACCTCTTCCCATAATAGCAGAAGTTGGTTTAAGCATTTCTGGCATTCCCGGCCCGCCTTTTGGACCTTCATATCGAATTACCACTACATCACCTTCTTTTACTTCCCCTTTTGAAATACCATCATTGGCTTCATATTCACCATTATAAATTTTAGCAGTTCCCGAGAAAAGCAATCCTTCTTTACCGGTAATTTTTGCCACTGCACCTTCCTGAGCTAGGTTTCCTTTCAGAATGCGTAAATGTCCGGTAGCTTTTAAAGGATTTTCTACGGAATGGAGAATGTCCTGTTCCGCAGAGAGCGAGGGGACTTCAGCTAAGTTTTCTGCTAAAGTTTTTCCGGTTACCGTCAGGCAATCTCCATGAAGGTAACCCTTTTCCAATAAATATTTCATCACGGCTGGAGTCCCTCCAATTTTGTGCAAGTCTTCCATTAAGTATTTTCCGCTTGGTTTTAAATCGGCTAGATAGGGAACTTGATCACTAATGCGTTGAAAGTCGTCTATTTTAAAATCAACTCCTGCGGCATCGGCAATCGCTAAAAAATGCAAGACGGCATTGGTAGAACCGCCAAGGGCAATGACTACGGTAATTGCATTTTCAAAAGATTTTTTAGAAACAATATCGGAAGGTTTTAAATCTTTTTTTAGTAACTCCATGACTGCTTCTCCAGCTTTGGTACATTCTACTTGTTTTGCATTTCCTACAGCAGGATTAGAAGCGTTATAGGGGAGTGAAAAACCTAAGGCTTCAATCGCGGAAGCCATCGTGTTTGCTGTGTACATTCCGCCACAGGCACCTGGACCGGGACAAGCATGATGGATCACTTTTTTAAATTCACACTCCTTCATTTTTCCGGCAGATTTTTGTCCCCAAGCTTCAAAAGCAGAAACTACATCTAGTTTTTTGTCTCCTAATTTTCCGGGAGCAATGGTTCCTCCATAAACCATGACGGAAGGTCTGTCTAATCTAAACATTGCCATGAGTGCACCCGGCATATTTTTATCGCAACCAACTACAGTAACCAGTGCATCATAGCTCATCCCTTCTACAACGGTTTCCATAGAATCGGCAATAATATCACGGGAAGGAAGTGAAAATCGCATTCCCGGCGTTCCCATAGAAATACCATCGCTTACCCCAATGGTGTTAAATACTAAACCGACACCCTCATTGCTGTTGATACCGGTTTTTACGTGTTGTGCTAAGTCGTTAAGGTGCATGTTGCATGGATTTCCTTCAAAGCCCGTGCTGCCTATGCCTATTAAGGGTTTTGCCAAATCTTCATCGGTTAATCCTAAGGCATGCAACATGGCCTGCGAAGCGGGTTGGGAAGGATCTTGGGTGACACGTTGACTAAATTTGTTGAGTTTCATAGTTTTATTCTTTAAACTAAAAAGCCCTTCTTATGATGAGAAGGGCTTTTAAATATGGTGAGTGAATAGCATACCTTCTCAGTTCATTATTGGAATAATAATGACTAAAAGAATAATGCTCATCATATAATTACTGTTGTTTTTCATTTTTATAAATAAAAAAGCCATCCGAAAAAGGATGGCTTAAATTTTAGTGACCATCCATCCATTAATTTCTAATAATAGAAATGACTAGAAGGATAGTTGATATGTTATTGCTTGATTTCTTCATAATTATTTGATGAAATTATAGTTTTAATATGTATCGGCCAAAATTTGATCCACTTAAAATGTTAAAATGTGTGATTTTTATTGAATCCTCAATTTTAGTTGAAAAAAATATCGATATGAAAATTATTAGCTGCTATTACGTAGGCTTATTTTATTCGTTATGGAAAAATAAATAGCCTTACTCAGGTATTTTAAAAAAAACAGGTATTAGTACTCATGTATAATAAAATGATATGTAATAATTTGGTTGATAGAATAATAACCAAAAAACTATCAAATCATGCATAATTTTCTTACAAGTCTTCGACCCTTAGCATTTAAGAGCGATAATGGAATTGAAAATGGTAAAATTAAAAGGTTAATCCCATCGAGTATGGTTGATACGCCTGTGATGGATTATCAGAAGTGGCTCAACGAGTCGAAAGATAAATTAGCTTCCTTAGAAAATGTTTCTGCAGATGAAAAAGTAGCGATTATTGGTTCTGGGATGAGCGGATTAATAACTGGTTTTGAATTACTGAGATCCGGATTTACCAATTTTAAAATTTATGAAGCTACCAATAGGATTGGTGGCAGGTTTTATTCTTATAAATTTCCTAATGACGATAATAATTTTGCAGAGCTGGGAGCGATGAGATTTCCGCCTTCAGAAAATTGCCTGTATTGGTATATTAAATTTTTGCAGGATAACTCTAGTAAACATTCCCACGATATTATTTTAAATTCAGATTTCCCAGATCCCGGATTGGTTCCTACATTGGTGTTATACAATGGAACGCAATATGAGGTGAACCCGGGAGAGCCACTTCCTGAAGTTTTTAAAGATATTAATGAAAGTTGGAATGGCTTTCTTCATACCCGAGAACCTATTTTATTGGCAAACGGAGTACAATTAGATCCGCCGGCTCAGATTATGGACTGGCTTGATTTATCCCGACCGGATGTTTATAATCCTGTAAAAGCTCAAAATGCTTGGCAAGGTTATGTCAATTATTTTAAAGATAAAAGTTTTGTAGAAGGTGTAATCGCTATTTTTTGTCAGCCTAATGCTCCTAAAACTTTTAATACAGAAACGAATGAGTGGGGAGAAACTTATGAATGGAAGTATCCTCAGGATATTGAAAAATTTGGAACGATAGGAACGGGAATTGGTGGAGAATATCCGTTGTTTAATATTGGATTTATCTGCATGTTGAGGTTTACCTTAAATAAACTGGAAGAAAACCACGCTTTATTGGTGACTGGAACAGATTCTGTAGTAGATGCTTTAGCCGATTATGATTTTAACGGAAAAAAACTACGTGATTTTATCGAATTAAATTCACCTGTACATCATATTCAACCGGATGATACAGGAGAAACTATTGGTCTTTTAAATAATGAGCAAAAATTACTTGATGATAAAATTAATCATTTAGTAATGGCGACTACCCACCGTTCTGCAGAAATAGAAATGGGTATTGATTCTTTGTGGCAGCGAAAACAAAGAGATGTAGCAGAAAAAATTATTCCACAGCGAAAGAGACAGTCCATAGGTAATTTACACATTGCTCAATCCAGTAAATTTTTCTTAAAAGTAAAACCTTGGTGGGTAGGGGAGGCAAATAAAGATAAGGTAAGATGCATCACTACCGATACGGCAATGGCTAACTTTTATACGTTAGAATATAATAAAGAAAGTGAAGATGCTGTTTGTTTGATGAATTATGTTTGGGAAGACTATTCTGAAAAAGCCGAATCCTTGGGAGAGTTAAATGATAGGTATCAACGTTTTCTTTCTGATTTAAAACAATTGGACGACATCGATTATATTTTAGATGCAATGCCCGATAAAGTAGATGCTTCCAATGCAGTAAAAATAGATTGGCAATTAAAGCAATATTACAACGGTGCTTTTGCTTTATCTGAAGCTACTCAAGAAGATTATTTAAGTAAGTTATTTTATAATTTCATGGATGTATCTAAAGATAAGGCCAAAATATACTTTGCCGGTGATAGTTATTCGTGGGTCGGTGGCTGGGTAGAAGGAGCCTTACAAACTGGTTTAAATGCTTTTTCTGCGATAGCAACAAATATGGGAGGTAAATTAACGGCAAATGATTATAGTCCTTTTGAGAATTTAAATTCAGAATCCATTAGATATGATAATCCCAGTTGGAACGATGCTGTGATTTCTTTTGGTCCTTATGGAGGTTCTTCGGTACACACCCAACCTTTTAATCAGCCTTTAAGTACTAACGATTCATTGGTATTGCACATACAGGGAAATTGCATTTGCGGAGTAGAGGTAAACCAACAACTTATAGGCGGTAAGACAGGTTATAAAACAGTAAGTATCAATCTAGCTGAACCGGTAGAGCATTTAAAGTTATATGTGATTGATTCTGACTATTACCGGGCTACGATTGTAAATTGTATTGAAGTTAATGGAGAGATTTATGGAGGAAAGCCGGAAGAGGGAGCACTTGTTTATGAAATGTCTTTCCTTAGTCATATGTACTTTTCTAATATTAATGGACTTACCGGAGATGCTGTTGACCGATTAGGCTTTTCATTTAGTGAACCTGTTTTGGAAAAAAAGTCAACGAGTGAAACAGCCAACAAAGTATCTAATTTAAGCCAATTAGCTACTTACTCATTTCTATTAATCATGTGTTTTTTCAGCTTACTTTCTTGTAAAGAAGAAAAGAAGGAGGAAGCTCCAATTAAGGAAACAAAGAAACCCACTACAGAGCAGAGTAATGAAAATATGGGAATTAAACCTCAGCATTTTTCAATTTATAAAGAAGAAAGTGAATTTCATTTTCCGGAAGATTCTACCAAAATCTATGAGTGGCTTGCTAATAGGGATACCCTAAAAATAACTCAACATGCTTGGGGGATTTGGGAAAACCTTACTCGAAAGACCAATCAAACTTATAATGGAGATACCTTATATGTGTTCGAAACGTGGATGGGCGTAGATGAACTTGCAAAAATGTCTGCAGCACAAGATAGGGAAGGAGGGTGTAATCAACTAAAAACTGAACGGACAGATTTAGAAATTCCGAAACAGTTTTTTCACGCACAACTTTTTGCAAATCAAGCTAAAATTGATTCAACTTTTAAAGTATTGGAAACCGTTTCATACAATCCAAGTGCAGCTTGTTTTGCTACCCAAAATTTAATTTTTAATAAGAGTGTGCTTGATGGTTACTACCGAAAAGATAAGATTGGTAAAATTCCTGACTTTCCTGCAGATGCGATTACTACCAAGCCTACTTATTATGCAGGAAAACCAAATAGTGATGATCTTATAAGGGTTCCGGTTTGGCCTGGAATGCCTAATCCTGCAAAAGAATTTGGAAACGAGGATTGGAATTTCTATGTGTTTGTAGATATTACCAATGGTCAAGCTAAAGATAAAAAGCTAGTTCCGGTGAAAGGAAATAATCCTACAGATAAAGAAATAGCTAAAGCTACTTGTAATTTAAATGAATTTATTCATTATAAAATAGATCAAGAGGGAGCTGCTTATTTAAATAAACACGAAGATATTGATACCAAAACATCCAGTCAGTTTAAAGTTGGGGATTATGTACTTTTAGTAGGAATGCATGTAGGTACTAAAGAAATTAGCAATTGGACTTGGCAAACTTATTATTGGACGTATAGACCGGACAATCCTACCAGTCCAAGTTCTAAGTTTAATGCCGAGTTAAGGCCTTCGTCTATTACCGGGGCCGCTGCAAATTATGCCGTTTCTACTGCTTATGCAATGGTATGGCCTAACCAACCTATCACTGGAGGAAGTGATAAAGGTGCTGAAGCTATCATTTCGTTTAACCCTTATTTAGAGGGAAGTTTTGGACCTGGGGTATTTCAGTTTAAGAATACCTTTAAGCCTTCTTATAAATATGGAGTACAAACTAATTGTATGACTTGCCATGCTTTGGCCATTCCACCTGGAGGAAAATATTCTACCGCACAATACATAAGCATGGATAATGAGTATTTTAAAAATCAAGTTCAGTTAGATTTTGCTTGGTCTATACAAGGAAACCTTAATAAAGATAAGTAAAGTAAACAATTGAAGTGATTAGATAAAGTTGAAAAGGCAAGCCTTCTGTAAGTGCTTGCTTTTTTTATTTGTAGCTACAGTTTAAAACATCCATCGCTACTTTAGTATGATTTATTCATTTTGGTTGAGGTTAATTGTAAATAATAATCTCCTTTTCATTTAAGAAAGCAATCCCTTTAGTTTTGGTTGTCTGGCTATAATCAATTTCTATTTCTGGGTTGCTAGTTTTTAAATTCGTGTAGTTTTTTTTGATTTAATTAGGTTTTTTGATATAAAAGTTAAAAATTAGTAATAATTTTTTTTATCGCTATAAATTCCTTCTGAGGCTGTTTAATCGCTTAAAAAAATCAGTTCAAAGCATGCTTATTTTTAACAACAAATGTTAATGAAATATTAAATTTAACAGTTTAAGTGTTGTTATTTCCGATTAAGTGCTTATTTTTGCTTTGTAATTGATGCTGAGTTAATGGCGTCGATAACACAGAGGATATTTTTAACACTTAATTTTAGGACTATGGGCGTGTTATCATTTATAAAACGGTTTTTAATTTTTGTAAGCCTTTGGGTAATTGTTTTTGGTGCAATTTGCACTGTTTTCCCATTTCAGTATTTTAATCAGAAATTTACAGAAGCTTATAATTTAGAACAAAGTCGAGAGGTAGATCATTCTCAAGAATTGGCAACTTCTAATCAACATCAATCAGACATTATTAACTATTAAACAAGACTTTACTTTAGTATATATTTAAGGCTTTATCTGAAAAGATAAAGCTTTTTTGGTTTTAATAACTAGTTAGATTTTAATTAGATAGACAGGTTTTTCTCTTTTTATTTACCGAAGCGTTTTCTGTAATGAATATTTTAATTTAAAAAATTGGTTAAATAAACGTTTTTTATCGGCTAAAATGTTAATAAATCATTAAAAAGCAGATAAAGTGTAATTTAAATCGATTAAATGCATATATTTGTAATGTAATCGAAACAGCTCATGGTAAGTGAGCGTTAATTAAAATAAATTGAACTATGGGAATTTTATCTATACTAAAAAAAAGCATGTTATTTATAACCATTTGGGTGGTTGTATTTGGTACGGTTTGCTATATATTTCCATTTCAATATTTCAATGAGAAATTTACAGAAGCTTATCATATAGATCAAACGCAAGAAGTTGATCGTTCTCAGGATGTTGCCGTGGATAATAATAGTGACTTAAAATCTGATTATGAATTCTAAAAAGAAAGAGTAAAAATCATTTCATACTTGTTTGTTTGAAAAAGCCTTATCAAATTTGATGAGGTTTTTTGTTTAGTAATTTTAACTTTCCAGCATTTGATTTAATCTATTATGAAAAGACTTCCAATAATGAGCTTTCTAATTTTGCGTATAGAAAAGGATCATCAATTTCCAAAAGCTAGACTTTAAGGTAGAGAAATTTTAAATACTTTCTATCAGTTAAAGTATTTTTATCTAGTAATGCCTGAGCCAGAGTGAAGCTCAGTTTTATATTTTATCGATCATTTGGTAATACTTCCGTCTAAAAGATTAATGATTTTAGTGGCATAAGCCGCATTCGTTTCAGAATGGGTGACCTGAATAATGGTCACGTTATCCTCTTCATTTAACTGTTTAAACAGCTGCATAATTTCTTCACTTTGTTTAGAGTTCAGGTTTCCTGTCGGTTCATCGGCAAGGATAACTTTGGGTTTAGAAATAAGAGCTCTGGCAATGCCTACGAGTTGTTGTTGACCACCGCTTAACTGATGAGGAAAAAGATCTTTTTTTCCTACGATATTGAATCGGTCAAGCATGTCGCTTACTAAAGCTTTGCGTTCAGAAGACTTCACTTTTTTATAAAGAAGGGGCGTCTCTATATTTTCATAGACCGTTAATTCATCGATCAAATGGTATTGTTGAAATACAAAACCGATGTATTCTTTATATAAATTAGATCGGTGTTTTTCTTTTAAGGTATGTATTGGTTGTTCCTGAAAATGATAGGTTCCTTCCTGAAATCCATCCAACATTCCAATTACATTGAGTAAGGTGGATTTTCCAGATCCGGAAGGTCCCATAATTGAAATGAATTCTCCTTCTTGAACCTGAAGACTCACATCATTAAGTAGGAAGATATTTCTTCCACTTTGTTTGACCCATTTATAAATATGTTGAAGTTCTAAAAGCATTGGTTTTTATTTTATATATGTTATTTTATTCAGTACGTAATGAGTTAACTGGATTCTTTCGGGAAGTTGATAGGGTTTTAAGACTAATAATCACAAGAGCCAAAACAAGCATTACCAATCCGCTTAAGGCGAAAACCCACCAGCTCATTTCGGTTCTAAAGGCATAATCCTGAAGCCAGTTTTGAATTCCCCACCCCGCAAACGGAACTGCAATTAAGAAAGCAACGGCTATTAATTTTAAAAAATCTTTGCATAATAAAAGGTTGAGTTGAGCCACTGTTGCGCCCAAGACTTTTCGAACCCCTATTTCTTTGGTACGGCGCTCTGTTGTATGAATAACGAGTCCCAGTAAGCCAAGACAACCTATGATCACTGAAAGGCCCGTGGCCCATTTAAGTAAGGTTGCAATCTGCTTTTCTTGACGGTAAAAGTCAGCAATGCTTTCATCAATAAAAGTCATTTTAAAAGCTTCTCCAGGGTATATATTTTTATAGATTTCCTCAACTTGTGCTATTGTCTTACTCCAATTTTCGGACGTTCCTCCAAAAACTATATGAACATTGTTAAACTTAGTACGTCGCTCTCTACTTGTATCTCCGGTTAACATTAGCGGAATGACTCCGCTTTTAAGAGAGCGTTGCTTAAAATCTTTCATGACCCCTACGATCAATTTTTTATTGTTATTCAACTCAATGTATTCTCCCAAAATATTTTCCGGATTTTGAAACCCGAAAGCACGCATCCCTGTTTCGTTGATAACATATTCTTCAATGGTATCATTCAAGGCTTTTCTTCCGGCCAGAATATCAATATCGTATACATCCAGATAATCTGTATCGGCATTAAGTAGCTGTATTTCTTCAGTTAATTCTTGATTTCCCTTTTTTAAAACTCCCATTCGGGTTGCCCTATTGTAAGACGCCGGAGGCATTCCTCCCAGACTTACTTTAGAAACATCGGGTAGTTTTTTAATTTCGTTTTCTAAAATGAGTCTTTTATTGACACTATTATCTTCCCAAGGGGTTTGTATATATGCAACAGCATCTGTTCTAAAACCCAGATCGCTGTGCATCATAAAATATATTTGCTTACTAACAAGTAAGGTGGCGATTACAAAACTCTGAGCAATAACAAATTGTGAAACCGTTAATATTTTGCGTAAAGAACCTTTGTTTTCAGAACGTATAAGCGCTCCTTTAAGCGCTCGAGAAGGTTTAAACCGCGAAAGCACAAGCCCTGGATAAAACCCGGATAAAAATGTTATGATAACGATGAGCCCAATCATTAGAGCAATAAACCACGGTGTTGCCATGAGCATTGGGGTAATACCCTCCGCAACGAAATCATCAAAGATTTTTAAGGCCAAAATTGATAAGAGAACGGAAGAGAAAGCAGCAACGAGGGTTAGCAGAAAGGTTTCTCCAAGAAACTGAATAACCAACTGCTTTTTTGAACTTCCTAATGTTTTGCGAATGCCTATTTCTTTTGCCCGCTGCGTGGCTTGGGCAGTATTGAGGTTTATAAAATTGATACTTCCTAAAAGGAGTAAGAAGATTGCTATAAAAATAAGACTGATCAATATATTCTTATTAGCTTCCTGCCGGGTATAATCATAAATACCATATTCCTGATCAAAGTGTAAATCTGAAAGTGGTTGTAAATTAAACGTTCGCTTATTATTGTATTTTACCATATCGGCATCTACATGCTGTTCGCTTAAAGTTAATAGCTGACTTTTTATTTGTGTGGCTGTACTATTTTTTGAAATTTTAATATAGAGTTGAGAAGCATTGTTTGTCATTCCCCAGCTATCACTAAAAATTTGATCTTTACTATCGGTTTGCTTTGCGGTTTCTAAAGAAACAAATTCATCAAAGAAGAGATCTGAGCGCTTGTCAAAATCTTCGACAATACCAGAAACCACAGCTTGTATCTCAGTGTTATACTCAATCGTCTTTCCTAGAATGACTGCCAAAGGCGTATTTGGAAAATATTGTAGCGCACGTTTACGGGTAAGCACTACTTTGTTAGGGCCTTGTAAAGCGTCTGCTTTAGAACCTGCAAGCCAGTTGTATTGAAAAATATCAAAATAGCTTGCCTCTGTAAGTATGATTTTCTGAGGATCTTGAAAAACTTGCTCACCAGTAGCGGCTTTAGATTCGCTAATCCACCAATTAAAAAAATAGGCGGATTGGTCAATTCCTGTCAAATCTTCCCGTGCAGCAATACGCATAGGTGGTGCGACTCCGCCGTTTTTTAAATTTCCCTGAGGCGTTTCAAAATCTGTTACAACCCTATAAATGCGATCCCCATCTTTGTGAAAGGTATCAAAACTGAATTCATAATACACCATCAAGCTAATTATAAACGAAGCGCTCAAGCCAATGGCGAGACTGATGATATTGATTGCCGAAAAAAGCTTGTTTTTCCAGATGTTCCTCCAAGCGATCTTAAAATAGTTTTTTAACATGATTTCTTGATTTACATGATTTTATTCTTCTGAACGAAGGGATTTTACAGGATTTTGAACCGCTGCTTGTATGGTTTTGCTACTTACTGTTAATACTGCTATGATGAGCGTTAATAATCCTGCTCCAGCGAAATACCAGCCATTCAAATTTATGGTGTAAGCGTAGTCTTCTAACCATTTTTGACTTGCCCACCAACTAATTGGGGCAGCAATAGAAAATGCGATCATAATTATTTTTATAAAATTGTTTATAGGATAGTTCGTGTATGCCATATATACACAGTAAAATACCAGAGTAAAACGCTATACTTAATCCTATTAAATTAAGGGCAGTTAATTTCTTGTCTTTCCAAAGACTCCGCCAAGTGATTTTAAAATAATTTCTAATCATAAGTAATTATATTAGTTCTATATCGTGCTAATCAGTTCTTAAATTTTTTACTGGATTTGCAAGCCCAGCCTTTATAGCTTGAAAGCTTACAGTGGCTAAAGCAATAAATAAGGTAATGATACCTGCAGATATGAAAATCCACCAATTCAATGGAGTTTGATAGGCGAAATCCTGAAGCCATAGCTGCATTAGATACCAAGATATTGGTATAGCAATAACAGCTGCAATTAAAATTAAAATTAAATATTCTTTAGAAAGTAAACGAGTGACCTGAAAAACGGATGCCCCTAGTACTTTTCGGATTCCAATTTCTCTTTTTTTAAGTTGGGCAGTATAGGTGGTTAATCCAAATAAACCTAAACAAGAAACAAAAATGGCAATCCAGGTGAAGATGTAAAACAATTCGCCTGTGCGTTTATCGTTTAGATACATTTTCTCATACGAGGCATCCAGAAAAGAATAATTAAATTCAAAATCAGGTGTATATTCTTTCCAAATATTTTCTAAAGCTGTAATTGTTGCAGCTGTATTTTCTTCTGATGTTTTTAAATAAACCCGATAGGTATGCGGTTCATAATACATAACCATAGGTCCGATATCATTTTTTAAAGATTTAAAATTAAAATCTTCAACGACTCCTATAATAGTTCCTTTACGTTCATAAAGTTCAAAGTTTTTTCCTATTGGGTTTTTAATCCCAGTTAATTTTACCGCAGTTTCGTTTAGAATATAATGTGTTGAGTCGGTGCTAATACCTTTAAAATTTTCTCCGGCATTCAATTTCATTTTCATTAATGGAATGAAATCTTCATCAATTGCCATCGGAGTTACCACCATTTCATTTTTTTCTCTACTAGAATCCCAAGCTACATCTCCTGTAGAATTTGTGTTATTTATAATGGGGTTTGAAGCAAAAGAAACAGCACTAACACCCGGAATATTTTTAAGCCTTTCTTTTACAGTAGCTGCGTGATTTTGCATCGAGTTACTCATCCAAAAGTTTAACACTTGGGTGCGATCGTATCCGGGATTTTTAGAAGTTATATACTCTAACTGACGTGAAATGACCATTGTTCCGATGATAAGCATGACAGAGAAAACAAATTGTATCGTAACTAATAATTTCCTTAGGTTTCCGCGACTCATTCCGCTCATATTCCCTTTAATCGCCAATAAGGGTTTAAAAGAGGTAAGTATGAATGCTGGGTAAATTGAAGACACGATAATGATAATCAAAAAGACACATAAAAAAATGAGCGACAAAGAGCCATCTAAGAAATTAATATTTAAATCTTTAGCAGTAATTTCTTTAAAGGCTGGCGTAAAAGCATATACTAAGACAATTGCTAATATTGCAGCAAGACTAAAGAATAAAACAGATTCTGTAATGAATTGTAGGAGTAAGCTCTTTTTCTGAGCTCCAATAATTTTACGAATACTCACCTCTTTCGTACGCCGAGATGCCCTCGCGGTTGAAAGGTTTACGTAATTGATACAAGCGATAGAGAGTATTATAAATAAGACTATACTAAAAATCTTAACGGTATTAATTCCTTGAGGAATTCCACCTGGGCTATACAAATTCATCTGGTTTATGGGTTGCAAGTAGTAAGCCTTATCAGATTTAAATAATTCTGCATTGGGATCATTAGCTTGTTGAATGTAAGTTAATTTTTTATTTACTTTCTTGTGATGTTGGGAATCATATAACTCTACATAGGTTATAAAATTAAAATTGCCCCAATCGGCTTCCATAGATTTCCAGTAAGGATTGTTTACATACGTGTTTCTAATGATGTCTAAGGAAAAGAACATTTCATAGTTAACACTAGAATTTTCCGGTAAATCATTCACTACTCCAGTTACCGTAAATAAATCTTCAAAATCGGCCTTAATTGTTTTTCCAACTGCTTTTGTAGTACCAAATAGTTTTTCTGCTGTTGAAGCGGTAAGTACAACTGAGCGGGCGTCTTTTAAAAACATATCTCTATTCCCTGCTATTACCTTTCGTTGAAACATATCAAAAAAATCGACATCAACATAGGCACCTCTAATGTCAAATTTATGATCTCCCACACTATAAGTTCTGTAGGAATAGTTCTCTCGAAGGCGAACGGCGTGTTTTACCTCGGGAATATCATTCTGAGCGTATGTAGCTACCGGTCCGGTCGATACTCCCCAGGTTTGTATACCATCACCACTTTGAATATTACTAGATATTCTAAAAATGTTTTCGTGATTTATAAATGAATTATAACTCAATTCTGATTTCACCCAAACAATAATGAACATAGCGATAGTTAAAGCTATGGTTAAACCTAAAAGACTGATTAAGTTATAAAACTTATCTTTTAAAAGATTCCGCCAGGCGATTTTGATATAGTTTTTGAACATGCTAATGCTTTTATTTGATAAGAACTTTGATGAATTTTTTAAATAACTATAAATATACTTGCTATTCCGCCCTAAGGCTTTTGATCGGATTGGCGATGGCCGCCTTAATGGCCTGAGTGCTTACCGTGATGATAGCGATACAGATGGCAGCAATCCCGGCAGCTATAAATACCCACCAATGTATTTCTATTCTATAGGCATAATCTTGTAACCATTGTTCCATTACAAACCAGGCTATAGGAAAGGCGATGATGCAGGAAATTATTACTAGTTTGAGAAATTCACTAGATAATAGTTTAGCAAGATTATCGACACTTGCCCCTAGAACTTTTCGAATTCCGATTTCTTTTTTACGCTGTTCAGCAGTATAGGCAGCTAGTCCAAATAAACCTAAGCAAGAGATAAAAATTGCTAATAGTGCAAATACTTTAGTAAGATCACCTATTAAAGTTTCGCTTCTAAATCTTGAATCAAAAGAATCCTCAACGAATGTGTATTCAAAAGGAAAAGCAGGGTTGTAGGTGTTGACCACGCGCTCCAGTTTAGCTAAAGCAGATTCGTTACTAACACCAGCTTTCTTTTTAACGTATAAAAATCTGGCATCCTCCTTTCCGCTAAAAAAAATTAGTGGTTTACTAGCTCCATACATATCACCATATAGATAATCTTTAACTACCCCTACAACGGTATAGGCTTGTTCGCGATGTACAACTTTTCCAATAGGGCTATCATCTCCCATCAATCTAGCAAAAGATTGGGTAACGAGTATGTTTGTACTGTCTTTTGCTAAATTCTTACTAAAGTTTCTACCCTCGACAATTTCCATTCCCGCCGTATTTAAAAAGTCGGAAGTAATCCACCTAAACCTGATAAGAATATCTTCTGTATTTATGCCTCCTTGCCAATTTAGTCCTGATCCATTATACCCTGCAGAAAAGATTTTGGAACTATTTAAAGCAACGTGACTGAACATTCCTGAAGAAATTAAGTCTTGCTGAATGGGAGGGAAGCTGGAAATCATATTTCCATTTACCGGTATTTCGATGAGGTTTTCTTTTTCAAATCCAAGTTCTCTATTTTTTACGTGTTCGATTTGTTGATAAACAATAATAGTGCTGATAATGAAAATAATAGAGACGGAGAACTGAGTAATTACGAGTCCTTTCCTTATAAATATAGCACTGCTTTTTTTTGTTCTAATGCCCTTAAGAACCTCTACAGGTTTAAAAGAAGAGAGGTAAAAGGCAGGGTAAAGACCGGCAAAAACTCCGCATAAGAGGGTTATTGATATAAAAAAAAGTAAATGTAAAGGTTGATTTAATCCTAATGTTAATTGTTTTTCTACCAACATATTAAATTTAGGAAGCATTAATATAATAAGTAAAATACTAATGAAAGATGACAAAGCGGCTGTAATTACAGCTTCAATAATAAATTGATAAGTAAGTGTTTTCTTTTCGGAACCCAAAGCTTTACGAACCCCTACTTCATTAGCTCTTTTTTCACTCCTCGCGGTTGCTAAGTTCATAAAGTTAATGCAGGCAATTACCAAAATGATTATAGCGATAATGATAAACAGCTGAACAAATTTTATTTCTCCTCCATCTACCTTACCATTTTTAAACTCTGATCTTAAATGCCAATCTTGAGAAGAATGAAGAAATGCTTCTGTGTCATTTTCTTCTTTTTTTGAAGGTAGAATTTTTCTTACTTTTTCATCTACACTCACTACATCTACACCAGGAGCTAGCTTTACAAAGGTGTCCGCAAAATTATTTCCATATCCTTTTGCCCAAGGATTATCATTGATGAAATTATCAAAGGGTACCAGCCAATTAAAGGAAAATGAAGTATTGTCTGGTAAATCTTTTATAACTCCGGTTACGATAAAATTTTCAGAATTATTGACAAGAACATTTTTGCCTAACACCTGAGTGTTTTTCCCAAAAAGATTAGCCGCAGTTTCCTGAGTAATGATGATGGAATTTGGGTTATTAAAGGCAGTTTCTTTAGTCCCTTCAATAAAGGACAGTCCAAAAATGTCGATCATATCATAATCTGCATATTCACCAGAACTTTTAATAGTATTATCTCCAACATTAAATAAAAAATTACTAGTCCAGAGTCTTCCTGCTTTAACTACTTCAGGAATTTCTTCTTTCAAGTCGGCGGCTAGTGGTCCCGGTGAAGAATAAAAAGTTCCCCATTCTCCTTCGTACATTTGATTGGTTGGAACATAGTAGACAAGATCTTTTTCCGGGATACTACTATTGTAATTAAATTCATTTTCTACCCATAAAAATATTAGGCTTGCACAAGTTATTCCGATGGCTAAACCGATAATATTCAGAGAGCTGTAACCCTTGTTTTTCCAAAGATTTCTAAAAGCTATTTTGATATGATTTTTAAACATAAAAAGTGTTTATCGGGATTGATGAAGTCCCTTTTTAGTTAGATTAATGAATGAAACCCCTTGGAGTATTAAAGTTCGACCTTTGGTCTTTTTTTAAATTCTGAAAGAATATTTTCAGTTACTTTTTGTCCGTCGAGCATCCTAATGATGCGGTGGCTGTATTTGGCGTCATGTTCGCTATGGGTAACCATAATAATGGTAGTTCCGGTAGCATTCAGTTCAGTTAATAAATCCATGACCTCATTACCGTTACTACTATCTAAGTTCCCGGTAGGCTCATCTGCAAGAATGAGTTTGGGGTTATTTACTACGGCACGAGCTACAGCGACACGTTGTTGTTGACCTCCGGAGAGTTGTTGTGGAAAGTGCTTACGACGGTGCATAATTTGCATTTTTTCAAGTACCTCGTGAACGCGTTCTTTGCGTTCAGCGGCTTTTACACCGGTATAAATTAAAGGTAGCTCTACGTTTTCAAATACACTAAGTTCATCAATAAGGTTAAAACTTTGGAACACAAATCCAATGTTATGCTTTCTAAGATTGGCTCGCTTGCGTTCATTAAATCCGGCAACTTCCGTTCCGTTAAAGAGGTAGCTGCCCCCATTTGGGTCATCCAAAAGCCCTAAAATATTGAGTAGGGTAGATTTTCCGCAACCCGATGGTCCCATTACCGATACAAATTCTCCTTCTTTCACTTCAAAAGAAAGCTTATTAATAGCAATGGTCTGTACTTCTTCTGTGCGATAAAACTTTTCGAGATCTGTTATTTTTATCATGATGAATGTATTAGTCCTGAATAATTATAGTTTAAAATTAGCATATTTAGTCTTTTAATACCAGTTCTTGGATGTCTCCATAATTGCTGTAGCTGGAAGTAATCACTTGGTCACCGGGCTCCAAACCTGAAAGTACTTCATAATATTCTGTATTTTGGCTTCCCAATTGAATATCGGTCTTGTAAGCAATTTTGCCGTCTTCACTAAGTTTAAAGATCCAGTTTCCACCGGTTTCCTGAAAAAAGCCACCTTTAGGAATAAGTAGAGCTTCTTTTTCTCGGCTCAAGGCTACTCGAATTTGAAGGGTTTGCCCTCTTCTTAATTTCTCAGGCGCTTCTTCCATAAAAGTCATATCTACCTGAAATCTTCCGTTAGTCACCTGCGTATATACTTTTTTTATTACTAATTGATAACTATTGCCGTCAAAATTAAAGCTTCCCTGTTGTCCTGCATATATTCTTGAAATATAATGTTCATCTATATCTGCACGAACTTTATAACCACTAATCACATCAATTTGACCTAGGCGTTCTCCTTTCGATTTAGATTGACCTATTTCTGCATCTAAAGAAGTTAGCTGCCCGTCAACCGGGGCTCTTACCACTAGGTCTTCTACTTTTTTACGCATTAATTCTAGCGCTTTTCGTGTTTTTTCATAAGATTCTCTTACCTGTACATTTTCCTGTTTAGAAGAAATAGTATCTTGTTGCAGTACTTTTTCAGTTAGAGCTAAACGATCTTTTTGGTAATTATAGTTGTTTTTAGTTTCGAGGTATTCTTGTTTGGCTACCACTCCTTTTTCAAAAAGTTTTTTATTCAATTTATATTTTCTTTCCGCTTCTCGAAGACTACTTTTTACTTCAGTAAGCTGATTGAGTTTATTGATGGTGTTCTCTCGAGAAGCATTTTGTGTACGCTGCATTTGAGTAAGCAGGTTATAGACTTGGGTTTCTTGATTTACCAGACTTAATTCTAAATCGGTATTTGATAATCTTAGAATAGGTTCTCCTTTTTTCATAAGCGTACCGTCTTCTACAAACTTTTCTTCCACACGACCGCCTTCCAGCGCATCTAGGTAAATTGTGGTAATAGGCATCACAACACCATTAACCGGAATATTTTCCTGAAAAACCCCATTTTTAACAGCATGAATGCTGATGCGTTCACGATCAATATTAAGCTTCGTGCTACCACTAGAAGAGAGTAATATAAATATGATAAACCCTATTAGAAGTGCTGCGCCAATAATCAGCGCAATTCTTTTTGGCGTAAAACGTTTCTTTTCTAATGCAATATCCATTGTTCAATAACTGTCTTTAAAATCATTTAAATCATTAGTCATAATGATGCCATAAGTTTAAATAGTTGTATTCTAGTATTTTACTGTTTTTATTGAAATAAAAAGTGTTCGATTTTAATACACTAGCTGTTCGGAAATAAACCAGTTTTGTAAGGTTTTAAATTTCTAAAGTCATTCTTATTGATAGGTAACAGAAAGTTGTAATATTGTAGGTATGCAACTAAAAAATGCGAACATACTGGTTATAGACGATGATCCCGATGTGTTAACTGCATTGCGGATTATGCTGAAATCTTTAGTAAATAAAGTAGTTACAGAAAAGAACCCGAATAATATCACCGCTCTTTTAGAACAAGAAAAATTTGATATAATTATTCTGGATATGAATTTTAATGGAGTGGTAAATACTGGTAATGAAGGAATTTTCTGGCTCCATAAGATTAAACAGCTCGATCAAAAAGTAGAGGTCATCTTAATTACTGCTTACGCTGATATTGATCTGGCCATACGTTCCTTAAAAAAAGGAGCTTCAGATTTTTTGATAAAACCCTGGAAAAATCAAAAAATGATTGAAGCTTTAACATCCCTGGTTGAAAAAAAGTCAGTAAAACCAAAACTATCGAGACCTACCGCTGCCGGAAATAAAATTATTGGCGAAAGTGAAGAAATGCAGTTGGTGTTTGAAAAACTAAAAAAAGTAGCTCCTACAGATGCTAATGTCTTGATTTTGGGAGAAAACGGTACAGGTAAAGATTTAGTGGCAAGGGCAATTCATGATCAATCCCTTCGGAAAAACAAGCCGTTTGTAAAAGTAGATGTAGGTGCGCTCACGGAGAGTTTGTTTGAAAGTGAACTTTTTGGATATAAAAAAGGAGCGTTTACCGATGCGCGGGAGGATCGTAAAGGGCGTTTTGAAGCAGCCAATGGTGGGACACTTTTTTTGGATGAAATAGGAAATATTAGCTTGCGCCAACAGGCAAGATTGCTTACGGTGTTACAAAACCGTACCATTACTCCCTTAGGATCTAACGAAAGTATAGCTATTGATATTCGGCTAATTTGTGCGACAAATTTAGAACTGAGTGATCTTGCCGATGAGAATACGTTTCGCAAGGATTTAATTTACCGCATTAATACGGTAGATCTCATGGTGCCACCACTTCGCGAGCGAGGTACCGATATTACCATACTTAGTCGCTATTTTACTGATATTTATGCCGAAAAATATTTTAAAGGTCCATTTTCTTTTGAGAAAGACTTTTTTAGTAAGCTAAAGTCGCATTCTTTTCCCGGAAACGTTCGTGAACTTCAGTATGTGTTAGAAAGAGCCGTGATTATGGCCGATGATGATACACTAACTGCGGAAGATTTAGTGTTTTCCGGATTGGAAAAGTCGGTAGAAAGCCCTAACGGAATTCAGGAGACCAATCTCGAAACGGTAGAAAAGCAAACTATTTTGAAGGTTATCGAGAAGAATAAAGGGAATATTTCTAAATCGGCTAAAGAGTTAGGGATTACCAGAGCAGCATTGTACCGCAGACTTAATAAATATGACTTATAAAAAATATACTTTAGGTCTTTTAATAAGATTGGTGGTTTTAACACTGGGTTTAGCTGCTGTCGCTTTTGGAGTTAGCATGAACCAAATGGCATTGCTTATGGTAGGAGCAATACTTTCATTAGTGGTTTTTTATAAGCTGTATAAATTTATAACCCGTCGCTTCGTGGCGATGGACGATTTTTTTGAATCGGTTAAGTACAACGATTTTTCAAGACGATTTGTAAGCAAAGGAGCTCCGGAAGATTTAGCGCGACTTCACGAAGGCTTTAACCTCATTAATGATAAGATTCGTGAGATCAACTCGAATAAGGAGGCGCAATATCTTTATCTTCAAAAAATATTAGAAATGGTTGATGTCGGGATAATTTCTTATCATCAAAAAACCGGCGACGTACTTTGGGCGAACGAAGCGATTAAGAAAACGTTGAGTATTCCTTCTTTTAAAAATATTAAGTTTCTAAAAAGCAGAAAACCGGAATTGTTTGAGAACATTTTTGAAATGAGTCATCTTACCGGGAGCTCCATAAGTATTCAAGTAAATGGGGAAAAGCTAAAAGTATTGGTTTCTGAAACGGTTTTTTATGAAAATGAAGATTCCTTTAAGATTATTCTACTTCAAAATATTGACGAAACCCTGAACCAAAACGAATCTGAAGCCTGGAAAAAGTTACTAAGTGTAATGACGCACGAGATTATGAATTCTATTGCGCCCATTTCTTCGTTGGCAGATACCTTACAATATCAGGTAGGGGAGAACCTTAAAAATCCTGAAGAAAATGCTTTGGATATTTTAGATTTAAATGAAGCCATTGGAAGCATTAAAAAGCGAAGTGAAGGTTTAATGAAATTTGCTAAAACCTATCGTAGCCTAAATAAAGTTACCCATATTAATCGTAGTAATGTGTATGTAGAAAATCTTTTTGCTTCCATAGAACGATTAATGAAACCTTCTTTAGCTTCTAAGCATATAGCATTAAATTTTGATCTTTCTAATTCACAGTTGCAGGTAAAAATAGATAGTTATCTTATCGAACAGGTATTGATTAATTTGATTGTGAATGCACGGGATGCTTTGCAAGGAAAAGAAGGAGCAGAGGTGCTGATAACTGCAAAATCTACTACCGACGGTTACACGCTTATAAAAGTAATCGATAATGGAAATGGTATTCCGCCAGAAATTCAGGAAACCATATTTGTTCCTTTCTTTACCACCAAAAAGAATGGTAGTGGTATTGGCTTAAGTTTATGTAAGCAAATTATGATGTTACATAAAGGAAAAATCCAAATTCATAGCGAAGAACATAAAGGGACATCGATAAGTCTTTTGTTTTTATAGTTTTTTGCTTTTGAAAAGCTGTTAGCGAAAGAAAATTTACTCAAAACTGTTGATCAAGTTAACTATTTGTGAGCCGATGTGTTGTATTTAATATTAAATCAATTCCATTAAAATTGACTTCTAAAAACCAAAAAACCCTGTAAAATCATAGATTTTACAGGGTTTTATATGGTTAAGAATAGTTTTCTTAGTGACCTCGGCAGGATTCAAACCTGCAACCTTCTGAGCCGTAATCAGATGCGCTATTCAGTTGCGCCACGAGGCCTTTTTGCGGGTGCAAATATATTTCTTTTTAATAAAACTACAAGGGCTTTTTGAGAAAATTCAAATTTTAAATTTCATTCCTTATTTCTATCTTCGGATTTTATAATCAATTCTTATGAATTTAGAAAGTTATATTAGAACAGTACCTGATTTCCCAAAGAAAGGGATTTCTTATAAAGATATCACACCGCTATTGCAAAGCCCCGAAGCTCTAGACTTTTGTATAAAAAGTTTTACAGAAAACATAGATGCCAACATAGATATGGTGGTAGGGATAGAGTCTAGAGGTTATTTTTTAGCAACTTTACTGGCCAAACATTTTCGTGCCGGTTTTGTACCTATCCGAAAAAAAGGAAAGTTACCTTATAAAACCTTACAAGAATCGTACGATTTAGAATACGGGCAAGACCAATTAGAAATTCACGAAGATGCTATTAAAGCAGGGCAGAAGGTTTTAATTCATGACGATGTGCTCGCTACCGGGGGAACGGCGCAAGCAGCTTGTAATTTGGTAGAACGCTTGGGAGGTGAAATTGTTCAATGTAATTTTTTAATAGAACTTTCTTTTTTAGAAGGAAGAAGCAAATTAAAAGGCAAGAGCATACATTCGTTGTTAAGCTACTAGTTTTGTAATAACTTTTGGTTTGGGTTTCTTGCTGCGTGTTTAGTTACCCAAGCCTTCCATCCAATAATGGCTAATTGTAATTTATTGGCTTTTTCTAAATCCAGTCCTTTTTTGGTATAATTGGGCAACAATACTTTATTTAATTTAGAAAGTCCTCTGAAGATGGATGTTTTTAGTCCCATGGTTTTTCTTTTAAAAATACAAAATCCTTGACAGTCAAGCTCTCAAGGATGCTGTTTTTAAGAAAATTATAGGGTTTAGAGACTGTTTAAATTTTTAAACCCCAAGTCTGATAGTTTATTGATTAAACTTTTTTCGCTATATCCACTCCATTTTCTCATGAGCTTACCTGTTGGATCAATAAGTACAAAAGTAGGGAAGCTTGATGCTCCATATTTGATAAAAGTTTTGCTTTTACTGCCTTTTCCGTCCCAAACACTCTCCCAAGTAATTTGATCTCTTTTTAGTGATTTAAGCCAAACTTCTTTATTTATATCTCCTGAAATACTTATAATTTCTAAAGAATCTATATGTTGATTTAATGTTTTAAGTTCGTCAACAGCTTGTATACAAGGTCCACAATACGCTGTGGTAAAATCGAGTAAAGTATATTTCCCTTTAAGATCGGAAAGTTTTACCGGCTCATTGTTAGCCTTGTAGGCTTCAAAATTGTAATAGGCGTCACCTGCGTCTAATATTTTTTCCTCTAGAAAGATTTTTACGGGTCTACCGTATTTTCCTTGCTGAATTTCAGGATCAAGATTCAGAAAAAGTTTTTTGACTTTTTCTTTAGAGATTTGATTTTTAAGATAGTTCAATTGAATAACACTCGTATGAGCGTTGGGATGATTCTTGATATAATCTATTTTAATGGTTTGCGTTAAACTATCTAGGTGGCTAACTTGTTTGTTGATGGTATTGACTTTCTCCTTATCTCCTGCATAATGGGCTTTCATCACTAAATTAAAAATGGAATCCCTTTTGTTTCTATAGCTTGCTAACAGATTATTTAATTCTATTTCTTGATTTTGGGTGGGCGATCCTGTTATTTTTAACGAATTAGGGAAATCTGAATGATCTCCATTAATTTTAATAGATTCATTTTTTATCAATAAGTTGGTATAGAAGAATTCTTTATTAAGGTTCCCATGGAGCCATAATTGAGTTGGAGGATCAATTAATTTACCTTTAAATTTAAAGTTTTCATTTTCTATAATTGTACTGTCAAAAACAGCATCTGTGTCTAAATTTGTTAAATAAATTTTAGTACTATCGGGTATACCTGAAATTTTTCCTGATATTTCAAACTGGTCTAGGTCGCCTTTAGGTCTCTGTTTACAAGATAATAGTATGCAAATTATGAGTATAAGGGATGAGTGACTTTTCATAATAAGATTTCTGAGTTTAATTATCCTTTATTGATGAACATAAATGGTATTATTCTTAGGGTTTTTAGGTGTTTCCCCGGAAACGATAGTTTCTACATTGTATTTTTCAGGGTCAAAATTCGTGGTACTTCCAAGGGGGTGAACAGTAGTAGTTAAATCGGAGAAAGAAATGATGACATTTTTACCTTCGGCCTGAAAAGCATAGTTAGCGATAGGATCGTTATGTACATTTGTTACTTCACGGAAATGATCATCTGTTTTAAATTTAATTTGGATAGAGAGGTTAATTAGTTGGTTATTGGCATTTCTTTTCATTTTAGTAAAACGAATTTTAGTGCCCTTGAGTTCAGATTCTAATTGAGATTTTATCTGTTTTATTTCCTGATCTGTTGAATTAGAATCTATAATATAAATGGGATTAGAAGGTACTTTTTCTGAAATCTCTTGCTTAGCTGAAGGATAATATTCTACTTCCTCCTTCATATTAAAACTCCATAAGAAGAAGCTTAGTAGCGGTAAAATCAAGGTGCTTTTTAGAAATACGTACTTTTTTGATTGTTTTTTGTTTAACATAAGTATTCGTTTTTTGATGAATGATTGGTGAAATTGATTAGCCAAACTTGGCGCTTGGTAATTGGTAGAAACCTTTAATAAGGTAAGCTCGTAGTTTTTCTGTTGAATTTTATTGGCGTGAGATACTTCTTTGTCAGCAATAAACTCTAAATTTTCTAAGATTCTTTTTTGGTAGAACCAAGCTAACGGATTAAACCAAAATAAAATCGAAATCACTTGATTGCATAATACATCGATGGAATGGTATTGGCGTCCGTGAATTTTTTCATGCTGGATAATAAATTCAAGTTCTTCTTTGGTATATGATTTTAAAGGGTAGGCGATGTAGTTAAAAAATGAAAAAGGGGAAAGTTTTTCTGTAATTTCAATATGATAAAAACCTTCGGAGTCTTTTCGCTTAGGCAGCTTTAAAATTTTCACTAACCCCCAAAGCTGAATGCTAAAGCGAATTAACATCACTGCAACGCCAACTATATAAATGGAGAAGAGTAATTGTCCCCAGTCCAAACTTTCTTCTTTCATAGAATTGTAACTATCCATCGGAATTTCATTTAAATTGAAAGGAGTAGGAGAGGTTTCCAAATAAATTACTCGTGTAAATTCTAAAAAAGGGGATACCAATGCGCAAATAATTCCTGTTAGTAAAAAGTAACGAATATGTTTAAAAAGTGTTTCTTTTCTTAGCAAGAAAAAATCTACCAAGAAAAATAAACTAAGAATAGCGGTGCTTTTTAAGAGATAGGTAAAAAAATCCATTACTTTTTACTTTCAATAATTTCTAAAATCTCCCGTAATTCTTCCGCACTAATTTTTTCTTCTTTCGCAAAAAAAGAGACCATCTTTTTGTAAGAATTATCAAAAAACTTCTGGGATGCATTTTTCATAAAATAAGAGCTATAAGCTTCTTTGCTAATAAGCGGATAGTAACGGTGCGTATTTCCAAAAGCTTCATGACCTATAAAATCTTTCTTTTCCAGTTTTCTTACAATTGTAGAAACCGTATTGTAATGCAATTTGGTATTGGGCATTTCGGCTAAAACTTCTTTTACAAATGCTTTTTTCAGTTTCCAAAGTGCTTGCATGACCTCTTCTTCTTTATTAGTAAGTTTTTCCATATCTTATAATTTTGGGTATTCCCTAATGAGGGATTTAGAACATTTCAAATATATAACTATTTTTGTAGTTAGTCAACTAAAATAATAGTTGTTTTTTATCAGGTTTATTTACTCTTAAACCTATAGAATTTTTTAAAATAAAATTAGTCGTAAATTGCTTGCCATATTAGTTACATTTATTTAACGTTTTTATAAAGAAAATTTTATGAAGAAGCGCTACACGATCTTTTTTGTGATAAACTTATTTTTTAGTGCACTATGTACTTCTCAAGACTTAGCCATTAATGAGGTGATGGCTTCTAACGATTCAACCATACAAGATAATGACGGGGATTACGAAGATTGGATTGAGATTTATAATTATGGCACTGTTGCTGTCAATTTAGAAGGCTTTGGCTTAACAGACGATCCTGCAGTACCTTTCCTTTGGACTTTTCCTGCATATATCATTCAGCCTAACGAATTTTTATTGGTATGGGCTTCAGATAAAGACATTGCGGAAGTAGGGCAAGCCCTGCACACCAATTTTAAGATTAGTTCAGGAGGGGAGGATGTCATTCTTACCAATCCGGAAGGAGGTTTAGTAGATCAAGTACCTGCGGTAGATTTAGAAACTGATGTTTCTTATGGGCGTCAACCTGACGGTACCGGTGATTGGTTGTTTTTTTATACAAGTACCCCAGGCGTATCCAATACAGGAACAGGCCTAACTGAGTTAATGACTCCTCCAATATTTTCACACGATTCCGGATTATATAATTCTTCATTCGATTTAACAATAAGTCATTCCAATCCAAATGCAGAGATTATCTATACCTTAGATGGCTCAGAACCAGAACAGAGTAATTTAGCAGGTACTAGCTTTAATTATAAAAATGAATATCCTTTACAAACTACCGATTCTCCCGGTCCTCTTTTGTCCGGTAGTTATATATCCAATACCTATACTGCTTCTATAAGCATAGACGATAGGTCGTCTGAGCCAGATCATTTAACCACTAAAAATCCACACCAATTTGAATTGATTACTCCCATAGATCCGGTAAGAAAAGCTACTGTGATCAAGGCAAAAGCATATGTAGATGGAATAGCTTCAGAAACTGTTTCAAAAACCTTTTTTGTATGGGCAGGAGGAAACCCTTATGATATTCCGGTAATTTCTTTACAAATTCAAGAAGATTATTTATTTGATTATAATGACGGAATCTATACTTCAGGGGTAGATTTTGATACTTGGAGAGCAGAAAATCCAGATAATAATCAATATTGGCGACCAGAATGGAGCAACTACTGGCGACGAGGTCGTGATTGGGAGTATCCTACTAGCATAGAAATGTTTGAACCAACGAGTTTAAATGTGGTTATGAATGTAAATGGAGGTTTAAGGATCCATGGTAATAACTCTAGAGCTCGAGCCATAAAAAATTTACGTTTATATGCTAGAAGTGAATATGGTGGCGAAAATACGTTTGAACATGACTTGTTTAATGTGACTATACCAGATGCAACTTTACCAAATAATACCGAATTTAAAAGAATTATGCTTCGCGGTAATGGTAGTGGCGGTCCTGTTTCTTACGATGTCGTATTTAATAGAGCCATGCAACCCATCTATAATGGTGTAGCGAGAATACAGCCGGCTATTCATTTTATTAACGGAGAATATTGGGGCTTAACCGCTATTCGTGATCGGATCGATGAGCATCATTTTGCCTTGAATTTTGATTTAGATGATGAGGAGATCGCTATTGTAGGTTGTAGAGGGGTGAATTGTGGATTAGACGAAGGGGAGGATGCAGACTTTGACGATTATATTGCTATGCGCGATTTTATTCTTAATAACGATATGGCAGATGATGCCAATTATGAGCAAGCAGCTAGTTTACTGGATATGAAATCTTATATAGATCATATGGTGTTAGAAATTTTTTCAGCTAACGATAGCTATGAAAGAAACTTTTGGAAAGTGAGAACTCCTGTTGATAATAATTATGGCGATGGTAAATGGCGAGTCACCGTACAAGATTTTGAAGCTAGTTTAAATGATGATATCAATTGGTTGGGACATTGGGCAGATCCTGTTAACTCAAGCAATGAAGCTTTGTTAAGTTCGCTTATAGATAATACAGATTTTCAGCACCAATTTATGAACAGGTTTGCCGATATATTAAATACCGTTTTAGGGACCAGTTATTTTAACGATGTAGTGAATTTTACCTTTGCTGAAGTAAGTCCTTATTTGGTAGAAGATCAAGATCGCTATCCAAAAACAGATTTTTATGATTCTGCAGAACAAAGTACACTTTTAAGTTGGGGGAATACCCGTCCTGCCGCACAAAGAGAGCAAATTAAAAACTATTTTTCTCTCAATAGCATTTTAGATTTGACCTTAAATGTTTCAGATGCTGAGGCCGGCTTCGTGAGAATTAATACCATAGAGATTCAAGAAGAAACTCCCGGTGTTGCAGCCAGTCCATATCCTTGGACAGGTAAATATTTTGAAGCGATTCCTGTTAGCATAGAAGCCACTGCTTTCCCGGGATACGAGTTTTCGCATTGGTCAGGAGATGTGAGTGGTACCGATCCTGTACTAAATATAACCCCTTCTGCAAATATGGAAATTCAGGCCAATTTTGAAGCCATAGAAAATCCATCTGAAGTAGTTTATTTTTGGTTAATGGATAGCAATATCCCCAACGATACACCTTTAACAGGATTAGACGCTACGTATGCCAGTAACGAACTTTCAGCAACTATAAATTATACCAGTTGCCTTTCGGGATATCCGTTTACCAGTGACGATCCGGAATGGAGAACCGCTTCTTTAGAAAGGAAAAACTCACCAACCGAGTTAAATTATGTTGCAGAAGCCAATAATGATATTCCTTATTCGGCGGATATCATGAGAGGTGTGCAGGTCAAGCAACCGTTTAGATCGGGAACTTTGGAAAATTATTTAGAATTTGTAATGCCCACTACAGATTTGGAGAATATTAAATTTTCATTTGCAGTAGAAACCAATGGAGCAGCTGAAAGCCTACTTATTGATTATTGGGATGGTAATGCTTGGTCAACCGATAATTTAAGCAATGCTACAGAGAGCGTTCCCGGTGATTACGAAATAATGGAATTTGATTTCTCTAACGTGAGTATCGCCAATAACAATCCTGATTTTAGAGTTAGAATGCGTTTTGATGGGGCCGATATGTTTGTAGATAATGGGGATGAAGTAAGATTCAATAATATTGCTTTAAGAGGAGAATCTACTTTAGCTTCCAAAGAATTTGTTCAGCAAAACTCGATAAAAGTTTATCCTAACCCAACTTATAATTTTGTGAAAATTGAAGCCAGCCATGAACTAAAGAAGCTGGAGCTGTTCGATATCCTAGGAAAGAAAGTAAGGGAATATTCAGTAAGAGGAACCCAAAAGCAAATCAACTTAGAGGAGCTTTCTGCAGGAATTTATTTGTTAAAAGTTTCTGCTGATGGGCAGCATACAACCGTAAAACTTATCAAACAATAAAAAAATATTTTAAAAGTGAAATCCCTTTTCAGTTAACTGGAAAGGGATTTTTTTATGCGGTTGAAAACTGTAATAAACAAAAGCATCTAAATTGTTTACATTATCTTCGCAAGAAAATAAGTTTCTATGTCAATAGTACTCATCATAGCAGGTTTTGTTTTATTAGTAGTAGGAGGAGAATATTTGGTGCGATCTTCGGTAGCTTTATCGTTCAAGTTTAATATTTCCCGAATGGTTATTGGCTTAACGGTAGTCTCTTTTGCTACTTCCTTACCCGAACTATTGGTGAGTTTACAAGCCGCAATGGAAGGTTTTTCAGATATTAGTTTAGGAAATGTGATTGGTTCTAACATTGCCAATATTGGTCTAGTGTTAGGGATCACTTCCATTATTAGTACGATTGAAGTTGATAAAGATTTCTATAAATTTAATTGGCCTGTGATGATGTTATTTTCATTGGCATTATATGTTTTCTTGCAAAGTGGTTATCAAATCTCCCGGATAGAAGGGGGTGTTTTTGTAGGGGCTATTGTAATTTATTTGTTTATTTTAATTCAACGTGCCCGAAAACACGATGAAGTTCCTACGGAAGATGTAGATGAAAGCTTACAGGGAGTTTCTGGTTTTAAGATTGTAATTTGGTTATTAATTGGAGGGGCGGCCCTTTATTTTGGTTCTGAATGGTTGGTAGAAGGTTCTGTAGATTTAGCGAAGAAACTGGGCGTAAGCGAACGGGTAATTTCTGTCACGATGATTGCTATAGGAACCAGCGTGCCGGAGTTAGCTGCTTCTGTAATTGCGGCCCTAAAGAAAGAGAAAGCACTTTCATTAGGAAACTTAATTGGTTCCAATATTTTTAATATAGGTTCGGTTTTAGGATTGACCGCTTTAATAAAACCTATTCATTTAGAATCTAAAGCTGTGTTAACCAATGATATATTTTGGATGCTTGGTTTTGCCTTGGTATTATTGCCTTTGGTGTTTCTTCCAAAACGTTACACCATCAGTAAATATAAGGGATTTGTGATATTTGCGGGGTATGCATTGTTTATTGGTTTAGCATTTTCTTAATAAGTCTTATTTTTTAGGGGTAAGATAATTTTAAGGATGCTTTTTTAAGAACTTAACAAAAAAAATTAGGGGGTATTTATAAAAACACTATTTTTGTGCTAGCAACACAAAAAGTTAATTATAAATGTCAACGCTAAGATTTCAAGCTTTAAAGAAAACATTAAACAGAAAACCAGTAGAGGTGAAAGAGCCCGCTAGGCGATCTGAAATTTTTGGGAAGAACGTATTTAATGAACCGGCCATGCGCCAATACCTTACCAAAGATTCTTACAACAGTGTGATGGATGCTATCGAAAATGGTTCTAAAATCGATAGAAATTTAGCCGACCATATTTCAACAGGAATGAAAGAGTGGGCGATCTCTAAAGGAGCTACTCACTACACACACTGGTTTCAACCTTTAACAGGTTCTACTGCAGAGAAACACGATGCCTTTTTTGAGCCAACCGGAAACGGTTCTGCGATTGAAAAATTTGGAGGTGGTTCTTTAGTACAACAAGAACCGGATGCTTCTAGTTTCCCTAACGGAGGAATTAGAAATACATTTGAAGCAAGAGGTTATACCGCTTGGGATCCTACATCTCCTGCATTTATTTTAGGAACTACCCTTTGTATTCCTACCGTATTTGTATCTTACACAGGAGAAGCATTAGATTATAAAGTACCCTTGTTACGTTCGTTACAGGCATTAGATAATGCAGCAACAGAAGTAGCAAAATATTTCGATAAAAAAGTAACCAAAGTAAACGCTACTTTAGGTTGGGAACAAGAATATTTCTTGGTAGATGCAGCATTAGCAGCTTCCCGTCCAGATTTAGTATTAGCCGAAAGAACTTTATTAGGTCATGCACCTGCTAAAGGGCAGCAGCTAGACGATCATTATTTTGGTTCTATTCCTACACGTGTAATCAATTATATGCGTGATTTAGAAACAGAATGTATGTTACTGGGTATTCCGGTAAAAACCCGTCACAATGAGGTTGCACCTAACCAGTTTGAATTAGCGCCAATTTTTGAAGAGGTAAACTTAGCGGTAGATCACAACCTATTATTGATGGATGTGATGGATAAAGTTGCTGAGCGTCACCACTTAAAAGTGCTTTTCCATGAAAAACCATTTGCTGGAGTAAACGGTAGTGGTAAACACAACAACTGGTCGTTGGCAACCAATACTGGAGTCAATTTATTAAGTCCGGGGAGTACCCCAATGAAGAACCTTCAGTTCTTAACCTTCTTTGTGAATACTATAAAAGCAGTTTACGATAATGAAGAGTTAATCCGTTCTTCCATTGCGTCAGCTTCAAACGATCACCGTTTAGGGGCGAACGAAGCACCACCGGCAATTATTTCAGTTTTCATTGGTTCTCAGTTAACCAAAGTTCTTGATGAACTGGAAAAAGTAACCGATGGTAAACTTTCACCACAAGAAAAAACAGATCTTAAATTAAACGTAGTCGGTAAAATTCCTGAAATTTTATTGGACAACACCGATAGAAATAGAACTTCTCCTTTTGCCTTTACCGGTAATAAATTTGAGTTAAGAGCAGTAGGTTCAACTGCTAACTGTTCTAACCCAATGACGGTATTGAATGCTGCGGTAGCTAAACAACTTCAAGACTTTAAAGTAGAAGTAGACAAGCTTGTAAAAGATAAGAAGATGAAGAAGGATGATGCTATCTTTAATGTACTTAGAGATTACATCAAAAAGTCTAAGAAAATTAGATTTGAAGGCGATGGTTACGGCGAAGCTTGGGAAAAAGAAGCTAAGAAACGTGGCTTAAGCAATAACAAGAAAACTCCGGAAGCACTTAAAGTGAAAATCGCAGACAAAACCATCAAGTTGTTTGAAGATTTGGGAGTAATGAACCGTGTAGAAATGGAAGCCCGTCACGAAATTGAAGTAGAAGAGTATGCAATGCATATTCAAATTGAAGGACGTGTATTAGGTGATATCGCAAGAAATCACGTTATCCCAACAGCAATTAGATACCAAAACATTTTAATTAAGAACGTACAAGGACTTAAAGAAATTTACGGTAACGACTTTAAAAAGCATGCAGGCGAGCAATTAAGCATTATTGAAGAAATTTCCAGTCATATCGAAAAGATAAACAAAGGAATTACAGAGATGATCGATGCCCGTAGAGAAGCCAACAAAATAGAAGGAGCTGAAGAAAAAGCATTTGCTTACTGTGATAAAGTAAGACCTTATTTTGATGAAATTAGATACCATTGCGATAAGTTGGAAATTTTGGTTGATGATGAATTATGGCCAATAACCAAATACAGAGAATTGTTATTCACTTACTAATCTGAATAACTTTTAAGAATACCGCCCCGTTTTTTAAACGGGGTTTTTTTAATTCCTTATTTTTGCAGTTCAATACCAAATCATATGAGTCAAGAAGTAAGTAAACGTTACGCACAAAGAGGTGTTTCCGCAGGAAAAGAAGATGTACATAATGCTATAAAAAATGTAGATAAAGGCTTATTCCCAAAAGCCTTTTGTAAAATAGTACCCGATTATTTAACCCAAGATGAAGAGTACTGCCTAATTATGCACGCCGATGGGGCAGGGACTAAATCTTCCCTGGCTTATATGTATTGGAAAGAAACCGGAGATATTTCGGTCTGGAAAGGGATAGCACAGGATGCACTTATTATGAATATAGACGATCTTTTGTGTGTGGGAGCCACCGATAATATATTACTTTCTTCTACCATAGGTAGAAATAAAAATTTAGTTCCGGGTGAAGTCATCTCAGCTATCATTAACGGGACGGAAGAGTTAATTGCCGAATTAAAAGATTTTGGCGTAGAAATTCATTCCACCGGAGGGGAAACTGCCGATGTTGGGGATTTGGTAAGAACCATTATTGTAGATTCTACCGTAACAGCAAGGATGAAGAGAAGCAAAGTGATCGATAATGCTAATATAAAAGCCGGCGATGTGATTGTAGGGCTTTCTTCTTCAGGAAAAGCTTCTTATGAAAAAGAATATAATGGCGGAATGGGAAGCAACGGTCTTACCTCTGCACGTCACGATGTGTTTAGTAAAGAACTAGCAAAGAAATACCCAGAAAGTTTCGATAACTCCATTCCTTCAGACTTGATTTACTCAGGAACTAAAAAATTAACTTCAGATGTTAAAGATGCTGAATTGGACGCTGGTAAATTAGTGCTTTCTCCAACCAGAACTTATGCACCAATCATCAAGAAAATACTTTCAAAATATTCTTCAGAAGAAATTCACGGAATGGTCCATTGTAGTGGAGGGGCACAAACCAAAATCCTTCATTTTATAGGAGATAATTTACACGTGATTAAGGATCATATGTTTGAAGTGCCACCACTTTTCAAATTAATTCAGCAAGAAAGCAAAACCGATTGGAAAGAAATGTACCAAGTTTTTAATATGGGGCATCGAATGGAAATTTATGTACCACAGGAATATGCAGAAGAAATTATTACTATCTCAAAATCGTTTGAAGTAGATGCTCAGATTGTAGGAAGGGTAGAAGCTTCAGAAGAGAAAAAACTAACAATAAAAAGCGAATTCGGAAGTTTTACTTACTAAGACCATAATTGAAGGATAATGTTGAAGAAGTTTATTTTAGTTTTTGTAGTTCTTTGCACTAATTTTTTAATCGCTCAAACACGGGATAGCATTGTATCGGTAAATACCTTAACCCCCTATGCTTATCAACCTTTTTTTCCAATCACCAAAGTAGATAAGCTAAATAGGTTAAGTAAGTACCATCCCAACATAAGCTTTTGGAAAGAAGTAAATAAAATAGGGCTGGATCTTTCAGAGGTTGCTTTCGTGAACTGGAATGCCGGTGGGGCAAATTCTATTGCAGCCTTAATGAGTACAGATTTTAAAAGAATTTACGAGCGAAAAAACATTCGTTGGAAAAATGAATTGATTGCCCGTTACGGGATCAATAAGCAAACCGAGCAAGAGATTAGGAAAACCGACGATCATTTAGAGATAAACTCAACCTTTGGTTACCGGAAAGATACACTTTCTAACTGGTATTATTCGGCCAAAGCCAATTTTAGTACACAATTTTCTAACGGGTATAATTATCCTGATACATCCAAGAAAATTTCCACTGTTTTGGCGCCGGCCTATTTGTTTTTAGGAGTTGGTTCAGAATATAATTCGGAGAAAGAAAACTTAAACATTTATGCTTCGCCGCTCACGCTACGTTCTACTTTTGTATTAGATCAGGACTTAGCAAATGATGGCGCTTTTGGGGTAGAGGGAGCTGTATATGATGAAGAAGGAAACCTTATTAAAGAAGGTGAAAATATACGCACCGAGGTAGGGATTTTGTTTACCAATGAGTATAATACAGAGATTTTCGAAAATATAGGCTTAAGCAACAAATTGAGTTTGTATACCGATTATATTAATAAATTCGGGAATATAGATGTGAATTGGGAGCTGAACTTTAACTTTCAAGTCAATCAATATGTATTAGCTAAACTCGGTTCTCACTTAAAATATGATGATGATATTAAAGTGCAGGAAGAAAATGCCGAAGGAGAATTGGTAGATGCCGGACCTAAAGTACAATGGAAACAACAATTGGGGATTGGGGTTATTGTGAATCTTTAGTCGTGAGATATCCGTAGCTCTCTAAATCTTTTTGATTTTTTATAGCAATAGATCTTGTACCTTCAATTAGATAAAGTCTTTCGCAAACGTCCAGTACATCTTCATAAAAATGATCGCTTAGTAAAATAATTTTATTCGATTTTTCCTGGTGAATAAGGGTCTTTATTTTTTCAATCTGAAGTGGAGCGATATTAGAAAAAGGTTCATCGAGTAAAACCACTTTTACACCGAGTTGTAATACTAAATAGATTTCCAGTATTCTACGTTCACCACCTGATAATTCTTTGATTTTTGAATTTTCATACAAAGCTAATTCTTCAAATATTGAAGTGAACCTTTGCCAAGAGCCTTTGTATAAGCCAAATACTTTTTTTAATAAAAGTTCTTTGGGGATAAAGTTGTTTTGAGGTAAATAAGCTACCATGCCAATTTTATAGAATTTTTGTGTAATAGCTTTTTTGTTTAACCGAATGAGTTTATGTTTAGGTTGAAGGGATCCGAAAATAATTCTGAATAAACTGGATTTTCCGCAGCCATTTTTACCTAAAATTCCTGTTACCTTTCCTTTCTCTGCTTTAATATAAATAGCTTCTAAAATAGGCTTAGAGTGAAAACTTAATTCAATATTATCTATTTCCAATATCATAAAATTGTTAAAAGCAATGGGGGTATTTTATATAAGCTAATACTAATTGTTATATCTATTAAAAATACAGCTCCTAATAAATATCGAATTGAAAGTCCTAAATTTTGATAAAAAGTAAAACCAGATTTGCTTCCTTTTATGTTTGGCAAAAAAATTCCTAAACTAATTGCTATCAACTTAAAAAAAATAGTGCTTACTAATAGAAAACCTAATACATAACATAGTACACTCATCAAGAAGCTTGCTAATAAATATTTTTGGTAAAAAAGCCAGATTAACTTGAGTTTTAGAAACATTCTTCTAAATTACTAAAATTTTATAACTTCAACTTCAATCTTAAATAATCACCAAATTTATCGTAAATTTGCGAACATTACGAGGAAGAATTATGATAGATAAATTAAATATAGTTAAGCAACGTTATGATGAGGTGAATGATTTAATCATTCAGCCGGAAATTATTGCTGACCAGAAACGTTACGTAGAGCTTACCAAAGAATATAAAGACCTAAAAGACCTGATGGTTGAAAGGGATAAATATGTAGAGCTTACCAATAATATCTCAGAAGCTGAAGAAATTATTGCTGATGGGAGCGATGCTGAAATGGTCGATATGGCCAAAATGCAAATAGAAGAAGCTAAAGAAGAGTTGCCTGCCTTAGAAGAAAAAATAAGGATGATGCTTGTTCCTAAAGATCCCGAAGATGCGAAAAATGCAGTGGTAGAAGTTCGCGCCGGAACCGGCGGAGATGAAGCCAGTATTTTTGCAGGCGATATCTTTAAAATGCTTACCAAATATTGCGAGAGCAAAGGTTGGAGAGTTAGTACTGTAGATTTTTCTGAAGGGACCAATGGTGGTTTTAAAGAAATTCAGTTTGAAGTTTCTGGAGAAGATGTTTATGGAACGTTGAAATATGAAGCCGGGGTACACCGTGTACAACGGGTGCCACAAACCGAAACTCAAGGCCGTGTACATACCAGTGCCGCCACCGTGATGGTTTTTCCGGAAGCCGAAGAGTTTGATGTAGAAATTGATCCTAAAGATGTACGTATCGATTATTTCTGTTCTTCAGGACCAGGAGGTCAGTCGGTAAACACTACTTATTCGGCGGTGCGTTTAACTCACGAACCTACCGGAATTGTAGCACAGTGTCAAGACCAGAAATCGCAACATAAAAACAAAGAGAAAGCTTTTAAAGTATTGCGTTCTCGTTTGTACGATATGGAACTGGCGAAAAAGCAAGAAGAAGATGCCGCTAAACGAGGTTCTATGGTAACCAGTGGAGACCGAAGTGCAAAAATTAGAACGTATAATTACCCACAAGGTCGTGTTACAGATCACCGTATTAATTTAACGCTTTATGATTTGCAGAATATCATCAACGGGGATATTCAAAAAATTATCGATGAGCTTAAATTGGTAGCCAATACCGAAAAATTAAAAGAAGCTTCAGATTCTTTATAATCCAATTTTTGTATCTTTAGTCAACAGGTAATTTATTTCCGGTGAATATTGAAACTACAAAATTAGAACTAATACAGCAACTTCAGAAAACGAAGGATAAAGCCGTATTGCTTAAAATTAGAAAAGTTTTTGAAGAAGAATCTGGTGATTGGTATGAGGAATTATCTGTAGAAGAAAAAGAAGAAATTGAAATAGGTATTCAACAAGCTGATGAAGGAAAACTAGTTTCCCACGAAAGTGTAATGGCGAAACTAAAAAAATGGCATTGACGGTAGTTTGGACAACTCAAGCTGAAAATGGACTTTTAGAAGTGATTGATTATTTAGAAAGAGCATCGAGCGTAAATGAAATACTTCAATTAGAAAATAATATTAACGAAGTGATTTCTTTGATTTCTGTAAATCCTGATTTATTTCCTCTTCATGAAAATTTGAAGTTACGCAAAGCTTTAATTGATAGAAATAATTATATAGTCTACAGGGTAAATACTGAAAAAGATAAAATAGAGATAATTAATTTTCGAGGAACAAAACAAAAACCACTATAAGTTTAGTGGTTTTTATTTTTATAAAAATACTATGACAACAACAGAACTCATTTCCCAAATCAAAAAGAAAAAATCCTTCTTATGTATTGGTTTAGATGTAGATTTAGAGAAAATCCCGCAACATTTGTTAGCAAAAGAAGATCCGATTTTTGAGTTTAATAAAGCGATTATTGATGCAACCCATCATTTGGCAGTAGCATACAAACCTAATATTGCTTTTTACGAAGCTTATGGTATTGAAGGTTGGCAAGCTTTAGAGAAAACTATTTCTTACCTCAATGAAAAACACCCTGATATTTTTACCATTGCCGATGCCAAACGCGGTGATATAGGCAATACCTCTACACGTTATGCCAAAGCTTTTTTTAGCGATTTAAATTTCGACTCAATTACCGTAGCACCATATATGGGAGAGGACTCTGTAGTGCCTTTTTTAGAGTTTGAAAACAAGCATACCATTTTATTAGCTTTAACTTCCAATCGTGGGGCATTCGATTTTCAGACAAAAAAAGTAGATGGGGAAGAAGTCTATAAAAAAGTATTGCAGACCTCACAAACCTGGAAAAATCATTACAATTTAATGTATGTGGTCGGAGCCACCAAAGCTGAATATTTTGCAGAAATCAGAAAAATAATTCCAGATAGTTTTATTTTGGTTCCCGGTGTGGGAGCCCAAGGCGGAAGTGTTGCTGAAGTTTGTAAATACGGATTGAATGAAAATGTAGGATTACTCATCAACTCTGCCCGCGGAATTATTTATGCTTCAAGCGAAGAAAATTTTGCTGATGCCGCTGCTGAAAAAGCAAAAGAACTTCAACAAGAAATGGAAAGCGTTTTAGAAAAGATGTAATTCAAAAGTTATACAATTAATTCTTATGACAAATTAGATAATGGAGAGTTTGAACTTTATGAAACATTTCATGTATCTGTATCCTTTGATTATAATAAAAATAATTATCCTCTATTTGGCAACTATAAATAAGTATTAGCTTTCTGTATTTTCTTAAACCTAAGAAAGATATAAACTTCACATGTTATTGAAACCTGTGAAGTTTTTTTATTTCTAATTATATTGAAAATGATTATTTTGTGGTTATGAAATTAGAAAACTCAGCGATTTATATAAAAGCAAATATGATTGAGCGAATTAGCTCAAAAATTGTTGACTTGGTAAATAATTACACCTATAAGGATGTAACGAATTTAGAATACTTAAAAATGCAAGCCAGTTTTATTGCAGAAGATAGTTTGAAAATTCCGGTGAAAATTGCTGGCGCTTGGAATGTAGAACTCTATGATATAAAAATGGAAAATGCTGCTATTGTAAGGCGTTCAGCTAGAGAAGTGAGAACGCATTTAATGGGATTGGAAATTCACGGATTTAAAGAAACAGAATACTTAGATTTATTGAGAAAAGAAATTGATGAATTTAGGGTATTGTTTGCAGAATGGGTAAAAACATTTGATCCTTGGAATTACATCATCGATCGTTGGGGGCTATTTAATCCACCGGGGGTGAATTATGACGATAAAGATCCTGATGATGATCTCCCTTTTGATCCACCAGATTTTGAAGATTTGTAAATAAACTGAGAAATTTTTCTTGCAAGGTTTTTAAAACCTTGTAGGTATACATTGATGATCTATTTCAATAAAATATTTCTTACTTTGTAGTTATGCAATTTCAAGATCAGTTACAGCGAACAGTTGAGTTAAGTGAAGTTCCTTCCCGAATTATATCTTTAGTTCCCAGTCAAACCGAATTGTTAGTTGATTTAGGATTGAAACAACAACTTGTAGGGATCACTAAATTTTGTGTGCATCCGGTAGAATTACGAAAACAGATTCAACTAGTTGGTGGCACGAAAGAGGTGAAATTGAAAAAAATTAGAAAACTTCAACCCGACCTTATTCTTTGTAATAAAGAAGAAAACACTCCGGAAATGGTGGAAGCACTAGAAAAAATAGCTCCCGTTCATGTTTCCGATATTCAGGATATAGAAGAAAGTTTGACATTGATTCAGCAATACGGGGAAATTTTTTCTGTCGAAGAAAAAGCAGAAAAAATCACCGCTAATATTCAAACGGAATGGAGAAACTTCAAGCAATTCATCAATGATCAACCTAAACGAAAAGTCGCCTATTTTATTTGGCGAAAACCTTGGATGGTAGCCGGAAGCGATACATTTATTGATTATTTACTTCAGTTGAATAATTTTGAAAATATTTTTGCTGAAACCCCGCGCTATCCGGAAGTTGATTTACATCGTTTAAAAGAAGCAGATTGGGTATTGCTTTCTTCGGAACCTTTTCCCTTTAAAAAGAAGCATCAACTAGAACTTGCTGAATTTGTAAATCCTGATAAAATAAAATTTGTAGATGGAGAGTTTTTTAGTTGGTATGGTTCACGATTAGAGAAAGCTTTTCGGTATTTTAAAAAATGGCATTTAGCTGAATTGCCTTTGCAAAACGGATAGCAGCGGCATCCTTTTTTAGCTCTTTCTGCCACATAATTTGTCTAGCTCTTACTTGTTATTTTCTAATAAATCGCGAGGATCTTTCCTAAGCTTAAGCGGAATATCTTCTTCGGTACTGTAGAGTTTGAGTTCTGTAATATCTGCCGGTAAATTGAAGCCGTTTATAGCAAGCGCTTCTTTTACTTCTTTAATTACCAAACCTCGCAACACACTGGAAGTTACACGATAATCGATGGTGTTAATCCAAAAGAATACTTTTAGGTTAATCGTGCTTGCAGCGAGTTCGTCTTCGATTACAAATGATTCGTGCGCTTCATCTTGAATGATATTTTTATTATTGGCAAGCACTTGTCTTATTAGTAGTTTTGCTTTCTCAATATCGTTTTCATATCCAATACCTACTACAAATTCTAAACGGAAAAAACCATCGGCAGTATAATTTTCAACAGGTTTCGTAAGTACATCACTATTGGGAATGTAAATATCCCTTCCGTCGGTAGTTTTTATGTGGGTATATCTAAAATTAAGAGCTTTAACTTTTCCGAACATAGTATCAATTTTAATGGTATCGTTAATTCGAAAAGGTCGGTTAAATGCTAAAATAATTCCCGCAAGAAAGTTTTTACCAATGTCCTGAAAGGCGAAACCAAGAATAATGGCAGCACCTCCGGCAGCGGTTAAAATTCCGGCAGCAATTCTACTAAGTCCCGCCACTTCCAAAGCAATCATAATAGAAATAAGAATGAGGATTATTTTAATAGCTTGAGCTAAGAACCTTGCCATCAAAGGATCATTAGCTTTCTTTAAAATTCTTCTTTTGTAAATATTGGTGATTAATTGCGCGATGAGCACTCCAGCTATAATTACAAAAATTCCTAAGGCTATTCTAGGCAGTATTTCTAAAAATTCATGGTAATAGCGGTCTATCGAATTAACGACGGTGGTAGTTGGAGGTTGAAATAGTAACATGTTGAAAAATTAGGTTTCAAGGTAGTGAAAGAAAGAATAGAAATATTTTAAAAAGTTCATAAAAAAAATCAGCCCTGAAGCTGATTTTGAATTTTTAATGTAACCTATTGAGCTCTAATCGCCTAAGTTCCTGTAAAATTTGGCGGGCTTCCTGATTAAAGTAATCGCTTTTGCGTTTGTTCTTTGGCGCAATTTCATAGGCCTTTCGCATCAATCGGGTATACTTTTCTTTAAGTCTTTGTATTCTATCATTATTTTTATTCCACCTAAACATATTCTTTCTTTTCATTTATCAGTACAAAATTAAAAGATAAGATGTTTAGTGTTTATTAAAATTCGTTAAGCTATTAATAAAGTATAGATAAGTGGTAAACTGTATCGTTAATAATTTAACAAAAAAAAGCCGCGGAAAACTCCTCGGCCTTTTGACTTAACCCAAATAAATATTGAGATACCCTAAAATCTCACTGCAAAGATGAGGCGTAAATCTGCAATAGATGTTATCTTAATATTACTTAGTATTAGCTCTGGGTTATTAATCTTGAAGGGCGAAAACCCTCTTTAATAAATCGGTGGTTCTGCTGGCTATATTGGTTCTAATTTCTTGTTCTTCTACAGCTATCATCGTATAGACTCCATCTAAAGCTTCTTTAGTAACATAATCGGTTAAATCTGGATTCACATTTTGTGTAAATGGAATATTATTATACTTGGTAATGATATTTGACCAAATTTGATCGGCTCCCACTTTATGAAAAGAATTTTTAATTACCGGATTAAATTTGTTGTACAGCTCTTGAGAAGTTTTTTGTTCTAAGTAAGTAGTGGCAGCTGTATTATCTCCTAATAAAATATTTTTAGCATCGGTAAAAGTCATTTGTTTAATGGCATTTACAAAGATAGGTGTAGCTTCTTTGGTGGCATCTTCAGCCGCGCGATTTAAAGCTTTAATCCCTTCATCGGCTAAACTTCCTAAACCTATATCCCTTAGGCCTTGTTCTACTTTTTGCAGCTCTTGTGGTAATAGGATTTTTACGAGTTGATTTTTATAAAAACCGTTGGTTTGTGTAAGCTTACTTACTTGATCATCAATACCTTTATCTAAGGCTTGTTTAAGGCCATTGGCTATTTGTTGTTGACTAAGTCCAAAACCTTGTTGTGGGTAATTTTCTGCGATAGATTGTAACTCAGCACACGAAATTAAGGAGAAGCAGATCAAACAACTAAGAAAGATTCGTTTTATCATAATTATAAAAATTTGTTAATTTTTAGAGTTTGTTTGTGGTATAAATAATAAAAAAGCCTTGATTTTAAGTATTTATAATGAATACCTATTTTGTGATATACATTTTCGATTTCAGCTTGCCGTAAAAATAGTTTATCTTTAATCGAATAAAAAATTTAAGTTATGAGCGAAGAAAAAAAACTAACGACCGCTTCGGGAAGACCATTTTATGAAAAAGAAGATTCATTAACGGTTGGTCGTCGAGGTCCCATATTATTAGAAGATTATGTGCTTCATGAAAGCATGGCACATTTTAATAGAGAGCGTATTCCTGAACGAGTGGTTCACGCTAAAGGTTCAGGAGCCTTTGGTACCTTCACCGTTACCCATGATATTACGAAGTATACCAAAGCAAAAATGTTTTCTGAAATAGGTAAGAAAACAGATATGTTAGCTCGTTTTTCTACCGTAGGAGGAGAGAAAGGTTCAGCAGATTCAGACCGTGATCCGCGCGGGTTTGCTTTAAAATTTTATACGGAAGATGGAAATTGGGATTTGGTAGGGAATAACACTCCGGTGTTTTTTATTAAAGATCCTAAAAAGTTTGGTGATTTTATTCATACCCAAAAACGCCATCCCTTTACCAATATGAAATCGCAAACGATGCGTTGGGATTTTTGGTCATTAAATCCGGAGTCGCTTCACCAAGTTTTAATTTTGATGAGTGATCGCGGAACGCCTTATGGTTTTAGGCACATGAATGGTTATGGTTCCCATACTTTCTCTATGATTAATGCGAATGATGAACGTTTTTACGTGAAATTTCATTTTAAAACCGATCAAGGGATTAAAAATTTCACCGATGAAGAGTCAGTAGAGATGGCAGGTAAAAATCCAGATTTTGCCCAACAAGATTTATTGGAACATATTGAAGAAGGAAAATTTCCAACTTGGACCTTGAAAATTCAGGTAATGCCGGAAGAAGAAGCTAAAAATTATAAATGGAATCCTTTTGATCTAAGTAAAGTTTGGCCTCACGGAGATTATCCCTTAATCGAAGTAGGGAAAATGGAACTCAATAAAAATGCGGATAATTACTTCGCTCAAATAGAACAATCTGCATTTGCTCCGGCACATATTGTAGATGGTATTGGTTATTCACCCGATAAAATGCTTCAAGGAAGATTGCTATCCTACCCGGATGCTCACCGTTATAGATTAGGTGCAAACTATGAGCAAATTCCGGTAAACCGATGTCCTTATGCGGTCAATAATTACCAACGAGATGGATTTATGACTGTAAGTGATAATGGCGGAAGATCTGAAAATTACTTTCCCAACAGTTTCGATAATATAAAGAAAGCTGAAGATTATAAATTAAAACCACCAAGAATTACTGATGCTGAAGCCGATTGGTACGACAGAAATGCGTCAGTTAGCGGAGATGATGATCATTACACTCAACCCGGTGATTTATACCGTTTAATGAGTGATGAAGCCAAAGCACATTTAGTGCATAACACCGTGGGTTCTATGAGCCAAATAGAAGGTCCTAAAAAAGAAGAAATCACCCAACGGCAATTACAACATTGGTACAAAGCCGACAAAGAATTAGGGGAAAAAATTGCTGAAGGATTAGGAGTACAAATAAACTTCTAAACTTCATACATTTTATGGAAGATGGTAAAGCGTTCTAAGTATAGAGCGCTTTTTTATTTTGAAAAATTCAAGCTAATATTTTCCATAAAAAAAGGGCTCATAATGAGCCCTTATACAAACTTGTCTTTTTAAGAACATACCCCACGAATATTCTTTAAAGAAGACATTATAAATGTAAAATGATTTTAGCCTCCAAACAATACCCTATATAGGGTATATTGCGATATATAAAATTTCATAAAACGTCTTTTTTGGATATTTTTAGTTATTATTTTATCTGTAATGGTTAAAAGTCTAAATCTTAACTTAAGCATTTTTGAATCATTATAGGGGTATTATTTAAAGCATATACAGAGTGAATAAAGGTCATTAATAATTGAGAAAAACACCCAAAGAGAACTAATTTTAAATAATTTAATTCCAAAACAGGATTAACTTCTATTTTGATAGCTTTTTCGTAAATTTACGCACCTTAAATTAAGAATTTTTCAATGGAACAAGCAAAGCCCTATAAACCCAAACATAAAGTAAGAATAGTTACAGCAGCCTCTTTATTTGATGGCCACGATGCAGCCATTAATATTATGCGTCGTATCATTCAGTCTACCGGTGTAGAAGTAATTCATTTAGGTCACGATAGAAGTGTGGAAGAAGTAGTGAATACTGCAATCCAAGAAGATGCTAATGCCATAGCCATGACATCTTATCAAGGAGGTCATACCGAATATTTTAAATATATGCACGATTTGCTCAAAGAAAAAGGAGCAGGTCATATTAAAATTTTTGGCGGCGGAGGCGGAGTAATTCTACCGGAAGAAATAAAAGAACTTCACGAATACGGAATTACCAGAATTTATTCTCCCGACGATGGCCGCGAGATGGGATTACAAGGGATGATTAACGATTTAGTGCAACAATCAGATTATGCGATTGGCGATGCATTGAATGGAGAGCTGAAAGAACTTCCTACTAAAAATGATAAAGCCATTGCTAGGATTATTTCTTCTGCTGAAAATTTTCCTGAAATCGCAAAATCAACTTTAGATAAAATTCACGAGAAAAATAAAAGCATAAAAACTCCGGTTTTGGGAATCACCGGAACCGGTGGTGCAGGTAAATCTTCTTTGGTAGACGAATTGGTACGTCGATTTTTAGTCGATTTTGAAGATAAAACCATTGGGATCATCTCGGTAGATCCTTCTAAACGAAAAACCGGTGGCGCTTTATTGGGCGATCGTATTCGTATGAATGCTATTAATTCACCTCGAGTGTATATGCGTTCGCTGGCGACGAGACAAAGTAATTTGGCCTTGTCCAAATATGTACAAGAAGCCATTGAAGTATTAAAAGCTGCAGAATACGATTTAATTATTTTAGAAACTTCAGGGATCGGACAAAGTGATACCGAAATTCTAGACCATTCCGATGTTTCCTTATATGTGATGACGCCGGAATTTGGAGCAGCTACACAATTAGAGAAAATCGATATGCTTGATTTTGCCGATATTGTAGCTATTAATAAATTTGATAAGCGTGGTGCTTTAGATGCGCTACGTGATGTTAAAAAACAATACCAGCGAAACCACCAATTATGGCATGAAGATGCTGAAAAACTTCCGGTTTATGGTACCATTGCTTCCCAGTTTAACGATCCAGGGATGAATAATCTTTACAAAAAGATTATGGATACCTTGGTAGAGAAAACAGAAACTTCTTTAAAAAGCGATTATCATATTTCAGATGAAATGTCTGAAAAAATATATGTGATTCCTCCAAGACGTGTCCGTTACCTTTCAGAAATTGCTGAAAATAATCGCGGTTACGACGAAAAAGTAGAAAATCAAGTAGAGGTAGCTCAAAAACTTTACGGGATTTATAAAACAATTCTTTCAGTTCTTAATGTCACTTCGAGTGGAGTAGAGAAGTCTTATTTAACCAAGTCTGGTTTACATGAAGAAGAACTTCTTGAACAAGTTCAACAAGAAGACGATCAACAATTTGTAGAATTATTGATTGCTCAATTCAACAAAACAAAAATGGATTTCGATCCTTATAACTGGGAAGAAATCTTAAAATGGGAAGACACCGTTAAGAAATACGAATATCCTGTTTATACCTTCAAGGTCCGTGATAAAGAAATAAAAATAGAAACCCATACCGAGTCGCTTTCGCACTTACAAATTCCGAAAGTAGCTTTGCCAAAATACAAAGCTTGGGGAGATTTACTGAAGTGGCTTTTACAGGAAAATGTACCGGGAGAGTTCCCTTACACAGCAGGTCTGTATCCGTTTAAGCGACAAGGCGAAGATCCAACTCGGATGTTTGCCGGAGAAGGCGGGCCAGAACGTACCAACCGTCGTTTTCATTACGTGAGTTTAGGTTTACCGGCTAAGCGACTTTCAACGGCTTTTGATTCGGTTACATTGTATGGTAATGATCCTGATGAGCGCCCTGATATCTATGGAAAAATTGGGAATGCCGGAGTTTCCATTTGTTGTTTAGACGATGCAAAGAAACTGTATTCAGGTTTCGATTTAGCACATCACCTTACTTCCGTAAGTATGACCATAAACGGTCCGGCACCAATGCTACTTGGTTTCTTTATGAATGCGGCTATCGATCAGCAATGTGAAAAGTACATTAAAGAAAATGGCTTAGAAAAAGAGGTAGAGAAAAAGATTAAAGCGATTTATAAAGAAAGTGGACTGGAACGCCCAACTTATCGCGGTGAACTTCCGGAAGGAAACAATGGTTTAGGGTTAATGTTATTGGGAGTTACCGGAGATCGTGTTCTTCCCGAAGAGGTTTATGCCAAGATAAAAGAAGAAACCATGGCGGTAGTTCGTGGTACGGTGCAAGCCGATATTTTAAAAGAAGATCAAGCACAAAATACGTGTATTTTCTCTACAGAATTTGCTTTGCGCTTAATGGGAGACGTACAAGAATATTTCATTGAAAATAGAGTACGTAATTTCTATTCCGTGTCTATTTCCGGTTATCATATTGCTGAAGCCGGAGCCAATCCAATTACGCAATTGGCATTGACATTGGCAAATGGTTTTACTTATGTCGAGTATTACTTAAGCCGTGGAATGGACATCAATAAATTTGGGCCCAACCTTTCTTTCTTTTTCTCTAATGGAATTGATCCCGAATACGCCGTGATTGGTCGAGTAGCTAGAAAAATTTGGTCAAAAGCTTTAAAGCATAAATATGGAGCCAATCCACGTGCACAAATGCTGAAATATCATATTCAAACTTCAGGAAGATCACTGCACGCGCAGGAAATTGATTTTAATGATATTAGAACCACGCTTCAGGCCCTTTATGCGATTTACGATAACTGTAATTCGTTACATACCAATGCTTACGATGAAGCGATTACTACCCCAACAGAAGAATCGGTAAGACGTGCGATGGCTATTCAGTTGATTATTAATAAAGAACTAGGACTGGCGAAAAACGAAAACCCAATTCAAGGTTCATTTATTATTGAAGAATTAACCGATTTAGTGGAAGAAGCCGTTTTACAGGAATTTGATAGAATTACTGAACGTGGCGGCGTACTTGGAGCCATGGAAACGATGTATCAACGCTCAAAAATTCAAGAAGAGAGTTTGTATTATGAGACCTTAAAGCACAATGGTGATTTCCCGATTATTGGAGTGAATACTTTTTTAAGTAGTAAAGGATCACCAACAGTAACACCGGGAGAAGTTATTAGAGCTACAGAAGAAGAAAAACAGTTTCAATTAACCACTCTGAAGAAACTTCATGAAACGTATAAAGATAGTGCGGGCGAAGCATTGAGTAAAGTACAAGATGCTGCTATCCATAACCAAAACATTTTTGCAGAATTAATGGAAGCCACTAAAGTTTGTTCTTTAGGTCAAATTACTGAAGCTTTGTTTGAAGTAGGGGGGCAATACCGTAGAAATATGTAAACTATTTAGATGTAACCCCATAAAAAAACCTTAATGTGATATTTTACATTAAGGTTTTTTTTGTTTGCCCCTTTAATTAGTTAACAAAGTTTAACGCTTTGATTATGTTTTGGTTAAATAAAATTCAATTAGTAAATTATTAATAATAGTTGAAGCATGATCAAGTTATCTTTGAAATAAAAAAAGATGAAGGATCATACTATTACATTTTTAGTTTTGACATTGGTAACAGGAATTAGCGGATTTGCTCTAGGAGATTTTATAGGCATTGAATTTTTAAGAATAATGTTTGTTGTTTTTACAGATTTATTGGTCGTTTCTCTTTTAGCAAAAGGTCTTTTTTCAGATAATAAGAAATTACAGAAAATTAGAGTAAAAAAATAATTTATTTTCTTTTTTCATTGCATTTGTTCTGAATTCTAAACTAACTTTGCCTCAAAGATTTAAGGGTTGAAAAAAGCAATTTTCTTTATTTTTTTTATAATTTCTTCGGGGTGTGGTTTTGCACAAGTTGAAGATAGTTTAATTACAGCAGTAGATTTTCAACAACATTTAAATGAGGAATTTGCCACAAAGGAAACATCTCCTTTAACCGATGAAGATTTAAAGGTTTTCGAGAGCTTAGACTTTTTTGAGATTAATCAAAAATATGTAGTAGAAGCTACTTTCTCTAGAACAGCTTCAGAGCTACCTTTTGTAATGCCCACCACTACTGAGCGGCAACCCATTTATGTGAAATATGGAGAGTTGAAATTTTCATTGAATAACCAAGAATTTAGTTTAAACGTATACCAAAACCAACGCCTACTTTCAGAGGATAAGTATAAAGATTATCTATTTATTCCATTTACCGATTTAACTAACGGAGAAACTTCTTATGGAGGCGGAAGGTACTTAGATTTTAAAATACCTAATTCTTCTAAAGTTATCCTAGATTTTAATAAAGCCTATAATCCTTATTGCGCTTACAACGCCAACTATTCTTGCCCAATTCCTCCCAAAGAAAATGACTTGCCGGTTAAAATTGAAGCAGGTGTAAAAAAATATAAAAAACGTGGGGTAAAACCTTTACAGGTTGATAATGTAAAATAAAGCTACATTAAAATGCTTAGAAATTGGCGTTTGTAATTTTAATTGTCTTCTTTATAAGTTGTTCTATAGATTTACAAATATTTTTTAAAAATTCATAAGCAAAAATACTTACCGAGAATATGCCTGCTGGCATAAACAATTTTCTGTAGTTCTTAGATCTATAATGTCATTAACGTAGTAAATAGCGGTACAGCATACAAAGACAATAACGATAATGCATAAAGTTAAAATGTAAATTTCGTGTTTAGAAATTTCAATTTTCCATTGATCGTTTATTCTGCTAAATTTCATGAGAGCAAGTCAGATGATTTTTTGAGTATTTTTTCTCTTTCAATCAGTTCTAATTTCCAAATCAATCTTATTTCATCTTCTAAGACAGAGTGCGCTTTTTGGTTAAGCACATCCCTAATGCTATGTGCTTTAAAAAAGTTTCCGTTGCGGTTTTTTACTTCACCTCTTTCAGAGATTTTGGTGGCCAATTTTTGGGCAGACTTGGGCCCAAAGAGTTTTTTAATGGCATCAGCTTCTTTTTTTGATATCATAATTTACCAACTGTTTGAGATTGTTATTCATTAGTTTTATATTTGCTACAAATACGCTGTAAATACACTTATTATCACAGTAACCATACTGTAATGAGTTACAAATATACAGTAAATTTTTTGTTTTTTACAACATAAATCCTGTTATGGCAAAAAAAGTAATTGATAGAATAGAAGAACTTATTTCTTATTACGACTTGTCTTACAATGGTTTTGATAAAAAAGTAGGCCTGAGTAACGGTTATATAGGAAGGCAAATTAAAAATAACGCTAACCTAGGTTCTCATATTCTTGAAAAAATTTATGCAACTTTTGATGAGGTTTCAGGAGATTGGTTGTTGGGTGCAGATGTTCCAATTCTAAAAAAAGAACTTTATAAAGTATATAAAAATCCGCATATTTCAGAAGAACCGGCTGAAAAATATAAAGTGCTTTCTAATTTTGAAAAAGGAGTCTTAGACTGTCTTCAAAAAGAACCTTTTCGGGAATACATAAAAACCATCATTTTAGAAGAAGAAGGTCAAAAAGAAACAGAAAATAGCCAGTCTTAATTTTACTTTCTCAGCTTTTACCTTACCAACCACATTCCTATAAAAACTGCAGCAAAACCCAGCAATACACTTGCCAATGCATAGATGGTAAAACTTATAAAATCCCCGGATTTTAAAAATAAATGACTTTCGTAAGCGAAGGTAGAAAAAGTAGTAAAACCGCCACAAAATCCAGTAGCTAATAGGAGCGTGGTTTCCTGTGATAAATTTTCAGACTTTGCTAAGTATCCAAGAATAAGCCCGATAAGTAGGCTACCTAGAATATTGGCTAAAAAAGTGCCATAAGGAATGCCGGTTATTGAGTTATTCAACCATTTTCCCAGTAAAAAGCGCGCAATACTTCCGCTTCCACCTCCAATAAATACCAGTATTAATTGCTTCATTATAAACTTTCCGAGGTCAAGACACTAACTTCTTTTCTTTTAATAGGAAGAAAAATTTCTGTTTCCCAATTGGCGGGGTTAGGCTCTTTTCCTGGATCTGTTACATAAATTTCAAAAGGAGCGATGTCTTCATTTTTTACAAAATCGGTTCCTGCCAAATAAGAATTAGCTTCATCCCACGCTTCTGGTAAATTAGTATAATTTCCGGTTAAGGTTACTTTTAAAGCTTTTGTCTTTTCAATATAACCATTTAGCACATCGCTTTCTTGTGGTGTAACAACTTTACTTGTGGTTGGGATTCCGCAGGAAATAATAACTGTTCCTGAATCCTCGTTAATTTGGTTATAAACCGTAAGAGGTTTTCCACTCATTTCAATATCATTATCTGTCATAAACCTTGCTACCTGCGGGAATAGTTGTTCCATTTTTCTTTCTAATACCTTTGGATTGTTTTTAGAAGCGGTAGTTACATACATATAAAAAGTTCCACCATATTCAGTAATTCCATCTACATTAATAGCATATTGTTGCATTTTTTTGGTAAGCCTTTCTTTTAATTGCGTAAGCCCTTTTTCAAACATTGGTTTTACGCGTTGGCTCATCGTACTATCTTGAGTAAGCATGTGTATTTTATCAAAAAAACTTTGTTGACCTTTTGTTCCCCAAGTAACTTTAGTTTTTCCTTTTACAGGCTCAAATTTCCAATAAACATCACTTTGCGATTTTCCAAAAGGGGTTTCTATAACAATTTCCTGATCTATTGATTTATTCGGAATGACCTTTACCGTTTTCATAGATCCATCCATAGATTTATCGCCCACCCAAGAATAAGAAGCACCTTCGCCACTGGTTTTTTCAGGATAGTTAAATACCATATTAGGATCTTCTTTTTTCCAAGGACCCCAATCTTCCCAACTTTTAAAATCATTAACCTCATTAAAAACCATAGCGGCTGGTACATCCATCAGCATCGTTTCTTCAGCTTGGTAATTACCATCTATAGTAGCAACATAAATTGCCCCTCCAATAATAACAATTAGGATTAAGAAAAATAGGTACTTGAAAATCTTCATTTTAAAAATTGTTAAATTTTGTTAAGCTAATATACACAATTTACAAAACCTTAATCATTACATTTGTAAAAAACAATTAATATTATATACAATGAAATTTAAATTTATACCCATGCTTTTAGCGGCATCTCTGTTTATTGTTTCTTGTGAAGACAATAAAAAAGAAGAAAAAGCTGAAGATTCTAAAGAAAAAACAGAAAAAGTCGCTGCTGAAGACTTTGATTATACTGCGGATGAATTTGCCGATATTAAAATACTTCGTTACCAAATTCCCGGTTGGGAAAACCTTTCTCTAAAAGAGCAAAAACTGGTTTATTACCTTACGCAAGCCGGACTTTCTGGACGTGATATTATTTGGGATCAAAATTATAAAGACAACCTTAAAATTAGAAAAGCCTTCGAAAATATTTATAGTAATTACGAAGGTGATAAATCTACAGAAGATTGGAAAGCTTTTGAGACCTATTTAAAAAGAGTTTGGTTTTCTAACGGAATTCATCACCATTACTCTATGGATAAGATGAAACCAGAATTTTCAAAAGAATACTTAAATAAGCTTTTAAAAGAAACCAATACACAACTTACCGGTGAAGCCTTCGACGTTTTATTTAACGATAAAGCGATGAAAAAAGTAAACCTTAATGAAGAAAAAGGTTTGATTAAAGGTTCTGCCGTTAATTTTTATGGCGATAACATCACTGCAGAAGAAGTTGATGCTTTTTATGCTGAAAAGAAATCACCCAACCCTAAACATCCCCTTTCATTTGGATTGAATTCTAAATTAGTTAAAGAAGATGGGAAGTTAGTAGAAAAAGTATGGAAAAGTGGCGGAATGTATGGTGAATCTATAGATGAAATTATTAAATGGCTGGAAAAAGCAAAAGGTGTTGCTGAAAATAAAAAACAAGCAGATGCTTTAGAGCTTCTTATAAAATATTACAAAACCGGAGATTTACAGACTTGGGATGATTATAATGTAGCTTGGGTGGAAGCTACCGAAGGTAACATTGATTACATTAACAGTTTTATAGAAGTTTATAATGACCCAAAAGGGTATCGCGGTTCTTACGAAACCATCGTACAAATCAAAGATTTTGATATGTCGAAAAAAATGCAGGTTTTAGAAGAAAATGTACAGTGGTTTGAAGATAACTCGCCTATTATGGACGAGCATAAAAAAGATTCAGTAGTTGGAGTAACTTATAAAACGGTTATTGTTGCCGGAGAAGCTGGAGATGCTTCCCCAAGCACACCAATTGGAGTAAATTTACCGAATGCGAACTGGATTAGAACGACCCATGGTAGTAAATCGGTTTCTTTAGGGAATATTATCCACGCTTATGAAAATGCAGGTGGTTCAGATAAGTTGAAAGAATTTGCTCACGATGAAGAAGAGATTCAACTTTCAGAAAAATATGGTGCTCAAGCCGATAAATTGCATACAGCACTTCACGAAGTAGTTGGCCACGCCTCTGGTAAATTGAATCCAGGAGTAGGGGAGACCAAAGAAACTTTGAAAAATTATGCTTCTACGATGGAAGAAGGCCGTGCAGATTTAGTAGGACTTTATTTTTTAATGGATCCAAAACTAGAAGAACTTGGTTTGACCGATGATTATGAAAAATTGGGTAAAGCAGCTTACAACGATTATATTAGAAACGGATTAATGACGCAATTAACCCGAATTGAATTAGGGAAAGATATTGAAGAAGCTCACATGCGTAACCGCCAATGGGTAAGTGCTTGGGTTTTTGAAAAAGGAAAAGAAGAAGGCGTTATCGTAAAAGAAACCGTGGATGGCAAAACTTCTTTTGAAATTAAAGATTACAAGCGTTTACGTGAGTTGTTTGGTGAATTATTAAGAGAAGCTCAGCGCATCAAGTCTGAAGGTGATTTTGAAGCAGCGAGAGACTTAGTAGAAAATTATGGTGTAAAAGTAGATCAAGACGTCCATAAAGAAGTTTTAGAAAGAAACAAGAAATTTAAGTCGGCTCCATACAGCGGATTTATCAATCCTGTTTTAGTTCCTGAAATGGATGATAATGGAGAGATTAAAACTATAAAAGTTACACAGCCAGAAAACTTTGAAGAACAAATGATGATGTATTCTAAAAATTATGGCTTCTTACCAGAAGAGAATTAATATTTCAGGTCATTGTTGCTTATAAAATAAAGAGGCCGTCTAAAAACAATTTGGGCGGTCTTTTTTTTTGGTTGTTTTTAGGGTTAAAGCAAGTTTTAGTGATATTGGGTTAACTAGTTAAAGGTTAAAAGTTGGGTTTTACCTTCATCAGGACATTATA